>JANQMZ010000004.1 GCA_028279805.1 archaeon | reverse complement strand
TTTTTTGCGTTCTGTTTTAATTCAACAACAAACTTATTTTTTTATTACGAGAACATGTTTCATACCTTTTTTTTTTCTAAAAAATATACAAGGGACACATTACTATTTATTTTTTATATTTGCATGTTTTCTTTTCTTTATGATTTTTTACTCGGTTAGGCAGCCTACCAACAACAAAAATTTACTTTAAAAATTCATTTCAAGTTTAGTTCGCGGAATTCCCCCATTCGTGGAATTCCCCCATGTTACCTTAATTGTTTGTTAACTTTTACTTACCATTATTCAGCAGAGTCGCCTTTGCAATTTTGTCCCACGATTCAGCTTTGAGGAAAATGTCGTAGAATTCGTTGCACTCTTTTTCCCACAGCTCAGGTTTCTCCTCCACGCACAGCACTAATTTTTCCACTTGCGGTTTCGGGTACGGCACCTTATTGATGATTTCCATGTTTTCGAGATCCGAACGGGGATTTTTTCTGTTCAGCCGCTTACGTTTGTCTTTTCGTTTATCTTTCTTCGCCGAGCTAGACTTTGGTGCAGCGCCATTATTTCTCTTTCGTTTTTTCGACGAGCTTGGCGGCGTAGGCGTAGCCAGAACTTTTTCTTTGTGCTTCCTTTTCGGACTCGGACTGGGAGTTGAGTAGTAATCAGAATCCGTTTTACTCATTATGCTAAAAACATTAGTTTTTGTCTGTGTAAAAAATTAGGAAATCCATTCATTCAAAAATTGAAGCAACTGTAATTTCGTAGGTATAAAACATACCTAAATATTATGGCCTTGTTTCAGCAATTTTTGTTCCAAATAATTTTATACCACACTTTGCAAACAATTCGCAAAACTTTCAATTCTGAAATTGAAATCGAAATTTCAGAAACAAATCACATTTATTTTTACAAAAAAATTAAATTTCTATTTTGGCATTCACATGAATTCACATTATCAAATTACTACGGTACCCGCTTTTTTACTTGGCGCCCTGGCGCAACTGGCGCGCTTGATGAATTTTTTGTGCGTAACAT
>JANQMZ010000002.1 GCA_028279805.1 archaeon | reverse complement strand
TTAATTTAAAAAAAAAATTAAAGCATAATTTTAGAAACTGACAAAGTTAAGACGATTTTATCAAAATGTTCAGTTTTAACGTAAAAAAGTTAAATTTTCGGACTAGGTATGCTTGGTAGTGGCAATTTTGTTAAATAACTCCCCATTTTTTCTTCAAAAATCATAAGTTCGGCCTGGTTTAATACTAAAAAATGTGAATTTCACAACTATAAACTCTTGCTTCTCGTTAATTGTTTTTTTCAGTGTTAAGTATGGGCATTTATTAGATTTTACAGGTTTTACGAATTGAGACGTTGTCCAAAAACGACGCAATGCAGAAGATTCATTTTTACACACAATGTACAGATAGGTTAGGGCTATAAAACAGCCAAGTTTCAAGTTCCGTTCTTTCAAATTAACTAAACACGATGCCAAGAAAAAAGTTACAGAATTTCCCATTTGCACAGATTTCAGATCTCACAAGTGACAACAGCTACCAAGTAAAATTTTTTGTGGGAATATTCTCTGAGCAAAGCAGTTTCCAAAAATAGAAAACAGTTTTCAAAAGCCCTTTCTGTCCAGTTCGGAGATGCTCGAAAATCGTATTTTTTGTGCATGCTATCTATAAACGGCAATTGCTGTGTTAAGAAACTCTATTTAGTTGGAAGCTTTTTAGTAAAAATGTGTAAAAACGTTTACTTTTTCCAAAAACAGCAAAAATTTTAGCCCAACAACAAAAATTTGCTTTAAAAATTCATTTCAAGTTTAGTTCGCAGAATTCCCCCATTCGCGGAATTCCCCAATGTTACCTTATAGCTCAATGTATTTATACTATTATAACTAACTATGTAAATTTTCCATTCCAGCAGGCTGAGCATGTGCAGGAAACTGCGTGCACTTTCAGGATATCCAATTCGATCAGTTGGAGCAAGGGTCGACCATGAAATTTGATACTTCTCTTCCAGTCTTTGCACTGCGCTCTCCCAGCAAATGCCTCAAATTCTGTAGGAGTGAACCATTGCTGGTTGGTACGCACTGATGCATTTGCCCCTGTTGCCTACAAAAATATCAAACTATTATTTCGAAGTTATTCCACATCCAGCACGCACAGCAATGGGTGCTTGTGTAGCTTTCTCTCTGGTGCCATACGCCACAGAACTGTCGTTAGCTCAAAGAAGATAAAACTACACAAGCGCCCATCAGAAAAAATTGTGCGTTGCAAACTGCTAAGTTTACACATGTGTATATACCACATTCACGCACAAATGCCCATGGCGCTTGCAGCTCTGCGTGGTAAGATACCACTTCCTTGTATTTCTGTTATAAAATTTTTGCATTTTATTTTGAGTTTTGGTTAAAAGCTACTCAGTGGTCACATAAATCATGAAAAATTTCCAGACAAAACTCACAGAAAGTTGCAACCTTGCCAACTATGGCCTATTCAATTTAAGAATGGGATAGACGAGACAAGATGCGCATGTACAATACTGTATTGACCAGCGTCAGTGTCAGTGCGCAGATTACAAAACTGCAATGGTAGGCAGATCTCATAGTGTAACATTCCATTTTTGTAATGTACACACAACACTGACACTGGCAAATACATTTCTGTACCTGTGCGTCTCATTACGCCTATCCAACTTTTAAATTGAACAGGGTACTATAATGTGAAAGCTTTCAGCTTTGGGGTATAGCGTTTTTTGCCTGTTGTGTCACTGTGCTGTAAGTATAAGCCCCTAAGTGCACACTAATTTTTAACTTCCTTTTCAAAAACATGCCAAAAGTACAAAAAATGCATCAAAATGGTCACAGAAATCAAAATAAGGCATATTTCAAACTTTCAAGTATAACCCCCGAAGTATAAGCACTTCCTAAATGGAAACATAAAATCGTATAGCCCCCGGGTCTTATACTCCAACATTTACAGTAAATTAGATATTTTCTACTCCAAGTTAGAAAAATTTATCTATTTTCTCCAACAAGACACAAAAACGACGGAAAAGGAAGTTGCACTATTTGCACCTTCAAATATAAGCCCCACAAAAAGAAGGGGCTTTTATTTAACACGAAAAATCAATATAAATAAAACTTAGGCCGCTTGAATGTGTTTTTTAAGAGTCAATTTTTTTAATATTCGACCTTGGCACTATAGAGAGTGTGAAAGGTCGAAATTTAGAATTAAAAAAAAGTACATAGAGGGGTATTTTACACCATGAAGAATGCGGGTATGAAGTTAGTTTTTTTTTAAAACTTCATTTTGCCCCCCAAATCTGGCCCCAAACATGACCCTCCAGTTTTTGGCCAAAAAATGGTCTCTAAATGAAAAATTTTTTTATTTTTCGAAATTTTCAACTTCTGACCCATGTTCTAGATGCAAAATGCGACGAGTAATCCATTTCCGGGCAGAAAATTGACCAATGTCTCACGGCTTTCACATAAAATGCGATTTATCGATTTTTTGGACCCTCCAAAAGGCCAGGTTTTTCGGAGAAAATTTGGTCCAGCTCACCACAGAAACAAGTTAGGCATGAATCCTTTTAAGTGAAAAGCACTCACCCTTGGGACAATCCAACAAAATAAAAAAAAATTTTGAAATCCTGTTCGCATGGCACTTTCGCATATCGAATTTGCATATTTCTCATTTTTAACGCTTTTCAAATTTTCCAAATTTGTGGTTTCCAGACACATTATTTTGAAATAAAACATGAAAAAATGAAATCAGCAGCTCAAGACGAATCGATTGATGTATTGGATCATTAATTTTGAGCATTTTTTCGAGAAATCCATTTTTAGTGCAGATACATTGAAATCCATTTTAGTGCAGATGTAGATACGCCACCTAAATCTGCACTAAAATGGATTTCTCGAAAAAATGCTCAAAATTAATGATCCAATACATCAATCGATTCGTCTTGAGCTGGTGATTTCATTTTTTTCATGTTTTATTTCAAAATAATGTGTCTGGAAAGCACAAATTTGGAAAATGTGAAAAGCGTTAAAAATGAGAAATATGCAAATTCGATATGCGAAAGTGCCATGCGAACAGGATTTCAAAATTTTTTTTTATTTTGTTGGATTGTCCCA
>JANQMZ010000010.1 GCA_028279805.1 archaeon | reverse complement strand
GTTGCTTAAATGAAGTAAAATACAAAAGATGACATTCTGCAAAATTTTATTATAAAAAATGTTGCGAAACAATGATGCAAGCCGAGGTCATTTAGGTATCTATTGAACTGCCCACAGGGAAAAGGGAGAGGAGAACTACCCAAGAGAAAATGGAGAACACATGGGTGAATTCAGGAAATTGTGCTAGCTTAGACAATAGTGAGTCATTTTTGATTAGCGCTCAGTTCTTTGAATAAGAGGGTGAATTTAATGCAGCTGCTCTTACATACTTATAGTCACAAGAATTTTGAAATGTACTTTTTTATGATATAAATAAAAGCCTTAATAATTTTCAGCCTTAACCATTAAACTGCAATCTAAAAAATCGATTTTTCAAAATTTGCTCAAATTTTATCATCCAATATATCAATCGATGCGCCTTGAGATGCTGATTTCAATGGTTTTTGTCCCATTTTAAAATTCTCATCCTGGCAAAAGTTATTTGGGAAAAACCACAACTTTTGAGATATTTTCACATAAAATTGCATGGATGGACCCCTTCCAGATCGAATTTTTTTCTCAATTTTGCACAGTGATTAGGCCTATGCATGGGCTAGTAGCACAGCAAAAATGGTGAGTATATCTCGAGTTTTTTAGATGTTGTGGCCAGTTAAGTAATTTTGGCCCTAGGTCAAGCAGTCATGGTTTCAAAACTAACTGCATTCAAAAAATTCCAGATTTTGAGATTTGTTGAAATTGACTGCACTGAATTGTAGTGCATATCCAAGTTAAAAAGTGTGCCAAGTTGTAGGTCTATAGCTTTTTAACTGAACTTACCACAGCTGCTCACATTTATGACCTGAAATTTAACATTTGTGGCAAAAATTCAACCATTGAGAGGCCCATAGCTCCCATATAAAGCATCCATGAAAAAATTGAATAGCAGCATTGGAATCAGCATCAAAAACTATCCTATATGCCAAGTTTTGAGAGAAAATAATTTTTTCAACTTGTCCATTGTCTATGGTGGGATCCTTGATTCTCTCAGAATCTGTGTCTTAAACTGCAATCGGTGGCTGTGATTGCAAAATTTTTTTCTATGACATAAATAAAAAATGTGGTGGAATTTTCCTGTGCTGTGATCACATGCACTTTCAGCCTTAACCATTAAACTGCAATCACTGGCTGTGATTGCGAATTTTTTTCTATGACATAAATAAAAAAATGCTGTGATCCCACGCATTTTCAGCCTTAGCCGTTAAACTGCAATTGCTGGCAATGATTGCGAAATTTTTTTCTATGATATAAATAAAAAATGTGGCGGAATTGTTCCTGTGCTGTGATCCCACACATTTT
>JANQMZ010000009.1 GCA_028279805.1 archaeon | reverse complement strand
CCTTATTTTTAATGATCTTCAGAACTTGTTCTGTTGACTTGAACTTCATAATCGCAAATCCTTTCTGAGCAGCTATTAAACCTTATGAAGATAGAAGAGACAAAGATCAATAAATCATATTTGAGCTTGCTTTTCTTAGTTTTTTAGCCGTTACAAAATAACATTCTTTTTGCTTATTTTTTTTGGCATAATACAATGGTGCCAATTGGGAAAAAAATATGAAAAAAATAACTTGAGAAATTTTATCTTTTGTGCCTGGAATTGGCTGAAAAACCTTCAAACCTAGTTTTTTTAAATTTTTAATCATTTTAGAATTATGTGGATTTTTTTCTTCAAAAATAATTATCGTGTCTCCACGATTTGCTGAAAAAAGTTCCATGTGTAAAAATTGTTCAATTCTTGAATAATGTACATCGCTGCCTAAAAGCTCATAGAATTTTGCAGCACAATACATTGCAACAGGAAAAGTATGCAAATTTCCTAAAACAAAAATTTTTCCCCCGAGTTTTACTTTTTTACTTTCAAGCATGGCTTGTTTGAATAAATCGATAATTCCTCTAAGACGAATATTTGATACTAAAGAGATG
The DNA here is from genome assembly GCA_028279805.1 of archaeon. Classification (GTDB taxonomy): domain Archaea; phylum Iainarchaeota; class Iainarchaeia; order Iainarchaeales; family JANQMZ01; genus JANQMZ01. The sequence goes on along the minus strand of JANQMZ010000009.1, from coordinate 433 downwards.
CTGGTTAATGCACTTGATAAAAATCCTATACTACCTGATGTAAAAACTCCAGAGCTGGGATAATCTAGGATTATACTTTTTGAGCAATTTTTTGCAAGTTTGCTAGTAGGGTTTGAAGTAATTGCAGTTGTTTTTTTAAAAAATTTTGCTGCTTTAACATTTGAAGTTGTGTTTCCAGAAATTGAAATGATGTAAGCATCCTTATTTTTTGCTATTTTAGGATTTTTCATTATATCCAGTGGATCAATTGTACTTACAGTATTATTTGAAAAAGATTCTGCCAATAATGCAGCGGCAAGAGAGTCGCCACTTCCACAAAAAATTGTTTTTTGTTGTTTTTTTATAGAAAGTTGCTTTTGTAGAATTATGTTTTGTAAATAAGGAATTTGTAATAAAATGTCATTTTCATAGGCTTCAATTGTTTTCATATAAT
>JANQMZ010000008.1 GCA_028279805.1 archaeon | reverse complement strand
GTTATGCAATCAAACGTGACATTACTGTCAGTACGGTGGAGTGGAGAGAACTACCATTTTTGTACAGGGCTTTTTTTGGTATACAATACTTTGTTTTTGAATAACTTTTTCCTAGTGCATTCAATTGAGTTGATTTTTTCACTGAAAGTCAACAATAAGGGTAGGTTTTGTTTGCTGAAGGTTTGGTGTAAAAAGCTTTTTTCGTTTTGAAATGCTGAAGACTTAAATCCAATGTAAGTTTTCATGATTATGGTCATTTTGAGGGGTACAACAAGACCTGTATCAGCAATTTTCAGGTCATATTCAAAAAGAAGCATAACAAATTGTATTCAGTATTCACAAAATGCTCTTTGCAGTCATTTTTTTGCAAATATGACCTAGAAATTGAAGAGTGGAATGCTAAAAGTGCCTCAGTCACGCGTGATACAAAATGAGAAAAAAGCATTTGAAATTTCAAAAGATCCTCTAGATATTTTGTGTAAATAAAAAAACATTAAACTTGCACAATTGGAAGAAGGTTCAAAACTAAATATTTTAGTGTTCTTAGCTTGTTCATAAATTATGATAATGTTGCTTTTTTAAAAATTCCTTGTTTTGGACTGAGGCACTTTTTACAACAAATGTAACATTTTTCCTCTAAAAGTGCCTCAGTCCTAAAATAATTTGCATTACTTCAGCACTTCTTTTTTTCTTAGTTGTAAAATAATTTGCATGATCTAAGCACAAAACCATTTCATCTAGATTTTTCTTGAGTGGAAAATGGACTGAGGCACTTTTTGCTAACCGAAGTACTGTTTTTTCACAAACTGCACTCTTCAATATATGGACTGGGGTACTTTTAAGCTCCATTCTTGATGTAAAACTAAAGATCATCACCCCAACAAACCTACAGTATGCCTAACTCAATTTTTTTGAAAAGTGTGACTGAGGCACTTTTAGCATTCCACTCTTCAATTATTTTTGTTGTTTTCTATAATCACATGCTCACTTTTTGACAATAAGGAAATACTAACTCTAAAAAGAGTTTTGTGTGCATGTATTATCAAAAGAAAATTTTAACCTTCTAAAAATAAAAAAAATTTACATTTGGGTTTTCTGGTTAAGCTGATCGGGGGACACAATTTTTTCATTAAAAAATTTGGCTTATCTTTAAAAAAATAAATGTGTGAAAAGTTATAACTTAACATAAAACAAGAAAACATTGAAC
>JANQMZ010000007.1 GCA_028279805.1 archaeon | reverse complement strand
ATCCTTTAATTTACTGTGAATGTTCCGATCATTCCCACGCCTCTGTGAGGCCTGCAGTATAATTCAAATTCTCCACTTTCAGAAGCAACAAACTCCTCTGTTACTGTTTCACCGGCTTGAGCTTTAATATCAACGTCTAATTCGTCAATACTGAATGTGTGGAAAACATCCGCACTTGTAAAAGTAACTCTTACAGTGTCACCTTTGTTGACTTCAAAAGTTTCAGGAAAAAATTTCAAATCGTCTCCGATAACAGTAAATTCAACCAATTGTGATTCTGTTTCAGTTTCTTCCATTGAACCATTAGATTCTGTTTCTTCGCTTGATTCATCAGAACCTGTTTCTTCCATAGCATCACCGGATTCATCAGTTTTTTCCATTGCGTCGCCGTCATCTGAATGGCCATTCATTGCACCGCCTTCCATTGCATCGTCTCCTTTTTCCATCGCACCATCTTCTTTTTCCATGGCGTCTCCGGAGTTAGTTGTTAATTGAGTGCAGCCGCTTAAGAAAACCATTGCAACAAACAATCCGGCTAAAAGCATTGTTTTGTTTTGCATTAATTCACCTCCTTTTTAACCAAAAATTAATTTCATAAATAATTTTGATGAAGCTATTTGTTTTAACGGAGCATCTTTAACCAGTGTTCCGGACAAAGCATCCCTTAACTCCGGGTCTTTTGATGCTTTTTCCATTATTCTGTTAACCAAGAATTTTTTCTTTAACATTTTTTGCATAAAATAACTTGCTTTTAATTCTGATTCAATTTCATCCCAAAGCAAGTCATCATATTTTTTTAACATTTTTTCAGAAAAATCGTTTTTTTGGTTTGCTTCTTCAATAACCTGTGCAGCATATTTTGCTGACAACAAAGCATTGCCAATGCCCTCACCAGTAAAAGGGTCAATTAATGAAGCTGCATCTCCTAACAAAACAACTCCGTTGGAGTAAAGTTTTTTTCTATGAGAACCTAATGGCAGATTCCATCCTTTAATCTGGCTGACTCTTTTTGAACCAACAAACCTGTCTTTTAACAATTTTGAATTTTTAATAACATCATCCAAAGCCTGTTCCAAATTTAATTTGTTTTTTCTCATGTCATGCATTACCATTCCCAAGCCAATGTTAGCATAACCTTTTTCCAAATCAATCGGAAAAATCCAGAAATAACCGGGAATTAATTCATCCATAAAATGCAATTCAATTAATTCTTCCATTCCTTTAACGCCCTCAAAATATGCACGCAAAGCAACAATGTGATGTTTTGGTTCCACATCCCCTAAACCAATTTTTTTTGAAATAAGAGAATTTGCTCCGTCGGCTGCAAGAACAACTTTTGCAGTAAACTCCTGTTCCTTTCCATCCTTAATTCCTTTAACTCCTATTACTTGTTCTCCATCTTTTAACAAGTCTGTTACTGTAAAATTTTCAATTGTTTTATCGGCAAGCTTTTTTGCATTCTGGAATAAAGCATCATCAAATTCTTCCCTGCGGCAAACATAGCCATAATTTGTTGATTGTTTTGATTTAGGAATTGGAACTTCAAGCAAAGTTCCGTTCGGACTTGACAATAAAACTCCTGTTATTTTTTTATGCTCTCTTTTTTCAATGTCAGGCATTAAGCCTAATTCTCTAACCAAAGCCATGCTTTTGCCTGAAATTCCGTCCCCGCATGTTTTATCTCTTGGAAAAGAAGTTTTATCCAACAGCAAAACTTTCAGGTTTTTTCTTTTCAAATACATTACAGCGCCTGATCCGGCCGGACCACCGCCAACAACAATTGCATCAAAATCTGTCATTTTAATCATTTAGAACAGAGCCTTTTTTAAGCGTTTTTCCAGTTTAAAAGTTCATTTTTGCATTATTCCAATTGCTTTTTGAGCCAATTCCAAACTGCATTGCTTGTGAGTTTTGCAGAACCCATCACATTCTATTGCATTTTTTTCAGATTCAAACAAATAATTACATTCCTCACACAAAAAAATTTTTTTAACCATTTTTAGTCATCCAATTCAAAATAAATTCTTCTGTTATTTTTTCCCTTGTTTTCCATTTTAATAATTTTAATCTGCCCTATCTCCTGAGTATTTTTAACATGTGTTCCACCATCAGCCTGCACATCAATATCACCAATTTTAACAATTCTTAATTCTTTCAAATTTTTTGGCAAAACATCTTTTAACCGGAACAATTTTTCATTTTTTAAAGCTTCTTCTGTCGGCATAAAAGAAATGCTTACACCAGAATTTGTTTTAATTGCGTTATTTGTTTTTTCTTCAAAAGATTTTAACAAATCACGGTCAAAATTTTCAACATTAAAATCAATTCTTGTTTTATCAATGCCTAACTGGTTTCCTGTAATCAAAGAACCAATTTCTTCAAAAATTATTGCACTTAAAATATGAGTTGCTGTGTGCATTCTCATTAACTTGTATCTGTTTTGCCAGTTAATTATTCCTTTAACTTCATCTCCAACTTTTAATGAATTGTTTTCAACTTGATGTGAAATTTCGTTTCCAAATTTTTTAACAAAAACAACTTTTAATTTTTTTCCATTTTTTTCCAGAAAACCTGTATCACATGGCTGCCCTCCGCCTTGTGCAAAAAAAGCAGTTTTATCCAGTACAACAAATTTGTTTTCTGAAACTTTTTCAACTTTTGCTGAAAATTCCTTCAAATAAGAATCCTGCAAATAAAGCATTTCAGTCATACCAAAAAATTGGATTAAAAAGATTTAAAATGTTTTACTGCTTTTTTCAATGAATGAGGGAATTAATTTTTGTTTCAACAAACAAACACAAGCATGAGGAAATTTCCAAAGTTTTAAAAGAATTTGATATTAAGCTTAAAAGAAAAGCTTTGGATATAAAAGAACCAGATTTGGGTTCAATTCAAAAAGTTGCAGAGGAAAAAGCAAAACAAGCTTATTCGCAGCTAAAAAAGCCTTTAATTGTGGAAGATACAGGCGTATTCTTTGACGCTTATAATGAATTCCCGGGTTTAATGGCCAAAAGAGTTTATTTGGGAATCGGCTTAAAAGGATTGTTAAAATTATTGGAAGGAAAAAAAAGAACCGGTTATTTTGGAGTTGCTTTAACATACATCTGGGGCAAAAACAAATTCAAAACTTTTACCGGAAAACTGCATGGCAGATTTGAAAAAAAAATCAGAAATCCTCAAAAAAATGTTTTGGCTTATGAAAAATTATTTATTCCAAAAGATGTTCCAAAAAGTGTTCCAAAAGGAAGAAAACAAACTTTATCATATTTTTCAAGAGAAGATAAAAATTTGTTTTCACACAGGGCAATTGCAACAAGAAAATTTGTAAAATGGTTTAAAAAAAATTAAGCTCCTAAAAAAGTTCCAACCAAATAACCGGCTAAAGCTGCCAGCATTCCGATTGCAAACAATTCAAAACCTGATCTGAACCAGAATCGCCCGGTAAGTTTTGCTTTTATTGCTCCAGTTGTAAACAAAACAATTGCTGAAAAAATTAATGCAACAATTAAAGCTTGTGAAACCGGAAACAAGTAAAAAGGAATTAAAGGGACTAAAGAACCTGCAACTGCCGACAAGCCGACAACTATTGCTGATTTTAACGGTTTTGATTTTTCAATTTTGGTTAAGCCTAATTCTTCTGACATCATAATGTTTAACCAGGCTTTTTTGTTTGATGTAATAATTTTTACAACATCAGTCAAAGCTTTTCCTTTTAATCCATAATTTGCAAAAATTTCTTTTACTTCCTGTTTTTCTTTTTCAGGCCAGTTTTTTATTTCCCATAATTCCCGTTTTTTTTCAGCTTCATAAAATTCTGCTTCAGCCTGATTTGAAGTAAAAGCTACAGCCGCCATTGCAATGCTTTCAGCAAACAAAGCGGCTAATCCTGCAATTATTACAATTCGCGCATCATTTGTTGCTGCTGCCAAACCCAAAACTATTCCCAAAACATTTACTAATCCGTCCTGTCCGCCTAAAATAATATCGCTAAATATGGCTCCGGTATTTGAATGCATTTCCTCATGTTTTGGCATTTTTTCCATTTAAAAAAAAGAAAAAGGCGTAATGGTTAAAAAAAGCTTTTTTAAAGCAATTTTAACACAATTAGTATAATGCATGGGTACCCGAGTGGTCAAAGGGGCGGGGTTTAGGACCCCGTGGCTTAGTGCCTTCGGAGGTTCGAATCCTCCCCCGTGCACTCTAATTCCTTATTCCTATCAAAAACTCAATTGGAAAAAATCTTGTAACGGTTTCAGTGTCAAAACCCGCTTTCCACAAATCAGCCGGTCTAATGCCCAAATTTAAAAGAAACAAACCGGAATCATTTGATTTCAAAGATTCTTCCAAAACCGTTCTCAAAGGCCTTCCAAGTTTTTCCGTTAATCCTCTTCTATACATTCTTTGCTTTGGAGACACTGAAAGCATGCTTTTCTGAACAAGTTCTCTTTTTTCCTCTTCACTTAACCCAGCCCAGTATCTTTTAGCTGTTTCACTCCTTTGCTCGGGAGTTACTGACTGAATTGTTTCTTCAAGTCTTCTACGTTTTTCCGCCTCAGTTAACCCCGCCCAATATCTTTTAGCAGCTTCACTTCTTTGCTCAGGACTTATTGACCGAATGCTTGCCTCAGATTGAATGCTTGCCTCAAGCCTTTGTCTTTTTTCAGATTCACTGAGTTTATTCCAGCCTTTTTTAGACATTTCACTTCTTTGTTCAGGAGTAAGACTTTCAACCATTTGCACAAACCGCTCATTTCTTTCTGTTTCAGACCTTTTAACGGAATCCAGATATTCCTGTAAAAGCCTTTCAACATCTTCAGGGCTATTAATTTTTTCTCTTGGAAAATATCTTTGGCAAATTTGCCAGATTCCATTATAACTAATTCCATATTCTTCAGAAACCTGTCTGTAAATGTCCCTTCTTCTTGTTCCTTTTTTTAAATGCTCAGCAATTGCAAGATAATGTGGTCTGGGTTTTCCCATAATTTTTCACTTAAAATCCTAATCTTGGCAAAGAATATTCTCCAAAATTCCCTGCATTAATCAAATCTTTTTTTGAAATTCCAAAATTTTCCAAAAAACTTTTTGGGTTTTTTGATTCCAAAGCGTTGGCAACAATGTCTTCAAGTTCAATTGGTCTTGTTAAAGTTTCACCTGGTTTTAATTCTCTAAACTGGGTTGTGGAAAAAATTGTTCCCATTTTATCTGATGTTGTTTCTGTTATAAAAAATTTCAAAACAATGTCTTTGTTTCTTGCAACTGTTTTTTGTAATTTTTGTTTTAATCTTTCACGATAAGTTTTTTGTCTTGGAGTTAAAATTAATTCCATATGTCTGGCATTTAAAACAAGATTCCATAGAGAAGAAAGCCATGCTTGTTTTTCTCCTGAAGATAATTCTCGAAAACCTGCATGTAATAATTCAAAAAAATCAGTATAACCTGCAAGTCTTAATTCTTGTGGATTTTTATAACCAAGTTTGATTAAATCTGAAACCGGAACGTTTAATTCGTAAAAAAATTCAGGTTTTACTCTGTTAAAAAGAAGCTTTTCAGAATTCCAGCCTTTTGATTTTAGAAATTCAGCCAAGTTTCTTCCATTATTTCGGGCTTGTTCAACCAAATTTGATAAATTTTCACGTTCTTTTACCCTTCTCTCAAGAATTATTGTCCGATCTTCTCTTTCAAGAGGCACAGTCCCCGGCTTTTTAACACCTGTTCTTTTTGAAGCCATATTAAAATTACTATTCAGGATTATAAGAATTTTTTGGGTTTAAAAAGGAGTTTTAGGCTTTTTTTCTTGTTTTTCTGGTTATTTTAACGCTTAAAATTTTTTTATCAGAAGCTTTTTCAATTTCAAAAATTAAGCCGCGCCTTTCAAGCTTTTGGCCTTTTGAAGGAATATCCTTAAGCTGATGCAACAGATAAGCGTTAAGCGTATGATAATGTTCTTTTATTGGCAATTTTACTTTAAAAAAATCGTTAACTTCATCCAAGTCAATTGAGCCATCGGCAATAATTGATTTGCCATTTAATCTTCTTATTTTGTCATTTGAAACATCGCTTTCATCAATAATGTCCCCGACAATTTCCTCCATTAAATCTTCCAGTGTAACCAGTCCGGCTGTGCCGCCAAATTCGTCAACGGCAATTGCAAGGTGAATATTGCGTTTTTGAAATTTTTTAAAAACTTCACTGATAATTTCCTCTTCTGAAACAAACAAAGGGTCAATTGAAATGTTTTTCAAAGATTTTTTATCTTCATTTAAAGCAACAGCTGTTAAAACATCTCTTAAATGAACTATTCCTACAATGTTGTCAGCATTTTTTTCAAAAATGGGAATTCTTGAAAAATTTTTTTTAATTATTTCTTTCACAGCTTTTTTTATAGGCATGGAAGCAGGCAAAGAAAACATTTCAACTCTCGGAATCATTACTTTGTGAACCTTAATGTCATTAAATTCCAAAATTCCTTCAATAAATTCTTTTTCTTTTTTTTCCAAAACTTTTTGCTTTGCACTTAATTCAAGCATTGTTAAAAATTCAGCTTCGGTTATTTGTTTTGCCTGTCCGACAAACTTTTCACTTAAAAGAGATCCTACAATTTTTTCCAGAATAATAATAATTGGTGAAAAAATTGTGGACAAAAAATGCAAAGGCCTTGAAACAATCAAAGAAACACTTACAGCATTGTTTGCTGCATAAGTTTTGGGAGTAATCTCACCAAAAACCAGAATCAAAAAAGTCATTACCGCAGTAGCTATACCCAGACCTGTTGAACCAAACAAATCAATTGCAACAACAGCTGCAAAAGCTGAAGCCCCAATATTTACCAGGTTGTTAAACAGCAAAATTGTAATAATCATTCTTCTTGGATTGGATTTAAGTTTTGATAGAGCAGCAGCACCTTTTTTTCCCTCCATTACAAGGCTTTTTACCTTAATCTCGCTTAAAGAAACTAAGGCGGTTTCAACTCCTGAAAAAAAGGCTGAAAGAAGCACTAAAACCAAGAGAATTAAGAGTTCTAACCCCATTTAAGATTTCTCCCTGAAAATAGGATTTAACAACGAAATTAAAAAGCTTTGTTTGAAAAAGGCTTTAAATACTCAAATCATAAAGAATAGGATGAAAAAAGAAAAAGCGTTTCCGGCAATGCTAATTTTATCATTCTTGATAATAGTTTTAGGATTTGCAATACAGGAACATTTTTTTATAAGTGATCAGTTTGAAAGGGCAAGAGCAACAGAATCAATTATGGAAACGGGATTTATAGGATTGGAAACAGATGCTTTTGGTCTGGGATTGCAAAAAATTTACGCACCATTGTTTGATGTTTTAAGTTCAGGCATTGCACTTGTTACCGGTTTGCCTTTGCTGAGTGTCTGGAAACTTTTGGGAATGCTGGCATTTGCAATAATTGCATTTTTTTCATTTAAAACAGCTTTAATGTTTTTGCCAAAAGAACATGCATATTTTGTTTCAGCTTTAACCGTTATGATGCCGTGGCTGTTCAGGCGATTATTAAATGCTATTCCTGAAACACTTGGATTAATGTTTTTTTCAGTAAGCCTTTATTTTTTGTTAAAAAAAGATTTTGTAAAACTTGCCTTAATTTTTTCAGCTTTTGCATTGTTTCATTACCGTTCTTTCTTAACATTTGGGTTGTTGTTTCTGGTTTTTTCAGCTTATTTTTTATGGAAAAAAGAAATAACAATAAAACAAATTGCATTGCCGGTAATAACATCATTGATTTCGCTTGTTTGGATTTTTCCAAGGCTTGATTCTTTGCTGGCAACCCAAAGAATAATTAATCCGTGGATTCAGTTTATGCAACTGCATGAAATTTTTTCAGTTTTATTTTTTGCAGCACTAATTTTGGCATTATTTTTGATTTACAAAAAAAAATATTTTCTGTTTACCCTGCCTTTTTTTGTTGGTATATTAATTCATTCACTTTTTCAGCCGGGCATTTTTGCAATGAGAACCGGTGTGTATTTGTTTGCATTCATTCCGCTGATACTTGTGCTGGGCATAAAAGAATTAAAGCCGAGAATTTCAACAAGGCTTGGCCTGGGATTATTGTCTTTCGGATTTTTCTGGCTTCTGGTAATAGGGCATTCATTTGTTTTTGAGCCGAGTTATTTTTCAGATGAAAACATTAAAGCATTGGAAGCCTTAAAGGAAATTGAAGGGGAAAAAGTTTTGAGCGATTTTATAGGCTCTTACACAATTCCGTATGTTACACAAAAAAAAGTGGTTATAGGAGCTTTTATGGAGTCAGTGCCTGAAGCAAACCAAAGGCTTTCGGAAACATTTAATGCTTTTCAAAACTGTTCTTTTGCAGAAACAATGAAAAAATTTGATGCTCAAATACTCCATATTTCCCCCCTTTCAAGCCAGATATTTAATTGCAATACTGAAAAAATTGAAAAAGAACAGCTTAAACTGGTTTTATCCCATGAAAACAACTATTTTTATGTTTTAAACAGGTCTGATTGAAACAATAAAGCCATTAAAAATGCTTTCAGGGTATTTTAATTCAAGTGAGAAAAATGCGTTTTTCACAGGAATTCAAAATATTTGCCGGAATTTTTTTAATATTGTTTTTAGCTGTTTTTACAACAGGTTACTGGCATTCCCTTGCAACAAAACCTGCGTTTACTGAAATGCAGTTAAAATCTTTTGACAAAAAAATTGCAGAAAATGATGCCTGCTTTAATCTAAACCTGGAGCCAAACAATTTTGACCGGAAAAAAATTGAAAAATTAAATGTAACTGTAAACAAAAAAATATTAATTGAAAAAAAAATAGATGTTTCACAAAAACAAACATTAAATGAATGCTTTTCCTCTGAAGAACTTGAATCGGGAGACAACATTGTTTTTATTAATCTTGGAAATGACAGGGTTTTTTACCACATTCAAAAAACCGATTTTTTGGAACAGCAAAATCCAAAAATTTCAATTGTTTCAGCAAACGAAAATGAAATTGTTTTCAAAATTGAAAACAATGACTTGCAAAAATATGAACCTGCTACAATTCTTGTAAACGGAAAAAAAGATCACAGTGTTTTTCCTTCAAAAAAAAATCAGGAATTTTCTGAAAAACTTTCCCTTCAACCCGGAGAAAACAATGTAAAAATTGTTTTTGGGAATCAAAGTGAGGAAACAATTGTTCAAAAAAAAGAAACTTTTCATATTCCGCTTGTTTTAAGCCTTGCCATTATTGCAGGACTTCTAAGTGTTTTGTTTTTGTTTGTTTTTGCAAAAAAAAATCTGCTTGAAAGAACCGCTTATTCCATTGCGTCATTTTTCGGGTTCATGGGAGTAATTCCTTTTATTTTGTTAAATGCCAATATTTTTTCAGCAGAATTAATGGCTTTAATAACAGTCTTTTTTACACTAGGATTGGCTTTTTATTTTAAAAAAAATTTTCAGAAAAATAAAATAAAAATAAGAAAATTAAGCTATTTTGAAATTCTGTTAATCGGATTTATTTTGTTCAGCGCATTATTTTTTCATTTGTTTACTGAAAACTATGTAAGCCTTTGGACATCCTTTTATGAAAGACAGGCAACATTAATAGCCCAAACACATGAAATTCCCGTAATTGACCCTTTTTCAGAATTAGGAACAAAGCCTTTTGGATATGTTTCAGGATACTTTTTCATAAACGCAGCTTTACAGGTTTTAACAGGGTTGCCCGGCAGCAACATTTTTCCCATTATAACGCTGTTAGCAGGAACAATGATTCTGGTTTCAATGCTTTTATTGTTAAAAGAATTAAAAATTGAAACAAAAATTGCTTATCTTATAACAGCTCTTTTTTTCATGAGCGGTTTTATTTTCGGAGACTTAATGTTTAACATAAGGCACACAATCAGTTTTTCTTTTATGTTGCTGGCACTGGCTGTTTTTTTAAAAGAAAACAATAAAATTACTCCTGGAATTCTTTTGGCATTTGCAGGATTCATGCAGCCATTGCTTCTCGCTTTTTTCGGAATCATAGGAGTTGTATTGCTCGGATTTAAAAAAATTGTTCCCGTTCTGAAACAGGTTTTGATCGCATCTGTTCTGGTTTTAATTTCATTCAGCCAGGTAATATTAAGGCATGGTTTTGTAACACAGGCAAATGCAAGCGTATGGGGTTACAATTTCGGAATGCCGTGGCCAGGAGTAATACTTGACACTCTTGCAATGTCACTGTTTTCATTAATTGTTTTAATGCCAATGTTTTTGACAAAAAAAATTAAACTGAATCATGAATCAAAAAAAATTCTTGCAACGGTTTTAATTCTTGCACTTGTACAGACATTTATAAGTTACAGGGTAAATATTGCAACAGCTTTATTGTTTGCATTGTTTATTGCAAAAACATTGCCTGAAAAAATTTTCAAACAAAAATTTGCAGAGCATGCTTTAAGCCTTGCATTAATATTAGGATTAATAACAACTTTTACTGCGATGACAATGTTTTCAACGCCTGCAAGCGAAATTGAAATGGCTTCTTTTTTAAAAGAAAACACTTCAACCGAAGCAAATTTTTTGGTTGAGCCGGCTTTGGGACATTCAGTTGTTTTTTTAACCGAAAGAAAAATTTTAAGCGATTTGGCTGTTGAATATGCGGATTCTGAAAAAATTAATGAAAGCTTTGAATTTCTGCAGACAGGAAAAAATGTAATACTAAAAAAACACGGAATAAAATATGTGGTAAACAGGTCAATTTTTATTGAAAGCCAGCCTGTCGGAAGCAATTTGCAGCCTGAAAAAATAGAATTTGAACAGCTTGATAAAATTTATTCAAACGGTTCATTTTACGTGCATTTAAGGAGTTAATTAAATGAATCAAAAAAAATTAACAGCATTTGTTCTGGCGAATATTGCAATAATTGTAATCATTTTGCTTAATTCAACTGCGATGAATTTTTTTCACGGCGTGATTCAGGCATTTTTGGGCGGGAATGCTGAAATAAAAACACTGCTTTTTTTGAGTGCATTAACATTTTCAGGAATAATTTCCCTGATGGTTGTTAAAACTGGGAAAAAAATTGATGAAAAAAAAGCATTCAGATATTTTACTGCAATGATTTTAACCGGAATTATAGGGCTTACATTAGGGCTTGTTCAGACAGGTTTTTTTGCAAATGAATTAAATTCCAATTACCCCATTGCAACAATAAATGAAAATATGACAAACTGGGAAGCAACATCCTTGTATCATAACCATTTAACAAAAGGAACAATATACTTTGTTACACAAATTCTTGGACAAAACTTTTCTTCCTTTGATTCAGGCCAACCGCTTTATGAAATACAACAAAACCCGGAAATTTGGGCGATAATTTTGCTTGTTATTGTTGTGCTTGTAATTGTTTTTGGATTAATTCATATTAATTCAATGCTTAAAAAAATTGAATTGTTTGATTTTTTTGTTTTTAACATCGGAATGTTCGGGCTTGCCGGAGTAATAATTGACGGGGGAGCAGGTTCAACTGTTTTTCTTGTAACCGCACTATTTTTGGCTATTTATTTTTCTAAAAATTTTTTACAAACAAGCAACAAAACACTGAAAGATTTTAGCCCCATGCTTTTTATCGGAGTTATTCCCCTTGCTCTGGGTCCTTTGTATAATGTTTTTTCGCTCTCTGACAATTTTACAATTCCTTTGATTATGGTTACAGGGCTTGGATATTTTTTATGGAAACAAGGAACAAAAAATGTAAAAAAGCCTTTTAATTTGGCTGCTGGTTTGCTTTTTTTACTGTTTTTGCCTGCTTTTTTCGGAACAATTTTTAACTTTGGTTTTGGCACCCCTGTTTTTAATTTTTCAAAAGAGTTTACAAAAAATCCTTTGGACGGAGAAGGAAACGGTTTATTCATTTACGGCTTGCCAAAAAATGCTGAAAAGAAAAAAATTGATTCAATTGTTTCAGAGTTTGGTGAAATAAAAGAATCTTACAAACTTGAATGGCTGGCTTATTACAGAATTGTTCCCGGAAAAGAATTCAGAACAAACGAACTTGAAGAAAAATTAAAGCTTGAATTAAAACCTCAAACCTATTTGTATGTTGAAATCGTTGTTCCAAGTGAAAAAAACAAAGGCTTTGTAGTACACTGGCTTGAAAACAAAAATGAATCAAATTTTTTGACTGAAAACTTTTTTGGAATAAATGTTTTAGAAAAAACCGATTATGAAAATAAAACTGTTATAAAAACAAGGTCAAAACTTTTAACAGAATGGAACATGCTTGCAATTTTAACTCAAATCAGAAAAAATTCAAAACAAAAAATTGCAATAAGCTCTTTGAACTGATTAAAAAAACAGGGCAAAGGAGGGAGGAGCATTCAAAAAAAAATCCGGTTAAAAGGAGGCGAGCGATTAAGTGGTGAAAAGGTTGGTGGTTGGGTCAGCACTTAACGCTCTTGTGTGTGAGAGCAAAGGGTTTTAATTCTTTGCAAGATATAAGACTTTTTTACCGGATCTTATTTTTTTCAAATGCCCCTCCTTGTAAAGTTTGTTTAAGCGTTGAGACGCAGCATTCAATCCTGAATATTCAAGTATCTGCATAACGTCTCTTGCCTCGGCCATACCTTTTGTTTCGATAAGGTCAAGGATCTTTTGGTCCTGCTCCGGCAGAACACTAAAGGTGGTGGTTGGGATAGAAGTGTCAGTTTCAGATTTTTTTAATTCAAACAAAATTTTGTCAAACTTGTCATGAATCTGGTTAAGCATTTTATTTGTTTTTTCCTTCTCCTGCGCTAACTTAAAAACCAGTGCAGACAAAACCATTGGATCAGAAGAATATTTTGCAATGTCCTCAAAGTCCGCTGAAGTTTCTTTAAAATCTGGTGAAATTTTTTCAATAATGTCTTTAATTTCATTTTTGGAATTTTTATTAGAATCAAAGTCAGACATGATGTATCATGATAGTATCATGATATTTAAAAACTTTTCGTATTTTGAACAAAAAACAGCTTTTTAAGCCAGGTTTTGAAAACCTAACTTATTCATAATAAACCCTTGCTTTTAAAACGCTTTTGGTAAAAACCGCTTAAAAATAAAAAAAAGAAACAATAAAATCAAGCGTTTACTTGTTTAGCTTGATTTCTATTGCTGAAACTTTTAATGTTTTGCCGTCAGAAGACGTTACTTCTTCAGTTGTTGTTGAAATATCGCCAATTTTAACCTCTGAAACAAATCTGTGTTTGACTATTTCAGCAACATCCACTGCTCTGCTGATAGCTCTTCCACGTGCTTTTACTGTAACTTCTTTTGCTCCGCCATTAAATTGTGTAACAACAGCCAAAACATAAGCCATTGTTCCTTTTTTTCCTACAAAAACAGTGTTATCAGCACCAAGCTGGGCTTTTTGCTTTAAAGCCGGTTTTGCTTCAGGCTTTGAAGCATCTGTTTTCTTTGCTTCTGGTTTTTCAACAGGAGTCTCTTTTGCTTCAGCTTTTGGGTCGTTTTCATTGGTTTTTGTTTTTTCAGTCATGATTGTTACCTCCAAAGTAGTTTTTTGCAAATTATTGTGCTAATTAATAATAGTCTGCTGCAAAAGTATTAAAAATGTTGAAAAATTGGAAAAAAAAGAAAAAGGTTGAGGTAAATTTTACCTCAAATAAGCCAGTGTTGCTTCAAATATTCCTCTTGTCAATCCAGGATTATAATTGAAATAAACACTTTTTCCTAAAACAAGTCTTTTTTCAACTATAGCAGGATACCACTGAGGAGTATCAGCGCTTTTAATGAATGCAACTGTGTTTCCTGTTTCACTGACTTCAAATGTTTCAAGTTCCAAAAGAGGCAATTCCGGTAATGCAGGTACAAGTTCAATTCCCCGCATTATTGGATGGTCAAAATCCTGTCTCCAGATTTCTCCTCTTACAAAAACGCTTTGCTGGCAGCTTGGAGTTCCGTTTGGTAATCTTGTACATTCAACCGGCACAACATCTCCAAGGCTTGCTTTCCAGCCGATTACGTCCGGAGCGCCAACTCTTGCAATTCCACTGTTTGCAACAACAATTAATTTTCCGCCTTTTGTAACATAATTCTGCAAAGCTTCACCTAAAACTCTTGGAATTGTTTTGTCAAATTGTGCTGACTGGTCAAGCATTACAACATCATATTCTCCTAAAGCTTCTCCAGGATTTGCAGTTAAAGACTGGGCAGGTCTTATGGTGTAAACAACTAAGTCCCTATCCTCATCTAAAATTTCCTGTGTTTGAATTGAAGGTGAGCCAATTACAAGCATGTTAACCGGTCCCTGTTTTGAAATAAAAGGAAGATCAACAAAGCCAAGCATGCTGGCTCCGACTACAACAATAAGTCCGATTAAAATTAAAGGAATCAAACCTTCAAAATTTTTTAATTTGCTTGTCAGGCTTCCGCCGCCCAAGCTAGGTGCCATTCCAACGTCGCCCCCATCATCTTCAGGATAAGCCATTATTATCAAACCTCACTATTTTCAATGAATATGTTAATACTATTTATGCGTCCAGTGTTTAAATAACTTTTGCTGTCAGCACAAATTGTAAATCTAATAGAAATGGTTGTTTATAAATGTTTTGATGCTTTTTTGGCGTTTTAACCGAACAAAATGCCGAAATATAAATTGCCCAAAATTGAGTCATACCTGTGTTCATCTGACAATCTTGAATCGGATAACAATTCGGGAGGAATTGCATAATAGAAAACATTTTCTCCCACATTCAATCCCAAAAAGCTTAATTCTGATGATGAAATGATTACAGGCAAGGTTCTTCCAATATTTTCACCGTCAACATTTACATTTGAACCGAAATCAACAGATAAAAGTGTTTTGCTTAAACCGGTGTTTGTCGGTTCAACTAAGGCTGGACCATTTTTTCCATAAAAACACAAAGTTAATTCAGGCCTTAAAGCTCTTGTTAAAGGATGGTCACTGTCAACTGTTATCAGTTTGCCGGCACAATTTTCCTGTTCTTCAAGGCATGCTGACTGATTCCCGATATTGCAATAATTTTCCTTAAACTGAACTGACAAGGTTTTGTCAAGCAAAACCATTTTGTTGTTAAATTTTCTTGACCAGGGCCCAATGATTACATGTTGCTGGTTTCCGTCAAATCTTTCATCTTCATACAAATAGTTTTCTTCATTTTCCAGTTCTGCCCCAGCGTCTCCGGTCCAGACCAGATTTCCGCCTGAATTTGCATAATCTATGAACATTTTCATTTGTTCTGCAGACATTTTTCTGGCTCTGTCAACAATAACAAGTTCATAATCTTTTAAGTTTCCCAGGCTAATTGTTTCAATTGGAATTGTTCTTGCACTTATTCCTGCGTGCTCAGGGTTTTGAAGTAACTGCTGTAACAAAAACGGGTCACCCAAACCATTGTCTCCGTGAACAATTGCAACTGTTGGCTTTCCTTTGACTGAATAATAAATATTACACCATCCCGGAACCGTTTTGCATTTGATTGTCCCGGTAAAAGTTAAAATGTATAACAAAACTCCGATTAAAACTAAAACAATTAAAATTTTTGAAAAAGTTTTAACTATATCTCCTGACAGTTCAGCCATAAAATCATGCTCATCAGTATAATATATAAGGTTTAACCCAGACTTATTATATATACTTTACTTAGGCTGAAAAAATGGTTAAACTTAGAAAAAGCAAAAATGTTTCACAGCCAAGCAGCACACTTGGTTTAATGAGATTTTCTGACTCTGATGCTTCAGGGCCAAAAATCACACCGGAATTTGTGATTGCATTGTCTCTTGTCATAATAATAGTTATACTTGTTTTGCAGGCAATCAGTTAACTTTTTTTCCGATTTGTACAAAAAATTGTTTTTCAAGCAATTTTTCCCCTTTTTCTGAAACTTGAATTATTTTAGTATTGGTTTCTTTTTCCAGTTCTTTTGAAAATTTTTTCAAAAAATTAACATCAGATGAACCCAAATTTAACTCAACGATGTCATTCGGATTTAAGCCTGATTTTTTTCTTGAATCTTGCACCAGTCTGACCAATTCTCTGAATTCCCATTCTTCTTTTAATTCATCGGGAGTGTCCAGATTCAGATAAACAATTCCCTTATTGAATTCTTTTTGTGCAAATTTTCCTTTTAATTTTGATTTTGTTTCAGTTACTTTTCTAACATTGCACATTTTTGCCAGAACATTTTTTAGTTTTGGCAAGGAAATGTTTTGAACAGCAACAGATTCCAATAACCATCTTAACCTTAAATTGTTTTCAGAACGCAAACTTAAAACTGTTTGAGATAAGTCTTTAACCAAATCCATTTCATGTTCAATTTTTTTATCTGAAAACTTTTTGTTTAATTCTGCAAAATGTTGTAAATGAATGCTTTCATTTGAAAAATTTTTAAACACAAACTCTGAAGCATGCGGAGCAATTGGCGCCAGCAATTTTAAAACAACGTTAATGCAATAACCCAAAGTTTGTGAAGCTGCTTCATGCGAGTCCGAATTTATTCTTGGCCGGATTAATTTAATGTAAGTTCTGCTTAAATCTTCCATTATAAATTGTTCCAATGCATTAACCGCATTATAAAAAGTAAAAGAATTGTAAGCATTTGTAACCTGTTCGGTTAAAGAATTGGTTTTGCTTAAAATCCACAAATCTTCCGGTTCAAGCTTTTCTTTTATTTTTCCATCATTTAACTTTACATCCAAGTATAATGAAACAAAATTAACCGTGTTAAATAAAATGTTAAAAAACCTGTGAATATCCTTTAAATCATCCCAGGAAAATTTCATGTCAGAACCTTTTGAAATTTTTGCCAAATAAAATCTCAAATAATCCCTGTTATATTTTTCAATTACCTCTTTTGGAGTTACAATGTTTCCTTTTGATTTGCTCATTTTAATTTTTGACAAATCTAACACCATTCCATGAGTTGAAATGTTTTCAAAAGGAGCTTTATCAAAACAAATAATTGAAGCAATTAACTGGGAATTCCACCATCCGCGAATCTGGTCAGTTCCCTCAATATTCAGATTGGCCGGCCAGAATTTTTCAAACAATTCCTGTTTTTTCGGATAATTTAAAGCAGCCCAAGATGTTGCACTTGAATCAAACCAAACATCCAAAACCTCCGGAACTCGTGTCATTGTGCCTTTTTCGTTGCATTTTTTGCATGGAAACTTGATTTCATCAATGTAAGGCTTGTGCAAATCTAAATTTTTTGGAATTTTAGCATGTTTTGGCAAATCCTGAATTGAACCAATAACAAGCCTGTGATTGCAGGAATCACATAACCATATTGGCAAAGGAGTTCCCCAATACCTGTTCCTGGAAATTGGCCAGTCTGACAATGATTCAATCCAGTTTTTCATTCTGTCTTTCATCCATTTTGGAGTCCAGTTAGTCTTTTCATTTTCTTTTAACAGTTTTTGTCTTAAATCTGAAACTTTCAAAAACCATTGAGGAGTTGCCAGCATAATCAAAGGAGAATCACAACGCCAGCACAAAGGATAATCATGAGTGTAAGGATGCTTGTACAACAAGTTTCCGGATTCTTCCAGGTCTTTTATAATTTCTTTATCAACAATGCGTGCTTTTTTGCCTGCATATTTTCCTGTTTCTTTTTTTAATGAGCCGTTCATTTCAACGGGAACAATTATTGGCAAATTGTTTTTTGTTCCGGCTTCCCAGTCTTCTTTTCCATGTCCAGGGGCTGTGTGAACCAATCCCGAGCCTTCATCCAAATTAACATAACGTTCTGATAAAATTACTCGGTAAGCATTTTCAAGTTTTGGCAATTGCATATGTTTTGTTAAAGGATTTTCATACTGCATTCCTTCCAGTTCTTTTCCTTTAACAGTTTTTTCAATTTTAAAACCGGCTTCCAATGCATTCATTAATTTTTCAGCCAGTTCAGATGCAATAATTAATGTTTCACCGGAACTCAGTTTTACAAAAGAATAATCATATTTCGGGTGAACCATTACTCCCGTGTTTCCCGGCAAAGTCCAGGGAGTTGTCGTCCAGATAATCAAAAACGTGTTTTCCAGATTTTTAACCGGAAATTTTACAAAAACTGATTCATCTGTTTGTTTTGAATATTCAATTTCATTATAAGCAACAGCTGTAACACATCTTGGACAAACATGAACCGAATAATTGCCTAAAAAAAGCAAATTTTTTTCTTCAGCTTTTTTAAAAGTCCACCATAAAGATTCAATGTATTCATTTTCCAGTGTAATGTATGGATTGTCCCAGTCAAACCATGAACCCAAATCATTGAATTCTGAATTCATTGTGTCAATAAATTTTGTTGCAAAATTTTTGCATTCTTTTACAAACTTTTCAATTCCATAAGCTTCAATTTCTTCTTTTGTTTTAAAACCAAGTTGTTTTTCCACTTTATGTTCAATTGGCAAGCCATGCGTGTCATATCCGGGACGGGCAAAAACGTTTAAGCCCTGCATGTTTTGTGAACGGATTGATATGTCTTTTAAAATTTTGTTTAAAGCTGTTCCCATGTGAATGCTGCCTGTTGCATATGGCGGGCCGTCCATCATGTAAAAAGTTTTTTTTGAATTTTTATTCAATTTTAAAAATTTTTCACGGATTTTTTCTTTTTCCCATAATTGAATTATTTCTTTTTCTTTTTCATGAGAATACTGTTCCAAACCTTTGCTCATTTGCAAAACAACTCATTTACTTTATTTAAATGCGCCTCAAAGGCGCCAGTGCTGCCAACGGCGCACGTTCCCGCCCGAAACATCGGGCATGGGCACAGGAGGATTTGAACCCCCGACCGATAGTGTATAAGACTACCACTCTACCAGACTGAGCTATGTGCCCGTTAAAGTAAAATGCGTTAAAAAAGTTTTAAATAGCATGCGAAAAGCGTTTTTTGCTAATTTATGTGCTATCTAAAATAGCACCTGAAGCCGATTGCGCCTAGGCAATAGAGCTTTGGAATAGCTTCTAATGGCTAAAAAAAGAAAAAATAAAGGAAAAGAATCCGGGTTTTATTTCCAGATTCCTTTCAGCATTTTTTTAGCATCATCTTTGAAAGCTAGTCCGAATGATATTCCGGCTACTATTGCTATTGTCAGAACAAATGCACTGAATGCTATTCTGAACAAGTCTTCAAGTAACTGAACTTCAATGCCAACACTGCCCAGTGAAACAACGATTGCCAGGTAAATTACTGCTATTTCTATTACCAGGCCGACTGTTTTTTTGTGTGAATGTTTTGTTGATTCAACTGCGTTCCTGACATATCTTGCCAATAGTACTCCGATTGCAAAAATTACAAATGCAACTAATACTTGCGGAATAAATCTGGCTAAGTCCAGTAAGAATGTTCCCAAAACTTGTAAGTCAAAAGTTTGAGCTGCTTGTGCTAAAAATACGGCAATAACATACCATTTAACAAAACTCCCTAAAAGTCTTGAAACTTCATAGTGTCCCAAGGCTTTGGATAAATTTTGCTCTTCAATCCATTGGTCAACCTTTACTCTTTGAAGTAACGGTATTACAATTGCCTGTTTTAACAAGCTTCCAATGAACCAGCCAATTGCAACTATTATTACTGCTGCAATTAGGTTTGGTATAAAGCTTAATGTTGATATGGCAAGCTGCATTAAAGCATCTGAAAGGCTTGTGGCTGTTTGTCCGACAATTCCGCCGGAAACTACGCTATCTACGCCCAAGTGAAAATCACCTCGTTAATCAAAATGATTTTGCTGTTTTTAAAGCTTTTCATTTTGGTTTAAAAGCATAAAAAATACGTTTTATTCAGTAAAAAGCTTTTTTTCAATTAATTCAAATAATTCTTTAAAAGTGCCTGAATTGTCTAAAGTCATGTCCGACAAATCAATTACTTTTTGCAGACCTTTGTTTTCCAAATCAATTTTGTCTCTTTCAAAAAATTCTTCCTCATTATCCGGATCCAAATCGGAACGCCTTTCAAATCTTTTCTTTTTTGGAGCAACAATTGTAATAAGAGTAAAAGTTTTTGAAATATTTTTAATAAAAGGAATTTCTTCAACTGACCTGAATCCTACAACCACAACTTTTTCAGGATTTTTTTGTTTAATTTTTTCAGCAAGTTTTTGTGCAACAGTTCCGAATCCTTTTTCTTTTCTTAATTCATCTGCCAGAAAAGCAATGTTTTTTTTATTGGGTTCAATTTGTCTTTTTTTTGCTTCTTCAACTATGATGTCACTTAAAACAAATTTTTCAAAACCATGTTTTTCAACCAAATAATCAGCAACAGCATCTTTTCCTGTCCTAATTAAACCGGTTATTCCAATTACTTGCATTCAGAAAAATAAAAATTTGGAAATGGTTAAAAAGTAATTGAGGAAAAAAAAGTTCACCCTAACAAAGGTGGGCATTTGAGCCAGAACATGGATCACTTATGCAGTGATGACAGTGCCATTGCAAATGGCACGACTCCCAGCTGCAGTCAGGCAGCTTGTTACATTCCCATTGGAGGCATTCCAGGTGGCATTCCTTCTGGTCCCATCGGAGGTGCTTTGCTTCCGGTTCCTTTAATTATGTCATCAATTCTTAGAACCATTTCAGCTACTTCTGAGGCTGAAGTTATTGCCTGGGTTTTAACGCTTAAAGGTTCAATGACATGTTCTTTTTTCATGTCCTCTAGTTTTCCGGAATAAACGTTTACTCCGATGTATTTGCCTTTTTCTCCTTTGTGTTTTGATTTTAAGTCAACAATTGTATCCAAAGGATTTCTTCCTGCTGTTTCAGCTAAAGTTCTTGGAATTACTTCAAGTGTTTCAGCAAATGCTTCTATTGCTAACTGTTCTCTGCCTCCGACACTTGTTGCATATTTTCTTAACTGCATTGCCAGTTCAATTTCGGTGCTGCCTCCGCCTGAAACAGATTTTTTGTCTCTTAATACGCTTGAAACTGTGCCCAAAGCATCATCAATTGACCTTTCGGCTTCTTCTACAACGTGCTGTGAACCGCCTCGAACCAAAATTGTAACAGATTTTGGGTTTTTGCAGCCTTCAATAAACAGCATTTCTTCGTCTCCTATTTTTTTTTCTGAAACATCTTTTGCTTGCCCCAAATCTGTTTTTGAAATGTCACTAAGTCTTGTAACAATGCTTGCACCTGTTGCTTTTGCAATTTTTTCCATGTCACTTTTTTTAACCCTGCGAATTGCAAGAATTCCGTTTTTTGACAAAAAATGCTGAGCCAAATCATCAATTCCTTTCTGGCACATTAAAACGTTTGCACCGGATTTTGAAACATTTTCAACCATTTCTTTCAATAAAGATTCTTCTTTATCCAAAAAAGCCTGCAATTGTTCCGGGTCAGAAATTCTTATTTCCGCATCCGTTTCCGTTTCCTTTATTTCCAAGGCAGCATCAACCAATGCAATTTTTGCATTTTTAACATGTTTTGGCATTCCTGAATGAACAACTTCTTTGTCAATAACAATGCCGTTAATCATTTCAGTTTTTGCCAAAGACGCACCTTGCTTTGTTTCAATTTTAATCATGTCTTTGTCAATAACAATTCTGCCATTATCTTCTTCCATTACAGCCAAAACAGAGTCAACAACCATTGAAGCCAGTTTCATTTCAGCTTCAGCTGATTTGCCTGTCATTGAAGTCATTGCAATTTGTGTTAACATTTTTTTATCATTAACATTAACCGAATCTGAAATTTTGTTTAAAATTTCAATTGCTTTTTTTGTTGCATGCCTGTAACCTTTAATTATAATGCTCGGATGAATTTCATCATCCAATAATTTTTCAGCTTTTTCCAGCAAGCCTCCGGCTAAAACAACAGCTGTCGTGGTGCCATCACCCACCTCTGCTTCCTGAGTTTTTGCAACATCTACAAGCATTTTTCCAACCGGATGGTCAATGCTCATTTCATCCAAAATTGTTGCACCGTCATTTGAAATAATTATGTCACCCAGGTCATCAACAATCATTTTGTCCATTCCTTTGGGACCCAAAGTGCTTTTTACAGCTTCAGCGATCGCCCTTGCAATCAAAATATTAATTTGCTGTGCTTCTCTCCCCCTTGTTCTTTTGGAACCCTCACTTAAAAATACAATTTGCCTGTTTGCATCTTGTTCAGCCATTAACAATTACACCTCAAAAATTTGTAAATTTTTAAAAATAGCATTTTTATTGCTTTATAACCTAATTTTCATTAAAAAAGATTTAAAAAGCTTGTGTAAATGCCAGTACAATCATCAAAAATGGTAATTTTAATGAAATCAGAAGAATTCAGATTGCAGAATTTTTTGAAAAAAAACAAGCTTAAAATGGTTAAATTTTTGGCCAAAGGACATTCTTCAAATATTTACCTGGTTAAATTGCGTGAAAAAAAGTTTGCATTAAAAATTGAAAAAGACAAATCACGCAGAATTCAAATGCTGGAAAAAGAGGTTAAACATTTAAAGCTGGCAAATTCTGTTGGCATCGGGCCAAAACTGAAAAAATTTGATTCACAAAACAAATGCGTTTTAATGGAATTTGTTAAAGGAAAAACTTTGGACAAATGGTTGTTTGATAAACCTTCAAAAAAAAAGTTTATGAATTTGTTAAACGAATTGTTTATGCAAATAAGTTTAATGGATTCACTAGGATTAAGCCATGGGCAGCTTGCAAGGCGGGGCAGAAACATTATTGTAAGGAAGAATTTGCCGGTTATTATTGATTTTGAAAAAAGTTCAATCAGAAAAAAAACAGGCAACATGGGGCAAATTATGAGTTTTTTGTTTTACAGCAAACATTCATCAATTGTAAAAAAAGTAAAACAAATATTATATTGAAAAAAAAATATTTCGCTAAACTTTTGACAAAAAATAAGCATATACGATTTCATAGTTCACAGTAAAGTGTTAAATTAATTTTGTTTTTAATTATATAATTATAACAATACAAAAAAAAATTTAAAAATGTGAAATAAAATGAACTCGCCTGTTTATCCCGACAGCGTCATTATTAATAGAAGAAAAACCCCTGTCAAAAGACAAGAAATTGAAATAGAAAAAATTATGTTTGACGTTGAAAATCCAAGAATATCTCTAGCTAAAGACACTTTTGAGGAAGAAAAAGAAAAAATGACCCAGGGTCAAATAGCATATGCGTTAAAAAGAAATTCTTATTACTATGACCTAAAAGCTTCAATCAAAGATAACAAGGGAGCGTTGTACGATATATGGGTACAACAACTTCCAAAAAAAAACTATATTGTAATTGAAGGAAACACCAGATTGCTTATTTATAAACAGTTAAGTGGAGAATATCCTGAAGAAAAAAATTTCAAAAAAATAAAATGTGTAGTGTTTTCCGCTGATTTAGATGACGAAGGCAAAGATTTCATTAGATTGACTGCCCATTTGAATGGAACAAATGAATGGGACACTTATGAAAAAGCCAAATATTTGTATGCTTTACATGAGGACCACAAAATTTCTTTGGAGACCCTTTCTTTAAGGACAAAATTAAACAAAAGTAGCATTAAGCAAGATATTGATGCATTCAAATTAATGTCGACACAATTCAAGAAAAAATATGGAAACAAGAAGGATTTCGTACATAAGTTTACGTATTTTGTGGAATATTTAAAGAACAAAAATTTAAAACAGCAAATGCAAAATTTGAATTTTACAGACGCTGATTTTTGTGATTGGGTTGGAATTGACAAATTCCTTAATGTTCGGGATGTTAGAAAATTGGATAAAATTTTTGAGAATTCTGATTGTAGAAAGTTATTTCTAGAAAGAAATTATGACATTGCAATTGAAAAACTAAGCACTATTGAACCTAAGTATTCTTCCACATTGTTTGATCGGATATCTATGGTTTTAATTGGATTAAGAAAAATGTCAAATAAAGAAGAGGAAGAAATAAAGTCAGGCCAAAATAATGCAAAAAAAAAACTGTTAAATGAACTTAAAGAGGAAATAAATTCAATTCTGGATGATGAATAATGCCGTCTAATACTCACAGAATTATAGCAACCCTTCTCGCAAAAAAGATAAGAAATGAGGGATATCACGTAGTTTGCTTTGATGACAACCCAAAAGACGTTTCAGATTTGAAATTATACATGCCTCCAAAAATAGTTAGACATCGACCAGATGTGGTAGGTGTTGATCCCGAGTCTGGAAATTTAATAATTGGGGAAGCTAAATCCTCAAAAGATCTTTCAAGTAAAAGAACAAAAGAGCAGCTTTTGGACTTTTCAAAATCAAAAATTAATGACAGTGAATCAATAAGGCTAATAGTGGGCATACCATTATCTTGTGAAAAAAAATTGGAAAAAATATTAAGCCAGCAGGGTTTGCTTGATAGAAAAAACATAGACATATTAAAAATTCCAGACAGGTTGCTACCAAATGAAAAAAAATAAATTTAAAATTAAAACAAATCCTTTTGCGCATCAAAGCATTGCAATTGATTTCGTTGAAAAAGAGGATGTTGTATCTCTTTTTGATGAACAGGGACTAGGAAAAACAAAAATTGTTATTGATGCACTTTGTAAAAACTTTGCAGAAAAAAAACTAAATGGCGCAATAGTTGTATGTAAAAAAACATTAATTAAAAATTGGTTAGAGGAAATAGAAAAACATAGCAATCTCTCTTGTACTGAAATAACCGGGAACAGAAAAACCAGGCAAAGGAAAGGGCTTGGATTTTCTTATTTTTATATTATTGGCTATGAATCTCTTATAAGAGAAAATAAAATGATTGAAGAGTTACTTAAAATTAGAAAAATGGCTCTTGTTCTTGATGAATCTCACAAAATAAAAAATCCAGAAGCTAAAATAACGCTTCAATTGTTTAAATTAGCCAACTTACCGGGAAAAAAAATAATACTTAGCGGAACTCCCATAGCAAATAAACCCATAGACTTGTGGGCGCAGTTTTTTTTCTTGGATGATGGAAAAACGTTCGGAAAGGATTTTAAAAAATTTAAAAAAGAGTTTGATTTTGATTTGAAAAAAGAAGTTAACCAAAGCAAACTAAAAGTCTTAAAAGAAAAAATTGAAAAAATATCGTTGCGTAGAACCAAAGGAGAACTTCCTGAATTGGATTTGCCTAGCAAGAAAATAATAAACGTTCCTGT
The DNA here is from genome assembly GCA_028279805.1 of archaeon. GTDB lineage: Archaea > Iainarchaeota > Iainarchaeia > Iainarchaeales > JANQMZ01 > JANQMZ01. The sequence goes on along the minus strand of JANQMZ010000007.1, from coordinate 828,200 downwards.
TATTTTAGAAAAAGATCAAAAGGAAATGTACAAAAGATTAAAAGAAAAATTGTTTTTGGAAATAAAAGACTTGAACGGAAATGAAATTATTTTAAAAGCAGAAGAAATTTTTGTAAAACTTTTAAGATTGATTCAAATAACAAGCAATCCTTATCTGATTGACAAAGCTTATGATGAAGTGCCTGCTAAATTTAAAGCTCTTGATCAATTAATTTTAAATTTGACAAAGAAAAAACAAAAAGTTATTATTTGGACCTCTTTCATTGAAAACATTTCAATACTTAGAAAAAGATATTCTAAATTTAATCCTGTGATGATTTATGGAAAAATGACTATGGAAAAAAGAAATGCCTCAGTTAAAAAATTTCAAAATTACCCGGAATATAAAATTTTGCTGGCAAACCCCGCTGCAGCTAGAGAGGGCCTAACATTAACTGCTGCAAGCAACGCCATATACTTGGATAGAAATTTTAATTTGGTTGATTTTATGCAATCTCAGGATAGGATTCATAGAATTTCACAAAAAAAAAACTGTTTTATTCACTTACTTGTCGCAAAAGATACAATTGATGAATATGTTGATTATTTACTCAAAAGGAAGGAAGAAATAGCAAAATACATTCAGGGGGACATTACGAGTTATAAAGAAGGAAACTTATTATCTAAAGAAGAGTTGGTTGAACTTCTGGGGTAAACCATGTCATCATATCTTGTAATTGGAAAAAATAAAAAAGTTGAAACAGAAATAAAAGAAGTTCCGTTATCGAAACTAAAATTTTACCAAGAGAATCCTAGATTAATTTCTATTCTTGAAAGAGAAAAAGGTGCATTGACTGAAAAAAAAATTGAAGAATTATTTTGGGAAAAACATTCGGAACCAACAAGAAAACTAAAGGAAGTGATAGAAACAGATGGTGCAATTAATGAGCCACTAATTGTTTACAAAAATAAAGTGCTAGAGGGAAATACTAGGTTATGTATTTTAAAGGAGCTTGACAGAAAAGCTAAAACTTCTAGTGAAAAAACAAAATGGTCCAATGTGCCATGCCAAGTAATAAAAGAAAAAATTTCCCAGCCAGATATCGATTATTTACTTGGAAGAGTTCATATAATTCAAAAGAAAGATTGGGAGCCATATGAACTTGCAGTCTGGTTTAAGAGAAGAAAACGAGAAGGCGCTTCTTTTAAGGAATTAGTAGAAGTTAGTCGTTATCCTGAAAAACAGATTCAGGACTACATAAAAACGTTTGACTTTATGGTAAAAAACAAAATTTCTAATCCTAAAGAATTTACCAAATATTATGAGATTAATAAATCAACTGACTATTTAAAAGCGAAAAAAAAAGATAAAAAATTAGATAAAAAATTAATTAAAAAAATAACTGAAGATAATCTTGAAACTAGGGATGTTAGAGATCTGACACGAGTAGTTCTTAAAGATAAAAAAGCCCAAAAGAAATATTTTGAAGGAAAATGGACTCTTGGAAAAGCGAAAGAGGTAGTTTTTAACAATAAACCAGAGATGTCAGATGTTTTTATTCGTGAAGCACAGAATTTTTTAGACAAAATCGAGGCCATTAGCAGACAAAGAATAGATGAAATAAAAAATAATAAAAGGAAAAAAAAGATAATAACCAAGTTGATGAAAGAAATGAAAACTTTAGCCAAGAAACTTTCTATTAAATTTTAGAGTGGCGAAAAAATGTATGATATAAAACTTGAAGAAAATAGTTTCTGGAAATCGAAGAAGAGAGACATAAATCCTTTACACAAAATGTGTTCTAGAATATGCTCTTTCCCGCCTCTCATGCCAAGATATTTTATAGAAAAATATTCAAATAAGGGAGATGTTTTCCTGGATATTTTTTCGGGAAAGGGAACTGCGCCCTTAGAAGCAGCATTACTTGATAGAAAATCTATAGGCAATGATGTTTCTCCGGAAGCCCATATTTTAACATATGCTAAATTGAACCCCATAAAATTGTCAAGCTATAAAAAAAAATTAACCCAGATTGAAAACAAAATGGGCTATATAAAATCAATAAAAAATGTGGATCCCAAAGTAAAAGTTTTTTACAATCCCACCACTTTGAAAAGACTAATTGAACTAAAGACTATTTTAAAGGAAGACAACTCAAAATCAGCTAATTTTATAAAAGGGGTTGCGTTGGGGCTTTTACACGGAAATTCACAAAAAAGCTTTTCGCTTCGTTGTTCCCATTCCTATTCTATGTCTCCAACCTATGTCAAAAAATATGCAAAAAAGCATGGATTAAAAAGACCAAGAAGAGATATTATTGAAGCACTTAAGCAAAGAGGAGAAGAGCTATTAATTAACAACAACTTAAAATATAAAGGACGTGCTTTAAATAGCGATTCAAGAGATATTTCATTAAAAGATTGCACAGTTGATTTGGCGTTTTTTTCTCCCCCATACCTCAATATACAAACATATGCTTATGATAATTGGCTTCGGCATTGGTTCTTGGGATATGATTACAAAGAAGTTAAATCAAAACTAATGGAGTCGGGTTCTTTAAATGTTTATTCGCAATTTATGAAAGAAACTTTAGTTGAATTAAAAAGAGTAATGAAACCCGGAGGAAATGCATTTGTTGTTGTGGGAGATGTTAAAAATAAGAGAGTGACTGGTCCACAAATAATTAATATGGGAAAACTGTTTTGTAGTCTTGCAAAAGACTGCGGTTTTAAAGTGAGTGGTATGATGACTGACAAAATTCCTGTTTCCAAAAAAGTTTTAAATAATTCCAAACAAGAGGGAATTAAAATTGAAAGAATAGTTCATTTGAATAAGTAAAACAAATATCACATTAAAAGAAGAGAAAAAAAAGTTGATTTTACAATTTGAATTTTTTGTCAACTTCTTTTTCTAACATTTCCAAGTCTGCTTTTATTTTGTCTAAGTATTTTATTATGCGTTCTTTTTCATCCTCAATTTCTTCCATTTGTTCATAAACACTTATTGCGTCTTTAAACATTCCGTAGTCAACGTAAGTGTAAGGATATGAATTCATTTTTTTGGAAAGTTTTTCAACAAGTTTTCCAAGCCAAATGTTCATTTCGTCTTTAACACGGCCTTTGATTTGTTTATTCTGATCCAAATTTTTTCTAACCATGTTAACAATTGTGGCACGAGGAAAGGGTAACTTTGATTCATCCATTTCCGCATCATCTGATGCTTTCTCTGATTTTTCTGTTTTTTTTGCAGTCATAAAAAAACCCCCAAAATTTTAATCATAAGAATAAGAATTTTATAAGTAAATAGTGTGACAGAGGGAATTTAAAGGCATAGTGTTGTGAAATTTGAACGATTTATGGTATTTTTTTTGCTTTGTCTTCCAAAGCAAGCGGAATTCCATGTTTTATTTCATAAAAAACTGAGCATTTCTTGCATAAAAGCCTTTTTTTAGCAGAATCATGCTTTAAACCTGATTTGCATTTGGGACAGGCTAACACGTTTAAAAGTTCTTTTGAAACATTTGAAGCCATTCAACAAAAAAAAAGCATTAAATGCTTAAAAAAGCTTTTTTTGGCTAAAAACAGGTAAAAGATTAAAAATATTCAAACAAACTATTTTAGTATGGTTAAAGAATTTGTTGAAAAAAATGTTGGCGGAAAAACACGGCTATTTGTTGTAGAAGAAGGAAGAACCAGGCCTGCAACCGCATGGGAAAGAATTAATTTTATTACATCAAAGCATTTGACAGGAAATGTTGTAACCGGCTGGAGCGGAAACAAGCCACCCGGAGCAAAAAGACAAAGAAGAAGAGCTTAATCCTGCTTTTAAATAGTTTTACTGCAATAATATTATTGCGGCTTTTGATGACCTGACGATGAAACTGACTCGCAAGAGGATGAAGATTGATGGGCGGTCTGAAGTCGCGTTTAATTTTGTTTTTTAAAGCTTTTTCTGGGATTATAGTATATGAGCGGGAAAATTGAAGCGTTTTTACACATTGATGTGGAAAGCAACAAAAACACAGCAACAGTTGTTGAAAGACTGAAAGAATTTAAAGAAACACAAAAAGTGTTTGAAGTTTCAGGAAAAACGGATATAGTTTTAATTGGCAGTTTTTTGAACACAGAACATTTCAACAATTTTGTTGACAATGTTTCAGCAATAGATGATGTCAAAAACGTTGAATCATTAGTAATATTAGGTGAAAAATAATGGAATTATTAGATTCAACTTTAAGAGAGGGAGAACTGACTAGAGGAGTTTTGTTCAGCCAGAAACAAAAAATTGAAATTGCCACTTTGCTTGATAAATTTGGCGTGAATGTAATTGAGGCCGGGCAACCATTTGTTTCAAAACAATTAAAAGAATCGGTAAAAAAATTAAGTTCATTAAAATTAAATGCACAAATTCTTGGACACGCGCGTGCTCTAAAACAAGATGTTGATGCAGTATTAGATTGCAATTGTGACTGGGTCGGAATTTTTATCAGCACATCGGACATCGGAATTAAAACAAAATACAATTTGACAAAAGAACAGGTTTTGGAAAAAGGATTGGAAGCTGTTGAATATGCAAAATCACATGGATTAAAAATCAGGTTTACTCCGGAAGATGGGACTAGGACGAAGTTGGATTATTTTGTAAAAATTTGCAATGAAATGGAAAGCAAAGCTGACAGGATTAGTCTGGCTGATACTGTCGGAACAATGACTCCTGAAAAAATGAAAGTTTTGGTTGAACAAATTTTACAAAAATCAAAAATTGAATTGAATGTGCATTGCCATAATGATTTTGGGCTGGCAACAGCAAATTGCTTGGCTGCATTTGAAGCTGGAGCAAAACTGGCAGATGTTACTGTGAATGGTTTGGGAGAGAGAGCGGGAATTACGCCTTTGGCTGAATTGGCTGTTTCTTTGGATACGCTTTATAATGCTCAAAACGGGTGGAATTTCAGCGTTTTGCCGGAGTTAAGCAGATTGGTTGGAAAATATTCAGGGCTGGGTTTGGCAAGAAACGCCCCGATTGTTGGCAGGAATGCTTTTTCACATAAAGCCGGTTTGCATACAAATGCTGTTTTAAAAAATCCTGAAAGTTATGAAGTTATTAATCCTGAAAAATTTGCAAGAAAAAGAACAATTGTTGTTGACCAGTTTGCGGGAAAAAAAGCTTTTGAAAACAAATTAAATGAACTGGGAGTAAAACTGGATGAAAAAAAGTTTTTGGAAGTGTTTCAAAAATTAAAAGAGTCAAAAAAACGCTGGGTTAAAGATGCTGACATAATTACTTTAGTGGAAAACGGTTCAGGTGAAATAAAATCCGGTAAAAAAATTAAGGCAGTCATATCAATTAAAAGTAATCAGACAAGCTCGAGCAAAAAATTGTCAAAAGAATTATTGTCAATGCCTTTTGTTGAAAAAGTTTTGGAAGTTGCAGGCAATTATGACATTTTGGCTTTTGTTAAAACAAAAAATGTTTCAGAACTGGATAATTTGATTGATAAAATTAATTCAATAAAAAAGGTTAAAAAAACAAATTCCAGAATTATTATGAGTGAGTTAAATGGGTCAAACAATTAGTGAAAAAATTTTTTCAAAAAAAGCAGGCAAACCGGTTAAACCCGGGGAAATTGTAAATGTTGAGTTGGACAGAATAATGTCACATGATTCCACAACGGCTTTGGCTATAGAAGCTTTTGAAAAAATGAATACAAAAAAATTATATTCAGATAAAATGGTAATAGTTTTTGATCACGCAGTTCCCGCCCCAAACGAAAATGTTGCAAACATTCACCGCAGGTTAATTGATTTTGCGCAAAAAAACAATGTGGAAATGTTTTATGGGCAAGGCATTTGCCATCAAATTCTGCCGGAAAAAGGCTTTATTAAGCCAGGCGAAGTGGTTATTGGGGCTGATTCCCATTCATGCACTTACGGTGCATTCGGTTGTTTTGGCACGGGTATGGGTTCAACTGATATTGCTGTTGGCTGGGCAACAGGCCAAAACTGGTTTCGCGTTCCGGAAACAATTAAAGTTAATGTTACCGGAAAGCTGAGGACCGGGGTTTTCAGCAAAGATTTAATGTTAACAATAATAAAAGAATTAAAACAGAAAAAAATCAAAACAAATTACAGGGCTTTAGAATTTCATGGCCAGACAATTAAAGATTTTGACATGTCTGACAGAATTGTTTTAAGTAATATGGCAATTGAGGCAGGAGCAAAAACAGGTCTGATTAATGCCGATGAAACAACTTTAAATTTTTTAAAAAAGGCAGGAGTTAAAGGTGAGAAAATTTTTTCAGATGATGACGCAGAATTTGTTGAAACACTGGAAATTAATGCTGATGAAATTGAGCCTGTTGTTGCGGTGCCTCCGGATGTTGCAAATGTTAAAAATATTAGTGAGGTTAACGTGCCAAAAGTTGACCAGGTTTTTATTGGCACCTGCACCAATGGCAGGATAGAGGATTTGAGAATTGCTGCCGATATAGTCAGGGGAAAACATGTCAAGGAAGGAATGCGTTTTATTGTAACGCCTGCTTCACAGGAAGTTTTAAAACAGGCAACAAAGGAAGGCATCATTAATGATTTGGCTCAGGCAGGAGCAGTTATTGGGAATACAAGTTGTGGTCCTTGTCTGGGCAGAAACCAGGGAATTTTAGCTGATAACGATGTTTGTGTTTCAACAATGAACAGGAATTATATGGGGAGAATGGGTTCACCAAAATCTGAAATTTATCTGGTTAGCCCGTATGTTGCTGCTTTAACTGCTTTAAGCGGAAAACTTGAATGGAGGGAAAAATAATGGGCAAAACCTGGAAATTTGGTTCAGACATTAACACTGATTTGATTACTCCTGGGCGTTATAATTTAACAACTGATAAAAAGGAATTGGCAAGAATTTGTTTTATTGAATTCAAGCCGGAGTTTGCAAAACAGGTTAAAGAAAATGATGTAATTGTTGCTGATGAAAATTTTGGTTCAGGTTCAAGCAGGGAAACGGCTCCGATAGCAATTAAAGCTTCGGGAATAAAATGTGTTATTGCAAAATCAATTGCAAGAATTTTTTACAGGAATGCAATAAACATCGGATTGCCTGTATTAATAAGCAAAGAAGCTGTTGATGGCATTAATGATAAAGATGATGTGGAAGTTGACTTGGAAAAAGGTTTGATTAAAAACAAAACAACAGGAAAAGAGTTTTCATCAGAGCCTTTGCCAGAATTTTTACTGGAAATTTTTAATGAAGGCGGAATAATTAATTATTTGAATAAGAGGAAATTCAATGCATAAAATTGCAATAATTAAAGGAGATGGCATTGGTCCTGAAGTTATGGACTCTGCTTTGCAGGTTTTGGATTCAGTTAATTTTAAGGCTGATTTTGTTGAAGCTGAGGCTGGTTATGAATGTTTTAAAAAACACGGAACGCCTTTGCCAAAAAAAACTATTGATGCTGTTAAGAATTCTGATTCCTGTTTGTTTGGAGCGGTTACCACGCCTCCGGAAATTAAAAATTATAAAAGTGCAATTGTTTCCTTAAGGCAGGAACTTGATTTGTTTGCAAATTTAAGACCTGCAAAATCTTATCCCGGCACAGATTTTGTAAAAGAAATGGATTTGTTTATTGTAAGGGAAAATACTGAAGGAATGTATGTGGGGATTGAAAAAGAATTTGAGGATAGGGTTGAGGCAACACGAATCGTTTCAAAAAAGGGTTCTGAACGCATTTTAAGATTTGGTTTTGATTTGGCAAAAAAACTCGGAGAAAAAAAAATAACAATTGTTACAAAAGCAAACATTTTAAGAAAATCTGACGGGTTATTCAGGAAGATTGCTTTTGATTTGGGAAAAGAACTTGGTTTAAATGTGGAAGAATTTTTTGTTGATGCAATGGCAATGAATTTAATTAAAAATCCTGAAAAATTCAAAGTTATTGTTACAACAAATTTGTTCGGAGACATATTATCAGATGAAGCTGTAGAATTAGCCGGAAGCATTGGATTGGCTGCATCGGGAAATATTGGGTTAAATAATTCTGTTTTTGAGCCGGTGCATGGTTCCGCACCGGATATTGCAGGAAAAGAAATTGCAAATCCCATTGCCTGTATTTTGGCTGCAAAAATGATGTTAGAACATTTGAATGAAAAAGAAAAAGCTATGCAGATTAATAATGCGGTTCAAACTTTTTTAAAAAATGGAAAAAATTTGCCAAAAGATTTACAAGGCAATGCAACAACAAAACAGGTTACTGAAGAATTGATTGGCTTGTTATAAAAACGCTAAATTTTTGCTTTAATTGATGCTCTAGTTTTGTTTAAATTTTAGGGCTTCTTTTGCCCCTTTTTCACTGTTTAAAGGGGGTTTTAGGGCATGGTTTTAAATAGGTTTTGGTGCCCCAGCATAATTAAATCGTGGTAAAACACGCAAAGGAGGTAGTTTTATGGCAGAAACATTGGTCGTAAAATCAAAAGTAAAAGAACTTGCTGCAAGTCAGGGTTTAAGATTTTCAGCACAAGCATATGATGCTCTGAGCTCAACAGTTTCAGACGCAATTACAAGAGCTGCTCAAAGAGCACAGGAAAACGGAAGAAAAACAATCAAAGCATGCGACTGTTAAAGTCGCTGTTTTTCTTTCTTTTTTTTTATTTTTCTAATTTTAAGGAGTTATTCTTTCAGTTTCATAATAACTGATATCATTTTCAGAATCAACAACCGCCAGTAATAATTTGGTGTGAATGTTGCCGCTTAAGCGAACCATTTTGCTGAAATCAACCAGATTAATTTTATCATTTTGTGTTAAAACTGTTACAACCCATTTGGAATGAGCTTGTCCTGCTTTTTTGCCTCGTGGATAAACTCTGAAATGAAATCCGAATTTGTAGCCTGTTTTAACTACGTAACCTCTGTTTCTTAAATCGGTGAAAACAGTGTAAACTGAGTAAAATTTTTTGTCAATTTTTTCCCCTAATGAAACAATTTTTTTCTTTGAAACTGTTTTGTTTTTTGAATCTTTTATTTTGATTTTTTTGTTTTCAAGCAAAAATAATGCTTCATTTAAGTCTAAAACCAGTATTTTGCCATTTTTTTCCCCGAAGCCTTTTTGAACAAGTTGTGAAATAATCTTATTATCTTCAATTAAAACCTTGTTTTCAATTAAAAAAACCATAAAATGCTCACGTGAAAAGTTTAATAATAAACCAATAATAAGTATACCGGCAAACAAACTTAAAAGGTAATTATATGGCAAAAATTGACCCGTGGAGCAGTCAGGCAATTGAAAACTATGAACATGTGTTCAAAGAATTTGGCTTAAAAAAATTTCCGGATGAAATGAAAAAAAAATTAAATCACCGGTTTTTTAAAAGAAATATTGTAATGGCACACAGGGATTATGAAAAAATTTTGAAAAAAATTCAGGAAAAAAAACCGTTCATTAACATTACAGGAATAGCATCATCAGGAAAGCTGCATTTGGGGCATTTGGTTGATATTGAACTGTTTTTGTTTCACAAACAAATGGATGCAAAAAATTTTTTCACAATAGCAGACATTGATGCATATGTTTCAAGGCCTGACAATAAAATGCCTTCAATGGAAAAAGCAAAAGAATTAGCCATAAACAATACAGCACACGTTCTCGCTTTGGGTTTGAATGAAAAAGATTTATATGTGCAAAGCAATTATGAAAAAAAATATTACGAATTTGCATTTGAATTAAGCAAAAAAATTACAAAAAACATGTTTGAAGCTGTATACGGTCATGTGGATTTGGGAAAAATTTCAGCATCATTATTGCAATATGCAGACATTTTGCACCCGCAGTTAAAAGAATTTGAAGGAAAAATGCCTTCAATAACAGGAATTGGCTTGGACCAGGATCCGCATGCAAGATTAACAAGAGATGTTGCACGCAGGGTAAACCATGAAATTGAATTACCGTCATTTGTTTACTTTAAACACCAGTCCGGCTTAAAACAGGGAACAAAAATGTCAGCATCAGACCCTTATTCTGCAATATTTTTGGATGATTCAAATGAAGATATTAAGAAAAAAATAAACAAGGCTTTTACCGGTGGCAGAAACACAGCCGAAGAGCAAAGAAAGTCAGGAGCAAACCCGGATATTTGCAAAGTTTGTGAAATTTTAACATTCCACCATCCAGAAGATGACTTTGTTAAAAACACAATTGAAAATGAAAAAAAAGGAAAAACTTTATGCGGCGATGTTAAAAAAATGACAATAGAATTTTTACAGGAAATGCTTTCAAAACACCGAGAAAAAGTTGAAAAAAACAAAACTTTGGCTGAAAAAATAGTATTAGGTTAATCCTTTACATTCAAAGTTTCAAACTTAATTTTTTCTTTTTTTAAAACATCAATCAGGTCGCGAAAATATTTATTGTTTTGTTTTATTAAAAAAATTTTTTCAGAACCTTTCAGCTTGGCAACTCTTACAATTGTGTTAAAAGTGTCTCCCCATTCAAGCAAAGCGTTGCCTGTTTTACGTTTTTTTCCGATTTTTTTACAAATTTCATCCATTAATTTTCTGCCGGCAAAAACTTCACTGCCAACAAAACCAAAAGAGCCTGCCATTGCCTTTGTATCAATTATAAGCAAAACATCAACTTCTTTTGCTTTATGGATTACTTTTTCAAGAAAATTTTCATTTGATTCTTTTTTTGACAACAATGGCAATAAAACTTTTGACATAAACTTAGCCCACAAAACTGTAAGATTCTCTTGTTTTTTCAATAATTTCCCCGTCTTCCTGTAAAAACAAACATATTCCCTTAATTAATTTTTTTTCAGCTGAAAGGCTTTTGCTTAATTCTTCCAGGTTTAACGGAGAATTGTTTTCAAGCAAATTCAAAACTTTTTTGTTAAACTTGTCAAACAATTCTTTTGTTATAACAAAATATTCACCTGAAAAATCTCTGGTGCCCAACAATTCCTTGTTTTTAATTTTTTCTTCAAATTCCTCTGACAAAGATTTTGCTTCGGATTCCTGCACAACAGTAAAACCGTGTTTTGACAAGGAAAATTTTTTTTCAGTTTCCCTGTTTTGAATCGGTTTTTTTGCATCAATTTCTTTTTTTGTTTTATACACGCCTTTTGAATATTTATCACTTAACTTAAACAAAACAATTTGACCTGATTCAAGCATTTGCCTGAAAACTTTTAACTGTTCAGGGTTTAAAAATTTTTCAAACTTTCCTTCCACTCTTTGACTCAAAGTTTTGATTTTTAAAATTTTTAAAATTTGTTCATCTAAACTTTTTTCCGGCGGCGATTTTGTTGAAGATGGCTCTTTCTGGGTTAAAACCCATGTGTCATTTTTAGCCCTGTAAAATTCATAACCTTTTGCCGGATCCAAGCCAAGTTCTCTTGCTTTCTTGTCAGGCAAAATCAATTCAATGTCTTTGCCGTCAACAACAATTTTAACCATAAAAAAAACTTAAGTAAAAGTGTTTTAAAGCTCATTGGGAAACATGTTGAACAGCACAATAATTAACATAAAAAACATTTAATACTTTGAAATAGTGTTATTATGACGGTGTTTTGAATTGGCTGAAAATGAAGAAAAGCAGGGCGAAAACGCAAAAGAATCAGTTAAAGATGAAATTTTAAAAAAAGCCAGGGATTCCGTTGAAAAACCTGAAGAATTTATAAAAAAAGCAGAACAGGAATCAAAAGAAATTGAGGAAATACAGGCAGCTGAAGAAACAAAAAAAACTGATGAAAACAGGGAACCTGATGTTAGCCAGCAAATTCAGCCTCCTTTAAATTTTTTAGAAGACGATGAAAATGTTTTTATCGGAAGAAAAAAAGATGTGTTTAAAAGATTCGGAAACCAGGCCGGATTGCATTTGGGAAAAGTTTCAGAACAAGGCTTTGATGAAAAAAATGTTTTTTTGGACGGATTAAATCCGCACGTGGTTTTTGTCTGCGGAGCCAGAGGTTCAGGCAAAAGTTATATAATGGGAATTGTTGCAGAAGAATTAGCTTTAAAGAATGACAATGTTGGAACAATTGTAATTGACCCGGTCGGAGTTTTCTGGTCAATGCGTTATCCCAACAAAGAGGAAAGAGAATTAAAAGCTTTGGCGGAATGGAATTTAGAACCAAAAGGTCTGAACAATTTAATGGTGTTTATTCCCAAAGGAATTGAAAAACAAACACCTAAAGGTACGTATGATGCAACTTTTTCCATTCAACCCGGAATGCTGGATTCACAGGACTGGTGTTTAACTTTCGGAATTGACAGATTTTCTCCCACCGGCTTGTTGTTAGAAAAATCTCTTGAAAAAGTAAAAAAAGGTTTTAAAATAAAGGACGGGAAAACCGTTAAAGGAAAAGGAAAAGATTTTGCTTTAAATGATATAATTTTTTGCCTGGAAAAAGATGAAGAATTAAATTCGAGGGACAGGGGATATAAAGCTGATTCCATTCGTGCACTGGTCAGCAGGTTTGAAGCTGCAAAAGCATGGGGAGTTTTTGACCAGAAAGGAACACCTTTAACAGAATTGTCAGCTGAAGGACAATTAACAATAATTGACACAAGTTTTTTGGATGAAAATGTTACGTCATTGGTTGTAGGAATTTTAGCAAGAAGAATTTTGGCTGCGAGAAAAATTACAACAAGACAGGAAGCAGCTGAAAGGCTTGAAACTCAAAAAAAAGAAGATTTGCTTGAAACAGGAATTCCTGCCACATGGCTCTTTATAGATGAAGCTCACACTTTAATTCCGTCCGGCAATCAGGCAACTCCCGCAACAAACTCACTGGTTGAATATGTAAAACAGGGCCGAAGACCGGGCTGTTCACTGGTTTTTGCCACACAACAGCCATCAGCCATTGACTCAAAAGTTTTAAGCCAGCTGGATACAATTATGTCATTTAAACTTGTGTTTAACGATGATATTAAGGCTGTTTTAAAAAGAACCCCTACAATTATTCCCCGCAAATACAAAGCATCAAATTTTATCAAAATGCTTTCAATCGGAACCTGTTTGACAGGTGACAGGCAGGAAGAAACAAGCAGAGCATTTATAATGAAAGTCAGGCCGAGAATGAGCCAGCATGAAGGCAGGGAAGCTGAAACAATTGCAAAAAATTTGCCTCCTGAAAAAGCTTTGTTTTTTGCGGTTGAATTTGTTTGGAGAAAACTGAAAAGAGAAAAAGAATTAACATTTGATGCAGCTGAAAAAGAATTGCAAAAACTGAATAAAAAAAATAACGCCCGGACAACTTTTGAAGAATTATTAAAAGGATTGGAAGAAAAAGAAACAGAAATAAACAATGAAGAAAAAATTATTTCACTGACTGAAGAAGAACATTTGGTTGAAGAAGGAATTGAAGAAAAAGATGTTGAACAGGTTGAAGAGCAAACAGAAACATTTGAAGAACCTGTAACATTGCTTGCTTTTTCTGACAGAATAGGAGAGGAAAAAGCAGCACAATTGGCTAACAATTTAAGAAAGAAAAAAACACTTGGATTTTTAGGAGAAGAAGAAGAATTTGAAGAAATTATTCTAAAACATTTACCGGTTTATAAAATAAAATTTAATTATAAGGAAAAAAATGAAAATGCGTTCCGGCAAGGCCAGACTTTTATCAACTCCCAAACAGGCGAATTTTTGCATTTTAAAACAAACCAGTTCATAGAATCAAAAGGTTTGAAACAATTGTATGAGTTGGAGGAAAAAGAATTAAGAGTTTTAAATTCATTGATGGGAAAAAACAAAAGCCTTAACGATATAGCAAAACTTTCAGGTTTTGCACAGGACAAAACAATGAAAATTTTAAAAACACTGGAAAACAGGGAAATCATTTCAACAAAAAAACAAAACCAGTTATTATTATATGAAGCCAAAAATCTGCATATTCCGGCAAACCCTTTTCATAATCTTATGAATTCTTTATCGGAATTGCCGGTATCAGAATCAGATGTTCTGATTAAGCTGGCTGAAAAAATTTCAAAAAACCAGGCAAAAGAAATAATGCAAAAACTGTGGAAAAACCTTGATGTAACCACAACAGAAGAGATTTACTGGCCTGTTTATGAAGCCAAATTCAGGCAAAAAAACGGAAAAGAAAGAACCATTTTAATTGATGCGGTTACAGGAAAAAAATTAGGACTGTAAATTAAAGGCTTTTCAGATTTTTTGACACAATTTTTCCGGGAAAAATTTTCTGGTTATTGCCTATAATTATTCCGCAGTTAATGCCTGAATTTATTCCTGTTTTAGTATTATGCCCGATTAATGCTCCCAGTTTTCTTCTCTTTGAATTAATTTTTTTTCCTTCAATTGCCACATTAATATTTTTATTATCAAACCTTAAATTTGCAATTTTTGTTCCGGCTCCAAAATTAACATTTTCACCTAAAATTGAATCGCCAACATAAGAAAAATGAGGAATGTTAGAATTTTTTAAAATAATTGAATTTTTAATTTCAGAATTTGCAATTTTACAGTTATCCTCAATTAAAACATTTTTTCTTAAAAAAGCATTCGGGCCAATAACACAATTTTTTCCTACAACAACATTTCCCTCAATTCTTGTACCGGATTTAATGACAGAATTTTTTCCCAGAAAAAGTTTTCCGTTAATTATAACATTTTTTTCAATTGTTCCGGAATTTTTTTCATCAAATTTGTTAACAAAAACTTCTAGTTTGTCCAGATATTCCCAGAACCTGAATTCTTTTCCTTTTGAAATTTTTTCACTTAATTCTTTTATCATTTTTTTGCCTCTTTTTTAATTGCTTTAACAATTTTTAAAGCCAGATTTTTAATTGTTTTATTGTTTTTTCCCTCAACCATTACTCTCGCAACGTTTTCTGTTCCGGAATATCTTACAAGGACACGGCCTTTTCCTTTAAGTTTTTTTTCCGCTTTTTTAATTTCTTTTGAAACCAAAGGCATCTGATTAAAAGGAATTTTTTGCCTAACTGAAACATTTTCCAGAACAAACGGGAAAGGCTTTATTTTTTTAATCAAATGCGATAATTTTGAATTTTTTTCATTTAAAATATTAACAAGCTGTAAAGCCGTTAAAATCCCGTCCCCCGTTGTTGAATGCTGTTTCATTATAATATGGCCCGAGCTTTCCCCGCCTAAAAAATAATCATTTTTTTCCATTTCTTCAACAACATATCTGTCCCCGACTTTTGTTCTTACAAGACTTATTTTGTGTTTTTTTAAAAACTCTTCAATTCCCGAATTAGTCATCTGTGTTCCGACAACTGTTTTCTTTTTCAGCATTCCTTTTTCAAGCAGATTCAGAGCAAGAATGCTCATAATAAAATCGCCATCAACAATTTTGCCGTTTGAATCACAAACAATTACCCTGTCAGCATCCCCGTCCAAAGCAATTCCCAAATCAGCTTTTTGTTTAACAGTTTCTTTCTGAATAAAGTGAGGTTTTGTCGCGCCACAGTTTAAGTTAATGTTTAAACCGTCAGGCTTGTTATGAAAAGTTTTAACTTTTGCACCTAACTCTGTAAAAACTTTTGGTGCAATTGAATACGCAGCACCGTTTGCACAATCAAGAACAATTTTTAAACCATTTAAAGAAGAATTGTCAACCGAATTTTTAACAAATTCAATATATCTTCCACGGGCATCTTCAACACGAAAAGCTTTTCCTATTTTTTTAGAATCAAGTGCTTTATTCAAAAGTTTTTCTGAAAATAAAAAAGATTCAATTTTTTCTTCCGATGCGTCTGACAATTTAACGCCTTTTGAATTAAAAATTTTCAAACCATTATCAGATGCAGGATTATGGGATGCGGACAAAACAATACCGGCGTCACAGTTTAAAGATTTTGTTAAATGCGCCACGGCCGGAGTTGGCATGGGGCCAACAAGATAAACATTTGCACCCATTGAAACAATTCCAGCGGTTAAAGCGGTTTCAAGCATATAACCGGACAAACGCGTGTCTTTTCCTATAACAATTTTTGGAATTTTTCTGCTGCCATTCTGTTTTAAAAGCAAAACAAGAGCCTTTCCTACTTTTAAAACCATTTCAGGAGTCATGGGATACATGTTAGCGGTTCCTCTTATGCCGTCTGTTCCGAAAACTTTTTTCATAAAAATCACATCATTTAACAGTTACAGATTTTGCCAGGTTTCTCGGCTTGTCAGGATCAAGATTTTTTTTCAAAGCAAGATGATAGGAAACCAATTGTAAAGGAATTGCCATTAAAACAGGGTTGGCAAAATTAACATCGGGAACTTTAAAGAAAAAATCAAACAAATCATTTTCCTCGGAATCCAAGCCTATAATCATTCCGCCTCTTGATTTTATTTCCATTGCATTGCTTAAAATTTCTTTTCTTGAATTGTTTGTTGATAAAATAAAAGCAGGAACATTTTTTTCAATTAAAGCAATTGTTCCGTGTTTTAATTCTCCTCCGGCAAATCCCTCTGCATGAATATAACTCACTTCCTTTATTTTTAAAGCGGCTTCAAGTGCAGAGGCAAACATCGTGTTTCTGCCGATAACAAAAATGTTTTTTTGAGATGCAATTTTTTGAGCAAGTTGTTCCGCTTTCGTATTAAAATCCTTAACCAGGTCGGGAATAAATGAAACAGTTTTCTGAATAAGTTTTTTTATTTCATCCTGTTTTTGTCCCAAAAAAGAAGCCAAAAGCATTAAAACGGTTAGCTGAGCTGAATAAGTTTTTGTTGACAGAACACAAATTTCCGGGCCTGAGTTAAGCATTATTGTTTCATCGCTTAACCTTGTTAACGTTGAACCCTGAACATTTACAATTGAAACAATTTTTGCATTTTTTAATCTAGCTCTTTTAACAGCATCCAGCACATCAGCTGTTTCACCGCTTTGGGATACAGCCACAACAACTGTTTTGCTGTTAACAAAATTCTGAAAATTTTTAAATTCAGAGCTTAACACAACATTTACGTGTTTTCGGGCAAGTTTTGAAAACCAATCCTGCCCGGAAAGGCAGGCATGATAAGATGAACCGCAGCCTGTTAAAAAAATTTTATCCGAATTTTTTAACAGATTTGCAACTTTTTTCATTTTAACCGGGTCCTGCTCTGCAGCCTGTCTTATAGCCTGAGGATGCTCATTGATTTCTTTTAACATAAAAGTGGAAAAAGAACCTTTTTTTGCCTGCTCCAAAGACCAGGAAATTGTTTCAGTTTTTTTTAAAATTTTTTTTCCGTTTTCAATATTAAAAAATTCAGGCTGAGAATTAATTGAAACAAGTTCGTTGTCATTCAAAAAAACAATTTTTTTTGTAAAATCAAGAAAAGCCGGAACGTCTGAAGCTATAAAAAATTCTTCATCTTTTAAGCCTACAATTAAAGGCGAACCGTTTTTCGCACCGATTAATTCATTTGAATCTGAGTTAACTGCAACAACTGCAAAAGAACCTTCAATTTTTTGCAACGCACTTATTACCGCGTTTTTAAAATTTTTGTTTTTTGACAAAAAATATTCAACCAGGTTTGGAATAATTTCAGTGTCAGTATCGGATTTGAAAGAGAATCCTTTTTCTGTTAAAAATTTTTTTAATTCCTGAAAGTTTTCAACAATTCCGTTATGAACAAGAGCAATTTTTTTGTTCTGTGAAAAATGAGGATGGGCATTTTTTTCTGAAACGCTGCCATGGGTTGCCCACCGCGTATGTGCAATGGCGAGATGATTTTCAGGAAATTTTTTTACAACAGCTTCTGAAATTTTGCCTGCCTGTTTTTGAACTAAAATTGAATCATTGTTTTTGGCAGCCAGCCCCCATGAATCATAACCACGGTATTCAAGTTTTTTTAATCCTTGAAAAACAATTTCAGATGCCTGTTTTGAACCCTTGTAACCGGTAATTCCGCACATTTTTTCACCAAAAAATCAAATAAATGCTCAGTTTAAGTATTTAAAAACCATTTAAATTGCGTAAATAGTACTAAGCAAAGTAAGGCAAAATATTTAAAAAAATTAGTATTACTTATAATAATTTATTAATAGTAGTTTGAATATATTAATAATTAGTGTTTTTTATGGAAACAATTGAAATAACAAAAAACAATAAAACAATTAAAAGCAGGACAAAAGTTTTTGAAAATATTAAACCGGTAAAACCTTTGCTTAATGAAAAGGCATGGAACATTTTCAAAGAACTGTCAAAAAAAGAATCTTATCCGTCGCATGTTGCAAAAAAGTTAAAATTGTCAGGACAGGAAGCCTATTATTATATTAACAAATTAAAAAAAGCAGGCCTGATTGAATTAATAAGAACGGAAGAAAAAGGCGGAGCTTTTGCAAAATATTATAAAGCAAAAGAAAAATCCATAACGTTAGTGCCAAGCATGGAACAACTCGAAGAACAAAGTGAAAGTGTTTTTGTCGGAGAAACAAAAGAATTAAGTTCGGGAATTTCAGATTTTTTAAAACCGTTTATTTCAAACGGAAAATTTAATGCAAAAATAATTGTAGGGTCGCCTGATGCTCACGGAGAAAACAAGGCAAGAGCAAGAGATTCACATTTGGCTGTTGAACTCGCATGCGCTTTGGGCTCTCTTTCCGGACAATTAAAACATCCCATTGTTTTTCTTGACACAATGATTAAAGGAATTGAAAAAGAAAATAATAACCTGATTATAATAGGCGGACCGATTACAAACAGGATGAGTAATGAAATAATGGAACATTTGCCCATTTATTTTGAACTTGAACAAGGTCAATGGATTATCAAAAGCAAAATTTCTGAAAAAGAATACATTGAAGATTCAGTCGGAGTAATTGAAAAAATTGCTCATCCCAATTTTCCCAAAAAAAGCATTTTGTTTTTGGCGGGAAAAAGAAATGCGGGAACAAAAGCAGCTGTTCTTGCTTTCATTAAAAAACTTGAGGATATTGCAAAAGGCAATTTGTTTGACAATGAAATAAAAGCAAAAGCTGTTGAAGGACTGGATCTGGATTCAGACGGCCAAATTGACGAAATAGAGATAAAAGAATAGAAAGAGTTAAAAAAACGGAAAAAGATAATATTGCAAAAAAGGGGAGAAAATGATCGGAACAATAGCAAGCTCACTCAAAACAGCTTTAAATCCAAAAGCATGGCTTTTTTCACTGGGAATTTTTTTAATACAATTTGTTGCATTTGTTTTAATAGGATTTCCTGTGATTGACCTGTTTTTAACTCTTGCAGCAGAACCGGGGCTTACAGGACCAACTTTTGTTGAAACTGTTCCAAAACTTTTCCTGCTTTATCCTTTTGAAATGCTAAGCGGAATTGTCCTGGGATTGTTAATGCTTTCGCTTCAGACACTTTTGTTTTTCTTTTATTCAAAAGCTGTTGAAAACAATCAAAATTTTAGAGAAGCAAGAAGTTTTGCTTTTCAGAATATAAGAAAATCATTCACATACGCTGTTTTTTTAATGGTATTATTTTTTGTTTTGTCTGCATTGTTATGGTTTTCCGGAATTATTTTTGAAACAATTCCGGTATTGGCAGGAATAATTTCAATTCTTTTGTTTGTTCTTTATTTGTATGCAATAATAGGAATAATTTTTACAATTCCTGCCGTTGTTGCAAACAATTTAACAATAAAACAGGGGTTAAGGGAAAGCTGGGAATTTGTTGCACAAAATGTTCTGAAAGTTTTGGTTTTCATAATTTTAATAGGAATTGCTAATACAATTTTTTCAGAAATTCAGACAATTCTAATAGACTTGTTTGCAGATGATTTGATTGTGCTGGGAATAATTGCCCTAACAAGTGCATACATTTATGCTTTTAATTCACTTGCTGTTGCCATTTATTATTTTAAAAAAAAATTAAACAAAAACATTTAACAACCGGTAACGGGGAAAGAGAATGATTAAATTAAAAAATTTAAAATTAAAAAACTTTAAATCATTTCAAAAAGCGGAAATACCGATAAGCAATGAATTTACTGTGATTGCAGGCCCCAACGGTTCGGGCAAAAGCAACATTTTAGACGCATTATTGTTCGTGCTTGGAAACACGTCTTTAAAGCTTATCAGAGCCTCAAAATTAAAGGATTTGATTAACAGCATAGGCTCTGAAAACTATGCAAAAGTTGAACTTGAAATAAAAAATGAAAAAAACTCATGGAATATCAGCAGAACAATTGACAAAAAAGGAAAAAGTTTTTTCAGATTAAACGGTGAAAAAAAAACATTAAACGAAATACGTTCACTCTTATCAGAATTAAAAATCAAAAACGACGGATACAATATTGTAGCACAAGGAGATGTTACAAGAATTATTTCACAATCTCCAGTGGAAAGACGGGAAATAATTGACGAAATAGCAGGCCTGGCAGAATTTGACGGAAAAAAACAGGAAGCCCAGAAAGAACTTGAAAAAGTCAGCCAGAAAATAAAAGATATTACAATTGTAATGAATGAAAGAGAGGTTTACCTGTCACAACTGGAAGAGGAAATGAACGCAGCAAAACAACACCAGGAATTGTTAAAAAAAGAGGAAAAAGTAAAAGCAACAATTTTATCACTCGAAAAAAAAGAAATACAACAAAGCGTTGATGAAATAAACAAAAAAATTGAAAACACAGCCAAAGACAAAGAACAAAGCGAGGGAAAAAAAGAAGAATTAAAAAAAGAAATTGAAGAAAACAGGGAAAAATCTGAAAAAATAACACAGGAATTGTTAGAACAGGGAAAAAAAACTTATTCTGAAATTTTATCAGAAAAAGAAAAGAAAAAAGGATTCAAAAAACTTTATGAAGAAAAAATTTCAACCGCAGAAAAACAGGTTTATTCAAACAAAGAAAAAACAGAAGAATTAAATCAAATGTTAAAAAATTTTGAAAAAGAAAAAACGGAAACAGAACAAAAAATAAAAGATTCAAAAACAGAATTAAATGATGTTGAAAACCAGGTAAAAAGCTTAAAACAGAAAAGAAACGAATTGAAGGAAAAAGCAGACAAAAGAAGGGATTTTTTTGAAACAGCAAATGAAGAATTTTCACGAATTTCAGGCCAAATGGACATATTAAGGGAAGAACTGAATCAAAAAGAACTGTCAATAGAATCAATTAAAAACGAAAACATGTTTACAAGAAAAGAAATAAATGAAAAAGAAAAAGAAATTGAAAAAATAGTGGAAAAAATAGGTTCAAAATTGTCAAAAGAAGAAATGTTAAAAAATATTAATTCAAAAAATCCTGATATAAAACAAATTATTGAAGAAACTGAAACAAAAATTGACAAAGCCCTGGAAAAAGAAAAAACAATTACAGGAAAAATAGAAGCATTACAGGAAACAATAAAAATTTTAGAAGAAGATATTTCAAAATGCCCCACATGTGAAAAAGAGTTAAACAGTCATACAAAAACAGCAATAATTGAATTAAAACATTCAAACAAAAAACAATTAGCACACTTGGGAAAAAAACATTTTAATGAAAAACATGAGCACAAAAAAAAACTTGAAGAATTAAAAAACCTGTTGGAAGAAAAAAAAGAACTTGACAAAGAAGTTGAAGAATTGGAAATACTAAAGGAAAGAAAAACAGAACTGGAAGCCCGGATAAACGAATTAAAAAACAAAATAAAAAAACCGGATGAAAATGTTGACAAAATAACAGAATTGAAAGAAACACTTGAACAATTAAAACAAAAATCTTCATCTGCAATGGAAAAAATGGAAAATGCCAGAAAAGGATTTGATTTTACAGAATTAAAGGAGGCGTCAGAAAAATTATCAGAACTGGAAACCAGAAAAACACTACTGGAATCTGAACAAAAAGCATATGAGAATAAAATTTCAGTCCAGATTCCTGTTGAAAAAGAAAAAACAAGCGAAGAAATAAAAAACCTTAAAACAGAAACCCAAGAAAATGAGCAAAAAATGCAGGAAAACGAGAAAAAAATACTGCAAATAGAATCAGAATTAAAAGATCTGGAAAAAGAGGAAAAAATAGCAGAAAAGCAAAGCAAGCAAAGAGAAGAGCAAAAAGCAAAAATTGTTTTAAAAATTGAAAAAATTGAAAAAAAACTGGAAGACAATGAAAGAAAAATAAAAACATTTGAAAAAGAAGAATCAAGGCTTGAACTGGAAAAAGGAAAAAATGAAATAAGGCTTACAGATTTGGAAGAAGAATTTAAAGAATTTGAAAACGTAAGCGTTTTACATAACATGAATTTACCAGAATTAAAACAAGAACTTGGAAGACTGGATAAACAAATTGAAAAACTCGGAACAATTAACATGAAAGCCTTAGATTCATTTCAGGAACAAAAAAAAGAACTTGAAGAAATAAAACACAAAGTTGAAATACTGCAAAATGAAAAAGATTCTGTTCTTGACTTAATGGAACAAATTGAATTTAAAAGAACAAGTGTGTTCATGGAATGTTTTAACAAAATAAATAATCATTTCAAAAAAATGTTTTACAATTTTTTTGAGGGAGAGGGTTCTCTTTCTTTAACAGATAAAGATAACCCGCTTGAATCCGGACTTGTTATAGAAGCAAGGCATGTGGGAGAAAAAATGCTTAACATTGACAGCATGTCCGGTGGAGAAAGAACATTGACAGCTCTGGCTTTTTTGTTTGCAATACAGCTTTATGATCCAGCACCTTTTTATGTTTTTGATGAAGCAGATGCAGCTTTGGATAAAGTTAATTCGGTTAAAATGGCCAGAATAGTAAAAGAAATAAACAAAGAATCACAGTTTATTGCAATAACCCACAATGACACACTGATAAAACAGGCAGATGAAATAATCGGAGTTGCATTAAACAAGCAAAAATCAAGTGTTATAGGATTAAAGTTAAAAGAAAAAATTGCAGCTTAATACATATCATAATCTTCTTTTTTGCCTTTTTTAGCCTTTTTAGGCTTAAAAGCAAATTTTTTTGGTTTAGGTTTGTCTTTCGCTTTTCTTATTTTTCTTTCAATAAGCCTTTCCTGTTTTTTAATTTTTAATTCTTTTTTATGCAAAAGTTCTCTTTTTCTTATAAGGCTTGAAATATTTTCAATTTTTTTATCCTGTTTTGAATGTAACAATTTTAAAATAATGCCAAAAACAAGTGTTCCTGCAATTATAATTAAAAAAATAAAAATTGTGTCATCTTCTACCGGAGGAATTGATAAATTTTGCACAGGAACATTTTCATAAAAATTATAAGCTTCATCTGTTACCTCAAAAACTCCTTCCGCCAAAAAAACCAAACTTAAACCAGATTTTGCCCTGTCAATTGCAGAAGTGTTAAGCCCTTCGCTTTCATAAAAAGCAGACGCTTCCAGAAAATATTTAGCATGATCCAGATAAAGCTGCGGCCATAAAAAATCTCTTCCTGATTCAGACATTCTTTGCTCAAGGTCTGTGATTTTTTCTTCCAAAAAAGTTACAAGCTGCTCCAAAGATTGATTCTGTGAACGAATTCTTGAATTGTTTAAAGCAATTGCTGAAAAAGCATCAGTCGCAGATGAAACATTCCATCCTTTTTCCCTGGCAATCCTTGAACTGTTAAGTCTTCTTGTAACATCCTCAGATTCTTCAATATCAACAGAACTTACAGCATTTTCAGCTTCACTAATTAAAACATCTGCAAAATCCGAAAATTCTTCTCCCTGAACCGCAAAAGAATTTGACTTTTTTGAAATTTCATAAAATTGTTTTGAAACATTAAGCCATTCTTTTGCAAAATGAAAAGATTCAACATTCGAAACTGCAATATTTATTTTCTGCCTTTCATTATTATCAAGAACAACTGTTTTGACTGTTAAAAGATTTTGAACAAAATTTTTAGCCCATAAAAGCCTCTGTTTTGAGGAAATGTTCCATTCAAGCAAATCCACCGGAAGCCTCTCAGAAAAACTGTTCTCAAACTCATCTATTTTATCAGACAAATCGGTTAATTTTTGGTTAAAAAAATCAGAATCTAATTCAAGCAATACAGGGTTTTGGGCAATATCCTTAACAAGAGAAGAATATACAAGTGAAAGATATGCTGTGTTTGCTGAAGAATAAAGATAATTCTGGTCAAACAACAAAGAAGATTCCTCATAATTTCTTTCAGCAAATCTTTGATATTCCAGCAAAATAGACAAAGCATAATGGTCATCGATCGTTGTTTGATTTAAAGCCTGTTTTGATTCTTCAAGGGATTGTTCGGATTTTTCTAAAATTTCAAAAAAAACATCTTTCATTACATTTAATTTTCCGTTAATCTGAATTTCTTTGGGCTTAAAAATGGGTTCTCTTTCAGAGGACTGTTCGGTTATATCAATTTTTTCAACATTTTCAAAAGCAAGTTTTAAAACATCATCAATTGTTCTCACTTCAACAACTTTTAAATTCCATTCGTCAAAAGCATGCTGAATCAAATCAACTGTTTGAATTTTTCCGTCAAGCTTAACAGTTTGAATTCCTTCCCCGCGTGGAATCATAAACAAATCAATTCCGTGCTTTGAAGATTCCTGCACTTTAAAAAAAACACCGCCAACAGGGCCCACAATTCCGTCAGGAGTAATTGTTCCGGTTACCGCAACATTGCCCGGTAAGCTTTTATCCTGCAGAGAAGAAATTACAAGCAAAGCCATTGCTGCTCCCGCACTCGGGCCGTCCACTTCAACTGCCTGTGTTTTAATATTAAACTTATAATCATATTTTTTAGAATCATCTGAATAATTTTCAGCCAAAGCAACAGCAATTCTTCCGGTTGTTTGAGTAGATGTTCCGACATTCACTGATTTGGAGGAAAAAAAAGAATCAGCGGTTCCTCCCGGAATAAGATTCAAATCCAAGTCAGCTCTCAATGCTTCATCAGTATCAGTTACCGCAAAAATGGGCATTGAAGAATATTCAACAACTGCATAAACTGTAAAAGCATTTAAAATTAAAAATAAGAAAAAAAAATTTAAAATAAAAAACCGTTTTTTCATGCAATAAAAATGTAAAAGTTTCATTTTTAATGCTTTTGCCTCACAAAATTTGGAATAAGATTTAAGTATGAAAACAACTACTTTTTAGGTGAAAAAAATGGCAAAAGAAGAATTTGATGTTATTGTGGTTGGCGGAGGACCGGGAGGATCAACCTGTTCCGGTTTAATGAAAAAACACGGTTTAAGCGTTTTATTGCTTGAAAAAAGCCGGTTTCCCAGAGACAAAATCTGCGGTGATGCAATCAGCGGAAAAAGCATGAGTGTTATCAGGGAATTAGGCTGGGATAAAGATTTGGAAAAAAAAGAACATGAAAAAATTGAAGGAGTCATTTTTTCTTCACCGGACGGAACAGAAGTGACAATTCCTTTCAATATGGCTGACAGCCCTGCAAGAACCCATGGATATGTTGCACGCAGAGAAGTTGCTGATAATATTTGGTTTCAAAATGCAAAAAAAGTTGTTGATAAATGCATTGAAAATTTTATAGTAACAGATTTGTTAAAAAACGGGGAACAAATAATTGGCGTGAAAGGAATTAACAAGCAGGGAAAAGAACAGGAATTTTATTCAAAAATTGTTATTGGAGCAGACGGAGCAAATTCAATTGTTGCAAATAAATTAGGGTTAGTGGACCGTGATCCGGAACATTTGGTTGCGGCAATAAGAGTCTATTATGATAATATTGAAGATTTAACTGATAACATTGAATTGCATTTTATTGATGAAACAATGCCAGGTTATTTCTGGATTTTTCCAATTGAAGACGGCAAAGCAAATGTCGGAGCGGGAATGCTTGCAAGTGAAATGAGAAAAAAAAATGTCAACCTGAAAGAAGCAATGTTTGATGCAATTGAAAACAATCCATTGTTTAAAAAAAGATTCAAAAATGCAAAGCAATTGGACGAAGTAAAAGGCTGGAATTTGCCATTGGGTTCAAAAATAAGAAAATGCCACGGCCCGGGTTACATGTTAATCGGAGATGCAGCTTCACTAATTGACCCTTTTACCGGGGAGGGTGTTGGCAATGCAATGTTTTCAGGAAGACTGGCGGCAAAATATGCAAAACAGGCAATTAAAACAAATGATCTTTCTGCAAACTTTTTATCACAATATGAAAAAGAATTAAGACAATTATTAACAGGGGAATTAAAAACAAGCAGGCGTTTGCAGATAATTGGCAGGAATTATACTTTGTTAAATTTTATTGTAAAAAAAGCAGCAGCCAAACAGGAAGTGGCAAAAATTATTTCAGGCATGCTGGCCAACGAAGATGCAAAACAACAGTTTTTCTCACCATTGTTTTACTTAAGGCTTTTATTAACCTAAAAAGCCGAAATGGCTAAAAATAAAAAAAAAAGGATTATTAGCCGAATAAGGCGCCTAATCCTTCTGCAGCTTCTTCTTCTGATTTACCACTGTCTTCCTGTTTTTTTTCTTCAGCTTTTTCTTCTCCTCCTTGTGCATCCGCAGCAGGTGCAGCGGCAGCAGGAGCAGCAGCTGGAGCAACAGCAGCTTTTTCAATGGCTTCATCAATGTTAACATCTTTTAAAGATGCAACTAATGCTTTGACTCTGCCATCATCAGCTTTAATTCCGGCTGATTTCAGAACAGATGTTACTGATTCTTCTGAAACTTCTTTTCCAGCAGAATGCAACAACATTGCAGAATAGATATATTCCATATTTTCACCTCTTAAAAATAAAAATTATTCTTTTTTCTCCTCTTCTTTTGTTTCACTTGGTTTTTCTTTTTCAGTTTCTTGTGTTGGTTCTTCCTTTGTTTTCTCTTCGTTTGCTTCTTCAGATTTTTCTTCCGGTTCTTTTGGCTGTTCCTGTTCTTTTGATTCTTCACTTTGTTCTTTTTCTTCCGTTGTTTCTTTTTGTTCCGGTTCTTCTTCTTTTTCCTCTTTTGCACCAGTTTCTTCTTTTTGTTCATCAGATTTTGTTTCTGTTGGTTCAGGCAAAGCTGATTGTAATGCTTTTGCCTGCATTGAAGCTTTTGCCAGCAATTGAGGAGTTGTTTCTTTTGTTAAAACATTTGCTTCCAATGCCAGTGTTTTTGAATCGTTGAATGCTTTTTGCAAAAACAATTCAATGTTTTCTTTTGTTGTATAACCAATACTGAAAGCCAAATTGAATGCTTTTGAATGAGCTGAAACAAAATCATTAAACATTTGTTCAGTGTCAATATCCAGAACTTCAGGCTTGAAAATTGTGCCTTTTTCAAACACGCCTAAAATTTTTAACCCGACTTTTAAAGGTTTAATATTTAAAGTTGACAAAACAGTTGCAACTTCCTGTGAAACTATTTCACCTTGCTTTGTAACAATTTTATCTGCAGCAACTTCAATTGTAGGCCCCTGAACTTTTGTTTCCAGTCCGGCAGCCTTTAAAGTGCTTAAAGCGGGTCCAGGAGGCAAACCAGTGTCTCCGGCGGGAACAATAATATCATTTGGCGCTTCTATGCCCGGTTTTGCCGGTGCATTGGTTCTGTTTTTTTTAATAAAAGAATATAATTCAAAAGGATTTTTGGATGTTAAAATGATTCCGACCGGCCCTTCAACCAGTTCATTCAGGCCTTTAAAATCAATATTTGCATCATCCAAAGCTCTTTTTAAAATTCTTGTTTTTGTGACCTTAATTTTTGATTCAGGGTAAAGTTTTTTTCTGACATCTGCAAACAATTGAGCCGGCAACATTGTTAAATCTACAATTCCAATAACAGGATATTGTTGTAATGATTCTTTTATTGATTCTAATTCTGTTTTTTTCCATTGCAATGTGTGCTGTTTCATATGCTCACCCTTATTGCCTGTCCCATTGTTTTTTTAACAAAGATTGATTTAATGTTCTGCTTTTTTTTAGGCAAAACATTTTCCACTGCCTTAACCGCAGTCAGAATGTTTTCAGCCAAATCTTTTTCTTTAAATGATTCTTTTCCTACAACAACCTGAACCAAAGGAATGCCTTTTCCTTTTTTGTTTGTAATTCTTACTGAAGATTTGGCGCTTGATACAATATTTTTAAT
This sequence comes from archaeon, assembly GCA_028279805.1. Classification (GTDB taxonomy): domain Archaea; phylum Iainarchaeota; class Iainarchaeia; order Iainarchaeales; family JANQMZ01; genus JANQMZ01. The sequence continues at coordinate 800,284 of JANQMZ010000007.1, read as the reverse complement.
TTCATCAGCCTGTTGCGGAGTTATTGGTTTTGGCATTTTTCCTTTGGGAGCTAAATCCTGCCCTAAATGTTTTCCGACTGTTAGCATTGCAGACCCTTCCGCCAGCAAAACATCATGTTCTAAAATTTTTGCAATATCTGTTTTTTTTAATTCTGAAATTTTGTCTTCCATTATAATTGTTGCAAATAATTCTTTTACTTTGTCTGCAAATTCTTTTGTTTTTGCAAAAAGCAAAGCTTTTCCTGAGCCTCTTCCTGTTGAATGCGGAAAATTAACTTTTACATCAATTTGATTGTCAGCTTTTTTTGGATCCATATCCTTAAAATTTATGGTTAATTCTATTGTTTGTTCAAATTTTCTTTTTTTTGAATTTTTTTCCATTTGCTCTAAAGCTGTCAGAATTTCTTTTTCATTCAACTTGAAAACCTCCTGCATGAAGCAGTGAAAACGGCCTAAAATTAGGCTATAACATTAAAATTGTGTGAAAAGGTTTAAATAGCTTTATTCCTGAAGCTGTGAATCGTATTGCCCTGATTCAATATCTTTAATGAATTCTGATGCTTTTTTTCCTTCAACATAAATTCCCATGCTGTCACAGGTTCCCACAACTTCTTTAACTGAAGATTTTAATTTATAGGAAGACAAACTGTCCTGTTTTGATTTTGCAATATTTTTAACCTGTTCTAAGGATATGTTTCCGGCTTTTTCTGTTTTCGGGTTTCCCGCTGCTTTTTGCAGATTTAATTCTTTTTTAATCAAAGCACTCATTGGAGGTGTGCCCACACTAACTTCAAAAGTTTTATCAGAATTAACCTCTATTTCAACCGGAACTTTCATTCCGTTAAAAGTTGCAGTTTTTTCATTAATTTTGTCAACAATTGCCCCAACATCAACACCTAAAGGACCTAAAGCCGGGCCAAGCGGAGCAGCAGCTGTTGCTTTTCCTCCCTCAATCATTACACTAACTTTTGACATTTTTTCACCTTTTTTTAATCTCTTATAACCCTTATGTGTTCTGCTTTAATTGTAATAGGAATTTTAACAGCAGCTTCCAATAATTCCAGAGTAACATCTTCTTTTGTCGGATTAATTCTTTTCACACGGGCCTTTTCTTTGTTAAACGGGCCGGCAATTATTTGAACCATGTCCCCTTCCTTAATGCTTTTCATTAAAGGTTTTGATTCTAATAATGATGACAATTCTTCAAGTTTTATTTCCCCGCCGACAATTCCCCTGCCTTTAATATGAGGAGTGTCAGTTATGCCTCTTTGAACTGTTACTTCATTGTCAGCTTCAATTAAAATATAACCTTTCAATCCGGGAATGACTCCCAGAGCGTAAATGTTTAATTCTTCTTTTGCAAGTTTTCTTTTAAGTATGTCTACAACTAAGGATTCCTGTCCTACCGTGGTTCTAACAGTAAAAATCATTTTAAAAAAACCTTAAAAAAATAATAAAAAAAAGGCATTAATATTGGCAAATGAAAACCTTTTAAATTAAAGCTTTAAGTTCCCAGGCCCGTGATAGTGAAAATTAAATAAATCACATAACCAATAAAACCTATTAAAAGTATCCCCAAACCCGTTATTTTTAACAAAGTAGTATATTCTTTTCCGTCAGGTTTTTTTGAAACAATTAAAACCCGTTTGGCTGATTCCCAGAATTCTCCCAATGCTTTTAAAGGATTCACTTAAATCAGTCCGCGAATTCTATGCCCAAATCAATTCCTTTTCCTTCAGCAATTCCTTCAAGATTATCCAGGTAAGGAAATTTGCCTCCGGCTACAACAACCATTGCCTGAATATTGCTTTTAGGCATGTCCTCGTTAACCATTGCACCCCAGATTATATGAGCGTCGCCATGAATTCTTGAAGCAACTGTTTCAACAATCATTTCAGCTTCACGCAAAGTCATTTCATTTCCACCAATCACATTAATCAATGCTCTTTTGGCATCTGAAACATCAACATCCAATAACGGTGAAGTTAAAGCGTTTTCCACAGCTTCAAGTGCTCTTACCTCTGACGTATCCCCGGATGCACTTTCACCTAATCCAATCATTGCCGCGCCACCTCTTTTTAAAATTGTTCTTAAATCTGCAAAATCCAGATTAATCAAACCAGGTCTTGTGACAAGTTCAACGATTCCTTTAACAGCATTTGTCAAAACTTCATCTGCAACTTTAAATGCAGCATTAACAGGCAGGTCTGGTGCTATTTCCAAAATTTTGTCATTGGGAATTACAATAACAGTGTCTGCAAATTCTTTCAATCTTGACAAGCCTTCCAAAGCATTTTCCATTCTTTTTTTTCCTTCAACAGTAAAAGGCAATGTTACTACAGCCACAGTTAAACATTTGTTGTTTTTTCCGATTTCAGCGATAGCCGGTGAAGCACCTGTTCCTGTTCCTCCGCCTAAACCGCATGTAATAAACAGCAAATCAGAATCTTTTAACAATTTGTTCAGTTCTTTATGGCTTTCCTTAGCTGAAGCTTCTCCGACAGAAGGGTCAGACCCTGAACCCAAGCCTTTTGTTATTTCCCTGCCTATTAAAATTTTTTTATCAGAATTTGTCTGAAGCAAATCCTGTGCATCAGTATTAACAGCAAAAGTTTCAGAGCCAAGTATTCCAACCTCAGTCATTCTTTGAATTGTATTACAGCCCCCGCCGCCAATTCCGATAACCCTGATTTTAGCTTTTGAAGTTTTTAAAACATTGTCAAGTTCCTGATTGCTTAAATTAGCTTTTTTGGGCTTTTTGGATGATTTTTTTGCCGCTTTTTTAGCCGCTTCAATAATTCTTTTTGGCTTTGACTTCGGCCTTTTTTCAATCTCAGCAGCTTTTGAAAGAGCTTTTTTAACAAAACCTTGCACAGTTTTTCCCCCTAAATAAAGACAATATAACTAAATTTCCTTGAAAACTTTTAAAAAACAACCCCTAAAAGCTTTAATAACTCAAAAAAAGTTTAAAAAGGATTTTCAGTTTTTTTCACAGGCGTTTTTTTAAGCTTTTTAAAAAAAACAAAGACAGCCAGCAAAAACAAAATAAAAGCAAGAGGAACGGGCCAGGCAATCTGATTCAGATCAGGCAAAACAAAAAAACCCGTTAAACCGGAATCATTTTTAACAAATTCAAAACTGTTTTTTTCACGGGCATCAAACACTTTGCCGTTTAAAAAAGTAACAATCCATTCATTTTCATTTGATGAAAATATGACAACATGTTCCCCTGTTTCAACAATATTGCAAAAACTTTTATCAAATTTAACTGAATTATTTGAAACTGAAAAAGTTAAAGGTTTTTGTTCAAATTCAAAAAATGCGTCTGAAAAAGAAACAAATTCTGGAACAAATTCAAAAAAGAAAACACATTCTTTCAATTCATTCTGATTATCTTTTAGCAAAAAATTAACATCAATTTCTTTTTGGTTTGTATTTTTTATTAAAAAATTCGGTTTTTGGAAAAGGCCGCCGCCTCCGCCACCACCGCCCCCACCGGCACCACCGCCTCCGGATGAAGGCGGGGAAGGAGGATTTTGAGGTTGGGGTTCAGGTTCGGGAACCTGTACAAAAAAATTAACACTTTTATTTGAATCATTTGAACACAAATCAAAAGATTGAACTATAACAACATGTTTTCCGTTTTCAACATTTTCAAACAAATGCTGTTTTTCCAATCCTTTGTCAATCCATTCTTTATCGTTAAGTTTTATTAAAAATTTTTGCAGGCCACAGGAATCATTTGCATCAAACTGAACCAGAACGTTTTCAGTTTCAATTGTCTCATTTTCATCCGGGGAAAAAATTTGTAAAGTTGGAGAATTAAAGTCAGTGAAAAAAGGCCCTGAAAAAACATAGTTTGAATCAAACAAGTCAAAAACTTTTAAATCAATAAAAATTTGGGTTGTTTTCTGAGGATAAGAATTCCAGTCAAAAAAACAGTTTTGGGTTGTGGCTGTATTAAAATCAAAATCGTTACAATTCTGTGAATTGTTCAGATTTAAGTCAGATATAATGATGTTATCAAAGCTGTTTCCGTCCGAATAATGCCATCCGAGTTGTGCAAACATTTGCTGTGATTCATCCAAATCAGAATAAGAAAATGCAATAATATGGTTATTTGAGTCAATTCTGTTAATAACTGCATTTATGTCCGGTTTTAAAAAATTTACATCAGGAGAATTTCCCTGACTTTCTTCTATTCCGAGGCTGTGCTTAACTGAAGAAAAAGTTATAATGTTGTCAACGAAAACTGTTAACTCGGATTCGCCGGGTGAAGAGCTACAACAATTAATATAAGCTTCAGACCAGTAATTCACATCTGTTAAATTTAACTTGTTCTGAAACAAATATTTGTCAAAAGCATTTTTTTCACCCTGCTGTTTCCCGGGATATGAAAAAATTTCATGCACCGGCTCTCCTGAAATTTTTAAAAGAAACTGGTTTTGAATCTGAGCATTTTTTCCCCGGCTGCTTGAATTATAATCGGTTCTTATTCCGTTAACATTATTTAAATCAACATTTTTTTGAAAAACCCAGGCATTTGAATGAGGGTCAGAATTTGAACTTTCACTGTAAACATATGTGTAAAGTTTCCATGAATGTTTTTCATGTGAAAAATATTCAGAGGATGAAGATGAAGAATTATCATATTGGGGTGGTTGTTCTCCGCATGATTCGCCGTCACAGGAATGTCCTGTTTTTCCGCTCCAGTTAAAATTAGAGGCTGGTTCAAAAGAACGATTTTTAATAACAGAATTAATTTTTTTAGGAGGATTTGAACAACTGGGATTGTTTGAATATAAATGCCAGACGTGTTTTCCAGAACCAAAACCGGTTTTAACTGTTGCAAAAATGTTTCCGTTTTTGCTGTTTTTGTTTCCCAAAATTATTCTTTCAAGTTCTTTGTTGTCATGGTCAACAATTCTTAAATCATTCAAATCGTTGCATGCAATTGTCATTGAATTAAAATCTAAAAAATTTAAATCAAGCGTGTCACCTATTCCAAAATATTTGTTTTTGTTAAGGTCAAGAGTTAAAGGTGTCCTGTTTTTGTATTCGGAATTCCACCAGGAATCTGCAAAAACCGGTGAACTTAATACCATAATAGCCATGGCTATCAGGATAAATTTTTTTGGCATACCCAACCAACTCCTCTCAGCAAAAACATTAGTATTCTGAACAAATTTTAAAACAATAGCCCGGGAAAGACATTTTATTAAAAAGATTGAGGATTACTTTAAAAGAGAAAACATGAATTACAAAGAATTGGGCTTAAAAGCAGGATTAGAATGCCATCAGCAGCTTGAAACCGGGAAACTGTTTTCAAGGTATCCCAGCATTTTAAGCGATAAAACTCATTATTCTTTTACCAGAAAATTAAGGCCGACAGCTTCAGAAACAGGTGAAATGGATAAAGCTGCATTGGAAGCTTTTGAAAAAAATTTAGAATACAAGTATTTGGGAAATTATGATTCGGCAGGATTGGTTGAAGCGGATGAAGAGCCTCCGAGCCCTGTTGACAAAGAAGCTTTGAAAACAATTTTAAAAATTGCATTAATGTGCAATTCAAAAATTTTAGATGAATTAATTATAATGAGAAAAACAGTTATAGACGGTTCAAATACAACCGGGTTTCAGAGAACCGGTTTGGTTGCATTAGGCGGGGAAATAAATTCAGATGGAAAAAAAATAGGAATTCAGACAATTGTATTGGAAGAAGATTCCGCAAGAACAATTGAAACAACTCCAAACAAAATTGTTTACAATCTGGACAGGCTGGGAATTCCTTTAATAGAATTAGCAACAGAACCTGTTTTGCACACGCCTGAAGAAGTGAAAAATTGTGCATTAAAAATTGGGCAATTGTTCAGGAGGACGTGCAAAGCAAAAAGAGGTTTGGGAAGCATAAGGCAGGATGTAAATATCAGCATAAAAAACGGTGCAAGAACTGAATTAAAAGGAGTGCAGGATTTGGAGTTAATGGATGAATATGTTAGAAGGGAGGTACAAAGGCAGACTGGTTTGCTTGAAATAAAAAAAGAATTAAAAAAACGCGGCGTTGTAAAAATTGAAAACATTTCAAAAAATTTAACCAAAAATTTCACAAAAACAAATGCAAAATTAATTCAAAAAGCATTAAAACAAAAAGGAATTGTTTTAGGATTAAAACTGGAAAATTTTTCAGGATTGCTCGGAAAAGAATTGCAGCCGGATAAAAGATTTGCAACAGAATTAGCCGATTACATTAAACAAAAAACAAAACTAAAAGGATTGATTCATTCAGATGAACTGCCAAAATACGGAATCAGTGAAAAAGAATTAGAAGAATTAAAAAAAGAATTAAAATGCGGGCAAAAAGACGGATTTGTTTTAATTTTAGGGCCTGAAAAAGAAGCATTGAAAGGAATAAATGTTGTTGTTGAAAGATGCGAACAGGGATTAAAAGGAGTGCCAAATGAAACAAGAAATGCATTGGAAGGGGGAAATTCAGGCTATTCAAGGCCTTTGCCCGGAGCAGCCAGAATGTATCCGGAAACAGATTTAAGGCATAAAATTATTGAAAAAAAAGAATTACAGGAATTGAAAAAAGATTTGCCTTTAACAGTTGAAGAAAGGGAAAAACTGTACAAAAAACATGGTTTAAGTGAAAAACTTGCAAATGAAATGAAATTAAGCAATCACGCCTGTTTTTTTGAATCAATGCTCAAAAAAGGATTCAATGCAACAACTATTGCGGTTTTTGTACTAGAAAGCTTAAAAAAACTGGAAAGAGAAAATATTGAAACACAGTTATTGGATTACAATAAAATTGAACAAATATTTGAAGCACAAAAAAAAGGAATAATAACAAAAGATGTAACAGAAGAAATTGCGAAAAACTGGATTAAAGAGCCTGAACAAAAACTGGAAAACATTATCAGGCATGATGCAAAAAACTCAGAAGAAATTGAAACAATTGTAAAAAAAGTTGTTCAAAAAAATTCAGGTTTAATAAAAGAAAAAGGAATGAACGCATTATCAGCTTTAATGGGTGATGTTATGAAAGAAATGCGCGGCAAGGCTTCTGGGAAACAAATTGCAGAATTGTTAAAAAAAGAATTAGAAAAAAAGTGATTAAATGAATTTTCAAAAACTAATGAAACAAGTTGACAAACAAAACATGATTAAATTATTAAAACAGTTTCCGACGCAATTCAAAGAAGCTTACGAATTCGGAAAAAAATGGCCAATTCCCCAGTCTTTTAAAAAAAAGAAATTTGACCATGTCTGCATTCAGGGAATGGGCGGTTCAGGCATCGGCGGAGAAATAATAAAAAATTTGATGCATAAGAACAGCAAAATTCTGGTAAAAGTAAACCAGTCTTACAGCATTCCGACAACAGTTACAAAAAACACTTTGTTTTTCGCGGTAAGCTATTCCGGAAATACAGAAGAAACAATTTCAGGCTTTAAACAGGCTAAAAAGAAAAAAGCAAGCATTATAGCAATAACTTCAGGCGGCAAGCTTGCAAAAAAATCAAAATATGTTTTAAAAGTTTCAGGCGGTTTTCCTCCAAGAACACAGCTTGCATTCAGTTTTGTGCCAATGATGGCGATAATGCAAAGACTGAATTTGACAAAAAAAAACAAAGAACTTGAAAACACTTACAGATTTTTAAACAAATACAACAAAGAACTTGAAAAACAAGGAAAAAATCTTGCTTTGCAAATCAAAAACAAAACACCAATAATTTACGGGCAATATTTGTTCAAATCCGTTTTAATAAGATTTCACACTCAACTGGCTGAAAACTCAAAAGCTTTTTCACACTGGAACATTTTTCCCGAATTAACACATAATGAACTTGTTGGTTATAAAAATTCAGGAAAACTTGTATTTGTTTTTTTCAGGGATGCAAAAGAAAGTGTTAAAATAAAAAAAAGAATCAATGTTGCAAAAAATATTATAAAAAAACATTCAAAAGTGATTGAAATAAAAGTCAAAGGAAAAACTTTAATGGAAAAACTTTTTTATGCCTCGCTTTTAGGAGATTATTGTTCTTATTATCTGGCATTATTGTACAAAGTTAATCCAAGCCCTGTTAAAAATATTGAAATTCTGAAAAAAAAATTAAAGCATTGATTTTGCCTTGTTTCTCATTTTTCTGTAACACTTTTTATGCCAAAGCTGTCCTGCCCATTTTTTATCAGGATTTGGCTGCTGGCAAAAAGCACAAACATCTTCCTCACTTTGCGGCTCAGTTTTTGATTTTTGAATTTGCTCTTCTTTTTGCTTTTTTTCCTGCAATTCTTCTTCTTTTGTCTGCCCTGTGACAAATTTCCTGATTTTGTCTCCGATTCCCATGCAAAAACAACTCTTTTGAAATTAATAAAAATATAGCCCCGGGGAGATTCGAACTCCCGTCGCAGGGTTCAAAGCCCTGAATGCTTGGCCTCTACACTACGGGGCTAAACATAGTAAAAATGCGCTGGTAAGGTTTTAAAGTGTTTTATGGCTTTTTTGTCTAATGGTTAACGCTTTATCAATTAAAGGATTAAACAAATCTTACAACGGTTTGCAGGCTTTAAAAAACATTAATCTGGAAATAGAAAAAGGAGATTTTTTTGGTTATCTGGGGCCAAACGGTGCCGGAAAAACAACAACAATCAGATCAATTGTTGGTTTGAATAATTTTGATTCAGGCTCAATAAAAGTTTTTGGATATGATGTCATAAAAGATTATCAAAAAACAAGAGGATTAATCGGATTGTCAAGACAGGATATTGCATTTGACCCTTTTTTAAATGTCAGAAAAATACTGGAATTTCAAGCAGGATATTTTGGCATTGGAAAAAAAGATGCTGAAACCAGAGCAGAAGAATTACTAAAAGCTTTTGATTTAAAAGAAAAAGAAAATGCAAGGTTCAGAGAATTGTCAGGCGGGATGAAAAGGCGTTTAACAATTGCAAAAGCATTAGTTCACGAACCAGATTTAATTATTTTGGATGAGCCCACTGAGGGCACAGATGTTGAATTAAGGCGGAGACTATGGAATTATTTTAAAAAAATTAACAATGAAGGAATAACAATTTTGTTAACAACTCATTACATTGAAGAAGCTGAAAAACTTTGCAATACAATCGGAATCATTAACAAAGGAGAAATGATAAAAGTTGATTCAACTGAAAATCTTTTACAAAACATGAGCAATCAAAAAATTGAAATAACTTTAAACCAAAAACTTGACAAAATTCCTGACAAATTAAAAAAACAAATAAAATGTGAACTTAAAAAAAATGGAAATGTTCTTGAAGTTGTTTGCAAAAATGCAGATGTAGAATTATCAAAAGTTTTGAACGCTTTAAATGCTCAAAAAATAGGAGTAAAACATGTTGAAATTGTAAAAGACCAACTGGAAGACATTTATTTGAAAATAACGGGTGGTGTGCGTGAAGAATTTGACAGGGTTTAAAACATTGTTAAAAAGAGAAATAGCAAGATTTATGAGAATAAAAATTCAGACATTTGTACCGCCAATAATGAATGCCGCTTTATTCATGATAATTTTTGGTTTTTTTATAGGCCCGAGAATTCCGCAAATTGAAGGAATTGATTTTATTTTGTTTTTTATTCCGGGCTTGATTACTTTGAACATGATTACAAGTTCTTATTCAAATTCAGCTTTTTCATTATTTTTAATGAAATTTGTGGGACATGTTTCAGATATTTTAACAGCACCAATGTCTTACAAAGAAATTGTTTTAGGTTTTACTCTGGGAGGAGTAATAAAAGGATTGCTTGTGGGAATACTAATTTATTTAACTTCTCTTTTGTTTAAACCTGTTATAATTTTTAACCTGCCATTGTTATTGTTTTTTTTAATACTTACAAGTTTTGTTTTTGCATCACTTGGATTAACAGTCGGGTTGTGGGCATCAGAGTTTGAGCATGTGGAAATTTTTACAATTTTTTTGATAACACCTTTGACATTTTTAGGCGGAGTATTCCATTCAATAAAATTTTTGCCCCCCATTCTGCAAACAATCACATGGTGGAATCCGTTTTTTCACATTGTAAACGGAATAAGGTACAGCATGATCGGCTTAAATGAAGGAAATATTTTAATCGGCATTATAATGATTCTGTTGCTTTCAGTTGCTTCATTTTCAATCAATTTACATTTATTCAGAAAAGGATACAAATTAAGAACATAAAATTAAGCTTTAAAAACCTGTTTTAGACTAAATAATAAACCATGGTTGAATGGGGGGGTAGCTTAGTTTGGTGGAGCACTCGACTGATAATCGAGAGGTCGCAAGTTCAAATCTTGCCCTCCCCACTCTTTTTTTAAACAATTTTAATCCAATTTTAACATGACTGGAAGCACTTTGGGAATAATTGTTCAGTTGGCAATAGCTTTTGCCGTGCTTTCTTTTATTCAGGTTAATATCGGAATAATATTAATATTTTTATTATTCCTGTTAGTGTCGCTTGTTGGAAAAAAACAACACTGGTATAAAAAATACTGGTGGTTTGACAATATTCCGCATTTTTTGGGAGGATTTGCCCTAAGTTTTTTTACAAAACAAATTTTTTTGGCACTGTTTATAATAATTGCATGGGAATTTATTGAAGTACAACTGGCACAAAAATCAGACCATCATTTTGAAGAAGAATTACAGGATAAAATAATGGATGTGCTTGTCGGCGTGGCCGGGTTTTTTGCAGGACTGATTTTCTTTTAAACTTCCTGCCAAACCTCAACAAAAGAGTCAACCATGTCATCCAGAAAACTTTTCTTATAACCAATTAACAGTTCTCTGGCTTTTTCAGGTTCAATTAAGGAAAAAAAAGTCTGTCTTCCCTGCCTGTGCTTTACAATCAGACCCCCTTCTTCAAGTTTTTGCAAATGAAAAGAAACAGTTGAAGGGCTTAAAGCCAAAAAATCAGAAATCTGTTTATTGTTCACCTGTTCTTTTGACAATAACAACAAAACAATTTTTCTAACACTATCATCTCTTAAAAAAGACAAAGTTTCTTTTTCTTCCTCTGTTTGTTCCCCTATTACAGGAAAAAATCTGACAAATTTTCCTTTTTTAACCGTTTTAATTAAATGAACTTTTTGCAAAACATCCAAATGATACTGCAATGAACCAACAGCAAGCTTTGTTCTGCGTTGAAGCTCTCTAAAATGAATGCCCGGGCTTTTTGCTATTTCTTTCATTATTTTTTTTCTGACTTCAAGCTTTAACACTTTTTCACGGTCATCAAACACAAAAAAGCACCTATTTTTTAAACAATGCTAAAAACAATGAAACAAAAATCAACAATTCAAAAATATTTTCAGTAGCATCAGCTAAAAAAAGACCGGGGCTTAAAAAAATGTCAACAATTTTAAGAGTCCATTTAATTGCAAAAAAAGCAAAAGCCAAAGCAATAAACAAAAATTTCCGGCTTTTAGCTTTTCTGTAAGCCAGAAAGGAAATAAAAAGCAATGCCAGTGAAAGCAATAAAATCAAAAACTTTATAGGCAAAGCAAATTCATGCGCAACTGTTGTAAAAGGTCTTAAAAAATCCCAAACATATGATACCACGGACAATCACCGAACAATAATTAGTACAATAAAAAATAAAAAGGGAAAGGCCTTAGAATGAGGTGAAACAAAGCCTTTCAGGGGGATAATGAACACTATATGAAAATATATGCTGTTTTTTATTTATAAAGCATTTTTGGTACAAAATCAAATAATTAGTACAATAAAAAATGGATTAAATTTGCTTAATTAAGCCTGTTTCAAGAGTTCTGTTACGGGGACCGTCAAATTCTGCAAAAAAGATGCTCTGCCATGTGCCAAGTGACAATTTTCCGGATTCAAAGGGAATAATTTTGCTTATCCCAACCAGTGAAGACTTAATATGCGAATCTGAATTGCCTTCAGCATGCTTATAATCAGGTGATTCAGGCACCAATTCTGATAATTTGTTTAAAATATCTTCTTTTACGCTTGGATCTGCTCCTTCATTTATTATTATTCCTGCTGTAGTGTGAGGGCAGTATAAAATACAAAACCCTTTGCCCAGGCTTGATTTTGAAATAATTTCCTCAACTTTTGAAGTAATGTCAACCAGTTCATTTTTTTTAGTTGTTTTTATTTTAATTATTTTCATAAAAAAATTATTTGAATCCAAGTTCTTTAATTAGTTTTGAATGCACTTTTGAATTTGAAGCAACAACCCATTTTTTTAAATTTTTAACAGGTTTGCCTTTTTCATCCGTTACTTTGCCTCCGGCTTCCTCTATTATTCCTATTCCTGCAGCCAAATCCCATGGTTTTAATCCGAACTCCCAGTATAAATCAAAGCGCCCTGAAGCAACATAACACAAATCAAGGGCAGCAGCCCCGTCCCTTCTTATGCCATGAATTTGCGGCAAAATTTTTTGAACAAGTTTTAAATTTTTTTTCATTAAATTTTTTCGGTCATAAGCAAAACCTGTTGCTCCAAGGCATTGGTTTAATTTTGAAGCATTTGAAACTTTTATGCGTTTTCCGTTTAAAAAAGCGCCTTTGCCTTTTGCAGCGTGAAATAATTCTTTTCTTATAGGATCATAGACTGCCCCAACAACAAATTTGTTTTTTTTCCTCAAAGCAACAGAACAGCAAAAAAAAGGATTTTTATGAAAAAAGTTTGTGGTTCCATCAATCGGGTCAACAAACCATGTAAAATCTGATTCTGATTTTTGCAAGCCCGATTCTTCGGCAACAATATCGTGTTCGGGAAAACGTTTTTTTATAATTGATAAAATTTTTTTTTCAGCTGCAATATCCGCTTTTGTTGCAAAATCTCCAAAAGAAGTTTTTTGAGAAACTTTTTTTATTTTGCCAAAATATTTTAATGCTTCTTTGCCGCCAACCAAAGCTGCTTTTTTTGCAAGTTCAAGTTCTCTCATAAGCATCATGGAGCAATTCTGTTCATGGTTCTGGGCAAAGGAATTACATCCCTGATGTGTTCCGCGTTAACAATCCATGCAGTAAACCGGTCCAGACCCATTCCAAAGCCGGCTCTTGGCACGGAGCCAAATTTTCTCAAATCAACATACCATTGATAGTCTTCCGGGTTTAATTTGTCTTTTTTAATTTGTTCAACCAGTTTTTTTTCATTCCACACCCTTTCACCAGAACCGATAATCTCACCAAAACCTTCAGGTGCCAGAATGTCATTGCATAAAATTTCTTTCGGATTATCAGGGTTGCGTCGATGATAAAAAGGCTTCAAAGAATCAGGATAATGGGTAATAATAAGGGGTTTTTTCAGGCTTTTGGTTATCTCCCTTTCCTCTTTTTCACCCAAATCGGAACCGTGTTTTAAGTATGAAAATTTTTTCATAGCATCTTTTACTACATCTTTGTATTTTTTTCTGTGAAATTTTTGTTCAATTGTTGGCATTAAATCTTCAGTGTTTCTGCCTAAAGCCTTTAATTCTTTTGAATTTTTTTCAACAACGGTTTTAACCATAAATTTAATCATTCTTTCCTCAAAATCAATAATGTCTTCCAAATGCGCCCAGGGCAGTTCAACTTCTGCATGCCAGAATTCTGTTAAATGGCGCCTTGTTTTGGATTTTTCAGCACGAAAAGACGGAGCAATCGTATAAACTTTTCCAAGAGAATGCATTAACACTTCCAAATAAAACTGGCTTGACTGTGTCAGAAAAGCTTTTTTTCCAAAATATGGAACCTCAAACAATGTTGAACCCCCTTCCACAGAACCGGATACAAACATTGCTCCCTGTGTTTCAACAACATTTTCTTTTTCCATAAATTTTCTGAAAGAATCAAAAACAGTTGCCCTGACTTTTAAAGCGTCACGCATTTTTGCACTTCTTAACCATAAATGGCGAACGTCCATTAAAAATTCTGTTGATAAATCTTTCCCGATTGGAAAATCTTGAGCCAAACCAACAATGTGCATTTTTTTAATCTGCAATTCAAATCCGTCAGGGGCACGCTCATCTTTTTTTAATTGGCCTTCCAGTTCAACACTTGACTGAATTGTAACTTTTTCAGCATCCTTAATTAAATCTTTCAAAGCTTTATCCCTGTCAACCACACATTGCAATTCACTTGTTTCATCAAATAAAATAAAAAAAATCTTGTTTTTTAATTCTCTTTTTCTTTTAAACCAGCCTCTTGTTTTAAATGAGCCTTTGCCTTTTTTTAATATTTGTGAAATTTTTGAAATGTCTTTTTCCAAATAATTTAATTCTTTCATGGAGTCAGCCTCTCAGGGTCTCTTGGCAACAAAATTGCTTCTCTGATGTTGTCAAGTTTTAAAAAAGCTTCAACAAACCTGTCCAGACCCAAACCCATTCCCCCGTGAGGAGGGCAGCCATATTGAAAAATTTTGGCATAATCCTGCATTTCATCAAGATTAATGCCTTTTTCTTTTGCCTGTTTTTTTAAAATGTCATAACGATGTTCTCTTTGGGCTCCTGTGCCAATTTCAAGGCCGTTCCACAGCAAATCAAAAGATTTGGTGCCATGAGAATCTTTTTCAGGTTTCATGTGATAAAAAGGCCTTTTAACGTAAGGATAATTGTAAATGAAAACAAATTCTGATTTTTGTTTTTCCAGAATAATTTTGCTTAAAAGTTTTTCAGCTTCAGGGTCAAAATCTTCATTTTTTGGAATTTTTTTGCCTTCATCAGCCAGCAATTCAACCGCTTTTTCAAAACTGATTCTTGGAAATTTTTTCATTTTAACAGGTTTTCTTTCCCATAATTTTAATTCATCTTTTAATTCTTTTTCAATGCCCTCAACCAAGTAAACCATTAACTGTTCTGCTGTATCCATTGCATCATGTTCATCTTTAATAAAGCCCTGTTCAAAATCAATTCCGATAAATTCTGTCACATGCCTTGAAGTGTTAGATTTTTCTGCGCGAAAAACTGAACCGATTTCATAAACTTTTTCAAATCCAGCCGCAACAAACATTTGCTTGTAAATTTGCGGGCTTTGAGCCAAAAAAGCGTTTTTTCCAAAATAGTCAACTTTGAATAATTCTGAACCTGATTCAACTCCTGAAGATGTTATTTTGGGAGTGTTAATTGCAACAAAATTGTTTGAATCAAAAAAGTTTGTAATAAGATTCAACATTTTTGAACGAATTTTAAATAATGCAATGCTTTTTTCATTCCTTACATCCAGAAACCTGTAATCCAATCTTGTTGACAAATCAGATTCAATTTTTTTACTCATGTCAATTGGAACAGGTGTTTCAGATTTTGACAATAATTCAATTTTTTCAGGAATTATTTCAAAACCTTGTCTTGCTTTGTCAGATTCTTTTACATTTCCTAAAACAGATATGACTGACTCTTTTGTTAACTGGCTTGCAATGCTTGTAACTTCTTTTGATGCTTTTTTTGCAGGAATTGTTATTTGCATTGTTCCTTCTTTGTCTTTTAAAATTAAAAATTTTAAGTTGCCAAAATCCCTGATGTCATGAATCCAGCCTGAAACCAAAATTTTTTGGCCTTTTAAACCGGGAATTCTGCCTGAATGAATTCTTTCCATGTCAAAAAAAGACAAAAAACAATTAAAATCTTAACCTAAAACAAAAAAAAAGCAATTTTTGAATATTTAGGCGTTCCTAGGTTTCTGTGTTAAATGGGCAACCATGTTGTCAAACATTTTTTTACGCCTTGCTTCCGATGCTTTTTTTAATCTTGCAATAAAATCATCAGGAAAAAGCAATGAAACCGGTTGTCTGGCCGGGTCAAAACCAAGTTTTGATAAAGTATTATATCTTTGCCTCAGTTTTGGAAGGGGAATTTTGGTTTCCTCACTTACTTCGAAAATAACTCTAAGCCTTTTGGCTCTTACAGAACCGGCGGCTTTTGGAGTTACACCCATAAAACCCTGTTTTCTTCCTCCCTGAAATCTTGCCGCACCATACCTTGATTCTCTCATAAAACAAAAATAACAATTTATCATATTTAAAGGTTTTGAGTGTTTGAATCCTGCATTTTTATTGAATAAGTTTTTATAACTTAAAAACAGGAATGTTATTATGCTTGAAAGATTTCAATGGGGTTTAATTGTAAGAGATTCTTCAATAAGAGAAGATTTGGGCAGAGTTTATTTTGATGTTTTAATCGGAAGAAGATTGCATAAAAGAAAAACAGATGGTTTTATTGAAACAGAAAAACCCGGTGAACTGATAAGGGAAGGTTTAAGGCCAAGAAATGCGAGGGAAACAATTACCGGAACAATAAGAATTGGGGACATAATTTTAGAAAATCACAGCCAAATCAAAACACTTGAATGGAAAGACTTTTATCCGTTCGGGTCAAAGTGGGATATTTATTCAGCGGCAAAATTAGAAGATTTAATGGGTGTCGGGCTTGGAACAACGGTTCATTTAACAGTTTTAGAAATGCTGCTGGAAAGAAAAGAATTTCAGGATTATAAAATAATGCACAGTAAAAACAAGGAACATATTGGCGTACTTAGAGAAAGACAGTTAAAAAGGCTTGGAATTGATCCTGGCAAAACTTATTCGCTTCAGGAATATTATGAAATTTCATTAAAAGGAGCTGAAAGATTAAGGCAACTGCATAAAGCCAGAAGAGTTCCTGGAAGACCAAAAAAACCAAGACCAAAAAGTTTGCTGTGGATTTTTGAAAGGTTTAGAAGGCGTTAAGCAAATTCAATTAATGCTTTTTGTTTTTTGGAAGAACCGTTTAAGGCTCTTGCGGGAATTTTTAAACGCCTTTCAATATATCTGGCAAATTCATCAGCAAAACCATGCATTGTTAAAACAAGTTTTGGTTCCGCATTTTTAATATAATCCAGGGAAGAATTAAAATCTGAATGATCGGATAAAGGAAAAACTGTGTCGTGTCCTCGGCGATAAAACCAGCCTGTTGCCAAAGCACTTGAAACTTTTTTTCCAAGAGATTGTTCCAGGGCATAAAACAATGTTGGTTTTGCCAAAGACGGAGGCATAATCAAAATATTTGAATCGTTCAGGTTATGGTTAAGCTTGTAATAAGTGCCTAATTTTACGCCGTGTTTTTCGTAAACTTTGTTGTTTTCAAAAATTTTTTCATGAACAACCGGGCTAATTCCCAAAAAATCATTGCAAAATTTTGTTAATTCCTGTGCTTTGCCTAAAGAATAACCGCTTAAAACAATAAAACGCTTTAATGCAAGCTGCTGTTTTGTCCATGAAACCATGTCCTCATAAATTTTTTCCCTATGAGGAAAATTAAAGGAAGGTAAACCAAAAGTGGATTCTATTGCCAGAATATCTGAGTTTAATTGTTCTGCTTTTTTTAAAATTAAAGAATCCTGTGTTTTAAAATCGGATGTGAAAGCTAATGTTTTTTCACCTTCAATTAAAACCTGTGAAGAACCCAAAATGTGTCCGGCGTTATGCAAAGAAATTTTTGCATTGTCAAAATTTGTTTTTTTTGAAAATTTTAAAGGATTTGATTTTTTCACAGGCTTATAGGAAACATTAATCAGGTCAAGAGTTTCCTGTGACGCTGTTATTTTTGATTTTTCATTGAAATTAACATGATCTGAATGAGCATGGGTTAAAATTGCCCCGGAATGCTTTGTTGTTGAAGGGTCTATTAACAGATTTGTTCCTTTTACACGAAAACCTTTATCTTCAAACAATTCCATTAAAAAAGCCCCCTGCTGTTGCCATTCATTATAATGTTAAAGTATATAAAACTTAACAGAGCAATCATAAATGAATATTATGGCTTTGGAAGTTTTATGGGAAACAGCTGAAAAAACACTTGATTCACTGCAGGAAAAAGCAGAATCTTTTAACTGGCATGAAACAAATTCTGAAATAATTGTAAAAGAATTAAAAAATGCGTTAAAAGAATTGGAAGAATTACAAATTTTTTTGGAAGAATTAAAAGAAAATTATGAAAAAAAATCGTTGTCAGATTTTCCGAATCCCAAAGAAATTCTTGGCACTGTTCTGGATACAATAAAAGTGTTTGAAAAAAACATTGAACTTGAAAAAAACAAAACAAGTGTGACAAACGAAGAATTTGATGAAAATGAAGGGGAATTGTTTGCAAGCTTGCAGCAAAAACTTTTAAACACGGTTTTGGATGCAAGATTTTATTTTGAACGAGTTAATATTTTTGAAAAAAAACAAAACATGAATCCCATTGAAAAGCAAACCGTTGCAAAAAATGTAATGGACTTGCTTGATTCAAAAGAACAGGAATTACAGGATTTGAGAAAAAAATACCAGGATATCAGAAAAAAAACATTCTGGGGTTTTCAAAGGGAAGAAAATGCAGCTGAATTGGAACAAGAAATGCATGAAACCGATTTAAAACTTGAAAAACAAAAAACCCAGTTAAATTCCTTTGTTCACAATTATGAAAAAAGTTTGGACGTTTTGCAGAAAAGTTTTATTCAGTTAAAAATGAAAATAAGCATTTTGGAACAAAACTATTCAAATTATTATAAAAAAGCAAGTGAATTAATAACATTGTTAAAAAATGAAAGAGATGTTGCAAGAAAAACTCTGCTGGAAGCTGAAAATGAAACAATTAAAATGAGAAACCATTACAGCAAAGAACTGTTGTCACTGGAAGAAAAAAAAATTAAAGCAAAACAGGAAGCTGAAGAAAAACTTGAAACAAAAATACAAGTATTGAAAAAAAGGTTAAATGAAAATGAAAAAAACTTAAAGCATTTCAGGGATTTGGCTGTTGAAAAAAGCGAAGAAGCAAAAAAACTGGAAAAAAAACTTAAAAATAAAAAAAATTAACGGTATTCTGAGTCATTTGAGGCAAACATATCATCATCCGCGCCAAATACTTTTTCATCATCTGCAAATTCATCAGGATCTTCTTCAAATTCAGCTTTTTTAGCTGTTTTTTCAGGAGCAATGTATTCAATAATAAAAAAACTCCATTTTTTTGTCAACTTTTTTGACAAAGATTTTAACTCTTTTTTATTTGTTCCTTCAAAATCTGTCTCCCTCAAAATTTTCATAATTTTTTTGCCTGTTTTAATTTCCACTTCAATCAGTTTTTCCATCACAGTTTTAATTTCAGGGGTTTCCTCATCATATAACGAAAAAACAAAAATATAATCAAAATCTTTTTCAGCTTCCAAAACTTTTTGAGGAAAATCAACCATAAAAGGAACATAAGCTATTTCAATTTCAAGATTTGAAATTTTTTCAGAAACAATTTCCTTTACTTTTGGAAAAATTTTAACAGGAGTTTTGGAATCCGATAAAAGCAATAATTTCATTTTATCACATAATAATTGTTGTGAAACAGAATTAAATTGTTTTTGTTTTAAAGCCCCGGATGAGATTTGAACTCACAACCCATTGCTTACGAAGCAATTGCTCTGCCATTAAGCCACCGGGGCTAAGTATTACGAACAGAATCAAGCATAAACTGCGAGCGTTAGCGAGCAAGTGCCACTGAAAGTGGCACGCGGACTGTCCCTACGCAATGGGACTATTTTAATTCGTTGAAAGTTAAAATTCCGTTTGACAATTTCCACAAAGTTTGGGATAACTGTTCAATTTTAACAAGTTTTTGTTCTAAAGAATTTCTTTCACGCAGTGTTACAGTATTATTTTTCACAGAATCATAATCAAAAGTTATTGCAAAAGGAACACCTATTTCATCAATTCTGGCATAACGCCTTCCAATTGAACCTTTTTCATCAAAAATCAGTTCAAATCCATGTTTTTCCAGTTCCCGGAATAATTGTTTTGATTTTTCAAGCAATCCGTCTTTTTTGACTAAAGGGAATACTCCTGCCAGATAAGGGGCAATAGAAATCGGCAGATTCAAAAAAATTCTTTCCTCTTTTCCTCTTTTTTCTTTTTTAAAAGCATTATCCAAAACAACATAAAAAGTTCTGTCAATTCCTGCAGAAATTTCCCAAACATGGGGAACAAATTTTTCACCATCCTCTTTAATGCTCAAATCCTGTTTAGAGCCTTTTGAATGGGCTTTTAAATCATAATCTGCCCGGTAGTTATTGGCAATTAATTCAATCCAGCCCAAATCTGTTTCAATTTCAAAATCCCAAGTTTCAATTGAATAAAACGCTTTATCATTATCATCAAGTTCACGGAAACGCATTTTTTTTAACGGAATTCCCAATTTTTCATAAAATTTTTGAACCAAAGCCAGATAATAAGCTATGAGTTTTCCTGAAACAATTTTTTTGTCAGCAGCTTCTTTACAGGTTACCGGTTTTATTTTTTTGTTTTTTAAAGTCATTAAATTTAATTTATAGTTTTTTATTTTTTCAAAATCAGGAAATTCATTGATTTTTTTTGAATTAAAAAAAATTTCAATTTCCATCTGCCCCAATTCTCTTTCCCTTAACAAAGTGTTACGCGGATTAATTTCATTTCTGAAAGAAGAACCCGCCTGGGCTATTCCCAGAGGCAGGTTTTGCCTTGAATTTTTATAAATTCTTGAAAAATTTAAAAAAATATTCTGACACGTTTCAGGTCTTAAAAAAGCTTTTTTGTCCCCGGTTGCACCAAGTTCAACAGACATCATCATGTTAAACAGCTTAATTTTATTCCAGGAATGTGATTTGCATTTTTTGCATTCCGGGTTTAATTTTTTTAATTCTTTTTCAAATTCTTCAATGCTTGCATTTTCAGCAAAATGTTTTCCGGTTAATTCTTCCAGCATTCTGTCAACACGGTAAAAAGAATGGCATTTTTTGCATTGAACAATAGGATCATTAAAATTTTTTAAATGTCCTGAAGATTCAAAAACAGGTTTTGGCAAAATTTGAGAGCCTTCAATTTCCAAAAAATTTTCTTTTTCAACCAGTTCTTTTCTCCAAAAATTTACAATTTTTCTTTTAAGCCTTGCACCGGTTGAACCAAATTCCCAGAATCCTCCGGGCGAGTCAGAATAAATTTCCGCGGTTGGAAAAAACAAGCCTCTTCTTGAAGCCAGGCTCTGAATTTCTTCTTTTGGCATTGGAAAATTAATCAAAATAGTATTTTTTAAGCTAATGGTGGCTAAAATAATAAAAACCTGTTTTGGTGAAAAAAATGGCAAAAAAAGACGATTTAAGGCGAAAACTTATTCAAAAAGCCAGGAAAGAGGTTAAAACAAAATATGTGGGAAGAGAAAGCCATATCATAAGAGCAGCTGACATTTTGTCAGATTTGGATGAAATTTTTAACCTGTTATATGAAGACAGCAGGGAATGGTACGGAATTCATTTTCCGGAAATGGACAGGCTTGTTAAAACACCTGAAATTTATTTAAACCTTGTAAACGAACTTGGTTTAAGAAAAAATTTTTCAGAACAAAAAATTTTAAAATATTACAAAAATAAGGAAAAAGCAAAACAAATTGAAACAAAAGCAAAAAACAGTGTTGGTTCAGAAATTGAAGAAAAAGATTTGAAAAAAATTCAAAGCCTGGCAAAACAATCTCTTTTAATAAAAAAAGAAAAAAACAGTTTAGTTGAATATGTTGAAAAAGAAATGAAAAAAGAACTGCCAAACTTTTCAAACTTATGTGGCGCGGTTTTAGGAGCAAAACTTTTAAGTGAAGCCGGAGCAATTGAAAAAATGGTTAAAATGCCTGCATCAACAATACAGGTTTTGGGAGCGGAGAAAGCATTGTTCAGGCATTTAAAATCAGGAGCAAAGCCTCCCAAATACGGTTTGCTTTTTCAGCATCCTTTTGTTCAACAGGTTAAAACGGTTAACCGGGGAAAAATGGCAAGAAGCCTGGCTTCAAAATTAAGCATTGCATTAAAACAGGATTTTTTTTCAAAAAAAGAAAAATATGAAAAATTGTTAAAAGAACTGGAAAAAAGAGCAAGTGAACTTTCATGAAGCAGATTTTTGAAGGAATTTTTTCTTCAAAAGGAAAAATTTTAACAAAAAATTTTACACCGGGAAAAAAAGTTTACGGGGAAAAACTGGTAAAAACTGGTTCAGTTGAATACCGTGAATGGAATCCTTACCGTTCAAAATTATGTGCGGCAATAAAAAAAGGATTAAAAAAACTTGAAATAAAAAAAGGATTAAACGTTTTATATCTGGGTGTTGCAGAGGGAACAACAGCATCTCATTTAAGTGATGTTATTGAAGAAAAAGGATTAATTTTTGGCGTTGACTTAAGCCAGAGAACCATGAAAAAATTTATAGAATTGTGTGAGGACAGGGAAAATCTTGTCCCTGTTTTAGAAAACGCTGAAAAACCTGAAAAATATGAAAAATATTTAAAAAACAGCGAAATAAGCCTGTTATACCAGGATTTGTCTCAAAGAAAACAGGCTCAAATTTTTAACAAAAATGCCAAAAAATTCTTAAAAAAAGGCAAATTGGGCATTATTGCAATTAAGGCAAAAAGCATTTCTTCAACTGAAAATATTGAAAAAATTTTTGAAAAGCAAAAAGAAGAATTAAAAAAGGAGTTTGACATAATAGAATGCATTCCATTACAGCCATATGAAAAAAGCCATTTGCTGTGTGTAATGAAAAAAAAGTGATAAAATGAGAGAAGCAAAAAGAGAATTTGCCCACATCATAATAGGAAGTTTGTTCATTTTGCTGGCAGCAATAATTGATTCAGGCACTTTAAGCGCAATTTTAATTTTATTAATCGGTTTTGGTTACATTGTTTCAAATGATTTGAAAAAGAAAAAAAGAAAAAAATTGTTTGCAAACATTATTAATGCTGTTGAAAGAGGAGATGAAAAACACAAACCCGGAATTGCAGCAATAATTTTTACAATAGGAGTTTTGCTTGTTGTTGCAGCTGACGCTTTATTGTTTCACAACAAGTTAATAGTTTTAGCAGCACTAGTTCCGCTGGTTTTTGGAGATGCATGGGCAACATTAATAGGAAAATATCATGGAACAATAAAACTTCCCTGGAACAACACGCTTGAAGGAACAGTAATAGGATTAATTGTTTCAATAATTTTAATGTCACTGATTTTGCCAACAAGTTTTTATGCTGTAACGGTTGCAGCAATTGTTGCTATGGCAGTTGATTTTCTGCCGGTTGAAGATAACCTGTTTATGCCAATTGCAACAGGAATAACATTGTTTGTATTACTTTAAATTTTTAAAAAATTTTTGCAAAAGCAAAGCATCTTCCTCAATATTAGGGCTTTCACAGATTACAATTCCCTTAATTTTAAATTCTTTCCAGATTTTCAGCAAATCTTTGTAATTCATGTCACTTTCTTCTAAAATTAAATGATTTCTTTCTCCTTTTTCAGTATAATTAATTCCGGATAAATGAATGTGCATGTTCTGCAAACCTTTTTTTCCTAAAAATTTTTCAATCAAATTAAACTGTTCCAAAAATTCTTCTTTTGTATTTTCTTTTCCCCCGGAACGGGCATGCAGATGGGAAAAGTCTACAACAGGTGCAACTTTTTCCAGGCCTTGGGAAATTTTTAACAATTCTTTTAAAGAACCAAATTGTGAAGGTTTTCCTGTTGTTTCAGGCCTTAACCACAAGTCAATGCTTTCATCATTTAATCGTTCCCTTAATTCTTTTATTCTTTTTTCAAAAACCGGAAAAACTTTTTCACTTGTTTCACCCAAATAAAAACCCGGATGAAAACAAACACTCCAGCCGCCGCACTGATGCAAACGCCTTGCAGATTCCAAAATTCTGTGCTTGCTTGCCCCGACTTTTTGTTTTTCTTTTGCATTTAAATTAATAAAATAAGGAGCATGGCATGTTAAAACAATTTTATTTTTTTCAGCAGCCTTTTTTACCAGAGGGGCTTTTTCTTCTGAAATGTTGACACTGCGAACAAATTCCAGTTCCATTGCATTTAATTTTAATTCTTTAACTCTTGCAATTCCGTTCTCAGTTGACCTGTTTTTTGTTGACAAAGGAATGCCGGCTGTTCCAAATAATAATTCTTTCAAAAAAAACACCATTAAAATTTGAAAAGAATTATTTAAAACGCTTTGCAGTTCAATTCATAGATAGTGTTCCGGGAATTACTTTACACCCTGCCGAAGGCGGGTGTTCGCCGCCGGAACACCTGCGGGCCCGTGGCGCAACGGAAGCGCAACAGCCTCCTAAGCTGTGGGTTGAGGGTTCGAATCCCTCCGGGTCCGCTAACCCATACATGTAACCAGAATCAAACGGCTCTCGGCGATTGTCGTAAAGGTTTTTAAGCTGGTGGTGCATTATTTTCTTATGGAAAAATTAAGTGTTACTATTGCCGGAGAAATTACTTTAAGCAAAGACCCGGGAAGTTCAATGAAAAAGTGGAGAGAAATTTTTGGAGTTTCTCAAACAGAATTATCAGAATATTTGAATATCAGCCCTTCAACCATTTCGGATTATGAGGGGGGAAGAAGAAAAAGTCCGGGAATTACTGTGATTAAAAGGCTTGTGGATTCTTTAATTGAAATTGACAAAAGCAGGGGGGGAAAAGTTGTAAAACAATTAATGAAAGATTTTAGCGCAAAAGAAGAAGCATTTGATATTCACGAATTTCCAAAAAATGTTTCAGGAACAGAGTTTGCAAGCAGAATTGAGGCAAAATGTGTTGCCAATCCGTCAAAATTAAAAAACACCAAAATTTATGGTTATACTTTGATTGATTCAATAAAAGTAATTCTTGATGTGCCCGTTCATGAATATATGCAGCTGTACGGAAAAACTCCTGAACGTGCTTTAATTTTTGAAAAAGTTGAAAATGGCCGAAGCCCGATGATTGCGGTTAAAATCAGCAGGTTAAGCACTGACATGAAACCGGCAATGGTTGTATTGCACGGCCCTGACAATCCTGAAAAAATTGACAAAGTTGCAATTAAAATAGCTGAAAGTGAAAAAATTCCATTGCTTGTTACAATGATTCCAAAAGAAGAAATAGCAGAAAAACTTGAAGAATTTAAAAATTAAATCCGGATACAATAAGTGAATCTTTTTTTTGTTTTGCCTTCCCGGTCTGCACCGGCAACAGTGAAAGATTTTGTAATATCAGATTTGTATTTTAAAGCAATTTTTTTGGATGCAGAGAGAGCAATTTTTTTTGAAAAAACCTGAACATCAAAACCGTTTTTTAATTCAATTATTTTAACAAGTTCCTGTTCTTTTCCCAGATCATTCAAAAGTTGGAGTAATTCTTTTAATACTTTTTTATCAGGCTTTTTTTCAAACCTTAACTGTACAACAGCTTCAAAATATCCTCCTGAAATTCTGCTGCAATTTTTGCATAATTCTTTTTTCAAAATTAAAAAAGTTTTTGCGTTAAGTGAAATTTTTTCATCAGCAATTTTTCCGGTAACAATTATATTAACATCCGAGTTTCCGTTTTTGTTTTGGATTAATTCAACGTCAAATTTTTGATTTGTTAATTCTTTTGTTTTGATTTTTTTAATTATAAAATCTTTTAATATTTTTTCAGACTGTTTAACCCATTTTCCATGAACCAATATTTTCGTGCAGGAAGGGCAAAAACTTATTTCTATTTTTTCAGGCACGTTTAAAATTTTGTTTTTTTTCAAAAAACAATTCAAACAAAGGCTGTTTTTAACAAAAGGACCTTTTTCCGTGCCGCATTCAGGGCAAAATAAAGTCATTTTTAATCAAGTTTTATTTTTTTATTAAGTTCAAGTGCTTCAGCTTTAATGCCCAGATCCTGGTCAATTTTTTGAATAAAAATATCCATTATTTTTGGGTCACCGTGAGCCAAGAAAATTTTTTGCGGGGACCATTTTTTAAACGCTCTTAACATGGCGTCCTGCGAAGCATGTGCTGAAAATTCAAACCTTAAAACCTCTGCTTCCGCATTAAAATCTTTTTCTTTTATGAATATTTTGTTTTCTTCAAGCAATCTTGCTCCCTGTGTTCCTTCAACTTGAAAACCGGTTAAAATCACTTTAGAATTGGGATCTGATAAAATATGTTCAAGGTAATAAAAGGCGGGTCCCCCGTTAAGCATTCCCGCAGTTGAAACAATTACGCTTGGTTCATCTAAAGCTTTTTTTCTGTCCCTGTTGCTTTTAACCCAAGTTGTTTTATCAAGATATTTTTTAAAAGATTTAAAATTTGCAAAATAATCAGGATTGTTCAAATAAACCTGTGAAACTTTTTGCCCCATTCCGTCAATAAAAACAGGTGCTTTAATTTTATTTTGTTCTAAAATTGTTATAATTTCCTGCGTTCGCCCCACTGCAAAAGCAGGAATGAGAACAGTTCCGTTATTGTCAAGCCCTTCCTGAACTTTTTCAATAAATTTTTTTTCAGTTTCTTTTCTGGGAGGATGATTTCTGTCACCATAAGTTGCTTCTGTTAAAACAAAGTCTACGTTTCCGACATTTAAATCAGTGCCTTTGTGCATGGACATCGGATCAGGATTATAATCGCCTGTGTATAAAAAATTTGTTTTTCCGAATGAAAGTTTTGACAAAGCTGAACCTAAAATGTGTCCTGCGTCAAAAAATTCAAGTGAACATTTTTTTGTAATTCCAAGTTTTTTGTTATAATTAATCCCGAATGAATATTGTTTAACACGTTCAATATCTTCTTTTGAAAAACTTGGCTCATTTCCTTCAAATTCAGCAATTTTTAAAGTGTCTTTCCATAAAATTTCAGAAATACTTAAAGTGGGCGGAGTTAAATAACACGGAACCCTGCTTTTAATGTAAAGATTGGGAACATCACCCGAATGGTCTAAATGCGCATGACTTAAAACAACTGCATTAAAATTTGTGTTAATATCAAGCGGGTAACCAATCTGGTTTCCGTCATGAACTTTTAGTCCCCGGTCAAGAACAATTTTTTCGCCAAAATCAAGCAAAAAAGAACTTCTTCCGACTTCTCTGCAGGCTCCAAGCCCGGTTAATGTTACTGACATCAAAAATCACTGAAAATTTAGAAATATATAGTATTGCTTACAGGTATTTAAAAGTCCTTTCAAAAAGCTTTTTTAATAAGAAAAAACACCACTATAACACAAAAAATTGGAAAAAAAATGATGCCATATGAAATATTCATTTTATCCGCAAACAAGCATTTCAAACATTCCTGCAGGCACTGAACAGATTCACCTGGTAAGGCCTGTTAAAAAAAGCAAAATTGAAAAACTTTTAAAAAAATGCCCGAATCTTAAAGAAGTTGCTTTAAGTTCATCATGTTCCAAAAGGCTTGCATCAAACGTTAAAAAATTTTTAAAATCAAAAAAAATAACAATAACAAAAGAAGAGGTAAGAGGAAGAGCAATAGAGTTGCCTCTTGAAAAAATGTTAAAAGCAATTGAAATGAGAAAAGACCACAGGCCTTTAAGAGAAATAGAAGAATTAACCAGAATTCCCAAAAGCACTGTGCATTATCTTGTAAAATATGCTGAAAGAAGAAAAATCAAAAAAGGAAAAGAAACTGTTCACTTATGACAACATTTGAAGAAAAAAAAATAGAATTTATAAAAAAAGGACAAAAAGAGAGAATTGCATGGCTTGAAAACATGCATAAAATAATTTTACCATCACATCTGCAAAGAATTAAAGAAAATGATAAAACAATTTTAAAAGAAACTGTTTTTCCGGAATGGGTTTCATGGGAAATGTTAAGAGAATGGGCTGAAAAACATTAAAGTTTTGTTTTCTTTTTTTCTTCCCGGTAACCACAAGCCCGGCAAACCCATGACTCAAAAATTTCATTATGAACCAGATGTTCCAATCCTTCCTTAATCATGGGAGCATTGCATTTTGAACATTTCATAATTTCACCAGAGCTTTTTTTCCAATATCTTTTCGGTAAAACATTTTGTCAAAATGAATTTTTTCAACCGCAGTATAAGCTGTTTTAATTGATTCAGAAATATTTTCACCCAAAGCACTTACATTTAAAACCCTGCCTCCGGATGTTAAAATTTTTTCATTTTCTTTTTTTGTGCCGGCATGAAAAACAGTTGCATTTTGAATCAAGCCTGCTTCTTTTAAGCCCGTTATTTTTTTGTTTTTTTCATAATTTTCAGGATAACCTCCCGAAGCCAAAACAACAGTTGTACATGCATTATTTGACCATTTAGCTTCATATTTTGAAAGGTTGCCTTCAATGCATGAAAGCATTAATTCCACAATATCAGATTCAAATCTTGGAAGAACTGCCTGAGCTTCAGGATCACCAAAACGGCAGTTGAATTCAATTAATTTTGGTTCATTGTTTTTAATCATCAGGCCTGCGTAAAGAATTCCCTTAAATTCCCTGTTGTTTTCATACATTGCCCTGATAGTTGGTTTGATTATTTTTTTTAAAATTTTTTCTTCAACTTCTTTTGAAACAATTGGAGCAGGAGAATAAGCACCCATTCCTCCCGTGTTCGGTCCCTTATCATTGTCAAAAATTCTTTTATGGTCCTGGGATGAAGCCATTGGAACAAAATTTTTTCCGTCTGAAAAAACAATATAACTTGCTTCCTCTCCTTCAAGCATTTCTTCACATAAAATTTTTTCACCTGAGTTTCCGAATTTTTTATTAACCATTATTGTTTCAACAGCTTCAACAGCTTCATCTGGAGTTTTTGCAACAATTACCCCTTTCCCCGCCGCCAAACCGTCCGCTTTTATTACAATGGGAGAATTTTTTTTAACAAATTCAGTTGCTTCATCCGGAGATGAAAAAACTTTAAAATCAGGCATTGGAATTTTAAATTTTTTTAAAAATTCTCTGCAAAAAACTTTACTTCCCTCCAAAACTGCTGCATTTTTTCTGGGACCAAAACATTTTAAATTTTTTTTTTCAAAAAAATCAACAATTCCTTCAACTAAAAAATTTTCAGGCCCTACAACGGTTAAATCAATTTTGTTTTTTTGAGCAAAATCCGCCAAATCTTTTACTGAGTTCAGGTTGGGAACATTTTCAGCGATTGAGTCTGTGCCGGCATTTCCGGGCGCGCAAAAAATTTTTTCAACCAAAGGACTTTGCTTTATTTTCCAGGTTAAAGCATGTTCTCGTCCTCCTGAGCCTATGACTAAAACTTTCATTTTTTTCATGATATGAGTGGATAAAAAAAACTTAAATAACTTTTCCAGTAAAAAGTTGTACTGATTGAAATGGTGATAAAAGCAGTTTTGTTTGACTTGGATAACACTCTTATTGATTTTATGGAGATGAAAAAATTAGCTACAATAGCGGCAGCTAGAGCCATGATTGACGCAGGGCTTGAAATGAAGGAAGATGAGGCTGTTGACAAACTGTATGAAATGTATAAAACATTCGGAATTGAGGACCAGGAAATTTTTAACAAATTTTTGGAAAAAGTTCAGGGAAAAGTAAAATACAGGGTTTTGGCAAGCGGAATAGCAGCTTACAGGCGTGTGAAATCAGGGCAGCTGATTCCATACCCTCACACCAGAAAAATTTTAATAAAATTAAAAGAAAAAGGATTAAAACTTGGAATAGTCAGCGATGCACCAAAACTACAGGCATGGTTAAGGCTGGCTGAATCAAATCTTTTGGATTTTTTTGACTTTGTTATTGCAGTTGGTTTAACCGGAATGGAAAAACCTCATAAAATGCCTTTTGAAAAAGCTGTTAAAAACTTAAAACTAAAACCTGATGAAATTGTTTTTGTTGGGGATAATCCTCAGAAAGACATTCTTGGAGCAAAAAAATTCGGAATGAAAACCGCTCTGGCAAAATACGGGCAAGTTATACAGGATAAAAACATAAAATCGGATTATGTTCTTGAAAGCCTGGATGATTTGATGAAAATAATTAATTAATCTGTAAATTTTTTCAGTTTTAAATTAGAATTTTGTTTTTTTAAATTTTCAAAAGTTAAATCCAGGCATTTTTTTAACACTTTTTCAGGCTGAACGTTTGAACAGTTAAAAGCAGCTGCTCCCGCATGCCCTCCACCCTCGCCTTTAAAAAAATTTTTTAAAGGAACAAAAATGTTTCTGGCCAAATCAATGTGCCCTGATTTAACCATTGAATAAGAAGCTCTGCCTGAAACAACTGTTTCATTTTCTTTTTCATAAAATGTTCCTACAAAAGCAGCGTCCGCGCCAATTTTAACCAAAGCTGAAGCAGCCTGTGATTCATATGCTCCCACCTCACTTAAAGCAATAATAAAATCTCCGGCTCCGAAAATTTTAACACGCTTGGCAGATTTTAATCTGGCTATTTTTTCCCCTTTTTCAAAATCTCTTGTTAAAAAGCTTAAAAGCTTGTCATAAGGGTGTTTGCTTATTTTGAGCATTTCTGAAACATCATGAAACGCTTTTTCATCAGCATGATAAAACTGTCCGGAATCAGTTATAACGCCGCAGACAATTAAAGAAGCTGTTTTGGGAGAAATCTTTATTTTTTTTGATTTTAAAAAACGCAAAACAACCTGGGTGCATGAAACAGCTTTTTGGTCAACAAGCATTTTTTGTTTTGAAACAATTTTGTCACCGGTTAAAACATGGTGGTCTATTAAAAATTTTTCACCTGAAAAATTTTTTATTTTGTCAGCGTATTCTCCAAGCATTTTCCAGGAATTTAATTCAACAAGAATTATTACATCAAATTTGTTCAAATCAGGGTTAACAGTAAAAGGAATTGAAAATTTTTCAGCCAAATGCTTTGCCTGTTTGTTAATATGTTCAGGAATGCCTATAACAAGTTTTGCATTTTTTTTTAAAGAAAAATATAATGCACCACAGGAGGAAATAGCGTCAACATCTGCTCCCCTGTGGGTTAAAAGCAAAACTTTTTTCCCTTTAATAAGAGAAAAAGGCAAAAAAGAATTCAATTCACTCACTTGTTTTTATTTTTTTTTGAAGCGGTTGATGTTTCAAGAGCTGTTTCAGAACCTATTTTTGATTCTATTTTTGAACGTAACTTGTTCAATTTTTGAACCGAAGATTCTTCTTGTTTTTTTAAAGTTTTAACTCTTAAATCAGTTGATTCTTTATTTTCTTTGATTTCTTTTTCAACGTCTTTTGATTTTTTTAAAACCAAAATGTTGCCAACAGCTTTGTATACTTTTTCTTCCTTGCTTTGTTTCAATTCTTCCAAAGCGGTTTTAAGAGTGTCAGACTGAAGCTGTAACTGCTGCATTTGAGCTGTTAATGCTCCCAACTGTTGTCTCATTCTGTTAAACTCAATAACGTCTTTCTGTGTTTGTTCGTCCATCAAATTACCTCCATTGAATCAAATCATTTGATACAATAATGCTTTTAAGCATTGAGTTAAAAGATGCTCTTAAAGCGGTTAAATCAACTGATTTGATTATTATTTTAAGTTTTTTATTATCAACACGGATTATTGTTTTAGAGCGTGAATATTTTTGTTTCATGTCAGGTTTTAAGGCTTTAACAATTGTTTCAGGTTCAGCTGGTTTTGAAAAAACCAGTTCAAGTTTTAATTCATGTTTTGGGTTCATAATTTTATTCAGCTTTCACTTTTCTTGCGATAGGAGTTCTGATTTTTGAAAAAATTTTAAAAGCACAGGCAGGACACCTTATTGACCGCGGAAGCTCTTTTATTATTTCACCACATTTAACACATTTGTACATTTTTTACACCTTTTATTTTTTTTCTTCTTCTTTTTTTGTTTTAACTGTTTTCTTTTTCTCTTTTTTCGGTTTGGTTGTTGTTTTTGCTTTAACTTTTGTTTCTTTTTTTGGCTTTTTAGCCACAGTTTTTTTTGTTTGTTTTTCTTTTTTAACCGGTTTTGTTTCAGGTTCAGGTTTTTGTTCCGGAGATTTTTCAGTTTTTTCTTTTGATTCAATTAATTCTCCGACGTGCGGCAAAAATTCTCTTTGTTTAACCATTTTGTTAACAATTCTGCCGGTCATTGTTGTAGCGGTATATGCTCCTCCTGCAAAAATTTCACCGGTTTTTATGTCTTTAAAAATTCCTGGGGCCAGTCTTTTAATTTTATTAAAGCCGGATTTTGGAGCTGTTTGTAAAGATTTTTGTTTTGTTTCAACAGCCAAAACTCTCTTTCTGATGCTTCTTCCGTAACGCACTCCGAAACGGCCTGTTGTACCGACTTTTTTTGTGTTTCCCATTTTTATTCAACTTTTTTTCTTAAATCTTTTGTTCTTTTTAAAGCTATTTTAATCATTTCATCAACTTCGGATAATGTAAAAGAACCTGATTCTCCTTTTTGAAAAGCGGATAAAACGCCTTTTTCATTAACTGAAATTGAAAGCCTTGCATCTGTTGCCTTTTCCTCTTCAATGCTTGGATCCACCACTATAAAATCATCAATTTTTGAAAAAGTGCATAATAGTGGGGTACTGTCAATAGGCAGCTTTCCTGAATATTCTCCTTTTACAACTTTTCCGTCTTCAACTTTTGGAATTTTTGAATGAAGCAATGAAGCCATTGCACCCAAAGTGCTTGTATCAAAAAGATTTCCAAAATGGTCAGTGGAATAAATGTCAATAAAAGCAATTAAAACCGTTTCACCTTCTTTTAAGCAAAGTTTTTTGAAATCAATTGTTTTGGCTTCTCTTATGCCCCGGTCAACAACTCTTGAAACTTCAATTGCTTCTTCTGAAGGAGGCCCATATTTAAATTCAGGTGAAGATAATGGTGATAATTCTACTCCTACTGAAATTGTTCCCTGATCCGGAGAATCCGGGTAAGGTTCGCCTGCCAACAGTTTTACACCAGCATCAACTTTTGTTTTGCCGATTGAAACATTTGCTGATCCCTCCGCATTCTTGTAAAGATCTTTTTCAACAATTATTTCACGATATTCGTCAAATTTTCTTCCGTCAAGCCTTTCACCATTTCTTAAAGCTTTTTTAACTTCTTCCGATTTTAATTCCCAGATTGGTTTTTCTTTACTCATTTTTTCACCGCCTTGCTTTTGGTTTTAGTTTTTGGTTTTTGTTTTTTTTGTTTTGTTTCAGAATTTTTATATTTTTTCAACAAAGCTTCTTTTTGCAATTCGTACACTTTTTTGCATCCTTGTATTCCAAGTTCTTTTGCTTTTTTCCATTCATCGGTGGTTAGCAAGCCGTCCATTTGCAGTAAAACAATTTCTTCCGTGTTTGGAAGAATTGCAATAGGCATGTCAACTGCGTCAGGTGCGTCTTCTTCGTCTTTTGTTAAATCGGTTAAAATTTCTCCTCCGGCTTTTCCGACTGCAACACCTGAAACCATGTCTTTCATCGGAATTCCAGCATCAGCTAATGCAACTGAAGCAGCGGCTAAACCGGTGATTCTTGTGCCTGCATTGCTGTCCAAAATCTGGACAAAAACATCAATCATTGTGTTTGGAAATTTTTCAACAAGAATTGCTTTTTCCAATGCTTCACTGCAGACTTTTGAAATTTCAATATCACGCCTTCCGGGCCTTGGATTTTTTCTGTCAGGAACAGAAAATGCAGCCATTCTGTAAACAAAATTAACCAAAGCTTTTTTTGGATTCTGAATATGCTGAGGCAAAGCTTCATGCGGACCAAAAACAGCTGCTAATGCCTTATTTTGCCCCCATTCAACATAAGCAGAACCTTGTGCTCTGCTCAAAACACCTGCTTCAATTTTAATAGGCCTTAATTCATCAACCTTTCTTCCATCAAGTCTTTTTCCGTTTTTTACATATTGAATTTTTTTTTCTTTCATTTACTCACCTTTTTTGTTTTATTTTTTTCTAAAAATTTTTTAATCAAATTTGTTAAATCGTTCAAATGGGCTTCTTTTTCAATTTTTTTTATTGCTTTTTTTAACAGGTTAATGTCACCATCTTTAGCCCAAACCCATCCGTTGCGCCCGATCATCAAAGAACAGCCTGTTCCCTCCTTTAAAACGGATAACATTGAACCGTTTTTTCCAATCATTCTCGGAATTTTTACCGGCTGAGCTTCAATTAATTCCCCGCCATAAAAAACTCTGACATTTTCAACTGAAATTTCTTTAACTTCATTAACTTCTGAAATTTTTGCACTTATAACATTTCCTTTTCTTAATGTTTTAATCATTGATTTTTTTGGAATAAATGATTTTAACGAATGGTTAACATCAACAATATAACCTCCGAACACCTCTGACTCAATTATTCCTAGAATGATGTCTCCGCGTTTTGGAATGTAAACGCCTTCAAGTGCGATAACTCCTGCAGTTGTATCATTTTCAAAAACCAGCCCTAAAGCTGTTGAAACTATTTTTCCGTCTCTTATGATGACATTGTCACCTGTTCTTTTTCTTTCCTCGGAAACTGTTTCTCCGGGAACTACTAATTTTTTATCCATAAAATCACCATTTTTATTTTTCTAAAATTTTAATACTTGGCTCTTCAGCACATGCTTTGTTTACTTTGTCAAACAAATCATTTTTTAACCCTGCAGGAATTTCAAGCAATGCAATTAATGAGCCGTCTGACTGCCATTCCTCTTTATGTGTTCCGAAATTTTGATGTAATATTCCTGAAACTTTTCCGGAATCAGCTGCTGAAACTTTTATTGCAATTTTTAATTTTTCCATTGAAATAGGCAGAAGCCTTTTCAGGTTTTTAACAATTTCAGGAATTTGTTCTGAAACTGTTTTCATGCTGTCAATATTTATGCCTGCTTCTTCCATTGCAGTTTCAATCCTTTGAGGAGGATGAGGCATGCTATTTTTAGGGTTAAACGCGTTTCTTGTAATATAATTAACAATTTCCTTGTGTTTTTTTTCTTTCATTTTTTTTCTCTGTTCGGTTGTTAGCTGCACTTCTCCCTGTTTTATTATTTTTTTTACAATTTCTTCAAGATTATCCGAACCAAACACTTCCATAACTGTTTGTTCGGATGCAACATCTCCTTTTTTTGAATCCTTGTAAACAGATTCTGCTGCAAGTAAATCGTTTAACTGCACTTTTTTTCCCTCTTTTATATCCGAAGCCAAATCAGGGTCAACCAAAACCTCAAACTTGTGCCCCGCACTTTCATATCTTGCTATAACCGCGTCCTCTAGTTTTACCATTTTATTTTTTCACCTAATAAAATCAGAAAAAGATTTTGTTAGGATTTTTTATTGCCTAAAAAAGATTTTAATTCTTTTAAAGAAAGCTTTGTGTATTCCGCACCAGCTTCAATAAATGAAAAATCCAGATTTTCAATTGTTAAAGGAGTTTTTCTTTTAACAGTTTTTAAAGCATCAAATAATAATTTTACTCCTGCTTCTTTTGACAATCCCTGCCTGTAATTTTTTTCCAAAAAATTCATCACTTCTTTTTTTCCACGGCCGATTGCAACAGCTTTATATTCTGCCAAAGCTCCTGATGGTTCTGTTTCAAAAATTTTTGGAAGGTTATTTGTTATTCCTCCGAAAACAAAACTAACTCCAAAAGGTCTCATTCCTCCGTATTGTGTTACTGCCTGTTTTATTGCAGCTATTTCACGAACAAGTGTTTCTGTACCAATTGGTTCTTCAAAAGTCATTCTGTTTTCCTGAGCTTTTTCACGCGCAACTTTTACAAGTCTTCTTGCATCTCCAACAAGTCCTGCGGAAATTATTCCGATATGCTTGTCAATTTTGAACAATTTTTCAATACTTTCAGGAACAACAAGGTTTGACCCCACATTTTTTTCAGCTCCAAGCAAAACACCGTTATTGTAGACAAAACCAACGCCTGTTGTGCCCTGTTCAACTATTTTTGAAGCATATTCAACCTGATAAAGTCTTCCTTTTGGGGAAAACATTGTTGAAACGCGGTCATAACCAGATGTTAACTGGTCAGAAGAAGGATACAATAAAACACCTCTTTTCTTTTTCTGATATACTAAAGATTTATGCGGAAGCTTAAAAAAGGTTTATATATGATTATTTTGCTCCTCTAATTGACTTTAATGTGCCTGAAACCCTTAAAATTTCAGGAAGCACTTTAATATTCTGAACAGATTTGACCAAAACTATGGCTGTTTTAAGCTCATTTTCTTTTCCCCTGATGCATCTTGCAATTCCTTTTCCGGTTGAAGAATCAAATTCAATTAACTGAAAACCGATCTGGGAGGAGCCAATAGCGCCAAATAAAGCCAGCAAAGAATCCCAGACTGCTTTGTAAACATGTTTTGAATTAATTTTTTGAGAAAAAGACAATTTGAAGTATACATAACGTTTTTTTTCTCTTAAACTTGAAGGAATCGGATTTGTTTTTTTTTTAATCATTTTAACAAAAATAGTGCAAAAAGAGTTAAAAAAACAATCAATGCATTTTTTTTATGAACAAAAAACTTGTTTTACAGTTAACTGCATTGTTTTTAATTGTTCAGATTTTGGGATTATATGTTGCTTCAAATTTAATTGAACAAAATGTTCAGACAACAATTGTTACGGATAATCCGGAAGATGTTCAGAATGCTGTTGCATTAATTGTTTATATTTTAATTTTCACAGGATTTTTTTTGCTTATTTTAAAATTTGTTAAAGGTTCCGGATTTTTTTTAAAAATACTTGAAGCGTTTGCATTATTTGGGACAGGCTTTATTGTTTTTGAAACAATTTTTCCTGACGCGTCAATAACTCTTGCATTGTTTCTGGTTATAGCCCAAAATATTTTCAGGGAAAGTTTGTGGATGAAAAACTTGTCGGCGGTAATTGCAGTTGCAGGTGTCGGCGCCTTAATGGGAGTAAGCCTGGGCGTTTTTCCTGTTTTAATGTTTATGATTGTTTTGTCAGTGTATGACATTATAGCGGTATTCGGCACAAAACACATGGTTGTAATGGCTAAAAAAATTGTTAAAACAAGACTGGCTTTTACTTTTTCAATTCCCACAAAAAATCATGAATTTCAATTAGGGACGGGGGATATGGTTATTCCTTTAATGTTTGCTTCAAGTGTTTTAAAAAATTCTTTAACAACTTTGCCATATCCGGTGCATTTTGTAATGCCTTTCGCGGTTTTACTTTTTTCATTAATAGGATTAATATGGACTTTGGATTTTGCTCAGAAGAAAAAAATTGCGTTGCCTGCCCTGCCATTACAAACTCTTTTAATGGTAATAATCTGGATTTTTTTAAACGCAATAGGTTTTTAAAAACCGTAAATTGTTCTTACAGCACCAATGCTTAAAGAGCCTGCGTAAGCTATTACCGTGTAACGCAGTGCTTTTCCTGCAAAGCATGCTATGAAAAATTTTTTAACATTGTAACGGATTAAACCTGAAGCTATTCCGATTACATCAAAAGGAAAAGGTGTTAATGCTCCTAAAGCTATTACAAGCATTCCGTAATGTTTTATTGCTTCTTTTACCTGCATAACTTTTTTTAACTCGCCTTTTTTTAAATGTTCAATGCTGTGAATGCCAAGCAATCCTAAAATGTATCCGGACATTTCACCAATAGTTGAACCGAATCCTATTAATAATCCTAAAAATAAAGGATTTAAAAAACCTAATTCGAAAAAATTTTCACCGCCGAACAAAAAAACAAAAATGTCAATGGGCAACGGCAAAATAATTGAAGCGTTTGCAATAATTGAACCTATAAACAATCCTAAAAGTCCAAAACTTAAAACAAGGTCTTCAAAAAGAGCGGGATTTCTGGTGAAAAAATAAAAAATCAGCAGAACAAGAAGTAAAACAATTATTCCTACAAAAATAAGATTAATTCTGAGCTTTTTGTCATATTTGTGCCATTCTTCAAGATTTTTTATTTGAGCCAAAAAGACACCACGTTTAATAATACAAAGCAGGCTTATTAATATTATTATCAGGTGAAAAAATGCGGGAACCAGCCTTAAAAATACCTTTAAGTGAAATAAAAGGAGAATATGTTAAAGGAGAAAAAGAGTTTGATACAAATTATCTTATTACACCTGATGAAAAAAAAATAAGCCGTGTCAATATATGGGGCAATGTTGTAAAAAAATTTGAAGGAGAAAATTTTACAGCAATAACAATTGATGATTTTACACAAACAATTGATGCAAATGTTTTTGAAAATCTTGAAATACTGGAAAAAATACAAACAGGGGACATTATAAAAATTATAGGAAAAATAAGGCAGGGAAATAAAGGATTATTTGTTTTAATTGAAGGAATTCAAAAACTTTCATTCCAGGAAGAAATGAACAAAAGGCTTGAAAACATTATTTTTTTAAAAAAATGGAAAAAAAACACAAAGAAAAAAGATGAAAAAAATGAGGATGAATTTTTTACAGAAGCAAGCAATTTAAAAGTTGAAAAAAAAATAATTAGGTGAAAAAAAATGGATTATGAAAAAATGCTTGACAGGGCTTATGAAAAAATGCCTAAAAAAAAGAAAACAGATGAAAGATTTGAAGTTCCGAAACTAAAAGCTGAAATACAGGGAACAAGAACAGTTATAAGAAATTTTGAAAAAACAATAAAAGATTTGCACAGGAATGTTAAACATGCTTTTAAATTTATAACCGGGGAAGCAGGAACATCCGGTTCAATTGAAGGGCAAAACGTTATTTTAAACGGAAAATTTTCACCGGATTCTGTTCAAAAAATATTTGAAGAATATGTAAACAAATATGTAATATGCAAAGAATGCGGAAAACCTGACACAAAAATAATAGAACAAAACAGTGTAAAAATGTTAAAATGTGACGCATGCGGAGCTTTAAGCCCGATAAAAGAATAAAATGGTAAAATGTTTTACAAAATACATGAATCACAAAAAGGAAAAGTTTTGGCAATATGCGACAAAGAATTAATAGGAAAAACATTAAAACAGGGAGAAATTGAGTTTACAGCAAGTGAAAATTTTTACCGTGGAAAAAAAGCTGAAGAAAAAAAAATTGAAACACTTTTAACCCAGCACAGCAACATAAACATGGTGGGAAAAAAATGCATTCAAATAGCTTTAAGAAAAGGTTTAATAAAAGAAAAAAGCATTATTAAAATTCAGGACATTCCACATGTACAAATATTCATGATTTAACGGTGAAAAATTGGTTAAAAAAAAACAACACGATGAAGGGAAAGACAGTTATTCAAGATTAAGAACACCAAAAAAAGACGGACTTGAAATGTTTGCAGTTGCAAAAAAAATGATGGGCACAGACCAGGTTCTGGCTCAGTGTGAAGACGGTGTTGAAAGGCAGTGCAGAATTTCAGGAAAAATGAAAAAAAGAGTGTGGATAAGGGAAGGGGACTTGCTTATCATAAAAAAATGGGATTTTCAGCCCAGCAAAGCCGATATTATATGGCGTTACATCGGAGGGCAGAAAAATTATTTAGCAAGAAAAGGCCTTTTGAAAGGGCTTGGAATAGAAGAATGACTAATTTTAGTTTTTATTATGAAAGCACTTGATAAAAATCTTAATTCTTTTACAAAAGAAAAAACTGTTAAAAAAATTTTTGCAAAAGTTTTTGACAACCAGACTGTTAATACTGTTCATTCACTTGCAGGCAAAAAAATTTTTAACGAAGTAGAATTTGTAATAAGCACAGGAAAAGAAGCACATGTTTTCAGGGCAAAAGACAAAGCAGGAAACTATAAAGCTGTAAAAATTTACAAAATAGAAACATCAAAATTCAAGCACATGAACGAATACATTGAAGGAGATATAAGATTTAAAAAAATTTCAAAAAAAAAATCCAGTCTCATCAATGAATGGACAAAAAAAGAATTTATGAATTTAAAAAAAATGAACAACGCAGGCGTTAATTGTCCTATTCCACTTGCTTTCAAAAACAATGTGCTGGTAATGGAATTTATAGGGGAAAACGGAGAACCGGCTCAAAGAATTAAGGAAAAACCGATAAAAAATTTTGAATATTTGTATGAAAAAATTGTTGAATTTGTTGCAAAAATGTTTTACAAAGAAGAAATAATTCACGCAGATTTAAGCGAGTATAATATTCTGAACCTTAACAATGAACCGGTGATTATAGACGTGGGGCAGGCTGTTTTAAGAAGCCATCCCAAAGCACGGGAATTTTTTGAAAAAGATTTAAAAAATGTGTCAGCATACTTTTCAAAAAACGGTTTAAGGATTTCAGCAGAGCAAATAAAGAAAGACATAAAATCAAAAAAAGCGCTTTATAAGCCTTAAAAAGCCCGAAAAACGAGGAAAAGCTTTATAATACATTTTTACTTTAATAGTGTTAAGAGGGGGATATTTGCTGGTGTTTTTAATGTTATCAGATTACATCAGAATCCCGCAGGAAAGAATAGGCGTTTTAATAGGAGTCAAAGGAACAGACAAAAGAAAAATAGAGAAAAAAAGCAAAACAAAAATCAACATTGACTCGGATTCAGGCGAAGTTTATGTGGAAGGAGAACCTTTAGATGTTCACAAAGCATTACAAGTTATCCAGGCTGTCGGCCGAGGATTTAATCCTGAAAAAGCATTAAAATTACTGGAAGACAAATATTATTTAAGAATTTTAAAATTAAAAGAAATGTTTGGAAAAAAAGAAAAAAAAGTTCAACACAAAAAAGGCAGAGTTATAGGGAGAAAAGGGCTTATAAGAAACAAAATTGAACAGGATACAAAATGTTTTATTTCAATTTACGGAAATACAATTGCAATAATAGGAGAAGAGGAAAATATTGAGGCAGGAGAACAGGCAGTAAGAATGTTATTAGGCGGAATGGAAATTGATGCCGTTGAAAACGTTTTACATGAAAAAGAATTAAATGAAAAAAAATTTGAATTGTGATAAAAAAAATGGCAATGGAACATATTCAGGCAGAAGAACTTGCAAAAGAATTCAAAGAACATTCAGTTGCAGAATTTTTTAAAAAAAACAAGCAAATGCTTGGATTATACGGAAAAATAAGGACAATGACCACAATTGTCCATGAATATGTTACAAATTCACTGGATGCATGCGAAGAATCAAACATTTTGCCCAACATTGAAGTGCAAATAAAAGAATTAGGCAATGAATATTACGAAATTATTGTCACAGACAATGGCCCTGGATTAACAGAAAAAACAGTGGGAAAAGCATTCGGACAGCTTTTAGCAGGAACAAAATTTCACCGAATGATTCAGATGCGGGGACAACAGGGAATAGGAGCATCAGGAGGAACAATGTTAAGCCAGATGACAACAGGAAAAGCGGTAAAAGTTTTAACCGGAACAGAGAAAGGGAAGGCAATTTCGCTTGAAATAACAATTGACCCCAAAAAAAATGTTCCCAAAATAACAAACATGCAGACAGTTGAAAGAAAATTTCAGGGAACAAAAGTTCAGGCAAAATTTAAAGATGTTATTTACAGGGATTCAAGTACAGGGCCTTTGGAATATTTGAGAAGAACTGCAATCGCAAACCCTCATGCAAGAATAAAATTCAAAGGACCAAAAGGACAAAAAGCATTATTTAAAAGAACAATTAAAATTATTCCGAAAAAAGCAAAAGAAATGAAACCGCATCCGCACGGAGTAACAGTTGATGAACTAATAAGCATGAGCAAATATACTGATGCAAAAAAAGTTGCAAGTTTTTTAAAAAACGATTTTGACAGAACAGGTTCAACAAGCATTGAAAAAATTGAAAAAAAAGTTAAATTTGATTTAAACAAAGACCCAAAACAGTTAAGTTGGCAGGAATCAGAAGAAATAATAAAAGCATTTAAAAAAATTGATTTTATTGCGCCAAACACAGACGGATTAAGTCCCATTGGAGAAAACAGGATTAAAAAAAGCCTTAATGCAATAGTTGCACCTGAATTTGTTCACACAATTACAAGAAAGCCAAAAGTTTACGCAGGAGGATTTCCGTTCCAGATAGAAGTGGGAATAGCATACGGCGGAAACGCGGGAAAAAAAGCTGACGGGGAAGGAAGAAGCCTTGAAATAATGCGTTTTGCCAACCGGGCTCCATTACTGTTTGACGCGGGAAGCGGAGCTATTTCAAAAGCAGTACAAAGCGTTGAATGGAAAAGATACGGGGTAAGGGATCTGGACAGCATTCCTTTAACAGTTTTTGTAAATTTTATTTCAGCACACGTTCCGTACATGGGAGCAGGAAAACAGGCAATTGCAGATGAAGACGAAATAATGGAAGAATTAAGATTATCATTAATGGATTGCGGCAGAAAAACAGCAACATACATTAAAAGAAAATTAAGGGAAAAAGAAAGATTAATGCAGCAGGACATGTTTTACAAATATATTCCTGAAATAGCCAGAGCTTTAAAAAATATCACCGGAGAAAAAGAAGAATTTTTAACAACAAAACTTGAAAAACTGGTAAAAGAAAAACTTGGACTGGAAAAATTACAGGAAAATTTAAAACAAGAAGAAACAGAACCATTGGAAAATGAAGTTATTGAAGAGGTGGAAACAAGTGGTGAAAAAGAAGACAAAGAAAAAAACACAAAAGAAAACAAATAAGGATAATGCAGAAAAAGTTGCATCAAAAATTGAAAAAATAAGCAAAGAAATTGTTTCACAAATAAAAAAAGAAGAATCACCAACATTTTTAACAAGCCAGAGGGGAAGAAGCAATGTAGAATTCGATGAAAAAAAAGGAGTTTTACAGCTTGGAGAAAAAATGACTTCAAGAAATTTTTTAAACCTAGGGCATGCAAAAAAATTTATGCAAACAACACTTGTTGCAAGCAAAACATTTGACTATCTGAAAAAAAACAAAACAGCTTCAATCAGGGAAATTTATTACGAATTAAAGCATTCATTAGGTTCAGGAAAAGAAAACACTTTTGAAGACCAGACAGAAAGCGATTCAGTCATAGTGGATTTGGAACACAGCGCTGAAACAATCAGAGAAAAATTAAATTTACATGCAAATCCAAAAGGCGCTTTATACGGGGATATTACATTAAAGGACAAAATGCACAACAATGACACTTTTAACATGCTTCAGCTTGGAAGAGGAGGCTGGAGTATTATGAGCAGAATGGAACCTGAAGAAATTGAAATAGTTAAAACCAATGCAAAATATGTTCTGGTAATAGAAACAAGTGCAATGTATGAAAGGCTTGTTGAAGAAGATTTTGCCAAAAAAAACAAAGCAATTTTAGTGGGAGTTGGAGGACAGGCTGCAAGAGGCGCCCGAAGACTGATTCACAGACTGTACAAGGAAGAAAATCTGCCTGTTTATGTTTTCACAGACGGAGACCCTTACGGATGGTATATTTACAGTGTTATAAAACAAGGTTCAATGGCTTTGGCTGCGCACTCAGGATTTTTGGCATGCCCAAAAGCAAAATATATCGGAATGACAATCGAAGACATTCA
This sequence comes from archaeon, assembly GCA_028279805.1. GTDB lineage: Archaea > Iainarchaeota > Iainarchaeia > Iainarchaeales > JANQMZ01 > JANQMZ01. The sequence continues at coordinate 757,153 of JANQMZ010000007.1, read as the reverse complement.
TGACTATGAATTAAAGGAAGTAACAGAAAAAATGAAAGTAGGGGATGTAAAAAGAGCAAAAGAAATGTTAAACTATGCATGGTTTCAAAACAAGCCATGGCAGGATGAATTAAAACGCTCAATAAAAGAAGGAGTAAGAATAGAACAACAGGCTTTGGCAAACAAATCATTGGAATTTGTAGCTGAAACTTATCTGCCTGAAAAAATTAACGGAAAAAAGTTTTTGCCGTAATTATTTTAATTCTCTTTCAATAACTTTTTTTAAAAAATTAACACTGTTAGGATTTTCCAGTGTAGAAGAATCACCAATTGGTTCACCTGAAACAATATTTCTAATCATTCTTCTCACAATTTTACCGCTTCTTGTTTTAGGAAGCTCGTCAACAAAAATAATTTTATAAGGCTTGGCAATAGGCCCGATTGTTTTTCTGACACTCTGAACAATTGTATCAGCAAATTCTTCAGATTTTTTAAAATTTTTTTTAAGAATAACAAAAGCAACCGGAACAAATCCTTTAATTTTATCAGGTTTGGGAATAACAGCACACTCGGACACTCCCGCACAGGAATTAATAGCATTCTCCATTTCAGCAGTTGAAAGCAGATGTCCTGCAACTTTCATGACATCATCAATTCGTCCGGTAACACGAATATTTTTATTAAAAACAAATTTTGCCCCGTCACTCGAATAATACACATCAGGATAATCAGACCAATACGTATCCTTAAATTTTTCAGGATTCTTATAAACGCCTCTCAGCAAACCAGGCGGAAAAGGGCTTTTTAACACCAAATCACCTGTTTTTTCATTTTTTACAGTTTTTCCCGAATCGTCAAAAATATCTGCAACAATTCCGGGAAAAGGCCTGCCGGCAACAGTTGGAATAAAAGGACCAATGCCGGGCAAAGCATTAATCACATTTGCCCCTGTTTCAGTCTGCCACCATGTATCAATAATAGGACAGCGTTTTTTTCCGACAACTTCAAAAAACCAGTTCCAGGAATCAAGGTCAATAGGCTCTCCGACAGTTCCCAAAATTTTTAAAGAACTTAAATCATGTTTTTCCAAAAACTGTTTTCCTAAACGTGCAAACATTCTGATAGCAGTTGGAGCTGTATAAAAAGCAGAAACTTTAAATTTTTCAATAATTTTCCAAAACCTGTCCGGTTCGGGAAAATCCGGGGACCCTTCATAAATAACCATTGTCAAACCGTTTGACAAAGGACCATAACAACTGTAAGTGTGCCCTGTTATCCACCCTATGTCTGCAGTGCACCAAAACACATCATCAGAATGCAAATCAAAATTCCATTTTGTTGTTAAAAAAGACTGAATCAAATAACCTCCCGTATCATGAACAACTCCTTTTGGTTTTCCTGTTGTGCCGCTTGTATAAAGCAAAAACAGTTTTTCATTGCTTTCCATTTCCTCACAGGAACAGTCGTCTGAAACTTTTTCCATTAATTCATCCCAGTAAAAATCCCTGCCTGACTTCATTCCCAAATCTTCTTCCAATCTTTTAACAACAACAACTTTTTGCACTTTTGTATCAGGCAAAGCAGCATCAGCTGATTTTTTTAAATTAATTTTTTTACCCCGCCTCCAGTAACCGTTTGCCGTAATTAAAATTTTTGATTCCGCATCAATTAACCTTGTTTTTAAAGCTTCTGAACTGAACGCACTGAAAACAACTGAATGAATTGCACCAATTCTGGCACAGGCAAGCATTGCAATCTGAACATGAGGAGTCATGGGAAGATAAATTCCGACAGTATCGCCTTTTTTTACTCCCAGTTTTTTTAAAACATTTGCAAATTTTTTTGTTTCTTGTAATAAATCATTATAAGTCAAAATTTGTTCTTTTTCTTCAACCGGTTCAGGTTCCCAGATAATGGCAGGCTTATTTCCATTATTTTCAACATGCCTGTCAAGACAATTAAAAGAAGCATTGATTTTTCCCCCTGAAAACCATTTAAAATCAGGAAAATCTTCCTCATAATCCTTTTCCCATGATTTAAACCAGTTTAAGGACTTTTTAGCATGATTTGACCAGAATTTTACTGGATCCTTTAAGGATTCATCATAAATTTTTTCATCGGAAACATGTGCCTTTTTTTTCATTTCAGAAGAAGGCCAGTAAATATTTTTTTTTGAATCCTTTTCAACCCACATTGCTTCCTTTTTCAAAAAAACACCTTTCAGTTTAATGTTTTTAAAGTTTAAAACTATTTTGATTTTTTTCTGTCTGAAAGAAGTTCAATGGCTTTATCTTTTTCGCCTTTGCTTAACAATTCAAACATTCTTCTGACATCAAAATTTTTTTTAACATTTGTTTCATCCAAATGTTTTTCAAGCAGTTCAATTCCAAGAGAAGAAATGCTTTTTTTATGATGTGATTCCCTTAAGTTTTCCAGTTTTTGCTTAAATTTTATGTCTGAAAAATTTTTATCAACATAAATAATTGCATTTTCATTTAAAAGTTTTACAAAAGACAAATCCAGATCCGATGAAGTTATACCTGAAGCCAGTGAACCCGAAAGTTTTAATTTAATTAAAGGTTCTTTGTCAGGATTTTTCAGAATGGTTTCAAGTTCTTTTTTTACTTTTTTGTAAACGTCTTCACTTGAAGCATTTTCAAAAACCAATTCCGAGTAAAAAAATTTTCTTTGACCCGGAATTTTAATGGGTTCAAGGGTTTTTGTTTTTGTATCATATAAAAAAAATTTTTTAGGATTATTAGCTTCATTTTTTTTCATCTGAGTTATAACAGTTGAACCTGGTAACAGCAATCTTAAATTTTTATTATTTATTTCATTATCAGCATGAAAATGCCCGTTTATTATTAAATCAAAATTTTGAGGCAAATCTTCCAGAGACAAAGAAGCAATCATTTCATCATCAAAAGGCAGAAATTCTTTGAAACTTTGATGCAGTAACAAAATGTTAAGCATTCCTTCCAAAGGTCTGGGATTATAATGCTGTAAAACATCTTTTGCTTTTTTTTCAGGAACCCCGCCAAGGCCATGTATGGCAAGAATTTCATTTTCATTTGAAACAATTGCTTCAGATGCATGCAAATAAACCATAAAACCTGCTTGATCCAAAACACTTAAAGCATTTGCAAAATCTTTTCCCCTGAATTCATGTGTCCCGTGAATTGATACTACCGGAATTCCTTCAAACTCAATTTTTTGTTTTTCACCATTTTTTTGCTTAAAAATGCTTAAATCAGCCTTTTTTGCATTTTTTGTTACTGAAAAAAGCTTAAAAGCTTCAAGCCATGTTTCCTGGTCGGGAACAGATTCATCAAACAAGTCACCCTGCAGCAAAAACAAATCCGGGTTATGGTTTAAAGCTTCTTTAAAAGCTGAAAAAACCTGTTGAAAAGATTCATTTTTTCTTCTGTTTTTTCCAAAACCAAGATGAAAATCTGACAAAATAGCTATTTTCATTTTAAAAACCTCTTAGCTTCATTTAAAGTATTTTTATCCAATAACACCAAAGGCCTGTAAACAGGTAATAATTGTTTTGAATCGAATTCAATAAAAGTTTTTGGTTTTAATTTTAAGTCAGGTGAAACAAGTGCTGAAACATTTTTATCTTTAATCAAATCAGGCAGTTTGTTAAAATTTTTTAAAACAAGTTCCTGTGAAGAATTAAATTTTTCAAGTTTTTTTAAATTGTGTCCAGGTTTTTTTGAATTTTTTTTGGTTATCGGAAAAATTCTGCATCCTCTTTTTAACATTAAAAACCCTGCAACCAGTTCTTCTTCAGAGCCTGAAACAATTAATGCAATGTCACCCTGTGTTCCCACCGGCAACCCTTCCATTCCTTTTGTTTCATCGTCGTAAAGGAAAACTTTTTTTTGAATAATGTCAACAAAAAAAGTTTTATCCGGATTTTTTAATTTAACTTTTAGTTTTGGAAACTTTTCCAGAATTTTTGAGCCAAGTTTTTCATTAAATTCTTGCGAGGAAAAATCGTGTTTGCCTATTCTTTTTGTTTTAACTTTAAATGTTTTAATTTTTTCAGCATTTGATGAAAAAAAATCTGTTGCTTCTTTTAATGTTTGGTCTGAAGAGTTTAGTTTTGTTTTATGCACCAAAGCAATTGAATGAATTCCGAAAATATTTTTTAAAACTGTCTGAGCTTTTTTTGTATTTGTTGTTTTAATAAAAAAACGGGCATTTCCTGCCTGAATTTTTTGAAAAGGAATTTTGTTAATTTTGAAAGCAATTTTAATGTTTTCCTTAAGTTTTTTGTTAAAAAAACGCCTCACAAAAGTTGTTTTCAGCGTTATTTCCCCAACAGGCTTTATCAGCAGCAAATCCATATATTAAAGTGGAATGAATTAGTTTTTAAAAAACTCGCAGCAATAAACTTTTGAATGCGAGAGTGGCAGAACGGCTATGCACCCGGCTGCAGACCGGGAGAAGGGAGTTCGACTCTCCCCTCTCGCTTACCAAAGCTTTAAAAAGAATCACATTCAAAATTAGTATAATGCCTGTTTTTTGGTGTTTTTAGGTGTAATTATGGGTTTGAGGCCTGCCAGTGCTTATAGCAGAGACGGAAAAAGAGCTTACACTCGTTACGCAGTGTCAAAACAGAGAAAAAATTTTATCGGGGCTGTGCCTGCTTTAAGAGTCAGGAGATTCAATACAGGAAATTCGTCCAAAAATTTTTCACACATTGTTGACCTGGTTGCGGATGATAAAAATGTTCAGATTCGTGATAATGCACTGGAATCGGCAAGAATTACAATTACAAGAAATTTGTCAAAAAAACTGGGAAAAGACGGTTTTTTTATAAAATTAAGAATTTACCCGCATAATGTTTTAAGAGAAAACAAACAGGCACAAGGCGCCGGAGCAGACAGAGTTTCACAGGGAATGGCACATCCTTTCGGAAAACCGATCGGAAGAGCCGCGCCGATAAGAAAAGGAACAGTTATTTTTTCAGTTTTAGTTGACGGAAAAAATGCTGAAACGGCAAAAAAAATAATAGAAAGAACAAAAGCAAAATTTCCATGCACTATTAAAGTTGTGGTTCACACAGATGTAAAATCAATTGGAACAAAGCCTTCAAAAAGAAAACTGGCAGAACAGGAAGCCAAAAGAAAAGAAGAAAAAGAAGCTGAAGAAGAAGCCAAAAAAGAAGAAGACAAAGACAGTGAAGCAAAAGAAGAAAAAGACGAGGGAGAAGAAGAAAAAGAAAGCCAGGAAAAAGACGAGAAAGAAGATGCAGGAAAAGAAACAGAAAAAGAGCAAAAAGAAGAAGAAAAGAAGGAATAGGTTTTACTTTCATTTTAATATTATTCTAATTTTAAAAAAAAAGCGTTTAATTAATAAACAAAAAAAAACATTCATATAACGGTTTTAAATGAAACGAATAGCATGGTTTGAAGAATTAGGCAGAGAAAGCATTAAAACGGTTGGAGGAAAAGGAGCCAATCTTGGAGAAATGGTTAAAAGCGGTTTTCCCGTGCCCAACGGTTTTGCGGTAACAGTTGATGCCTTTTTTGAATTTTTGGAAAAAAGAAAATTAAAACAAAAAATAGTTGAAATAATTGACTCAATTGATGTTGAAAACACGCAGGAACTTGAACAAAAAAGCAAACAAGTTCGTGATATGATAAAACAGGAAACATTGCCGGAAGAAACTGCAAATGAAATAATTAAAGCTTATTCAAAACTCGCTGAAAAAGAAAAAGTCGGATGGCTTACAAGTTCAGAACAGCCATTTGTAGCTGTTCGTTCAAGTGCAACAGCAGAAGATTTGCCGGAAGCAAGTTTTGCAGGGCAACAGGAAACTTTTCTGAATGTTTTGGGAAAAGAAAATCTTTTGAATTCAGTAAAAAACTGTTATGCATCTCTTTATACTCCAAGAGCAGTTTATTACAGAAAAAAACATGGTTTTAAAACAGAACAAGTGGGATTGTCAGCAATTGTTCAAAAAATGGTTAACGCCGAAACAGCAGGAATAATGTTTACAGCCGAACCAACAGGAGATAAAACAAAAATAGTAATAGAAGCTGTTTTCGGGTTAGGCGAACCAATAGTAGCAGGAGCTGTTACACCGGATAATTATGTGGTTGACAAAAATTCAATGAAAATTGTGAGAAAAAAAGTAAACAAGCAAAAATGGCTTGTTTTAAAGGAGGGATCAAAATCTGTTAAAAAAAATTTAAACCCTGAACAATCTGAAACTCAAAAAATTCCGGATGACACAATTATTGCACTGGCAAAAATAGGCAACAAAATAGAACAACATTATAATGTTCCCCAAGACATTGAATGGGCTGTTGAAAAAGGCAGGATAATGATTGTTCAGACAAGGCCGATAACAACTCTTGCTTTAAATGAAAAAATGAAAGAAATGCAGCAAATAGAAGAAACACCTGTTTTAAAAGGCGCTCCCGGGTCTCCTGGAATTGTTTCTGGAAAAGTTAAAATAGTTTTGGATATTGAAAACATTTCAAAAATTGAAAAAGATGATATACTGGTTACAAGAATGACAAGCCCTGACTGGGTTCCCGTTATGAAAAAAAGCAAAGCAATTGTTACAAATGAAGGCGGGAGGACCTGTCATGCTGCAATTGTTTCAAGAGAACTTGGAATTCCATGTATTGTAGGGACGGACACAGCCACAAAGATTTTAAAAGACAATCAAATTGTTACCGTGAACGGTTTCACCGGAAAAATTTATGACGGAGAAATAAAAATTGCTGCACCTGAAAAAAAAGAAACAAAAGTGATTGAAGAAAAAGAATTTGACTCTTTTGAAAAAGTTTTAAAAGAAAAAACTGAAAAAGAAAAAGTTTCAGGAGCAGGTTTGTTCGGGATGGCTGATGAAATAAAACAGGAAAGAGAAACAGAAAAAAGAAGAAAAGAGGAAATTGAACATTTACAATCTGAAAAAGAAGCGGAACAAATTTTAAAAAAATTCGGAGAAAAAAAAACAAGCCGGTTAACAGATGAAGAAAAAGAAAAGGAAAAAAAATTAATTGAAAAAACTTTAAGTAAAATTTCTCCAAAAGTAAAAGTAAATGTTGCACTGGCCGATGTTGCAGAAAAAGCTTCACAAACAGGTGCAGAGGGCGTGGGATTGCTGAGAGCAGAACATATGATTACGAGTTCAGGAAAACATCCCGCTGAATTTTTAAAACAAGGACAGGAAGAAAAACTAAAAAACATTGTTAAAAGCGGAATTAAAGCAGTTGCAGGACATTTTTCAGGAAAACCAGTATGGTTCAGAACATTTGATGCGAGAAGTGATGAATTCAGAAACCTGAAAGGAGGGGAAAATGAGCCAAAAGAAGATAATCCGATGTTAGGCTGGCACGGCATAAGAAGAGATTTGGACCAGCCTGAAATGTTAAAAATTCAGTTTGAAGCAGTAAAAGAATTATATGATGAGGGAATCAAAAATGTGGGAATAATGCTTCCCTTTGTTACACACGCAGAACAAATAAAAAAAGCAAAACAATTAGCCAAAGAAGCTGAATTAGATTTAAGCAAAATAGATTTTGGAATAATGATTGAAACCCCGGCAAGCATTTGGATTATAGATGAACTGATTGAGGAAGGAATTGATTTTGTTTCATTCGGAACAAATGATTTGACGCAGTTAACATTAGGCCTGGACAGAAACAATGAACTTGTTCAAAAACATTTCAATGAACTGCATCCTGCAATAATGCGTTCAATAAAACATGTTATAAAAAAATGCAGAGAAAAAAATGTCAGGACATCAATCTGCGGACAGGCAGCTTCAAATCCTGAAATGGTTAAACAGCTTGTAAAAATGGGAATTTCAAGTGTTTCGGCAAATATTGACGCGGTTGAGGAAATTAAAAAAATTGTAATGCTTGAAGAAAAAAACATTTTAATGGAAAAATAAATAAGGCTTTGTTTGCACAAAAACATTAATGCATTCACTAAAAGTTGATTTAAAACCGGTTATATCAGAATTGAAAAAAAGAAAAGCTGAAAAAATAATTGTTCAGATGCCTGAAGGGCTTAAAACAAATCTTTATGAAATAAGCAAAAAACTTGAAGAAAAAACAGGTGTTAAAACAATAACATTAATTGACCCTTGTTTTGGAGCATGTGATTTGCCTGTTGATGAACTTGAAAAATTTAACGCGGATTTAATTCTGCATTTCGGGCATAACAAGTTTTTTAATTATGAAAAAGTTATTTATGTTCCGCTTGAATATGATGTTCCGGAAAAATTACTGGAAAATACTTTTAAAAAACTTGAAAAAATTTTAAAAGAAAAAAAAATAAAAAAAATAGGAATTGCCTCAATTGTTCAGTATAAAACGGCAAGAGATTTTTTAAAAAAATTACTGGAAAAAAAAGGTTTTATTGTTTTAATGGAAAAAGGTTTAAGAACAGAGGAAGGACAGGTTTTAGGATGTTCCGGGAGTGCCATTGCAAAAGTTTCAGATAAAGTTGATGCAGCTGTTTTTGTGGGAGACGGAAATTTTCACGCTGAAGCGGTTAATTTTTCAACAAAAAAACCTGTTTTTGTTGCGGATGTTTTGAATGAAAAAATTTTAAAAATGAAAAACAGGGACCGGTTTTTAAGGCAAAGGCATTCTTTGATTGCAAAAGCATCAGAGTCAGAATCTTTCGGAATAATTATTTCAACAAAAATAGGGCAAATGCGTTACGGAGAAGCTTTAAAATTAAAAAAGCTTGTTGAAAAAAATGGAAAAAAAGCAATTATTTTAACCGCGGATTTGATTCTGCCGGAATTTTTACTGGGAATTAAAGCTGATTGTTTTGTTTCAACAGCTTGTCCAAGAATAGCAATAGATGACTGGAAAAATTTTAAAAAACCCATAATCAACCCAGAAGAACTTGAAATAGCTTTAGGTGAAAAACTCTGGAAAAATTTTTCTTTTAAGGATTATTAGTCTTCCTGTTCAAAAGAGCCTACAATTGTTCCCTTAAAATCCGTGCCATGAACGGCATTTTCAAAATTTTCCAAATCATTTCCATCAATTACAAGTGTCGGAATTTTTGAACGTTTTATGACAAGGCAGGCAGGCACATCCATAATAACATGCGGGCCCGGGGAAGATGAATGCAATTTCATTAAAGATAAAAGTTTTTCATAAGAAATTTCTGTAAAAAGTTTTGCTCTTGGATTATCGGTTGGATCAGATGAATAAACTCCGTCCACATTTGACATATTAATAAAAGTTGCCTGAAGATATTCTGCAATTAAAGCTCCTACAAAATCTGTTGTGGCACCCGGAAGAATTCCTCCGAAAACAGGAATTTTGCCGTTTTGCAAAATTGTTTTTGATTCTTCAATTTTTTTTAACACAGAAGGATAAGAATTGACAACACCCCGAATTACAACCATTGCATTTAATCTTGATGAAAAAATTCCAATCTGATCCTGTTCAAAATTGTTTGCACCCAAAGATTTGGCTGAAGCCATATAATTTCTTGCAATTGCCCCCCCGCCTATAACCAAAACAAACCTGTAACCTTCCTGTTCAAGTTTTGTTAAAGTTTCTGACAATTTTGCAATATAAGTCGAATTCGGTTTGTCATTTGCAATAATTGACCCGCCTATTGACAAAACAAAAATTTTTGAAGAATCAATAGATTCAACGGTTCTTTCAATCTGGGAAGTAGTGGTTGCTGCGGAAGATTCCTCCTCATCATTATCCTGATTATACATTTCAAAAAAACTTTCATCAAACATTGAAACACGTAAAAATAACTTTTTAAGCCCTCTTGGCTTTATTCTTATAGTAAAGCTATTTTCATTATTTAAAGCTTTTTGCTTTAAAATTGGGTGAAAAAATGAAAAATTTAAACTATGAAGCAAGTGCTGCTGAAAAAACGGTTTTCAGAAAAAAACTCAAAAAAATAGAAAACTATAAGGGATTCGGAACAGAGTTAATCTCCTTATATTTGCCGGCGGATGCAGATAGAAGCACAGTAACAGCACAATTAACAGAGGAAATGAGCCAAAGTTCCAATATTAAAGACCAGAAAACCAGGAAAAACGTTCAAGGAGCTTTAAAAAAAATTATAAATTTTTTAAAACAAATTGATTTTAAAATTCCAAAAACAGGGCTTGTGATTTTTTCAGGAAATGTAAGTGAGACAAGAGGAAAAACAGATATAAAACTTTTAACAGTAAAACCTGTTCGTGCACTGGAAACAAAACTGTACAGGTGTGATTCAACTTTTCATTTGGAGCCACTGGAACAAATGGCGGAACCCGGAGAATTATATGGAATTTTAGCAATTGACAAAAATGAAGCGACAATTGCATTGTTAAGAGGAAAAAAATATGAAATTGTTGGAAATTTTAAAAGCAGGGTTGCAGGAAAATCACGGGCAGGAGGACAGTCCGCACACCGGTTTGAAAGATTAAGGGAGGAAGCTAAGCATAATTTTTTTAAGGAAATAGCTGAACAAATGAATTCAGCATTTTTGCCTCTTGAAAACAAATTAAAAGGAATAATATTGGCAGGACCGGGAATTACAAAAAATTCATTTGAAGAAGAAGAATTAATGGATTACAGGATTGCTGAAAAAACAATCGGAAAAATTGATACAAGTTATACAAATGAATCCGGCATAAGAGAAACTGTTAACAAATCTGATGAAATTTTAAAAGATTCCGAAATAATGAAAGAAAAAAAAGTTGTCCAGGAATTTTTTGAAAAAATTGCAAAAAACAGTTTAGCTTCGTTCGGACAAGAACAGGTTGAAAAAGATTTGGAATCAGGCAAGGTTGAAAACCTTTTATTAAGTGAGGAAATTGACAAACTTGTTTTTGTTTATAAAAATTTAAAAAATGAAACAACTTTTGAACAAATAATTGATTCAATAAAAGAAGCACAGCACAAGCATCCGGATAACGCTGAATTAATTGAGGAAATTGATTACATTGAACATTTAATGGAAAAAGCTGAAAACACCGGAACAAAAACAACAATTGTAAGCATTGAAACAGAGGAAGGGGAACAGTTTTTGAAAAGCTTTGGCGGAATCGGTGCTTTACTAAGATACAAATAACTGATGGAAAAAAATGAAAACACATTATTCAACCACAACAAAAGGCTTTAAAGGCAGAATAAAAAGAAGATATTCTGATTTTATTGTTGAAGAAATAAAAAAAAACGGAGAAAAGTGCAAAATTGAAAGATTTGACAATCAAAACAATGAAAACAAAAAACCTGCACAGGTTCCGGAAAATTCTGAAAAATTAGAACAGCTGCATTTTGACCTGGAAAAAATAAACACCGATTTAACACTTGCATTAAAAATTATTTCAAGATTTCTGGGGTGTAGCCAGAAAAGAATAGGTTATGCCGGATTAAAAGATAAAAGAGCAATAACCTGCCAGAGAATAAGCATATGGAAACCAAACATTGAAAGACTGGAAAAATTAAATTTAAGAGGAATAGAGTTGAGGAACGGTTCATGGGGAAAAAAAAGAATTGAATTAGGGGATTTAAAAGGAAACAGTTTTACGATAACAATAAGAGATATTGATTTGAATGAAAAAGAATTGAAAAAAAGAATTAACAAATGTTTTAAAGAAATGAAAAAAGGAATTCCGAATTATTTTGGAGAACAAAGATTTGGAGGAATGAGGCAGATAACGCATCTGGTTGGAAAACAACTGGTATTGGGAAACATCAAAAAAGCAGTAATGCTTTACCTGACTTATCCGAATGAAAAAGAAGAAAATGAAATAAAAAAAGCAAGAAAAAACCTGAAAAAAACAAAAAATTTTAAACAGGCATTAAAAGATATGCCTGTAAAACAAAAATATGAAAGAGCAATGTTACAGCATTTAAGCATTCACCCCAAAGATTTTACAGGTGCTTTTGCAAAAATTCCCAAAAAAATGCGTTTTTTATTCACACATGCTTACCAGTCTTACATTTTTAATGAAATTATAAACAAAAGATTTGAAACAGGAATCGGATTAGGTTTACAAAAAGGAGAACCTGAAGAAAAAGGAATTCCAGTGGGTTTGCTTCCCGGCTATGAAAGTTCTTTTTCAAAAGGAAAAATAGGAAAACTGGAAAAAGAAATTTTAAAAAAAGAAAAAGTTTCATTTAAAGATTTTAAATTAAAAAAACTGGCAGAATGCTCATCAAAAGGGCACAGAAAAGAAATTGTTTTATTTCCAAAAAAATTAAAAATTGTAAAAATAGATGAAGATGAATTTTTTGAAAAAAAACTAAAATGTGTCATTTCATTTGAATTAGACAAAGGCGCTTATGCTACCGCGGTTGTGAAAGAAATACTAAAACAAAAAGAAATAAACACTTAAATCTTTTCCAATTAAATTTTAACATGATTTCAGAAACATTGATGTTTTTGGCAGCATCATTTTTGATTACATTTATCACAATCTGGTTTATAGGAAAATGGAACAAAAAAAGAAAAATAACCGGGCTTGATATAAACAAAAAAAAAGAAATATTTTTACCGGAAAGCGTGGGAATATCCTTACTTTTAACAGCCTGGATTTTCTCACTTTATTTTTATTTCAACTCCTTTAATATTAATTATCTCATCTGGAGCGGAATGATAACACTTTTTTCATTCGTAGGATTCAAAGATGATACAAAACACAAATTTACAGGCAAACCACAAAGCTGGTTTTTAAGAGCTTTTTTAATAGGAATAATTTCACTTGTTTTTGCATACATTTATTTTAAACAGGAAATACTCTGGGTTTTGCTGGCAGCATTATATGTTGCCGGAATTGCTTCTTTCCAGAACACATTTGCAGGACTAAACGGATGGGAAATAGGCTCAGGTTTAATTGTTTCAACAGGATTTTTGTTTCTGCTGGCAGGCACGCCATATTTTTTGCCTGGAATTGTTTTAACAGGAGGAATTTTAGCATTATTACTGTTCAATTTTTACCCTGCAAAAGTTTTTCCCGGAGACAGCGGCACTTTGCTGATAGGTGCAGGTTTATCCGGTTTGATTGTTTTAACACAAAATACAAATTTAATGATAATAAGCATGGCTTTTTTTATTCCACACACTATTGACATTCTGTTAAAAATTTTAACAAACCCGAAAGATGCAAGCCAGAGAACAAGCAAGCCTTACTATTTAAACAAAGAAAACAAAATAGATTTTCCACAAGGCAAAAAAAAATACGATTTTGCAAAACTTTTAATAAAAATTTTAGGAGCAAAAAAAGAAACAACACTTGTTACAATTATTTTACTAATAGTTGCAGTAAACATGTTTTTCTGGCTAACTTTTTTTGGCTTGATATAATTTTCTGGGAACAAATAAAAGAAAAACCAAAATTGACATCAACACCGGAACAATTATTCTCACAATATTAAAAACAATCATTATTGAAGCAGTTTCACCCAAAGACAATGAAAACTGCCCGATTATAGGAAAAGACAAAAACAAAAAGCCTCCAACCTCAACCAATCCAAGGCCTTTTGGAGTGAAAGGAGTTCTTTCAAGAACAGCCAGTAAAATAAACAAAGTTAAAAGAGGCATAATAGGAATGCTTATAGACAAAGACTCAAAAACAAAAAACAATGCAAAAAATTCAAAAACCCAGGACAAAAAAGAAAAAAGAAAAACAACTGAAAATGTTTTCAAAGGCAGTGCCTGCAAATAAGAAGAATAATTTGTAAAATAATTGTCAACACGTGACAACCGTGAAAACCTTTTGGACAACGTTTTAAAAAAATTAACAATTTTTTTCCCGGCCTTTTTATTCAAAGGCAGTAAAAACAATAAAGTTGCAGCGATAACAACAACAAAGCCTGAAATAAGTGAAAAAAACATAAAATGAGAGAGTTTGCCGATAAAAATAAAATAAGCAAGAATAGCTGAAGAAGTTAATGCAAGAATTGAAAATTTAACGCCTTTAACAGCCATTGAAGCAGACAAAGATTTGGTAAAAGGCACTTTGAACAGGTCTTTTAACAAAAAACTTCTCATGGCATCAGCTCCAAGCTGAACAGGAGTCAGAGAACCAAAAACAGATGAAAAACCTGTTAAAATTATTTTAAAAGAAGAAATTTTCAGTTCTTTTTTTAACAAATAAGTCCATGAAAAAAGCCATAAAATAATTGAAATTATAAAAAAAACAGCAGCAATTGCAAGAATTTTAAAATCAGTTCCCTGAAGAACATCTGACGCTCCGTTAAGGGATGCAAGAACAGAAAGCAATACAAGAACTATTACAAGAGTCAAGAATGCCTTGAAAACAAAAGCCATATCAATTTTTTTAAACAACAAAACACCTATTTAACCAGATTAACAAGATTATTTGAATTATTAATAATACTATCCGTGTTTGAAAACAATGCTTTAAGAGTTTCAAATGAAAAAATTTTTAACTGGCTATAATCTTTTGCCTCAATTGTTATTGATTTATCATCAATCAAAACAATCCCTCTTGAAGCTGAATCAGGAAAATCTGCAAAAATTTTTGTAACAAAATAATCCTCTGATTCAGCAAAGTTAAGGCACTGGCTCCTTGGAATTGTTCTTGGCTCATTTTCTTCCGGAAATTTGGCAAGACATTCAATAATTTTGCTGTTATCAGAATTCATTACTTTTAAAAAAATTGACAACTCCTTATCGTTTCCTGAAACAACAGTTGAAAAAGGAATAACAAAATTGTTGGCAATTAAAGAATTGTCAGGGCTTGGATTTTGAGTTGTTGAAGCAAAAATGTAAACCTGTTTTCTGTTAGACAAAGAAGTAAAAAGATTTTCAGGTTCTGCAGTGTTTGAAAAAAAATTAACCCCGTTTTTCTGAAAAGAAAACTCAAAATCGTGAAAATTTAAAGGATTTAAAAAATAAAAAGCACCCAGAAAAACGGTTAATGCAATGGCAATAAACAAAATCCATTCTTTTGAAATCAAAAAATACACCTGTACTAAAAAAGCTGAAAAAGATTTAAAAGGAAAACACAAAGCATTTCTTATACATAATCAATTTTTTTCCATGAAAAAAATAGGAAAAATAAAAAAAAAGAAAAAGGGGATAGGCCTCAAAGACCTATTATTTTATTCAGGCTAACAAAGCTTCAAGTTCATCAATGAACTCTTGTGCTGCTAAACCTGTTTGTGCGGCAGTGTAACCAGCAACAACGAAGTCACCATTTGACAATTTTTCAAGGACATAGTCGCTTGAAGATGATGTCAATGATTCTTCCAGTGTTGTTCCATCGCCTAACACTAATCCTTGTGCTAGTGAGTTGACAATGTATCCACCGACAATTACATGGTTTCCGCCTGCTGAAACACCTGAGTCTAAAACGACCAGGTCTCCTGCTGGCACAACGGTTTGTCCTGAGGATGTTCCACCGACTGTTCCGACTGTTACTGTTGTTCCAGTATCAGTTGTAACAGTGCTTCCTGATGTAACACCTGTAAAGTCCTGTCCACCTGTTGTTGTTTCAGTTGAATCAGTTCCTCTTACAGTCAAGCTCAGGTTCAATCTGTTGTCAGGAATCCATGCTTGGAATGTTTCTCCGTCAGCAACACTGTACTTTGTACCAAAGTCAGTCCATGCTTGGTCAAAGAAACTGTCTGAGTCAGTTCTGTAACTCATTGACCAGATTGCGGCTTTTGTTCCACCATCATAGTTTGCGTCAACAGTGTATCTGCTCAGTTCGTTGTCCGGTAATGAAATGATATCTGCATCATCTTCAAGTAGAGCATGCAAATAGATTTCTGTACCAGCTGTTCCGCCTCCGTTGTCATCCAACTGGAATTTTGCAACAAATTTAGTGTTGTCAGCTTCGTCTCCACCAAGTCTCAAGTCGTCTGGGTGGAACCAGTTTAGGTCAATTGTTCCGTCTTCAACAGTGTCAGTTCCTATGAATGTAGGAGTGTATGTGTATTGTCCTGTCCATGTTGTTGCTTTGTCTAACAGCAACCAAAGTACACTTTCACTTTCGTTTGAATAGTATGCATACTTGTATGATTCTGAATCCATACCGGTTCCTGAAAGTGCTAATAGAGCACCATTGTATGTACTGTTAACTCCGTTTTTGTCTTCATAATACCAAGTATTGAAGTTGTTGTCTGTTCCGATGTAGTCTGCGTCTGCAACAGTGTCGAATGCCACTTTTGCAATTTGGAAGTTACCGTCTGCAACCATTTGCACAGTTGTTCCTCCGACTGCACCAGTGCTTGTACAATGTGGTAATCTGTACTGAACCTGGTTGATGTCAATTGCAACCGGTCTTGCAGTGCCTGCATTCAAGTCAGTTGCACTACTTGTACTTTGGTCATGGAATCCAATACCACAACTTACCGCTCCGGCATTCAGGTCAATTGCAAAACCGTTCAATTTTGCGTTTTGAGTCAGTAATACATTGACGTCTGTGGAGTTTGTCCTGTAATAGAAAGTCTGATTCAACAATGTGAATGAACTTTCATCATTTGGGTCTCCACTGTGGTCCAAAGCAATTACAAACGGAACTGTTCTTTCAACTTCATCAGTTGAATCAAAGTAAACCATGTTGCCGTTTCCTAACTGGAACTTGGTTAAATCCTGATCATTTTTGAATCCGTCGAATACTACAGATGCATATCCGTAACCGATTGTGTCTTCTGAATAGTCCTGTAAAAGAACTGCTTCATTTGAACCTTCCATTCCTGATTCTGTTAATGCATCGTTACCAGCCCAAAGCGGATTGTTAACATTCCATTTTGTGTTCTGGTTTTTGATGGTAATTTTTGTGAACGCGTTAACGTCCGGAGTTGAAGATGTTCCTGATGTCAGGTTAACAACCCAGTTGTGATTGCTTGTTCCTGTTGATGTTGAATCATATGGAAATTCTTGTCCATCTCTCAAAATAATCAGGTCATCTCCTCTTGTCATGGTTACATAACCCTGACTTGTTTCAATGTCCTGTCTGATTTTTTCAGTGAAAAGAGATGTGTCCAATGCTGTTTTGCCGTCTGAACCTTCCAAAATTGTTTCAAGGAATTGTCCCTCGCCGGCTGTTTCTGAGTCAAGCAAATTGCCTTCCTCGTCCCACAAACTTATTTCAACTTCAAATGATGACTGGCTTGTGGATTGCACAATGTTGTCAATTGTAAGGCTTAGGTTTTCACCTTCGTGAGCTCCTGTTCCTTTCAATCCTGTTAGTGAATCCCCGGAAAAATATCTTTTTTTAGCGTCTGTTGATTTCAACAATCTGATTTCTTTAACGCCTCCGGTGTCCTGTGCTCTGAACAAACTGTAGTCCACTCCCAAAAATGGAAATGTAATACTGTCGTTTCCGTCATCTTTGAATTTGTTTGTTTTTGGTTTGTTTAGTCCGTCTGAAACCGGCAAACCTTTACTGAATGTAACCTCATAGTTGAAGTCACCAGTATTTTTCATTTGAACTACTAAATCCTGAACTTTTGTGCTGCTGTGCAAAAATCTGGCATCTGCGTTAATCCAGATTCTTTCTTTAACGGTTTGTTCGTATGAAGTTCCGTCAAAAGTGTAGCTCTCAGTACCATTAGATAGGAAATCAAGCTGTGAAGCACCTAGTTTCAGGTCAGCAAATTCATTTGCTTCTCCTGTGTCGGTTTTCAAAGTGTATGTACTTGAATCATAAGTTTTTGCTGATCCGCCATACGTGGTTGTTCCACCGACTGTGATGTCAATTGATCCGTCGCCGTCAACATCTGTTGTTGTTGAAACTGTTGCTAACTGAGCAATTCTTGAAGCAATATTGGATGCCCAAACAACATCAGAATTAGCTGCAGATGCACCTACAACAACGTCAACCAAAGGACTACCTGTGTCAGAAATTAAGTCGCCTTTTACAACGCCTGATTGTGCTGAGACAATCGGAGCCAAAGCTGCACCGACTAAAGCGGCACCAGCACCTATTGCGACTAATTTTTTGACGTTTAGTCTTTTCATATTTTTTGTTTCACCTCGTTTTTTGATTTTTCGGCTAAAAAAGCCTTAAATAATTCTGCCAGTCTACTGGCTGTAGAAGACAGAAATATGTCAAGATTGTACTATCAAATGCTTCATGTCCTTTAAATACCTATCGTTTTTTCAAAAATCAAAAGTTAAATAAAACGCTTTTAAAGGGGGATTTTAATGCATTTGTTGAAAAATGTTTCGACAATTGCCATATGCCGTAAAATCGGCAAAAAGCGTATTATTTGTATATTTTTTTCATTAATTTTTCAACATCTTCCTTGCTCAGAATCTTGCTCACATAATTGTTATATTTGTGAATCATTTCCAAAGCATCCATTAATCCTTCCTGTAAATCGTCTGCTTTTATTTTTAGCTCATTTGGCCTTAATATTTCAACAGAACTTGGGCCATAAAAATAAATAAAATAAATTAATGACCTGAAATCTTTTAATGTCAGATTTAAATCAATTAAAGTTGAATAATAACCTGTGTCCAATTCTTTTACTTCATCAACATTTGTTGAATAAACTGTAAACCTTTTTTCTTTTTTTATTGCTTTTTCCAAATCATTAACTGTTTTCTGCAATAAATCTTTTTCAACCGCCTGCATTTCAATTATTGCTGAAATTCTTATATCAAAAGGATCCTGTTCCATTAAATTTTGCCTGTTTTTTAAATCTTTTACAATTTTTTCAGATAATGAAAATTTTTCATTTTTTTCTGAAACAAGTTTTAATTCTTTCATTAAATTTAAAGAATCTTTAATGTCATCCTCATGAATTTTTAAAATTTGAGATAATTCCTGAACAGTTTTATTGCCGTTTAACAATTCTACCGCTATTTTTTTCTGCCTGTCTGAAAATTTTGCCATAAAAACACTCTTTTGCCTGTAATAATAAAACCAGTAACTATTTTTAGATGTTGCTTTCATTATAATTTAAATGTTTTACCTTGGATTGCCTTCAGATCTTAATTTTGGCAACACAGCCAACGCTGTAACAAGCCTTGTCGGAGATCCAAGCGTTTTAATCGGAGGAATTGTTTTAATTGTAGCAGCATTGCTTGTAATATTTTTATTAAAAAGAATTATTGTAAATTCCATTTTGGGCTTGATAAGCTGGCTTGTTTTAACATTTTTGTTCGGAATAAATCTGCCTTTTATCCCAAGCCTTGTGATAAGCATTGTGTTTGGCTTGGCCGGAATAGGGGTAATGCTTGTTTTAAGATTTTTTGGCTTAATTTGAACAATCAGCGTACATATGTTAAGCCTGATTTTCCCTTTGTATCTTTTTCTTCTTCCCTTGATTCAAGCTGTTTGTTTAACTGAACAAAAGATTTTTCTATTTTTTTAGATTCTTTTTCAATTCCTTTCATGCTAATCTTAAAACCAAACAGTTTTACCAAAAGCTCAATAACTTTTTTAGCAGAACCATGATCCCCGTAAACCAGGCCTGCATTTGTTTCACCCATTATGCACGCCCCCTTAATGTTTTGTTTTTTGGCTTCTCCTAAAAATAAGCCAGCAGCTCCTGAAATAAGGCTTCCTTCTTTTGAATATTTGGCTCCGGCTTTTTTTACATTTTGTAAAACTTTTTTGTCGGTTGCGGCAGCAATAATGTTTGGCTCTGTTTCAAGCCTTTTTCTTCCGATATTTATTCCAGCCAGGGTGTAAATTTCTTTCACACCCATATCCTTAACCGTTGAAACAATTTTTTCAGCAAACTCGTAATGTTCTTTTGATGTTCCGGTTTTTGGATCCAGAAAAGGCTGCACCGGTCCGGCTAAAAACAAAAAAGTTTTCTTTTTATGTTTAAAAACAAATAAATCATTTTTAATTGAATCAATTATTCCTGACTGAACAAAAACACTTGGAGGAAAAGAATCTGAAAAAATTTCAGCAATTCTTTTGGACTTTAAATGTTTTAACAAATAATCAACAGCAATTTTGCCAACCAAGCCTATTCCGGGCAGGCCGACAAGCAAAACAGCATTTTCATATTTTTCATTTGACAAAAACTTAAAACTTGTAACCATAGCAAAGCAATTTTTTGTTCAATAGATTTAAAATGCTTCGCAATTTTAAAGCTTTAAAAAACTCTAAACGTTTTTTAAATAAATTTAAAAAGGTCCGGAATGGGCATTAATTTGAACGTTCAAAAGAACCTTTTCCCCCAGAAACCTTAATGCTTTCAAGGGCAGTGTCAATCACATTTTTTAAAATTCGTTCACTTGTCTTATAATCAAATGCTGTTACTTTAACCATATAAGTTCCCGAACCAAGATAATAAATTTCAACTTTTGCTTCTTTTCCCGCCGTCAAAGCATCTTTTAACACTTTTTTAACTGTTTCAACGCCATTTGACTTAAAAGACTGTAAAGATAAAACGCCTTTAATTGTTTTTTGGGGAACAGTAACATTTTCCTTAACAATTGCAATCAAATCCTTTAACCATTTGGAATTAATGTTTTTAGCTGCCTTTTCACCTTCAATTGAAATAGCCCTAAAAGCATCATTTAAAGAACCATATTCTGAAATTAAAGGTTCAGCAATTTCATCCCAAACCAGGTCAAAGGATTTTTTTGTTCTTTTAGCCAAAACCTCTAACAATTTTTTCTGCCTTTTAAACTGTTTCCATTGCTGAATTCTTTCCTTTTCAGCCTGGCTTGAAACCCTGTTTAAAGACAAATCAACCTGTTTTTTTTCAGAATTAATGCTTAAAACTTTTGCCGCCCGCATCTGGTTTTCTTTAACAAAATTTCTGATATTTTTAACCCATCTGCTTGCCGCCTGTGAACTGTGAACAAATCCGGCAACATTATCATATTCTGCCAAATCACAAAAAGCCCCGTAATTTAAAACTTTGGTGACACGTACAACAACAACTTCTCCGACCTGAGGCATGTTTTCATCCAATTCAAATCACCTTATTCTTTTTTTTCTTTTTCAACAGTTTTTGTTTCAGGCTTTGATTTTCCCAAAAGCATTGTTTTTGAAGCTGTGCTTTTGGCAAAAGGCTTGCCGCATTTTAAGCATTTTGTTTTAGAAGCGGATGCTGTAAAAAAAAACTGAGCATTACCACAACTTGAACATTTTGCTTTTTTAAAACCGGTTTTTGGTTTTGGAACAAGTTTTTTCAAATCATAGCCTGCAAAATTTTCACTCATAAAAATCACCTTTAAATTTTTTCAGCCAAACCTCTTTTTAAAAGTAATGAAGCTGTTTTGTCAGCCAGTTCAATTTCTTTTCCCTCATCAAAAGGTCCGTACTGTTTCATGTCTGAACCGACAAAAGCAGGAACATCTTTTACAATTTTAATAAAAGTTTTTGATTTTTTTTCAAAAGATTTTTCCGATTTTTTGTTGTTTTCAAAAAGCTCACCTAAAAACTTTTTATGCTCTTCCAAAACATTTGAAATTTTTTCAAAAGTTTTTTTTTCTTCGGAAGACAATCCGTTTAAATTTGTTTCATTTGTGCGTGAAGAAATTAAAGCCTTGTTTAACAGTTTTTTTTCTCTTAAATCAAACAAATCTTTCACAAGTCTTTGCAAATTTTCAAAATCTCTTGTTTTGGATGAATCAGGTTCTTTTAAACTTTCCAGATATTTTTCTTTTTCTTTTTTAAAAAATTCTTCAGCTGAAGAAAAAAAATTTTCATCCACATCAACAAGCTTGGATGTATTTTTTTCAATTCTGTAAATTTTTCTTAACTCGGAATAATCTATTTTCATTTTTTATCAATCAACTCGGCTTTTCCTTTTGCAATTAAAAATATTGCCGCAAATTCCGGCAAAGCCTTTTCCTCTTTTTTAAAAGGACCAAAGCTCTGCTGTTTTAATTTAAATTGGGGAACATTTTTAATCAAAACGTTCACAGGAGCATCGGAAAACACCACAGAATCGGTAAAAGGGTCAAATTCTTTGGCTTTTTCAGGGGAAAATGTTTTGGCAAGCAAGCCTGTTGAACCATGCAAAGTGTTTGGAACCCGGACAATTTTTTTTAAATCAATTGAAGTCTGCCTGTCAATGTTTAAGGATAATTCATCTTTTGCATGTTCAATTAAAGCTGTCCAGAATTTTTTGTTTCTTTTAGCATTGCTTGTCACAGGCATTAAAATTCCTGAATTCATTTTTTCAATTATTTTTTTTCTGTCATTAAAAATTTTTTCAATTGTTGGAATTCTGACTCCGCCAAATCCTGCAATTTCATCCACCGGTTTTTCTTCAACAAAATTTTGCAAAAAAATCAAAAATCTTCTGGTTAAACCTTTAACATTTTCTTTTTTTGGACAATAAAACATTTTTTTATCCATAAAAAAACCGTTGAATGCAGGGTCAAATCCTTCAAGTGTTAAATAGTCAACAATTTCCAATCTTCCTTTCTGGGGAATTCCATTAATTTTATCGGAACGCACATAAACATGGTAACCTGCATTGCCTGAAAAATTAATTTCAATTCCCTCTTCAAACCCCAACTCGTTTTCCAGAATTTTAATTAATTTTAATGCTTGTTTTTTTGTTTCTTCAACAGCTTGAGCGGAAATCCATCCGTTTTTGTCTTTTTCAGCATCAAATTCATAAATTAAATCAGCACCAACAAATTCTTTTGCTTCCATCGGCCTTTTGTCAGGATACAGATAATAAGCATTTGAAGCTGAAACATACAAAGGAGCTTTTGTCTGTAAAAACTGGTTAAAATTTTTTAAAGAGGAAAAACTCATGTGCCTTTTAACAATTTTTTTTCCGAAATCTCCGACACCAAATTCTCTTTTTTCAGGTTCAGACGG
Organism: archaeon; assembly: GCA_028279805.1. Classification (GTDB taxonomy): domain Archaea; phylum Iainarchaeota; class Iainarchaeia; order Iainarchaeales; family JANQMZ01; genus JANQMZ01. The sequence continues at coordinate 734,439 of JANQMZ010000007.1, read as the reverse complement.
ATAATTTACAGAATTTTTTGAATAATATTCTGAAAACTTTTGTTTTAAAAAATCAGCTTCTTTTGTCATTAAAACCCTCTTTTTTTGATGTTTTTTTTAGCTGGTTAAAATAATATGTGACAGGATGTTTTTCATTGCAATGTGTTTTTGTGCAAAAACCGGCTGAACGCATTTTGTCACACGCCGGAGCATTATATTCTGTTCCGGATTTTCCTGAAAGCATTTCAACCTGATAACGCGTGGTTTTCTCATTCCAGTTGGGAGTTTTTGAAAACATTTGAACAATATTTTCTTTAGGCATTCCGATTTGATTCAAAAAAGTTGCAATTGCAAACCTTCCAAAATGTGAAACATTTTTTCCTGACATTAACTGTGAATAAATGTTTTGCATGCAGTCGGGAAACAATTCCGGCTTGATTTTCCCGGTGTTTTTAAAATGTTTTTTGACAAATTTTGGCTGTAATTCTGAATAAATTTCTTTTGACAATTTTTTTAATTCCAGAGGAATTTGTTTTATGTCAACCGGCAACGACTCCAAAACAAGGTGAAAAGATTTTTCTGACAAAAAATCAATAAAATCGTTTAATGTTAAAAAAATTTTTCCATTTTCAACCTGCTGGTTTACAAGTTTTAAATCTTTTTTGTCCGGAACAAAGTCAAGAAAATCTGTAACATTTATTGATAAAATTTTTTCATCTTCAATTGAAACTTTTAAATTTAAATCCTGTGCCAGGTCAAGCAATGGTTCAAGGCTTTTTTTTTCTTTTCCTGAAACGGATTCTTCCTGTAAATAATTTTTTGTTGTTTCTCTGACACTTGATGCAAATTTGTCAAACAATGAATCCGGCATGAATGATATTAAAATTTTTGCCAGCGGAAATGCAAGAATTTCATCTTTTAAAGAATCTTTGTGGCCAATAATTTTTGGAGTGTAAGATGTCTGGGAAAAAGCATGCCCTATTTTTATTTTGGCGGCCTGTTTTATGCTTTCAGGCAAGTTTTCCAGGTCCAAATCTTCTTTTTTTATTATTTTTTTGGCTGTATTTGAAAAAGGATATTTTTGTGCAAATTCTAATTCTGTTTCTGAAAACATAAAATAATTAGGCTATGATAAGCGTTAAAAAAGAATTAGAGTAAAATTCCTATAAAATCATGTGAGCTAAATAAAACTCAATGCTTGTGCCGTCAATAGGATAAACAATGCGCATTGGCGACTCATTTTTTAATTCAAGCACAATATTTTCATCAGGATTAGCTTCTTTTACAATGTTTTCCAAAAAATTTAACGAATACTTACTTTTAATGTCTTTTTTTGTTGAAATTTTAACATTTTTGGAGGGCAAAGCCTCAGAATTGAGGTTGCCCTGGCTTCCTTTTGCCTCAATTAAAAATTTGCCTTTTTTAACATTAAAAATAACACTGCTTCCAAACAAAATGGCATCCTTTAAAGCTTCCTGTAAAACCCGGGCTTTTAATTCAATTTTAGCATCAAAAGACTGTTTCGGCAAATCAGGTTCTTCACCTGAAACACTTATTAAAGACAGGTTAAAAGTTCTTTTAATTTCATTTGAAAATTCAACCAAAACATTTGAATCATTCAAATTCAAAGTCATTGAATCGTTTGGCAATGCCCGTTTCATAACCTTGTTAAATTCATCCAAGTCAATGCCCACAAAATTTGGTTCAACATTAAATTTGTCAAAAAATTTTACAGGAATATTATAATTAACCATTACAATCTGGCTGGGATCCATTGCCCTGAAAGAAATGCCGTCAGAATTAAACCTGAAATTGCCTTCAGGAACAAAAGCAGCAATAGCCCTGATTGCCCTCTGAATCAATCTGACATTTTTGAGTTTAATTGTTTCCCCCATGAAAAAAATAAAACTAACAAGAGTTTTTAATCGTTTTCAATGCGTGGAGCCAAAAAATAACTCAGATTTGCAGAACCGATTGAATAAGAAATGCGAACAGGAGCATTTTCCCCCAATTCAATTAAAACATTTGAATCTGAGGATGCATTTTTGAACATGTCCCTTAAATAATCAAGAGGAAACATGCTTTTGCATTGTTTTTTAACATCAAACTTGGAAACATTTTTGCTGTTTTTAGCTGTAACATTGTCCAAAGTGCCCCTGCTTGACTTTGTTTTAAGAAAAAATTCTTTTTCATTAACACCAACAGTAACATGTGTTGAAATAAGTTCAGCGTCTTTTAAGGCGTCCTGTAAAACGCTTGCATTTAATTCAATTGCAGCATCAAATTCAATTTTTGGTTCAGGAGTTTTGGATTTTGAAACATCAATCAAAGGAATTGAAAAACTTCTCATTGAAGAATCCTTAAATTCAACAAGCAAATTTGTTTTCTGGTCATCCAGTTTTAAAACAAGTTCATCGCTAGCATTGGCTCTTGACATAATTTTTCCAAAATAATCCAAATCCAGGCCAATTGTCAAATCTTCTTTTAAGTCAAACTTTTTAAACGATTTTTTTGACAAATTAAAATCAATCAGGCTAATCTGGCTTGGGTCAGTTGCTTTTAATTCCAACCCGTTTTGTGTAACCAAAAATTCGGCTTCATCTATTAAAACAGCAATAGAATCAATGCTTTTTTTAAAATCATTTGAGTTTTCCAAAACTAATTCCATTATTTTCCCTCTGCTTTTCTCACTTTTTCAAATAATTGAAAATCAAAATCTTTTAATTCATGTACGGTTTCAACTTTCAAAGACAAAGATTCTTTTGGCACGCCAATAACCCTTAAAGTGTCATCATTTTTCAAATTTTTTAACTGTTCTTTTTCTTCAAATTCCAGGTTTAAAGATTTGGTTTTACCGGTTAGTTTTGCTTTTAAAGATTCTTTGTTTAATTCTTTTAAAACGCCTATAACTGAAACTTTTTTTTCCAAGCCTGTAAAATTTTCCAAAATTATTTCCTGGGCAAAATCTTCATCTGACATTAACAAAAAATGAATGAAAACAAATATTAAACCTTAAGGAAAAACACATTTTTGCCCTGAAGGAGGGCCAAAAACAAAACAGGTTAAATCGTCAAAAATAATTAATTTGACAAAGCCAAGCAAAGGGATTTTTGCAACTGCTTTTCCGGTAATGCTGTCAAGTCTTATTGCCGAGGAAGTTATGCCTGCTTCCTGGTCAATCAAAGGATTATATTCAGAATCACCTTTTGTTAAAGCATAAAAACCGTCCTTAACTTTTAATTTTGCAACAATTCTGTGAATAATTGGTTTTTGCTGCAAATCAGAAAAATAAACAATTATATCCCCTTTTTTGTTCAAATTTAACTCCTGTCCGTCTGAAAAAATAATTTGCCTTGTGTCAAAAGAATCAACTGAAAATTGTTTGTTTTGCAAAACCTGGTTTTTAAAAGAATTACAATTAATCAGGTTTTGTGAATTTTTTTCAGAGCACATTGTTAGCAAATAATTTGAAGACGGAATGCCCTGAAGAGAATTAAAGCTTAATTCAACTTCATCCCCTGAAATATTTTCTGGGGATACGCCCTGCACAATTACAATGTCACCCCGGTGCAGTTCTGGAGTCATGCTGTTGCTTACAACAATAACCATTGGGGCTGGCGTTGACAAAAGCAGGCCAATTAAACTGTATAAAACAAATGCAAAAACAAAGGCGCTTATCAAATAAACAATCCATGAAATTGTTTCATTTTTATTGGGATTAATTTTTGGCATTAACCACAAGTCAACATAAGTAAAAGGGTCAATCCATTTCAGAAGAGAAAAAAATTTTTTTAAAGCCATTTTAATCAAATCTGAAAATAAGTTAAGCGGCTTTCTTTAAATTTTTTTTCAAATCAGTTAAAAGAGAATTTAAGTTTTTAACAGCATCTTCTAATGCTTTTTTTGGAGTTTTTCCTTTTGTTTTAACAATAAAAAAAGAATTTTTATCCATCGGATGATTTAATTTGTAAGAAGCAAATTCAACTTTTGAATCTTTTAATAATTGATTTTTTAACAAAGCAGGAAAAGTGTGTTTTTCTCCCGCAATTTTAAATTCAAGCAAATCTTTTTCATTTTTTAAAATTTCAATTTCCATTAAACCACCTTTATTTTAACAAATAATCTGAACTAATTTTTCTCTGTTCAGATAATCCTGTTGACAAACATTTTAATTGGTTACCGATTAAATGTAATGGTTCTCTTGATTCAACTGAAAAAGCTTTAATTACTCCTAATTCCCTTTCATTTGTTCTTAAATCAATTCCCCATGGTTTTATTGAAGCAATTTTTGCTTTAATAATGTCGCCTTGCCTGAATTTGTCTTTAACACTTTTAACAAAAGCCCTTTCAACATTTGCAATTGGCAAACGCCCGTGGCTTCTTGGAAGAAATCTTTCCTCATTAAATTCTTCAGCGTAAAACATTTTCACCAAAGCATAATCATCAGCCGCTTTTGAAATAACACCAAAAACAATTGACCTTGGACTGATAAGCCTTGCACTTTTTTTAGCTTTGACTGAAACCTCTCTTTCATTGTTGTCAAAATTGGGTTCACCGGCTACAGCTGAAAAAATTGAACCATCCCTTTCAAAAGTATTAAAACTGGGTGAAAACTCTTCCTCTGCAGACAAATAGTCCCCAGGCAAAACCATTTTTTCCAAAAAAAACACCAAAAAAAAGCTAAAATGTTTACTATAATAAAAAGTCCAACGGAAACTATTTAAAGGTATGGAGCTGTTTAAAGCACTTAAAAGCTTAATAAAAGGTGAAAAAGCTGGTATCAGGAAGAATGTTATCTTCACCATTAGAATCCTGTTCAAACTTTAATCCTTTTTTCTTTAAAAAATCAAGCAAAGCGTTAAACTGGCTTTTTTCAAGTCTTTTCAAACTCAAAGAATTGTCAAAAATAGTCATATCTGGAACAACATTTTTTTCATTTTCAAAAGATTTAGAAATTTCAATACGGTCAAAACCATAATAACCAGGCATTTTTGACAAGTCTTTTGTTACAGATTTGTCCACTTTTATGATAATGTATGCAAGTGCTTTGCCGCTTTTTCCTTCCACAATTTTTTTTTCAATTACTTTTTTGGTCAAAATTTCCGCATCAAAAAAAACAATTTTAGCTTCGTCCAATCCAATTGACAGGCAAAATTCCAAAACAACAGATAAGCCTTTCCTAAAAGTTTTATCAGTTTTACCTGAAAATGAAACATCAGTCATATTCCTAACCTTATGCAAGACAGCCAGCAACACTACAGAACACTATTACTCCATGGTAAGTAATTATTCCGGCAATTCCTACGAATAAAGGAAGGAAAGGAAAAGTTAAAATTGTTGGGATTTGATAAGGCCATGCTCCACCGCCTTTAGCTAAGTCTAAAGCATCAGAGGCAAACAAGTCGTTCAAAACTGAGTTAGGGATTGGTTCAGGATAGGGAAAAGGAGAGTTCCTTATAATGTCTCCAGGAGTTCTGTATTTTTTATCACAATATTTAACGCATTGTTTGCTTACTGACTCATAAGCAATAATACATTTTTTATCAGGGAAAGTTAGTTTTTTTGTAATATGCATGTTGAAAACAGCATGCTTGGTTTCAGGATTATAAAATTTTACATTTGTGTGGGGAAATCCAGTAGTTTCCAACAGAGGTTCCTTGCATCGCTTAGCAGCTGGAGGTGGAAACAAATGCGGTTTCTCATCCCAGTATGCAACAAGCCTATATTTTGTTAAATCTCTGATGAAAGGCTTTTTCTCGACAGCTAATCCTGCATAGGCTGAAGAAAAAAGTCTTTCTTGAACACAAATTCCCACAGGGAATTCTAGATAATCGCCTAGCTTTTTGACACAATTAAAATTAGGAGCACATTGCAAATCGCTTTTGCAGAAAAAACTATATGGACCATCTCTAGGCGGATTGTCTCCAGAGCCTCTTTTTTTTCCAGCATAATATAATCTGCCGGGAGATTCTCCTGTTGTATCAAAATAAATTATGTCAAAAAAGTCAAATTCATCCATTCTCATCGTGGTTGTACGGGGAGTGCCGTAAGTTGTCAAATCATCGTCAACATTGACAAATTCTGAAAACTCGTTTGTTGAAGCATTCCTTACAACAAAACCGGGAAAAGTATTATTATGATTACAACTACTTCCGTCACAATGTTCTACAACAATATAATCATTGCCAATTGTATCGGTTTGCATGTCATTCAAAATTGGTTTAACAATTTTTCCATGATTTTCAAAAACATTTTCTGTAACATCCCAGTTTGAAATTGAATCAGCACAGTTTAAGCCTGAAGAACATTCTGCAAAAACAGTGTTAACAGAACCATGGTCTGCACTGTTGGAATACATTATTCTTATTTGGTCAGATGCGCCAAAAGTTATCTGGGCGTCATCCAAATGATAGCCTCCCTGTGAAAATTTAACCGTGTTTCCCTGTTCAAAATTTTTGCTTGTGTTAAAATTTGTATACCAAATATTAAAACCCGAACTTTCTTTTACTTTGTATAAAAAATGAATGTTTCCCTTGTTATCCAAGCCGAATGCAAAATTTCCGTTATGCAGGTTTTCTAAAAGCAGTTTTTCTTTCCAGTTTTTTTTCTTTTTACAGTTTCTATCCAAATCACAAAAAGCTATATTTGTAGGACCATGTTCTTTTCCTGCAATAGTGTACAAAACATTTTTGGAATCAACATCGTATTCTCCGGGCAAAAAACCGGTTCTGTGAGAATGCACTCTGATTATTTCAATTGGTTTTGACCATTTTGATTTTTTTAACAAATTTGATTTTAACCTGGCTTCAGTATAATAAACACTTGAAGTTTCCCCGTTTCCAAAATTTCTTTGATGCATTAAAACAAAAATTTTTTTTCTTTTATTGTCAATGCCCACAGTCGGAGGATTGTTTGAATTGTCAGTAAAAACATTTTGTCTTAAATCAAAGTCTGTTTTTTGCCAGGTTTTTCCGTTATTTTTTGATACAAATAATACAACTCTTTTATCAGAATCTAATGCGCTGACAGCCAAACCTTTGTCTGACCAGCGTGTAATTGAACCGTTATGAACCGGATTCACTGATAAATTATCACCAACCAAGGTTGCTGCAAAAATGTTTGCAGATAACAAAATGAAGAAAAATACCATTAATCCGGTTAAAGACCTGACCATATTACCAACCAATAGGATTCCTGTTTGGCAAAGTAATATACCTTTGGTTGAAAAAAAATCAACCATTTGGTTGAAAAATTTGTTTTAAAAAGAAAAGATTAAAATGAGGGTTTTGCAATATATTTGAGTTTTAAGGTGAAAAAATGGTTTTAGAGTCTTTGTTTAACTCTGAGGATATTGCGAGAGAGCCATTCAAATTATTGCTGGTTGGTTTTTTGTTAAGCGGAGCGGCAATGTTCACATCCCATTTAATTTTCATGGAACACACAAGCGTGTTAAGCGTTGCCTTTATCACAATAGGATTAACGCCTTTAATTCATGCCTTTTACACAAGGCTTGAAGCACAGGAAACAAAAATTGGCAAAACTTTTATGGAAAGGCACATGGGCTTAATTAAAATTTATTCATGGATTTTTATCGGAATAATTTTAAGTTATGGCTTATGGTTTACTGTTCTGCCTGAAAAACACACTGACACTTGTTTTGGTTCCAATTGTTTTCATCTGCCTACAAAAAGTGAAGTTTTTTCAGAGCAAACCAAAACACTGGAAGGAATTAAAAATTTAAAAAACAGGATAACGGGGCAGGCAACTTTGCCTGAAATTGCACATGAATGTGCAAGCATTATTGCAGATATTTGTTTAAGCGGTTTTTCTTTTATTTTACATTTTATTCTTGTTAACAATTTGAACGTTTTAATTCTGGCAGCTTTATTTTCATTCTTGTACGGTGCGGGAGCATTATTTTTAATAAGCTGGAATGCGTCCGTGCTTGGAACACTTTTAGGGCAAAACATTTTAGCGGAAAACCATTTTGGTTTTTTGGGATTGCTGCCTCACGGCATTCCCGAATTACTGGGTTATTTTTTTGCAGCAATCGGCGGCGGAATTTTATCTGTAGCAATAGTTAAAAGAAACAGGTCAAAAAATGAGTTTAAAATTGTTGCAATAGACGCTTTCATATTGTTTGTATTGGCAATTGTTTCACTGGTTGTGGGGGCAATAATTGAAGCTTATTTGATAACAGGCGATGAATTGTTTGCTTTAACAATTGCAACCATTTACATAATAGCATTAATAGTTCTTGTTGTAGGTCACGGAACAAAACATTACAAAAATTAGTTTTTTATTCAGAATTGTCTGATTCAGTTGTTTCTGTCGGCGGTTTTTCTGCATTTTCTTCTATTTCAATTGTTTCCGCTTTTTCTTCTTTTTTTGCTTTTTTAACAGCTTTTGAAACATAGTCTTCCAGAAGCCCTTTGTATTTGTCCAAAGTTTGTTCAACTTTTGGTTCGTCTGCGACCCCGCCCAAAGATTTGGCTAACCTGCTGAACTCCAAAGGAAAAACTAATTTGGTTGATTTGCCTTTTGACATTTCTTCCAGTGCTTTGATGTAATAATAACCCAGAGTTTTGTCTGTTAAGTTTGCTGAAGCTCTTTGCACAGCTTCAATTTCTGCTTCTTTTGCTTTTGCTTTTTCCATTCTTGCAAGTTTTTCCCGCACAGCAGCTTTTTCAGCATGCATTGCATCCAAAATTGTTCTCGGAATCTGAATGTCTTTAATTTCAACAGCCTGAACTGCAATTCCCCATTTGTCAGTCATTCTTTCCAGTTCTTTTTTCAAAGAAATATTTAGTTTTTCAACATTTGAAATAACCTCAGATAATTCCAGCGAGCCAACTTTGTCTCTTATTGCGGATGTTACAAACAATGTTGAAGCTTTAACATAGTCCACAATTTTTACAACGGAATTGATAACAGATTCAGGGTCATCTTTAACTTTCAAATAAATAACACTGTCAATTCTTAATTCAATTGAATCTTTTGTAATAACATCCTGTCTTTCCAAGTCATAAGTTTTTGCTCTTAAATCAACCCGCCTGTAAGATTCTGCACCGGGAATAATTATTGCCCAGCCTGGCCCTCCAACGCGATTAATTTTTCCAAACCTGAAAATTACCGCTCTTTCAAAATCTTTTAAGAAAACAATAAATTCAAAGCGCCATATTGCCAGTAAAAAAACAGCCAGAATTGCCAACCAGATTAAATTGCTTGCTGAAAAAATTCCGAAAGAAGATGGTTGTGAAGCTGCTGCCACAGCCGGAGATAGGTTTCCCAAAAGTGAAACTGTTAACAGTGCCAGAACTATTAAAACAATTATTACAAACGCAAAAACGCCGTATTTTTTGGCTGTTTCTCTCATTTTAAACCCCTTCAAAAAACAATATATATTAGTTTTGCAACCTTTATTAATTAATTATAGTTTAATGATTATTAATGCTTTTGTTGGTTTAAAATGGTTAAAAAGAACATTATTGTTTTATGCGTTGACAGGGACAACGATTTGGGTAAAAAAGCGGGAATTAAAGGACCGGTTGTAGGGCGTGCTGATAATTTAAAAGCTGCAACAAAACTGGCTTTAGCTGATCCAACCGAATCAGATGCCAACAGCATTTTTGCTTCAATTAAAAAATTTGATGAAATTAAAAAAACAAATTCAAATGTTGAAATTGTAACATTAACAGGGCATGGAAAAAGTTCTTTTCAGTCTGATTTAAAATTAACAGAACAACTGGATTGGCTTGAAAAAAAACATGAAATTGATTCATTTGTGCTTGTGTCAGACGGAGCGGAAGATGAACAGATTTTGCCTTTGCTGACAGGCAGGGGAAAAATTTTATCAAAAGAACTGGTAATAGTAAAACAATCAAAACCTGTTGAAAGTCTTTACTATACTTTAAGGGAAGCTTTAAGGGATCCTTTTTTGTCAAGAATTGTTTTTGGAATTCCCGGTTTGATTTTACTGGTTTATACAATAATGTTTGCATTGGGAGCAGAACAACAATTTTTTCAAGGCGTCTCATTAATTTTGGGAATTTATTTGTTATTGAAAGGATTCGGATTTGAAAACAGAATTATTTTAACAACACACAGAATAACAAGTTCAATTTCAGTTCAAAGAACATCTTTTCCTTTTTATATTGGAGGATTATTCATATTCATTTTCGGATTAATAACAGGTTATGGAAGTTTTACTTTCGGACCTGATATTGCTTTAAGCACTGTAACCGCAATACAGGGAACATACTTGTTTACGGTTTTGGCAATATTGTTCGGATTAATCGGGCGAGGAGTAGATGCAATTCATTTGAAAAAAGCACCTGAACTGAGAAGATATTTTTTGTACGCTGTTTCAACAATTTTAATATGGTTTATTTTAGATTCCGGTACTCTGGTTTTCTTAAGGCAGGCTGACTTAAATTTTTTCCTTTTCTCCATTTTACTGTCATTTATCGTGTTATTAATAGCATTCAGAATAGCGGACAGCATTGATGTCAGAAACTTTATAACAGATTTGCTTGTAGGGTTGCCGGTTTACAACAATGAAGGGGCATTGGTAGGAAAAGTCAAATCTGTTAACAAAAACAAAAAAACAATTCTGTTAACAAAAACAGGGCAAAAAAGAAAAGAAATTACAAAAGACAAATTTGAATTAAGGGAAGGAAGAATTATCCTGGTTTCAGGAAATTAAGTTCTTATAATTTTTTTTGCTTTTTTTAAAACATTGTTAAAATCTATTGAAACTATTTTTTTCAAAGAACTTAACAGTTTTGTTTTTTTCCTGCTTTTAATAAAAGAATGGTTAATCAATTCTTCCAAAGTTGAAACAGGAATTATCTTAATTTTTTTAAAATCTTCTTTTGACAAAACAACATCAGCCTTGTTTGCTTTCGGAATAATAACTTCCTTGATTTTTGCCTGAATTGCCGCTTTAATTTTTGCAGTTACGCCTCCGACAGGCAAAACTTCTCCGCGGACAGATAAAGAGCCTGTCATTGCCAAATCCTGTTTTATGGGAATGCCTTCCAGTGCAGAAATAACTGACGCAGCCACTGAAACAGAAGCAGAATCCCCTTCAACGCCCTCATATGCCTGCAAAAACTGAATATGCAGATCATGATTGCTTATGTCTTTTCCTGAAATTTTTTTAACAATTGCTGACACGTTTTGAACAGCTTCTTTTGCAATTTTTCCAAGTTTGCCTGTTGCAATAATTTTTCCCTCTGAACGTGAAGCGGCCGGAGCAACCTCTGATTCAATAGGCAGAATCATTCCCGCTGACCCGTCACTTGAAACAGCCAAACCGTTAACCCTGCCAATGATTTCTCCTTTTGTTAAATAAACCTCATATTCTTTTTTGTTTTCAATTATTTTTTCCATCATCTGCTGTTCCAATGTTAAAGCAGTCATTTTTGCCTCAATTACATCCTGTTTTTCAACAAACTTGTTTCCCTTTTTTTTGGCAATATCTCCCGAGGCACGGATTAAGCCACCCAAGTCCCTTAATTTTAATGTCAGAGAATTTTTTTTCATCGAACGTTTTTTTGCTTCAAAAATAATTTCTTCAACAGCATCCATTGTAAAATGAGAAATTTTGTTATCCTTGCTGACTTCCTGTGCAACAAACTGAACAAGCTTGTCCCTGTTTTCAGGAGTGTCAGGCATGTCCAGATTCATGTAAACTTCGTAACCGTAACCCCGAATTCTTGAACGCAAAGCCGGGTGAACTTTTTTCAAATCACCATAATTTCCGGCTGCAACCAGAATAAAATCACATGGCACGGGATCAGTGCGCACCATTGAACCGGAACTCATTTCACTCTGCCCGGTAATTGCATATTTTTTTTCCTGCATTGCTGTTAATAATTCCTGCTGTGCTTTGGGAGACAAAGAAGCAATTTCATCCAAAAATAATACTCCGCGATTAACCCTGTGAATCATGCCGGGTTCAACACGCAAATGTGCAGGCGTTCCCAGACCGCCTGACTGCAGGGGGTCGTGCCTGACATCCCCCAATAATGCTCCGGCTCTTGCACCTGTTGCTTCAATAAAAGGTGCTATCTTTTTTCCAATATTGTCAACCAAAAGTTTTGGTGTTAAAGTTTTTTCCCGTGAACGAACCTGTGCTCCGACCATTAAGCCGAATAAAATAATTCCGCCCAAAATCAGTAATGCAGCGTAAACAACATCCGGAACCCATCCGAGAGTCCAGACCAGAAAAGAAATAACAAACCAGACTAACGGCAAAAACATTGTAATCAGTCTCATGTTTTGATTTTCTTTCATTGATTCAATTCTTGACTGGTTTACAATTTGTTTTCCCTGTGAAGCCGGCACAATCCTTACTTTGGGATTGTTTTCATCATTGGCATTGGGATAAATTAAAATGTCCTGCAATTGTTCCAAAGGCAAAATTTGAGCCATTGCCTGTGCAAGCATGCTTTTGCCTATTCCCGGCAAACCAATAAGCAAAACGTTTCTTTTCTGAGCAGATGCTTTTCTTATAATTTCAACAGCTTTTTCCTGTCCGATAACCTGGTTAATTATTTTTTCTGAAACGTTTATGTCTGCAGTTGTTTTAATTTTGGAATATTTGGATGAAGGCATTAAAAGAAAAAACAGGGTAAAATGATTAAAAAACAATGCTTTAACCAAAAAAAAGCATTAAAAGAACTTTTAAGCAGCATTTTTGAGTGAAAAAAAATGAAAATAGTTTTTCTAGGAACATCCGGTTCAATGCCTACAAAAAACAGGAATGTTAACGCAATAGCTTTAAAATTTGAAGGATTCAGGGCTTTATTTGACTGTTCAGAGGGAACTCAAAGGCAGTTAATGAAAGCAAATTTTAAATTAATGCAGTTAAATGCCATTTTTATAAGCCATTTCCATCCGGACCATTTTCTGGGATTGCCCGGATTATTTGCAACAATGAGCTTAAATGAAAGAAAAATGCCCCTGCAAATTTTTGGGCCTAAAGGAATTGAACAAATTGTTTCAGATGCACGAAAAATGGTTAAAAAAACTTTAGACATTGGTTTTGAAATAAAAGTAAAAGAAATAAAAAAAGGAAAAATTTTTGAAGAAAAAAATTTTTTCATAGAAGCATTTGAATTAAATCATACAGTGAAATGTTTTGGTTTTTGTTTTAAAGAAAAAGACAAAACGGCAACATTTGAAAGAAAAAAAGCAGAAAAGCTGGGAATTCCTGTCGGGCCATTGTATGCAAAACTGCAGTCAGGAAAAAAAGTAAAAGTTAAAGGCAAAACTTTTACACCTGAACAGGTTATGAATTATTCAAAAGGAAGAAAAGGGAGGAAAGTTTGCATTGCTTTGGATACAGCTCCCGGAAATTATTTAAAAAATTTAAAAAACTGTGATGTTCTGATTCATGAAGCAACTTTTTTGGAAACAGAAAAACAAAAAGCAAAAGAAGCAAAACATTCAACTGTTTTACAGGCTGCAGCAATTGCAAAAAAAGTGAAACCAAAAAAATTGTTTTTAACCCATATTTCTCCAAGATATAAAAATGATAAAAACATTGAAAAGGAAGCGTTAAAAAAATTTAAAAAAGCGGTTATAGCAAAAGATTTAATGAAAATAAAAATTGAAAAAAATCCACCGGGAAAAATAAAATGATTTTTGTAATACTTGCAGCAGGGAAAGGGAATAGAATGAAACCTTTAACGGATAAAATTCCGAAAGCACTGGTTAAAGTTAAGGGAAAAAGTTTGCTTAAAAGAAATCTTGAAACTGTTTCAGAATTAAAGCCTGAAAAAATAATTATAGTCGTTGAATATAAAGCGGATATGGTTAAAAAAAAGTTTTCAGAAAAATTCAGAGGCATTCCTTTGGAATTTGTGGACCAGACACAGTTGTGGGGAACAGGGCATGCAGTTATAAGAGTGAAAAAAAATGTGGGAGAAAAAGATTTTATTGTGTTAAATGTGGATGTTTTAACGGATGCCGAGGATATGCAAAAAGTCATTCAAAAAAAAGGATTTGAATGCGTTGTTTTGGCCAAAAAAGCACAAAAACCTGAAAATTTTGGGGTTTTAAAAACAGACGGGGAAAAGCTTTTGGGAATTGAAGAAAAACCTGAAAAACCGGAAAGCAATCTGATTAATGCCGGAGTTTACAAGTTTTCATCAGGACTTTTTTCAGAACTTGAAAAAATAACATTAAGCAAAAGAAGAGAATTTGAACTGCCGGACGCGGTAAACAGGTTAGCGGAAAAAGGCAAAGCTTCCTTTGTTGAATCTGATAAAAAATTTGTTCACTTCAGTACAGAAAAAGATTTGGAAAACGTTCAAGGCTTGTAAGAAAAGTTTTCACCCGGCTTTAAAACAATAGGTTTTGTTTTCAGAATGCTTTTATCAATACGCTCTTTAAATTCGTCAGGAGAAGCTTCAATAAAATCAAAAGTGTTAAATGACATCGGAATTGCAATATCGGGTTTCATATTTTTAACAGCTTTGACAGCATCAATTACATCCATTGTATATTTTCCTCCGATCGGAAACAAAACAATGTTTGATTTTAAATTGTTAAAGGCGGTTGAAAGGTAGGAATCACCTGCATGTAAAATTTTAACATCATCTGAAATTAACTGGTAGCCAAGCGGATAAAAGGATTGAGGATGCTGAACAGGAACAGCTTTAATTTCAACTCCTTTAATGTTCAAAACCTGGTCTCTTACAACAGGTCTTTTCAGATTTTTTTCAATATTTAATTCGTTTAAAACAGATTCGTGTGCAATAACACAGCATTCATGTTTTTCGCAAAATTCTTCAACAGCTTTTTTGTCAAAATGGTCAAAATGTTCATGTGTTATAAGAATTGCGTCAACTTTTTTTATTTTTTTAGCAGAATGATGGCATTTAACCAGTCTTTTTGTTTCATCTTCACAGTAAACAAAAGGGTCTATTAAAAAAGTTCCTGAAGAAAAATTTATCTTAAAGAAAGCATGACCAAAAAACTGAAGAGAAACCATTGAAACCTAATAAAAAGAAATTAGGGACTTATTAAAAATACCAACTAATCGCAAAAACAATAAAATTTAAACAAAAAACGCTATTATATAATGACGATTAAAATGAAAAAAACAACAATTTTGCTTTTTTTGGTTTTTCTGGCTTTAAACTCGTTCGGACAGCCTTATTCCATTTATAACCATTCAATTGACATTGATTTGGATGCCGAAGGAAATGCAACAATAACAGAGCGTTTTTACGTATTTTTTGCTTCAAACGCTTCTTTTAACCAGTTTAAAGAGGACAGTGCACAGCTGGGAGTTGATTTGGAAAAATGGAAAGAATACGATTCGGATATCAGGACACATATAGGTTCACAGGATGACTTAAAATCAAACACAGGCAGATTGTCATTTATTGAAGCTCCTTCAGACGAAAAATATATTGAAATAACATACCAGTTAACAAAACCAATAACCGTTATAAAAACATCAACAAGCAGGCTTGACGAATTTGAAATAAGCAAGCCGGTAATGCAGCAGTTTTTGGAAAGGCCTTTTTATGTTATTCCTGCAAATACTTTTATTTCATTTATTTTGCCCCCGCAGTCAACAATTGAACCTGAAGACATTAGTCCAGCCGCAGGAATAACTGATACGGGTACAAGAATAATTGTAACATGGAAAGAAAGCAGGACAAACGATTTAAGTCTTGATTATAAATACTGGAAACAAATCGCGCCAAGGTTCAGTATTTCTTTTACTGTTAAAAATTTTATTGAAAAAAGCAAAAATGAAATTTTATGGTTAACTGTTGCTGTTATTATTGCACTGATTTTATTAACATATTATTACAGGAAACCGTTAACAAAACAGGCACAGGATTATATTATTGCAAACACAGAATTCGGTTCGGAAGAAGAGGAAGACTAATTGTCTTTTTTTTCAAATTCAATTGTTTTTTTAATTTCACCTTGAATAACTGAAGAAAAACTTATTTTTAAAAGTTTTAAAAAATTCTGAACAGAATAATCATCAGTTAAAACCTGAAAATTTTTTCCAGAATTTTTTAACTCCAGAGCCAGAGCTATAACTGAAACATCTGCAGGAGATAAAGGTCTGAAACCTTTTTTTTTGACAAGTTTTTCAATTTTTTTTAATGTTTTTTCTTCAGGGTTTTTAATTTTTAAAATATCATGATGTAAAGCATTGTCAGTCAAATATTTTGTTTCAAAAGTTTTGAGTTCTTGGACAACAAGCCGCGTTGTAATGTATGAGTGTTTTTCTTCAAAAGAAAAATTTGGCTCATTAATTAAAGCTGAGGCATCCAGAACAAAAAGCATACAAAAAAAAGCTTGGCAAAAATACTTTAAATTACTAATGCCATTAATAAAAGCATAAAAAAAGGTGTTTTTTTGAGCGAATTAAAGTTAGCTGAAGAATTATCGGAAATAGAAAAAACCGCGTTAAAAGCACTTGTTAAGCAAAAACAGTTAACATTTGAAGAATTAATAAAAGCAACAAAATTAAACATAGACTCGGCAAGAAGAGCAACAGAATGGCTTGCCCATAAAAAACTGGCTTTGACAAAGAGCAAAATAAAAACAAAAAAAGTTTTAACAAAAAAAGGATTAAAGGCATTGGAAAAAGGTTTGCCTGAAAAGCGTTTGCTTAAAACAGTTTTAAAAGAAAAAATTTCAATCAGTGAACTTGCGGAAAAAGCTTCACTTGAAAAAGAGGAAGTGAATGCGGCATTAGGTGAAAACAAAAAAAATTCTTTTATTGCAATTGAAAACGGGTTAGTTTCAGCAACAAGTGTCGGAAAAGAATTTTCAGCAAAAGAATCTGAAGAAGAAAAAATTTTAAAAAAAATTAAAAACAATGAAAAAACTGAAAATGTTTCAGGATTAACTGAACGGGGATTAATTGAAGAAAAAACAGTTAAAGAAATAAAAATGGAATTGTCAGAAAAAGGAAAAAAAGTTTACGAATTGTTAAAAAAAGTTAAAAAAAGAACATTTGTTTTGGATGAACAGGTTGAACCTTTTTACATTGGAAAAAAACAACCATATGTTCAGTTTTTGAACAGCATCAGAAGAAAACTAACAGAATTAGGATTCAAAGAAATGGAATCGCCTTTGATTGTGCAGGAATTTTACAATTTTGATGTTTTGTTTCAGCCTCAAAACCATCCTGCAAGAACATGGAGTGACACATACCAGTTAATAAAACCAAAACAGGGCAGACTGCCTGATAAAAAAATTGTAAAATCAATAAAAGATGCACATGAACACGGAGGCATATCAGCTTCAAGCGGCTGGAGATATTCCTGGCTTGAAAATATTGCTGCAAGGATTATGCCGGCAGCACATGGAACAGCTCATTCAGCAAAACAGTTGGTTAAAGGAGTTGAAATGCCCGGCAAATATTTTGCAATTGCCCGTTGTTTCAGGCCGGACGTAATCGATTCAACTCATTTAATTGAATTTAATCAGGTTGAGGGTTTTGTTGTTGACAAAAACTTAAATTTTAAGCATCTTTTGGGAATTTTAAAAGATTTTGCAACAGAAATCGCGGGAGCAAAAAAAGTGCGTTTTTACCCCGATTATTATCCTTTTACCGAGCCATCAGTTCAGTTAAGCGCAAAACATCCAAAACTTGGGTGGATGGAACTGGGGGGCGCAGGAATGTTCAGGCCGGAATTACTTGAAAACCTTGGAATAAAAGGGCAGGCAATAGCATGGGGTTTGGGAATTGACAGGCTTGCAATGTTTAAGCTTGGAATAAAAGACATAAGGGAATTATTTTCAGACAATTTACAATGGTTAAGAGATTCAAAAATGGTGATAAAATAATGCCAACAATAACAGCAAATTATAAGGATTTATGCCAGCTTATAGGAAAAAAACTTTCAAAAAAAGAATTGGAAAAAATGTTAATGTTTGTAAAAGGAGAATTAGATGAATTCGGGGAAGAATTAAAAATTGATGTAAAAGAAACAAACAGGCCTGATTTGTGGAGCGCGGAAGGAATTGCAAGAGAAATAAAAACAAGAACGGGAAAAACAAAAGGACTGCCAAAATATAAAACAATTAAAGGAAAAATTTCATGCACAATTGAAAAAAGTGTTACAAAAACAAGACCATTCATAACCTGTGCGATTATAAAAAATGTTAAAGTAACAGAACACTTGTTGGAACAAATAATTCAGTTACAGGAAAAAATAGGCACAACTTTCGGAAGAAAAAGAAAAGAAACAGGCATTGGCTTATATGATCTGGATGAAATGGTTCCACCTGTTTTTTACAAAGGTTATAAAAATAGTGAAATAAAATTTGTTCCGCTGGAATTTTCAAAAGAAATGAATCCGAAACAAATTTTAAGAGAGCATCCGAAAGGAAAAGAATTTGGTTATTTGCTGGAAGAATCTGAAAATTATCCTATTGTAATTGATTCAGAAAATGTTGTTGCATCAATGCCTCCAATAATCAATTCAGAAAAAAGCGGAAAAATAACAAAAAAAACAAAAAACATTTTTCTGGAAGTAACAGGCTTTAATTGGAATACATGCAATACCGCATTAAAAATAATGAGCATGGCCTTAATGGACAGGGGAGCCAAAATTGAAACAGTTAAAATGATTTTTCCAAAAAGGCCTTTATATCCAAAAAAAAGCATTTTAACGCCTGAATTTGGAACCAAAAAAATTTCATTTGAATTAAGTCTGATTGAAAAAATTTCAGGATTAAAAATTGAAAAAAAAGAATTAACAGAATTAATAAAAAAAGCTGGAATGAATCCAAAAATTAAAGGCAAAAAAATTGAAGTTGAATACCCTGATTACAGGCAGGATGTTTTACACGCAGTTGACATAATTGAGGATATTCTGATAAGCAAAGGCTATAACAACATTGAACTTGAAAAAATTGAAATGGATGTCAAGGGAAAAGAACTTGAAAAAACTTTGCTTGTTGACAAAGTGAGGGATGTTTGTGTCGGAATGGGTTTGCAGGAAATTTTAACATTCAATTTGACATCAGGTGAAAAACAGAAAAGCATTGGTGAAAAAAATTTTGTTGAACTTGCAAATCCGGTTTCAAAAGAATGGGGTGTTTTCAGAAAAAAAATAATCCCGGAACACCTGGAATTTTTACAGAAAAATAAAAGATATGAATTTCCTCAGAAAATTTTTGAAATTGGAAACACTCTGGAATTAGATTCAAAAAAAGAAACAGGAGTAAAGGAAAATGAATCGGTTTGCATAACTTTATCTGATAAAAGCACAGATTTTAACAAAATTAAAAGCCATCTGGATTCCTTATGCAAAGCATTTGCATGGAATTATTCTTTAACAAAAAAAGATTTGGAATTATTTGAAAAAGGAAAAAGTGCGGAAATAAAAATAGGGTTAAACCGGGGAATTATAGGAATAGTTTCAAAAAAAACAATGGAAAAATTCGGATTAAAAGAAAAAACCGCTGTATTGGAATTGGAATTTTAAAACAATTTTGTCTGATTTGAATCATTTGAACTTTTTTTGGATTTTTTTTGCTCAGAGTTTTCTGATTTTTTTGTTTTAACTGTTTTTGTTAAAGGCACGTGTTCTTTTTTTTGAATTCTTTGCTCTGAAATTTTTTTCTCCCTTATTTTCTGGGAATTTTCAAAAACTGTTTGAACTTTTTTGGTGTCAGGCTTTGACTGCATTAAAAAAGCAATTTCCTGTAAAGAAAAATCAAACTGGGCGGACAGCAAAGCGGCTTTTTCCTTATCCTTAAAAAATTCAATTAAAACAGGCAATTCGTTCGTTAAAACCTGTTTTGAGGATGAATGGATTTGTTTTCCTATTTTTGTGCAAATATTTTTCTTCAAAGTTCTGACAGGTTTGGCTGAACCAAGTTTTTTGATAATCTGGGGAAACTGATATTTTGCCCAGCCATGATAATCGTTTTCACGTATTAATGAAACGCCTGAAGTCATTAACTCTGAAGAATATCTTTTGAAACCGTAATACTGGTGCCTGAAAACCCGGCCGTTTAAAACATCAGCTTTTGAAAAAACATCAAAGGCTAATGCGGTATCCTTTGAATTAAATTCACGGGGAATATTTTCTTCAATCCAGCGTTCAAGCATATCCAAATCAACTTCAGATTTAAAGCGGGCTTGTTGAACTTGCTTAAAATTTTTAGCCCTGAAAATTTGCTGAATTGTTTTGAAAATGTTTTCATTTCTTTCCCTTGCACCCAAATCATTTAAAGACTGCATTGTTATTTTTTTTGAGGAAAGAGTCTGCAAATCAAACAATGCCGCCCTCATATCCCCTGAAGAATTTTGAGCCAATTCTTTCACTGCTTCATCCTCAAATTCAACATTTAATTCTCTGCACAATTCCCTTAATCTTTTTGCAACTGACAAATAATTAATTTTTTTAAAATGCAATAACTCAGAATTTGCACGAAGCATTGCAAGATTTTGATTTGCATACACATCATTGGCTGTTAAAATAACAGGGTTATTTGATTCTTTTAAAATTTTTAACACAGCTTGTGCCCCGCCTTTATCCTGTTTTTGCAAACCGTCAATTTCATCCAGCAAAATTAATCTTTTTTTGCCTGAAAAACTTGAAGACTGGGAAGCTGCACTGACAAGTTTTTCAATAACATCTTTTGAACGCAAATCAGATGCGTTTAATTCAAAAACATCCCAGTTGTTTTGCTCTGCCAACAGCAATGCCAACGCTGTTTTTCCGTTTCCGGGAACTCCGTGGAAAAATAATGGTTTTTGTTTTTTGTTTTCATTCCATTGTTCTGCCCATTTTTGTGCTTTTTGAACAATATCCGAATTGCCTATAAATTGTTCAAAATTCTTGGGAAAAAATCTATCCGTGAATAACTCTGCATCCATATTAAAAAAAAGCTTGAAAAGAGTTAAAAGCACTTTTGAATTAAAATTCAAATCATGGAAATTGGCTTGGTTGGTTCTCCAAACACAGGAAAAAGCACTTTTTTTAATGCTGCTACAATGCAAAACGCTGAAACAGGCAACAGGCCTTTTGTGACAATAAAAGCAAATCAGGGCACTGCTTTTGTTAAAACAAGCTGCCCTCATACTGATTTAAAAACGGAATGCCAGCCTCAAACAGGTTACTGCATTAACGGCAACAGGTTTACTGCGGTAAAATTGTGGGATGTTGCAGGCCTGGTTCCGGATGCATGGCAGGGAAAAGGATTAGGCAACAAATTTTTAAGCGAAATAATGATTTCAAAAGCATTAATTCAGGTAATTGATGTTTCAGGGCAGACAGATGTTGAAGGAAACACTAATCCGAATAACAAAAACCCGGAAGAACAGGTTTTGTTTCTGGAAAAAGAAATTAATTACTGGTTAAAAGGAATTTTGGAAAAAAACTGGGATAAAATTTCAAAAACAGCAGGAGTTTCAAAAAAACCTGAAAAAATTTTAGCAGAAAATTTAAGCGGACTGGGAATAACCGAAAAACATGTTAAAACAGTTTTAACAGAAAACAATTTTGACAATACAAAAAACTGGAAAGATGAAGATTTGTTAAAATTTGTAACAGAATTAGTAAAAAAATCAAAACCGGTTATTTATGCATGCAATAAAATTGATTTAAATGAAGCTGAAAAAAATTTTAAACAATTGCAGAAAAAATTTCCGGAAAAACAATTCATCGAATGTTCATCCGAATCAGAACTTGCATTAAAAAGAGCTCATGAGAAAGGATTAATAAAATATGTTTCAGGAGAAAACGATTTTCAAAATTTAAAACAAATGGACAAAAAACAGGAACAAGGTTTAAATTTTATCAGAGAAAATGTTTTAAAAAAATTTAACGGGACAGGAGTTCAGAAAATTTTAAACAAAACTGTTTTTGAACTGCTTGACATGATTATTGTTTATCCTGTACAGGATGCAAACAAATGGGTTTCAGGGAAAGGAAATGTTTTGCCTGATTCCTACCTTATTAAAAAAAATTCAAACGCACTGGATTTGGCTTTTAAAATTCACTCAGATTTTGGCAACAGGTTTATTTCGGCAGTTAACTGTAAAACAAATCAAAAACTCGGAAAAGAATCGGCACTGCAAAATAATGATATTGTGAAAATTAATCTGAAAAATTAAAAAATTTTAAAATTCTTAAGCCTGTTCAAGCTTCTGCAAAAGCTCTTTTTTCTCAATAAAAAGGCTTATTTTTCTTGTTTTACCATGAATTCCTTTTTCAACAGGCATTGTTTTAACAAGTTTTAATTTTTCAAGCCTTGAAATTTTTGACCTGAAAGACCTTTCAGTTAAAGGCTCTTTTGAAATTTTTTTATACTCCTCAAACAAATCCCCTGAATTTATTTTGTCTTTTTCCGTTAAAATTTTAAGCAAAATTTTTTCATTAAAATCCAGTGAAGGGAAAGATTTTTGGAGCTGCCTTGTTTCCGTCAAATTAAAAGCTTTTTTTAATTGTTCAACAGAAACTTTGGGAGAATTTTCTCTCACCGCCAAACGCCCCGCTTTTAACAAAGCTTCAATTGCAATTCTTGCATCACCATTATTTTTGGCAGCATGGGCAGCAGCAACATTAATAACATCTTTTCCCAAAACATTGTCAAAAAAAGCATACTTGCATCGTTCCTTTAAAATATCTTTTAATTGCTGAGGAGTATAAGGCTTAAATTCGATTGCCTGCGAATTTAAAGAACTTTTAACTCTTGAATCAAGTTTTGTTATTAACTCAGAATCATTTGACAAAATAATTAAACCAAATCTTGACTTTTGATAATCTGAAACTCTTAACAAATCATACAAAATTTTTGACGCTTCATCTTTTTCAATCAACTGGTCAAATTCATCCAGAACAATTACAGGAGTAAAATCAATTTTTTTTAAAGCGTTAAGCATCTGGTCAAAAACTTCATCAGCCGCAATTCCCCTGCGCGGAACAGGATGTCCCAAAAAATTTGTAATTTTTGAAAGAATTGAATAACGGGTTTTAAATTCAAAACAATTCAAGTAAACACTTTTGGCTCTGTCACTAAATTCTTCAAGCTGCCTTAAAACACTTTTAACAGTAACCGTTTTGCCTGTTCCGGAAACACCGGAAACAAAAATGTTCTGAGGCTTGCCTCCTTTTAAAACAGGCTGCAATGCAAAAGCTATTTCATCAATTTCAGAATCACGATGAGGCAATGTTTCAGGAACAAATTCAGGGTACAGGTAACGTTCATCCCGGAAAATTTTGTTATCCTTAACAAATTTTGAAAAAGCATTTGACATGATTTAATGTAATACAATAATAGTTAAAATAACTCACGCCAACTCAACGGAAATGAAGTGTATCCTGTTCTTTATAAAGCAATCAAAGCATAATAAAAACGGTGATTTAAATGAAGCTTTTAACCAAAAATCAAATGCATCAGATGGTTTTAGAAGAACTTGAAATGCAGAAAGAAATGCTTTTCTCTGAAGTAGGGCAAAGAGGAAACAAAAAGCTTAGAAATGCCCTTTACGAGCTATTAGGCGTAATGGAATATAAGAAAAAAGTTTATCCCGGACCCCTTTTGGATATAGCCTAAAAAATTACCCTCTTAGCTCCCACCTCGTTTTTTCTTTTTTTTAATTTTTTTTATTTTTTCCACAAACATCCGTTTCCCGATTTTTTTGAAACAAGTTCAGCGTTATTAAATTGTTCAACAAATTTTACATCGGGCTCAAAAGGAAAAGAAAAAGCAAAGCCTTTTTGCACCATTATCAGGTTTATGTTTTCATTTTCAACAAAAACATATCTTAAAAGCCGGCCGTATTTGTCTTTTTCTGAAATATCCCGCAGCATTGAAATATTTTTTTGCTCAATCAAAAGTTTTAACATTTGAAAAGATTCTTCAAAACATGCCTGATTTTTTTCCGGGGCATTAATTCCAATTAATCTGACTCTTTCCTGCGTGGAAAGAAAAATTGTGTCACCATCAATAACTCTTTCAACAAATGCTTGTTCAAACTGGGGCTGAACACATGCTGACAAAAAAAGCAATAAAAAAATGTAAAAAAATTTTTTCATTTAATCAGTCTCCCCATAAACAGGGAAACAGCGGTACCGGTTAAAAAACAGGCAGTTTTAGGCAGAAAAGAATTAAGATTGTCAGGCATATGAAGGAATAGCACAATTAAAAATAAATATCTGAGTTTTTAAAGCCCAGAAAATTATTTAAACACAGACAAATAATACTTTATAATGAGTGACGGGCATGAACACGGTTCTGGGCACACTTGCAAAACAGATCCGTGGTATCAAAGAATACTTGACTATATCTCTGGTCAGATAAGCAAATTTGTGGCTTTTCTTTTTCTGATTTTAATGATTGGAATAGCCATAGGATTTTATGTTGTTGGAAGAGCACCTTCATTCGGCCCTTTAATAATTCTTATTCCGGCAATAGCAGGATTAGCTTCCTATTACAACAGGGATATTGCCACAATTTTATTCGGCCTGTTTTTAATTTTTTTCATTTTTTTATAGAATTGAAATTGTGTTCGGTTAAATCAAGAATGCTTTTTTGAGACTGAACATAATCCATTATAACGTTTGATTTTGTTTTCATTATCAAACTGCCAAAAGTTGAATAAATTTTGTTAATCAAATACTGGTGTTCCATCATATTTTTTGTCCTGGTAACAGCTAAAATATCGGGAGTGTCAGTTAAAATCTGAAGTTCATGAATTTGGTCAAATTTTAAAAGCTTTTCAGCAACTTCTTCAGCATAACCGGATTTTACATCTATAAAAAGAAAACATTTGACTGAGTTTCCGATTGCATCCCAGTGTCTTGAATTTATTATTGGCGTTTTTTTCCAGATGATTTTGTTTTCAACAAGATTGTTCCATCTTTTGCTTACAGTGTTCCTGTGAATTCCTATTTTTTTGGAGATTTCATTAATTGATGCTTTGGTATTCTGGGAAGCATATTTTAATATTTTGAAATCTTTCCGGTCAGGAATATTTTTTTCACATTCTTTAAAAGGAAGCTGGTGAAATTTAAAAGTTTGGGAACAGATAAAAGAATGCGTGTTAATTATTTCTTTTTTAAATTTTTTTTTCAAATCGGAAACAATTTTGGGAATGTCACTCATTCTTTCAGTGTAAAGTTTTAGTGCAATATCATATTGTCCTGTTACTGACAATGCGAGAACCACGTTTTTTGTTTGAAAAATTTTTTCCATTAATTTTTTGTAATGTGTTTCCTGCTGGTTGATGTTAAGAAACAGCCAGGACATTGTAGATAAGCCTATTTTTTTAAAATTAAACCTGTAAATGCAGTCAAGAATTATTCTGTTTTTTTCCAAATAATTAAGCCTGTAATTAAGTGTTGAATCTGAAATTCTCAAATCCTTTGCAATTTTTGATTTGGGGTAAAGCAAGCCGTTATTTGAAACATGTTTAAGAATTTTGATGTCAAGATTGGTTAATTGCACATTCTCAGGAGACATAATAACTTCTTATGGTGAATAAAACATAAAAAACTAACGGATAGCACAATTTTTTATAATTATAGAGTGCATTTTAACAAAAAAGTATTTTATCTTGTAAAGAGAAATGTTTACGGTGGTAAATTGAAAGGAGGTAATTGTTATGAACAAAAAGAAAAAATTCAAAATGGTAGAACTTTTAGGGGTTATTTCAACCGTTTTAGGACTATTCAAGGGACTGCTTTTAGACCTTCCTTTCCAGCTTTGGATGATAATAATACTGGGCTCTTTCACTATTTACTGGGTTGGAAAAGAAGGAGTGGAAAAAGCATTAAAAGAAGAAAAAGAATGCGAAGTTGTAAAAACATTTACAATCAACGCCTGACAAACCCATTAAATTTTTTTTCTTTCATTATTCCAAAAGAGAGTTGGTTGAATGAATGCAAAAGGCTTACTGACAACATTACTGGCAGCCATGCTGATATTCACCCACTTTTTGGTTACAGGAAGCAAAACATTCAGCACAAATTCAATAAATGACTCTCTTTTATTTTCCTTATCATCAGAAAATGCTTCACTTAAAAGATTTGCATTGGAAGAAAACGCAGATCATTTAATTGAAAAAACTGTTCAGAAAGAAATTTTAAAAACAAAAAATCCTGAAAAAATAAAAAAAGAAATTTCAGAACAATTAATTAAATTTTTTAAAAAAAAAGAAAATGAAAATATTGATTTTTCTGTAATAAATTATACACAAATGGAAAAAACTGATGAAAAAATATCAAGCAAAACAATTGAAGAGAAAATGAAAGTGGATTCAAAACTTTTGAACATTTTTGTGCCGCACGTTGACATTTATATTGTCGAGGTGTCTTTTCCGGGAGATATTTTAAAAGAGCTTTCAGTCGGGGGAAAAATTGATTCGGGAAACGTTTCCTCAATTTTTGTTTTTCCCCCGGGATATAACAAAAAGGTGATTGCTGTTGCACCAAAAGGGCCAGATAGTGATTGAAGCTGTTATTGCTTTTGCAATAATTGTTTTTATAATTCTCATAATTTTAGTTGGAGTAGTGAAAGGGCAGGAAAATTTTTTACTGGGTGCAGAAGGGCTTAAATCAAAAGCTCTGTCCGAATCCTGTGCATTTAAAATTGATACCATTTTTATTGACAGCATTAATGCGAAAACTGAAGCCGGATGCATGATTGATGAAGAGCAAAAAGTTTATGTTAATTCTTTAAACAGGAAAATTTTTGCAAAAACTCTTACAAAAAAAATTGAAAAAATTCAGAATGAAAAAGGAGTGGAACTGCGTGTTGATTCAAAAAACCATTACAGGTAAAACGAATTCAAGAGGAATTTCTTTCACAATCGATGCGGGAATTGCTGTTGTAATAATGCTGTTGATGCTTTACATTTTTGCATATTCTGTAAATTCTTTAACAAACGAAAATTTAAACGAGGTTAAAGAATTTTCTTTTTACAGAAAAGCCATTTCATTATCGGATTCTTTAATAAAAAACAGAAATGAAACAAGTCCGGAAAAAGGCTCAGCTGTTTATGATGAAAGGATTGCTTTGCCTCTGGAATCGGGTTTAGAGTTTGATTTTTCAGCATATAAAAGCGACACGAAAAGGGTTATTGAAAACAAAATTGATTATGGTTTGATTAAAAAAGCAGATTTTTCAAAAATTGACATAATTGACGTGAAAAAAGTCGAAATAGAGTTTGGTGATGGGGAAACTGAAAAAATTTTTGAAAAAAACATTGAGGGTGATTGTATTGCTGTTGAAAGATTTGTAATAATAAAACAGATTTTTATTCTGAGAAAAGGAAAAATTTCGATAGAGGTTTGCGAAAATGAATAAAAAAGCCCAGAGTTTTTCAATAGAAGCGTCAATAGGACTCATTATTTTAATGCTTGTTTTCATTTTTGCAAGCGGAACACAGATAAATGAAAAAAACAACGATGTTTTATACATAACAAAGCTTGAGCATGATCTGACAAAAGTATGGATTATTGAAAAAAAATTCAGCATTAATGAAATGTATAAAGATTTTGAATTTGTTTTTCCCAACAAAAGAGGATATGTGCAACTGAACAATGAAAAAATAGAAAAAGGTGTGCAGGAAGGGGATGAAATTTCAGCCGGCATTAATTTTTCCCATATTAATCCTTTTTTGGTTTTTGAAGAAAAAGAAATAAAAGTTTCAGTTTTTAATTGATAAAAATTTTATTATCCTGTTTTGTTATAATAAAACTTTTAAAACCGGTTATTTGCTCATTGAGTGAAATTTCAGAAAAAATTTTTTCACTTAACGTTCTTTCACTGCCAAGTTCTTTTGAAAAAACTTTTAAATCAACAGATTCTTGTGAGGAAGATAATTTCCATTTTGTTAAAGCATGTGTTTTTATTTCCAAAGTTGTTCCGTTGCCAAGCAATTCTGCCTGTGAAATTTTTTGAGAAAAATCGTTTAAAAAATTTTTAGCATTCAAAACATCCAAAGCAAAAACCGATGTGTGGTAAAAAGCTATTATTGCCGGAAAAATTAAAAGCATGAATGCAAAAAATGCAAGCAATGTTAAAAGATATTCCAGCGATGCCTGTGCTTTTGTATCAAAATTTGTTTTCAAAAAAAACACCTATTATTTTTGGCTGTCTATAATTTCATCAACTTTTTCAAAAACATTTTCTGAAGTTTTTCCTACCTTTTCTGCTGCTTCAGTGCCTGTCGCCTGTAATTGTGAAACCAGTAATAAAACAACTGCAACCACAGCTGCCAGTACCAGTATTACCTCAACAGAAACCTGAGCCCTGTTATCCATAAACCAACCTCCCAGCTTATTTAAATACTGTAATTCAAAAAAAATTAAAATACTTGGTTTTGTAGATAGTACATGAATAAAACCGAGAGAAACGAGTTAATGATAAGCTGGGTTACGATAAGCCTTGCTTTTGCGGCAATTCAGTCAAGCGACTTGTTCGGAGGATTTTCACCTTTTATAAGAAATTTTGCAGAAGCTTTTATCATTTCACTTGTGGCGGTAGGAACCGGTTTTATTTTTCATGAACTGGCACACAAACACGTTGCTTTACGATACGGGGCACACGCAGAATTCAGAATGTGGAAAATGGGTTTAATGCTTGCATTGTTTACAGGATTACTGGCGTTATTCACTCCTTTCAAATTTTTGTTTGCAGCTCCGGGCGCAGTATACATTTACGGCCCGAATATTACAAGAAAACAAAACGGAATAATATCAATTGCTGGGCCAATAACAAACATAATAATTGCATTAGTATTCTTTTTGTTATTTACATTTTTTCCTTTTGGTTTTTTTGGAAAAATGTTCGGATTCGGAATTATAATCAATTTATTTTTGGCGATGTTTAACATGCTTCCTATTTTTCCGCTGGACGGAAGCAAAGTTATTGCATGGGATGTTAAAATATGGGCACTGGTTTTTTTTCCGTTAGTTTTCTTTTTCTTATTTTTGTTTTAAAAATCAGCCAACATATGAAGGATTGTATTCCACAACATGTTCTTTGAATTCTTTGTAAGACTGTTCGCTTTTTTTGTCAATTGATGGTTTTAATTTTTTCAAAATTTTTTCAAAATTTTTGTTTTTAACTTTAACAGTTTTAAAATCACTTTCTTCGATAGCATCCAAAGCAGCCTCCCTTATTAATTGCTCCAGATCAGCACCGCTGTGCCCTGCGGTTATTTTTGCAATTTCCTTCAAATCAATATCTTTTGCAAGCGGAACACCTTTTGAATGCACTTTTAAAATTTCAAGTCTTTCTTTTTCAGCCGGGGAACTGACCAAAACAAGTTTGTCAATTCTTCCGGGTCTCATCAAAGACTGGTCAACCAGGTCAGGCCTGTTTGTCGCACCAATAAAAACAACATTTTTCAGATCAGATAAACCGTCAACCTCTGTTAAAATCTGGTCCAGAACTCTGTCTCCAACACCTGAAACACTTGACCCTCTTCTTGTAGCAATGGAATCAATTTCATCAAAAAAAATAATGCTGGGAGAAACCTGTCTTGCTTTTCTGAACAGTTTTCTTACACCTTTTTCGCTTTCACCAACCCACATTGACAACAATTCCGGCCCTTTGACTGAAATAAAATTTGCCTGCGATTCATTTGCAACCGCTTTGGCTAAAAGCGTTTTACCGCATCCGGGAGGACCATATAAAAGAATTCCTTTAGGGGGCCTTATTCCCATATCAGAAAAAACTTTCGGTTTTTTTAAAGGCCATTCAACCGCCTGTTTTAACTCCTGTTTTACTCTTTCCAGGCCTCCGACATCATTCCACGAAACTTTTGGAACCTGAACAGCTATTTCCCTTAACGCGGAAGGCTGAACCTCTTTAAAAGCATTCATAAAATCTTCTTTTGTAACCTGAAGTTTTTCCAAAACTTCTTCAGGAATTGATTCCTCTTCAAGATTAATTTCAGGCAAATAACGCCTTAATGCCTTCATTGCCGATTCTT
This sequence comes from archaeon, assembly GCA_028279805.1. Classification (GTDB taxonomy): domain Archaea; phylum Iainarchaeota; class Iainarchaeia; order Iainarchaeales; family JANQMZ01; genus JANQMZ01. Next base: position 704,507 of record JANQMZ010000007.1, on the reverse strand, counting down.
TTGCCAAAGCTTCCAGGTCTGCCCCGACAAAACCATGGGTTATTGAAGCCAAATCTTTCAAATCAACATTTTTAGATAAAGGCATTCCCCTTGTATGAATTTGTAAAATTATTTCCCTTCCCTTTTTATCAGGAACACCAAATTCAATTTCCCTGTCAAATCTTCCGGGCCTTCTCAAAGCTTCATCCAGAGAATTAATTCTGTTTGTAGCAGCAATAACAATTACATCACCTCTTGCTTCCAGTCCGTCCATTAAAGAAAGTAACTGTGCAACAACACGCCTTTCCACTTCCCCAATAACTTCATCTCTTTTTGGAACAATTGCATCAATTTCATCAAAAAAAATAATGCTCGGAGAATTTTCCTCAGCTTCTTTAAAAATCTGCCTTAATCTTTCCTCAGCTTCGCCAACAAATTTACTCATAATGCTTGGCGCTGAAACATTAATGAAATGAGCATTGCTTTCATTTGCAACCGCTTTGGCTAAAAGCGTTTTACCAGTACCCGGCGGGCCATATAACAAAACACCTTTGGGAGGAATTATTCCAAGTTTTTGAAAAATTTCAGGATGCCTCATTGGCAATTCAATCATTTCTTTTACTTTTTTAACCTGTTCATTTAAACCGCCAATGTCCTCATAAGCAATCTGAGGAACCCCTTCAAGAGTATCAGCAACAGGTTTTTCTTTTAAATTAAATTTTGTAAAATCAGTTACTTTTACAATTCCTTTTGGTTTTGTGTTAACAACACGGTAAACAAAACCTGAACCAAAAACACTAATCCAGACATTGTCACCCTGGGAAACAGGTCTGCCTAAAAAAGATTTTTTTAAAATTCTGTTATAACCGGAAGCAATAATTCTGACATCAACAGTAGGAGCTAAAATAACTTCAAGAGCTTCTTTAAAATCAGCTTTTTTAACACCGACATGATCCCCCAATCCAACGCCAACATTATGCCTGATAAAATTATCCATCCGAATAACACTTTTTCCCTCATCTTCAGGACGAGCTGGCCAAACAACAGCCCCAGTGCTTTTTTTGGCACTTATTTCAACAATGTCCCCGGAAGTAACACCTATTTTTTGCTTTGTTTCCCTGTCAAGAGTAACAATATTTCTACCCACATGTGTCGGGTCAGAATCCTGAACTTTTAACTGAACATCTTTCTCCGGCATAACAATAGGAAAATCAAGCAAAAGAGTTTTTAAACCTTCATTTGAACCCAAAAAAATAAAAAATCAGGCCTTTAACTCCATTTTTCCGGAAGGAAGCATTTTTTCAACTTCTTCAATTGGAAAATTATGCCCCGCTTTTTTGTCAAAAAATGTTTTAATTTTTTTAGCAACAAGTCCTTTTTTTTCAGAACCTTGTTTTACATTTAAAACAAAATCTGAATGTTTTTCAATAGCTTCTTTGGGACCGGAAATTATTCTGAAAATATTTTTAATTTTTTGAAAACCTATGAAAAAATCCAAAGGAGTTTTCTTAAACCATTTTCTTTCACCATAGATCATAAAAGCTCCTTTTCCAAGAGCTTCACCGCTTGGTGCTTTTTTTGAAACCTGTTCAGGCTTAACAGAATAAACATCAACTGAAGCAATTCCTTCTTTCCACGCTTTGCTAAAACAAGCTGCAAATCCTGCAGCCTCATTTAAAGTTTTTTGACCGGGTTTTTTGTTTTCAGTTTTAATAATGCAATGTGGTGCTCCCACAATATCTGCATGAAAGTATACATCTTCTTTTTTCATGTATTTTTTTACAAGAGTTTCATTTGAAGATGCGTCTCTGCCTCCTGCAATTAAAAAATTTTCACTTGAATAAAACCAGTGAAACTTTTCAAACCATTCTGTTTTTCTTTTTTTAATAACCGGTTTTGGTTTCAGTTTTGATTTTCTTTTTTTTTCTTTTTCAATTTTTTTTTCAGTTTGTTTTATTGCCTGTTCAATATTTTTGGCTTTTTGTTTTAATTTTTTGCTTTTATCAAAATACATTGAAGCATTTTTTTCCAGATTTTTTTCAAAAAAAATTTCAATTTCCATACAATCACTCAGTTTTAGCTTTTGCAGTTTTTTGCTTCTTTTTTAACCGGTGTTTTTTATTGCATTCAATATCCACGCACATTTCAAAAGAATATCTTCTTCCCAAAATTTTAAGCATTGGTTTTTGGCAAAACTCGCAAATTTTTTCAAGCGTTATTATGGTGCCTTTTGGAGGCAAAGGATGGGTTTGAGTGCAGTTCGGATAAGTTGTGCATCCTAAAAATCTTTTGCCAAAACGGCTTTTTCGGATTATTAGCTGGCCTTCACAGTTTTTTCTCGTGCACGAACCTATTATTTTATCATTTCTAAGTGATTCTCTGATTGTTTTTGAAATTTTTTCCCGGTTGGCAAGCAACTCCTTCAAAACCATTTCAAGCATTTTTCTTGATTCCTGAACAGCCTGTTTTTTGTCTTTTTTACCTGCTGAAATCAAATCCATTTCTCTTTCAAGTTCTTTTGTCATTTCAGGCTCGGTTATTTTGCTGTTAAATTTTTCCAAAGCATCAATAACAGCAAAAGCCACATTGTTTGCATTAATTGCTTTGCTTCCGTAAATATATTTTCTGAAATAAAGTTTTTGAATAATTGAATGTCTTGTTGACTTTGTTCCGAGTTCAAGTTCAGCCATTAATTTTAACAAAGAGCCCTGGGAATAATGGGGTTTTGGCTGTGTTTCTTTTGATAATAATTTTAAATCCAAAAGCAAAACTTTGTCTCCCTTTTTTAATTTTGGCAGAAAAATTTCAGTTGCTTTTGAATAAGGATAAACTTCTTTCCAGCCTTTTTTTACAAAAGTTTGACCGGAAGAAGTGAAAAGTTCGTCTTTCATTAAAATTTTAACCAGAAGATTTTCCGTTAAAGCATCTTCGGACAAGGTTGCCAGAAAACGCCTGCAAATAAGTTCATAAATTCTCCATTCCTCTGTGGATAATTCCTGTTTCGGAATGCCGACAGGATAAATAGGAGGATGGTCTTTTGACAGTTTGCCTCTTGACGGTTCTATTTTTTTTTGAGACAGAATTTTTTCAGCAGACGATTTTAGTTTGTTGATTTTTGAAATCATTAAAACAATTTTTTTCAGATTAATTGTTTTGGGGTAAACTGCATTATCAGTTCTTGGATAAGAGGTTAAGCCTTTTTGGTATAATGATTCAGCTGCACTCATTGCTTTTCCGGCTGAAAAGCCGATGGAGGTTGCAGCTGCCAAAAAGGATGTTGTGTTAAAAGGCATCGGCTTTTTCAGAATGCGTTTTCTTTTTTTTATTTCATCAACAATGCATTCTTTTTGTTTTTTTTTCAAAACTTTCTGGGCTTCAGATTGTTTTGAAAATTTTCCATGAGAATGGAATCCTTTAAATTTTTTTGAATCTTTTTCAAATTCTGCCTCTATTTCCCAGTAAGGCGTTGGTTTAAAGGCTTTTCTTTCATTTTCCCTTTTGACAATTAATGATAATACAGGACTCTGGACACGACCCGCGCTTAAAAAACTTTTACCTAACCTTTTTGAGGAAACCGATAAAAATCTTGTTAAAACTGCACCCCAGATTAAGTCAATTTCTCTTCTTGCATCAGCAGACGATGCAATATTTTCATTGACTTTTCCCAAATCAGAAAAAGCAGCATTAATATCTTCTTTTGTTATTGCTGAAAAAGTTGCTCTCTTAATTTTAATTTTTTTATTTATTTCATCGGCTATTCTTAAAACTTCAAAACCAATACTCTCTCCTTCCCGGTCTGCATCGGTTGCAATAATAATTTCATCAGCTTCAGGAATCTTTTTTTTAATCAGGGAAATTATTCTTTTTTGCGTTCCAGCATATTCAATTTTTGCATTTGTTAATTTTTCCAGCGTATTAATAGACCATGAAGAAAAACCATCTTCAAAACGAACATTCATTATATGGCCGCTTAACGGAATAACCATAAAATCTTTATTGTCTTTTTTGAAATAGAAATAGAGTGCCCCAGATTCTTTTTTTTCTTTAAAATTTCCGTTTGATAAAATTTCAGCAATTCGTCTTCCGGCAATTGCTTTTTCTGAAATTATTAAAATCATAAAAATAATAAGTGAATCAAAAAAAATAAAACTAAAGCCTTTTTTGGAATGTTGACATGGGAATTGTAGGAGAATTTTTAATATTATTCACAACAACCATTGTTTTAATGTCTTTAACAGCTGGCAGTGTTTCCATTTCCTTGATAAATTGATTAGCATATCCAACATCAGGCAGAATTAATTTTGCTAAAAAATTATATTCACCTAAAACTTCATAAATTTCAGCAACATAGTCAATTGATTTAAGTTTTTTAAGCAAATCTTTTTTTTGGGAAATGTCTGAACGAATCTGAACATACAAAGGATTCCTAAAACCCAAAACTTCATAATTAATGCTGGCTACAATTCCTGAAAGAATTCCTTTTCTTTTCAGAGAATCAACTCTTTTTTTTATAGCCACATCTGTCAAGCCGGCTTCTTTGGCAATAGCACTATAACTTGCCCGCCCATCCTCCAAAAGAGCTTTTAGGACAATGTGGTCTATTTTATCCAAGAATGCCGCATTTTCACCGGGAACAATCATTCAACTCACACGCAAAAAGTTTACTTATTATTTCAAAACAAAAAGGTATAAAAAGTTAGCTTTTCAAAAATTTGGATGCTTAATTATTAGGAATAGTTATGTTGAATTATTCTGTTAGTGCTTTTTCAATGTTAACACTTTTGATTGCGTCCGCTAAAAGTTTTGAAATGCTTAAAACTTTGAATTTTTTTGAGAGTTTTTTTTGAGGAATTGTGTCAGTAACAATTAATTCTTTTATTTTGGCTGACAAAATTTTTTTATCCCCGTTTTCGGAAAACACTCCGTGTGTTGCAACAACATAAACATCTTTGGCTCCTTCTTTTTTGAGCAGATCAATTGCATTAACAATTGTTCCTCCGGTGCTTATTAAATCATCAACAATTAACACATTTTTGTTTTTAACATCACCAACAAGGTGAGTTGTTTTTGGTTCTCCTTTTTTTGTCCTGTGTTTGCTCATTACAGCCATTCCGCAGTTTAATTCTTTTGCATATAGTTTTGCATATTTTGCCCCGCCTGCATCCGGTGAAGCTACAACCATGTTTTTAATTTTCTTTTTTTTAAGATAAGGCAAAAAAACATTAAAGGCTCTTAAATGGTCAACAGGAAAATTGTAAAATCCTTCAATTTGAGGAGAATGTAAATCAACTGATATTAATCTGTCTGCTCCGGCAACATTTAAAGTGTCTGCAACAACTTTTGCACTTATTGGTTCTCTTGGTAAAGAAGTTCTGTCCTGTCTTGCATAACCATAATACGGAATTACAACATTTATTCTTCCTGCTGAAGCTCTTCTGGCCGCGTCAACCATTAACAATAGTTCAACCCAGTTTTCATTGACAGGGTTGCACAAAGGCTGTAAAATAAAAATATCTTTTCCTCTTACACTGTCAATAAATCTTACATAAATTTCCCCGTCCTTAAATCTTCTTATTTCAGTTTTGCCAATTTTTAATTTTAAGTGTGAAGAAATTTTTTCAGCCAGTTCTTTATGAGCAGAACCGGCAAACAACATTAAATTGGCCATTAAAACACCTTTTTTTAAAAAAATGGGCGTAATTGTTTATTTAAAGCTTTTTATGATAGCTTTTAATTATGCTTAAAATAACAGGATTGAAAGCCAGGCAGATTTTTGACTCAAGAGGCAATCCTACAATCGAATGTGATTTGAAAACAGGTAAAGGAATTTTCAGGGCTGCTGTGCCAAGCGGTGCTTCAACGGGAACACTGGAGGCACTGGAATTAAGGGATAAAGAAAAAGATTTTTCAGGAAAAAGTGTTTTAAAAGCCGTAAAAAATGTTAATGAAAAAATTTCAGAAAAAATTATCGGACAAAAATTTGATTCTCAAAAAGATTTTGATTCAAATTTAATTAAAATTGACGGAACGGAAAACAAGTCAAACCTCGGAGCAAACGCTTTGCTTTCGGTTTCATTATCTTTTTCAAAAGCTTTTGCTGCACAGGAAGAACTTGAATTGTTTCAGTTTATTGGAAAAATTTCAGATAATAAAAATTTTTTGCTTCCCGTGCCCCAATTGAATGTCATAAACGGGGGAAAACATGCAGGAATGGAAAATGATATACAGGAACATATGATAATGCCTGTTAAAAGTAAAAACTTTTATTCAGCAATAAAGGCATCAGTTGAATCTTATCATGAATTAAAAAAAATGTTAAAACAAAAATTCGGAGCAAATGCAATAGCTCTGGGAGATGAAGGTGGTTTTGTTCCCCCTATTGAAAACACTCATGACAGGCTTGAAATAATAATGAAAGCGGTTCAGGAAGCTGGTTATGAAAAAGAAATTTTAATAGCATTAGATTCCGCTTCATCAGAATTTTATTCAGACAAAAAATACAATTTATGGGGAAAAGAATATTCTTCAGATGAATTGGTTGACTATTATGCTGACTTAGCTTCCACTTTTAACATTTTTTCCATTGAAGACGGAATGCATGAAGAAGACTGGAACGGATGGCAAAAACTAAATTCAAAACTTGGCAGCAAAATACAGATAGTCGGAGATGATTTGCTTGTTACAAATGTTGAAAGAATTAAGACAGCGGTTCAAAAAAAAGCATGCAATGCTTTGCTTTTAAAAGTTAATCAGATTGGCACTTTAACGGAATCAGTTGAAGCTGCAAAAATGGCTTTTGAAAACAATTGGAATGTTGTTCAGTCACATCGCAGCGGAGAAACCGAGGATTGTTTTATTTCAGACATGGTTGTTGGATTGGGGGCAAGCCAGAGCAAATTTGGAGCTCCTGCCAGAAGTGACAGGAACGCCAAATACAACCAGCTTTTGAGAATAATGGAATTAATCGGGGACAAATACTGGGGTTCAAAAATTTAATCAAACAATGTTGTTTGTTTTTTTGTCAAGCCCTTAATTTTTGCCTCAGGATTTCCGATATCAAAATCAAGTTTCATAAATTCCAGGCCATAATTTTCCAGTAACTCATGAGCAGGTTTAACAATGTCAGGTGCTATGAGAATGCCGCGAGTTTTCCTGTTTTTCATTTTTTCAACCTGTTTCATATATCTTTGCAGTTGTGAAACCGCATTATAAGAAGCAAGCCTTCTTTTAACTTCAATCACAACCAGGTTGCCCTGCTTGTCTTCAGCTAAAATGTCAACAACACCCTGCCTTAACAATCCTTCTCTTTTAAAAGGCTTTAAACCGGGTTCAATAAAAGACAAATCTTCTGCTAACAAGTCTGATAATTCTTTTTCAGAGCCAAATAATCTTAAATCATGTGATTCATCCATTTTAAAAGTTTCAAGAAAATCAATTGAATAAAAAAAAACTTTCATTGTTTCTTTTGGTTTTGTTTTTCTCGCTTCAAGTATTAATGCATTGTCTGAAATTTTTTGAGAAATTTGGCAATTCATCATATAATTAACAGGCCTTAACAACCTGTTTTGGTGAATTGCAAAAGAATTATCTCCTTTGATTAAAAGCATTCTTTTTCCTTTGGGCAATTTTGAAGCTGCCCTTCCCCAGTATTCAACATAGCATTTTCCTATGCATAAAATCATGTTTTTTTTGCTTAAAGCGTGGAAAATTGTTTCTTTAGCCTGCTCAAAATCCATTTAAACCGTTAAAACTTTTGCTGGAAAAAATTATTAAACAGTTTTAACATAGGCTTAAATTGAACATGCGAAAAAAAATTGTTTTGTTAATAGTTTTAATGGGGTTGATTTGGTGGTTTTTTCTTGCACCTGCTTACGGGGAAGCATGCAGGACAAACAGTGAAGATTTTGTTTTGACGGATTATTCTTTTGACAACGGTTTTGGAAATTTTGTTTTATTAAACCATTCAAATTCAGATATTGTGAATATTTCGGTTAATGGAAAAAACGATTTTGAAAACAGTTCAGTAACTCTTTTGCCTCAAACTGTTTTGGAAAAATCTTCTTTTTTGTTCATACAGGGAATAAGCCTGCCGGAACAAAATTCTTTTAACGGAGAACTTGAAATAACAATGTTAAAAGATAACGGGCAAACAGTTAAAGTTATTCTTTCATGTGCGGGAACAATTGCAAACTAAATTTGTTCCAGTTTTTTTGAAGCAAAAGTTAAAAGTTTTGGTTTTTTTTGAACAACAACATTGTCTTCAATGCGCATTCCGAAATTTTTTAAATAAAAAGCAGGTTCAACTGCAAAAACCATGTTTTTTTCAGCAACAATGTTTGTTTTTTTGGAAATTGGGGGAAAATCATGTGTCTGAATTCCTATTCCGTGCCCTATTGAATGAATTAAGTTAAAATTTTTTTCATTTAATTTTTTTTCAACAAATTTTTGAAGAGAAAAAAGTTTTGCTTTTGGTTTAAGCATTGAAATTGTTTTTCTTTGAATGCCAAAAAGCCAGGAATACAGTTCCTGGTGTTTTTTTGAAGGTTTTCCCACTGAAAACATTCTTGTAATATCCGAACAATAATTGTTTTTTTTAACCCCGAAATCTATTAACAGCAATCCTTTTGAAATTTTTTTATTTGAAGGAATGTGATGAGGCTGGGAAGAATTTTTTTTTAAAGCAACTATTGCAGGAAAAGACAGGGAGTCTGCTCCAAAATCCCTTGCAACAAATTCTAGTTCTAATGCAAGTTCTTTTTCAGTCATGTTTTTTTTAAAAATTTGAGGAACAGAATTCAAAGTTTTTTGGGCAATTGAACAGGCTTTTTTTAAGCTTTTTAACTCTTTTTTGGTTTTAACAAATCTTAAATCAAAAAGCTGTTTGCTCACATCCTCAAACTTTTTTCCCTTAAATTTTTTTTTAAAAAAAGAAAACTCTTTTTTTGACAGTCCTGCAGCATTAAAACCCATTTTTTTGGAAGAAAACTCTTTTTGTAAGTCTTTGAAAAGTCTGTCTGAAAAAGCTTTTACTTTAAAATTTTTTAGTTTTTTAGCCGAAGAAAATTCCAAAGGAGAAACAAAAAGCAAAGGTTTTGAATTTTTTTTTAAAACCAAAAAACTATGCTTATAATGATTAAAAGGCAGCTGAGTAAAATAATAAAAAAAAGGATCCTGATAAGAAAAATTTGAAATTAGTATTTGGCTGGCTTTAACTGTTTTAAACAATTGTTTTATTTTGCTTTTCATGCCACAAACGCGCCTTTTTTGATAATCCAGTGTTCTTTTCCTTTTTTATCAGTGCCAAAAATGTCAAGTTTTTGTTTTGGCGAATTGACAACCGTGTCCCAGTGGTATAATGTTTGCCGGTCCGGTTCAAAACCAGAACCCATTGCCAGATGAATCATTCTTGCAATTTTTTCATTTTCAATTAAATAACGGCTGAGCTTGGCATGCGGATTTGTATTAATGGCAAATTCCCCCACTCTGTAAAAATTTTTTTCATAATCTTTAATAACTTTTGAAGGCAAAGATTTTTTCTTTTTATAAAGTTTAATGAGTTTTTTTGATTCATTTAATTCTTTTTTCATTATTTTTTTTATTTTTGCAGGAGCTTTTAATATTTTCCAGTTTCCTTTTTCAAATTTGTAAACCACAGGATTTTTTGAAGATAAAACATAGCTCTGGTCCAGATTTATTACAACATCACCTATTACAACGCCTGAAATTGATTCCGGTGTGAAAAACGCCTCGCCTCCCGGGCAATTGTCAAACATTCCCGCTTTAACTTTGAATTTTTTAAAAATTTCTTTATCCATTTTCCAGCGCATATCCGAATCACTTGTCTGAATCAGTCTTGTTTTATTTCCTTTCGGAATCAAATCAATAACAAAGTCTGTTCTTCCATGCCTTGTTTTTTTTCCTTTAACAAAAAGTTTTGAACATTTTTCAATAATTGATTTTATTGCCGCGTCCCTGCGTCTCATTTCCCCGTAATCCACATTGCATGTGCGTATAAAGTTTTCAACAGGCAGTGTCTCGGTTATGGAAACACGTGACTGAGGCGGCCTTGGGTCAAGCTTGGTTTGCTGGTTCCACCATGGTTTCAAAAACATGACTCCGGGAGAAGGCCAGCGTGTTTTGCCGTTAGGAGACGGATAGCCGATTGTTGTGCCCAAAAAATGTTTTCCGCCCCTGCCTTTGCCTATAATGGCAAAAACCGCATCCGGATTTTTCCATTTATGAATTTTAAACTGTTTTGAAACTTTTTTAAATTTTTTAAAAATTGTTTCCTTTGAATTTTTGGAATATTCACATCCGGCAATTGTTGTTGACAAATCAGACAAGCGGTTCATAGGAATTAATTTTGAAAATTTGGGGCTTACTGTTGAAAAACCAAGTTTTGCTTTTTGCAAAACAGCTTTTCCAAAAGCTCTGCCGATAACAAAATTATCCAGATAATCATCCAGAGGCAAATCCAGGTCTTTTTTTCTTGGAATTAATTCACAGGATAAAGCTAATGTTTCATTTCGTTTTAAATTATAACAGTCTTTTACCATTAACCTGCACGTGTTTAAAAGTTTGCCCTGCATTCTCGGTTTAAACCATTTGTTTCTGAACAAAATTTTTTTGTTGTCATGGCTTGTTATTATGAAACTGTTTTTCCGGGTTTCAATTATAACATCAGGGCCTTTGAAAATTTTTTCAAACTCTTTGCTTTTTGTTTTTTTGTTAACAGAATCAATAAAATCTTTTAAAGCAAGAGTTTTTTTGTTTTTGACTCCATTTTTTAAATCGTTAAAGGAATTCCAGATGTTTTCAACTATTTTTAGGTTTTCTGATTTCTTTTTTTGTGTTAAAAAAATAACACGAACATCAGCATTTAATTCATGCAATGCTCTTGACAAAGGTGCAACAGAATAATATGCTTTTTTGTTGTGAAAATCCACAAGCAAGGAAACGGTTTTGTTTTTTGCAAATTTTTTCAGTTCCGTTTTATATTCTTTAACTTCTTTGTCAAAAGTTTTAATTCTGTATTTAGCCAAAAAAATCACTTTAAATTATTAAAAATATTCAAAAAAAGATATTTAAAACAAGCGTGTTAGTTTTACTCTTTTTTGAGCATAGGCAAGCCGGTTTTTTTGTTTTCAACAACAGTATAACCAGGCGGCTTTTCAACCGAATCTTCAGGGTTTTTTGAAAAAAAATATAAATGCCCTCTTTTGTGCAAATGATAGGTTACGCCTTTACTGTTCTCATGAGAAAAACCCATTCTAACACCCCTAAAATCACTACAATGAACACGTTTTCATTATTAAACTTTTCTGGGCTTTTTTTGAATAATGAGCCTTGAAAAATATCAAAAAAAAGTCAAAAATTTTTTTGAAAACATTCAAAAACAAAAAACAGCTGTTTTGCACCACAGGGACCCGGATGGGCTTGGCTCGGGAATAATCACATTTAAAGCTCTTGAAAAAATAACCGGAAAAAAACCTGATTTTATGCAGGCAGTGGAATATGATGAAATTTTAAGCCTTATTCCCGAACTTGAAAAAAAGAATTTTAAAAAAATAATAATGGTTGATTTGTCTGTTGATTCAATGGGTGAAAAAATAAAACAATTTGAAAAATTTGCAGATGTATTAATAATAGACCATCATAAAGTGTATCAAAATCTTGAATCTGATAAAACCCTTTTCATTAAAGCAAGTTTTATTTCAGACATTGATCCGAGCAAATATCCGGCATCAAAACTGTGCTTTGATTTGTTTTCAGCACAAACCAGTTTGGAAGAATTCCAATGGATTGTTTGCTGCGGAATTCTTGGGGACATGGGATTTGAACAATGGAAAGATTTTTTTGAACAGACTTATGAAAAAAATTCAACAAATTTAAAAGAATTAGAACAATTAACAGAACTGATTAATGCTGTTGAAACTGTTGAACCGGAAAAATTTGACGAACTTGTAATTGAATTTGTTAATGCAAAAAATTCAGATGAAATGAAACAAAGTGTGTTTCAAAAAGATGTTAAAAAATTGAAAGAAGAAGCTGACAAATGGCTGAAAGATTTTGAAAATGCTGAATTTTATGAAAAAATTGGTTTGTATTTTTTTATAATAAAACCAAAATATGACATTAAAAGTTTTGTAAGCAACACTTTATCACAAAAATATTATGACAAAACTCTTGTTGTTGTACAGGACTTGGGAAAAACACATTTAACATTGTCAGCAAGAAGGCAGGATTTTAAAATTAAAATGAATGAACTGCTTGAAAAAGCAACAGACGGAATAGGAAGCGGAGGAGGGCATGTTCCGGCAGCCGGCGGAAGGATTCCGAGAGAAAAACTTAAACCATTTAAGGAAAATGTTCTTACAATTTTAGGTGAAAAATAATGGCAGTTTTAAGCGATAAGGATATAAAAAAAGCAATAAAAGAAAAAAGAATTAAAATCAAAAATGTGGATAAAAAAAACATTTCAGTTGCCTCAATTGATTTAAGGCTTGATAAAACATTCAGGGTTTTTAAACACACTGAAATGACTCATATTGATTCAAAAAAAGGCTTGTCAAACGATTTAACAGAATTAATTAAAATAAAAAAAGGAAAACCTTTTACAATTCATCCGGGCGAACTGGTTCTGGCAAGCACTATTGAATATGTCAAAATGCCTGACGATTTGATTGCAAGGCTTGACGGGAGAAGCTCTCTTGGAAGATTAGGTTTGGTTATTCATTCAACTGCAGGTTCAGTTGATCCCGGGTTTGAAGGACAACTAACACTTGAACTTGCCAATATTTCAAAACTTCCTGTTTCACTCTGGCCTGGAATGAAAATATGCAGAATAACTTTTGAAGAATTGTCAAGTCCCAGCAAAACACCTTACAATAAAAGAAAAGGAAGCAAATACTTAAAACAAAAAGGGCCAGGTTCAAGCAAAATAAAAGGAAAAAATTAAACAACAAGTTTTGAAATTTTTTTAAAATCTTTTTTTAATTCAGATAAAAGAGTTCTGTTATAAATAACTGCGGCAGGATGATAAGTTGAAAACACTTTAAAATTTTCAAAATCAAACAAAGTTCCTCTTTTTTCACTTAGTTTAGAGTTTTTTGAAAAAAAAGACAAAGCGGTTTGCCCCAATGAAACCAAAAGTTTTGGTTTTATTAAATTTATCTGCCGGGTTAAATAAGGAGAACATGCCTTAATTTCATTCTGATGCGGGTTTCTGTTTTTAGGAGGACGGCATTTTAAAATAGAAGTTATGAAAACATTTTCTCTTGAAAAACCGTTTTCTTCCAAAAGCTGTGTTAAAATTTTTCCAGCAGAACCCACAAAAGGTTTTCCTGTTAAATCTTCATTTCTTCCCGGAGCTTCTCCTACAAAAAAAATTTTTGCATTCCTGTTCCCTTCACCGGGAACAGCATTTGTCCTGTTTTCATGCAAGGAACATTTGGTGCAGGAAACAATTTGAGAATGCACCTGCTCCAAAGACATTACAATCACAAAAAAAAGAGGAAGCAAGGGTTTGCTAAGAGAGTTGGTTGATCAGGCCTATGAAATAGAACCCGAACCCCTCGCTTCCAATAACAATAGGGATTATAAAGTTAATAAAAGCTTTTGCCAAAATTAACCATTTTTAAGGCTGTTTTAACGTTGTTTCAAGCCATTTTTTGTAGTCAGAATTTAGGTTTTTTAACTCAAAAGATTCAATGCTTGGAACCTCGTATGAATGCATTTTTTTAACCAGTTCAGCTGCTTTTTCTTGTTTAAAAGCAGAGGTTTTGCATAAAAGCAGGCATTCTGAATCTGATTCTATTCTGCCTTTCCACCAGTAAAAGCTTTTTATTCCGGGAATAATGTTACAGCAGGCTGCAAGTTTTTGTTTTAAAAGCTCTTTTGAAATTTTTTGAGCTTCTTTTTCATTTTTGGTTGTTGTAAGCAGAATTTTCATAATAAATTTAAAATAAAAAAAAATAAAAAAAGTGTTTTTCAGTTTGTTTAATATGGAAAAAATGCATATTTTTGTTTCCGGAAAAGTTCAGGGAGTTTTTTTCAGGGCACATGTAAAAAAATGGGCTGAAGAATTAAAGTTGAAAGGCTGGGTTAAAAATTTAGAAAACGGAAAAGTTGAATGTGTTGCCCAGGGCATCGAAAAAAATTTGAAAAAATTTGTTCAAAAAATTGAAAAGGGCTCTCCTGCTTCAAAAGTTGAAAATGTTGTGACTGAATTTGAAGAATTGGAACATTTTAAGGATTTTGAAATTAAATATTAAACATTTTTTAAAGCTTTAAAATTGTGAATTAATTTTTTTCAACAACAAGTACAGCTGTTTGTTCCAGAATTGTTTCATTGTTTGATGTGAAAACAATTTTAAAATTATAAGTGCCCGGCAAAACCTGTCCAAGCCTTGAAGGATTCGGCCGGATGTCAAACTGCAGTTTTCTTTGTTCATTTATTCCAAGATTTGAAATGTTTTTAATTTCAACAGGATTTCCTCCTACATAAAAATCGTTTTTAGCATCAGCTTCAACTCTTATTGTTGACAGTTCCAAAAAGTTTCCGGTTGTGTTTGTGGCTGTTACATTTAAAATAGTAAAACTTTTCTGGTTTAAATTTAAAGGATTGTCTTTAAAATTTGAGTTTAAAGGTTTTGCCTGAAAAAAAGGCAGAACATAAAAGAAAAAAAGCAAAACAATTGCAATTATTGTTAAAATAATTAAAAATATTTTTTGATTTTGGGAATCTGAAATTAAACCGGTTAAAGGATTTTCATCATATAAAGCCATAATTGGAATATAAGTGTTCGGCTTTTTAAATTGTTTTTGGTTAAGGAAGCGTAAAAAGCTTATCATCAGAGCCTTTCAGAATTTTTGCCCTGACACCTGCATCGAGCCATGCGTGAGAATAAGAAAAAGAAGCTAAAGCTGTTAAAAAATCGCCTTTTTGCTCATAATAGCATGCGTCATTGAAATAATTTTTAGCCATATCCAGATAGTCCAAAGCAATGTCATGTTCTTTTGAACCTTTTTCAGCCAGCACTGAAACTTTTTTCAAAGCAGTTTCTGTCAAAGACTTGTATTTTTTTACTTTTGTTTTCAAATCAGATTCCAATGACAAAAAAATACACCTTTTTTAGTTTAACAATTCCCGTGTAAAAAAGTTTAAAAGTTGCTCTAAACCCGTTTAAAGATAGGTTTAAATAAAAAAAAGCTCTTTTGTTGGTGGGTGTGTCTGTGGCTGACTATTTGAAAGACATGATTAAAAAAGCCAAAGAAGAAAAAGAAAAAGCACCTGAAAAAAAAAATGAAACGGTTTTGGAAAAAAAAGAACAAAAAACCGGCTTTGAAAAAAAATTAAAAGAAAAACCTGTTCAAAAAACAAAACCAGCAGATGAATTTTTGGAAAAAAAACAGGAGTTTCCCGAAAAAGAATTGGAAGCAAAACCAATTGTTGAAAAAGAGGAACAAATTGAAATTCCGGCGGAAGCAAAAAAAGCATTGCATGAATTAAAAGAAAAAACAATTGAAGATCCTGCAAAAGAAGAAACGCCAAAACAATCTGAAGCAGAAAAAGAATTAAAAAGCGGGGAAAAAAAAGAAATTGAATCATACGGAGAAACAAAAATTTACAAAATTCCCGGCAAGCCATTGTTATATTATTATATTCCTGTTCCAAAACCAAATCAAAGCGAAAAATCAATAATTTACACATTAAAAGAGGCAGCTACAAGACTTATTTCAATCGCCCCATATAAAATCAGAGACCCGGAACAAAGAAGAAATGTTTACAGGCAGAAAATTTTGGAAATACTGGAAGAATCTCCTGAATTAAAAATTCCAAAAAGAAAATTTGAATTTTATGCAGATTCTGTTGTGAGGGAGATGGTTGGCTATGGTTTAATTGATTTGCTTATCAGGGACGACCAGCTTGAAGAAATAATGGTTATAGGAAAAGGAAAACCTGTTTACGTGTTTCATAGGAAACATGAAATGATGAAAACAAATATTGAATTTTTTTCAGATGATGAAATAAACGATGTTATTAACAGAATAGCAAGAGAGGTGGGGAGACGTGTTGACATTAGTGCGCCGTTGCTTGATGCAAAATTACCGGACGGTTCAAGAGTTAATGCAACAATTGCACCGGCATCTGTTTCAGGTTCAAGTCTTACAATAAGAAAATTCAGAAAAGACCCTTATTCAATAATTGATTTAATTAATTCAAACACTTTAACAATAGAATTGGCTGCTTTTCTGTGGTTATGTGTTGAAGGGCTTAGAACAAGACCTGCAAATATTTTAATTGCAGGAGGCACAGGTTCAGGAAAAACCACAACATTAAATGTTTTAGCTTCATTTGTTCCCAAAAGTGAAAGAATTGTAACAATTGAGGATACAGCTGAATTAAATCTGCCTTTGGAACACTGGATAAGATTAGAAGCAAGGCCTCCGGGTTTAGAAGAAAAAGGGGAAATAAAAATGGACATTTTAACAAAAAACTCGCTTAGAATGCGTCCTGACAGAATTATTGTCGGGGAAATAAGGCATGATGAAGCCTTTACCCTTTTTACCGCTATGAACACGGGGCACGATGGTTCTCTGGGCACGGTTCACTCCAATTCAGGTGAAGAAACAATAATAAGAGTTTCAAACCCGCCAATGAATGTTCCGGTGACAATGTTATCAGGATTAGACTTTGTATTAGTGCAGCACAGGTTGCATGACAAAAAAAAAGGAACAATTAGAAGAATAACAGAATTGTCAGAAGTGACAGGAGCATTACAAAAAAAACCTGAAACACAAACTCTTTTTGAAAGAACAGCTTCAAAAGACAGCATTGAAAAAACAAATATTCCGAGCAATTATTTGAAAAAATTACAGGACTTGTCAGGATTAACAAACCAGCAGATTTTAGAAGAATTAAAAAAAAGAGAAAATTTTTTAAAAAAACTTATTCAGGAAAAAAAAAGAGAAATGAGCATTGTATCAGAAGAAATGCAAAAATATTTGGATAACTCAGGTGATTAAAATGCCTGAAGATGAAAACATTGATACAAAACAAGTTGAAGAAATAGTTAAAAGAATGAAAAAAAAATATTCACAAGAAGATTTAAACGTTGAAACAGAAAGCCTTGACGAATTGCACGGAATTATTACTGAAGGGAAAGCAGCGGAAATAGAAATTCAAAGAGTTGAAGATCTGGTTGATTTTGATTCACCGATGATAAGAAGGCTTGGCAGATTATATTTAGGGTTAAGAACAATTTTGGAACCATTAACAAAAATAACAATAAGACTGCCTTTTGCTGATAAACTCGGATATTATTTGTATGCTGCTGATATGAAATATTCAGCAAAACAATGGATTGCCATTTCAACAATTTTAGGATTTATCGGATTAATTTTTTCATTGCTTGTCTTCGGAGCCTTAAACTTGTTTTTAGGATTTCCGGATGCCGCACTGATCGTTCCCATAGCTATTCTGGCTTTTTTAATGGCTGAAATAGTGATGCTGTCGGTTCCAAAAAGAAAATCAACAGCAAGAGCAAATGCAATAAATGTTGAACTGCCTTTTGCATTAAGGCATATTGCAACAGAATTAAAATCAGGCCTCGGATTATACAGGACAATTCAAACCATTTCAATGGCAGACTATGGCGCATTATCCGAAGAATTTTCAAGATCAATTATTGAAATAGAGGAAGGGACAGATACAAAAGAAGCCTTAAAACATATGGCATTAAGAACAGAATCAAAGCCTTTAAGGAATGCTTTAACCCACATAATCAGAGCCTTAAAAACCGGCGGAAATTTGTCAAATATAATGACTGAAATAGCTGAAGATGTTTCATTTGAATTAAAAAACAGCATGAAAGATTTTGCCCAAAGGCTAAATTTTTTCGGGGTCATTTTTATTTTCATAGCAATAGTTTTCCCGGTTTTTGTGGCGGTGTTAGGAGGAATAAGAAATGTTCCGTTATCAATCGGAGGAGGAGCACTCCAAATAATTCCTTTAACGCCGTTGTCAATAGCGGTAATATATTTGGTGATAATGCCATTGCTTTTGCTTTTTATGATTTCATACATTAATGGGACGCAGCCGAGGATTTAAAATGAATGCATGGAAAAATTATGAAAACCATTTAAGACAATACGGATGGAAAATTAATCCAAAAATCTGGATAATACTTTCAATAATAATTTCAACAGGTTTTGGAATTGCAAGTTTTTTTACAATAACTTTTTTGAAACTGCCAGTATCACCATTGTTATCATTAATAGTTTTTGTTGTTTTTCTGGACTTGTTTGCAGGATATCCTTATTTTAAAGCTGAAAAAAGAATTGAATTAATAGAACAGGCTTTTCCGGATGCATTAAAACAAATGGCTGACACTTTAAAGGCGGGAGGCACATATGAATACGCTTTAAGAGAAATAACAAATGCAGAATACGGCCCGTTAACAGATGAAATGGAAATAGCATTAAGAAGAATTGAAGAGGGAGGCAACCTGGAAAATTCTTTGCTCGGATTTTCAAACAATATTGATAGCAGGCTGATTAAAAGAACGGTTAACATAATAATTGATTCAATAAAGGCCGGCGCGGGACTGGCAAATGTTTTGGATGAAATAGCAGATGACATAAGGGAAATGAACAGATTAAAGGAGGAAAGAAAGTCATCAACATTAATGCAGGCAATGTTTATGGTTGCAGCCGGAGCATTTGTCGCACCGTTTATTTTCGGATTAGTTTCATCAATTATTGCATTTTTTATTGAAACTGCTGCATCAGGCTTAAATTTACCTCAAACAATTATTCAAAATTCTTTGAATGCAAAAGAATTAATTGTAAACTTAATGCAGTTTTATGTTTTAATTGAGGCTATTGCGATAGGAGCAATGCTTGCAATAATGAGAAACGGAAAAATTACCAAAAGTATTATATACATTCCAATGCTCCTATTAATTGCATATTTTGTGTTCTACGCATCAGCCTTTTTGGGCTCAACACTTGTCGGCGGGGCTTAAATGTTTAAGGAGAAAAAAGCACAAGTCAGCTTGGAATATTTAATAATTTTAGGCGGAATAATTTTTGTAACCGCAATAATAGGATTATACTTAAAAACAACCGCAAACACAATTGGAGAAGAAATAAAAGAAGAATCATCATAATTATAAAAAATTGGAGGGAAAAAATTGAACAAAAAAGGACAAGGCGCTTTAGAATACCTGTTGCTAATAGGCGGCGCAATATTAATTGCGGCTGTAGTTTTGACTGTTATGACAACAATTCAACAACAGGCGGAACAGGGAACAGAGTCCGGATTAAAAGAAGCATTGTGCGCCCAAAAGCAAACAAAAGTACAGTGTGATGCTGCAGATGTTGACAATGATACTGTGGCAGACTGTGAATGGGTGGATTTGGATGCGGACACAATATCAGAATGTCATGCATGCGCTGATCCTCAAAACTGTGTAAGATGATTAAAATGGATTCAAAAGCACAGGTGTCTTTTGAATACCTGCTTACGGTTACATTTGCAATACTTTTAACATTGGCTGTAGCTGCATTAATTGTTGTTGTAAACAATATTGCAACAGAATCACAAACACAGTTGCTTGACTATAGAAATAAAACAATTTCATCCCTAATGGGAGCATGACAGCATTTTTTCCTGTTTTTTTATTCCTTACTTCAGTCATTGGCTTAATTTATGCAAGTTATACTGATTTGAAGGAAAGAATTATTTCAAACAAAATAACATACGGAATGGTTGCAATCGGTTTGACTGGACATGGCATTTATTCTTTTTTTGTAAACGATTATTCTTTTTTAACAAATTCAATAATTGCAACACTTTTTACATTTACATGGGCTTTTTTGTTATACAAAGTTGGTTTTTGGGCAGGAGGAGATGTAAAACTTTTCACAGGAATCGCAGCATTAAATCCTTTTAACAACAATATTGCCGGAATTTTTGGAACAATTTCTCTGCCAATTTTTACAGTAAGCTTATTGTTTTTTTCAATTTTTGCCATGTTTCCGTATTCAGTTCTCCTAATTTTAAATGAATTGAGAAAACAAAAAAAATTAAAGCAAAAAGTTTTACAGAATTTTAAAAACAGAATAAAAAAAATGGGAATCTTTTTGGCAATACTTATTGCAGGAGAAATTTTTTACCCCATCGGAACATTGTTTTTGCTTGGCATAGCTTTTGCGATGTTTTTAAATTATTTAATTAAAAAAAATTATTCAAAAAGTGTAAAATATTTTTTTTACGCATTTTTTTTATGGAGCATTTATGAAAGACTTTTTGTTTTATCGTTTGAAATTTTTACAGGATTAATATCTGCATTGTTTTTGTTTGCATTTTTTCAGCTTTATGTTGTCGGAAAACCGGCTTTAAATTATTCAAAAAAAATAACCCAGCTGGAAGAAGGGGAAATACCCGCTCAGACAATCATAATTAAAGGAAAAAAAGCAATTGTAAAAAAATCTGTTGGAATAAAAACAATTATTAAACACTTAAAAGAAAATAGGTTAAAAGAATTGCAGTCATTAAAAAATGAAAAAATTGTTGTAAGTGAAAAAAAAGCAAGAGGAGTTACAGAGGAGGAAATTAAAATTTTGAAAAGACTGGTGAAAGAAAAAAAATTAAAAAACACAATAATGTTAAAAAAATCAGCACCATTGGCACCAGCAATATTAATAGGATATGTAATGCTAAATTTGGTCGGAGATGTTTTATGGCAGTTTTTAATATAAAAGGACAGACATCCATTGAATTCCTTTTAATCATACTGATAATGCTTATTTACCTTTTTACTGTGATAAATCCCGCTTTGCAAAATTCTTCAACCGCTTTGCTTGATACAAAAAGAGTTGCTCAAAACATTCAGCATGCAAACATTATTGCAGACAATATTAATGAAATTGGTTCTTTAAGCGGAGACAGCAAAAAAACGTTCTGGGTTTTTGTGCCTGAAAAATCATCAATTGATTGTGATGTTTTGGGGAAAAAAATTGATTATGTAATAGAATTAGAAAATCCTGCTGAAGTTGAATCATGTTCATACGAACAGGATGAAAACGGGGAGATTCAAAGATGCAGGGGAAACATAAAATTAAATTATTCTTTAAACAGTTGTTTTACCATTTTAAACGGAAACGAAACTCCTAAAGCAAAAATAATTATTTCCAAAACAGGAGAACAAATAAATGTTCAGGCAACAGAATAAGGGACAGGCTTCAGTTGAATTTCTGATAATAATGTCAATAATTTTTATAATGGCAACGCTTGTTTTGGGAAAATTTTTTAACGTGTCAGATACAACTTTTTCAATGATTTTGTTAAAAAATCATACATTAAAAGAACTGCAAAAACAAAACGATTTTTATTTTATTGAAAAAATTGATGACCCCGAATTTTTTCAAAATTCTGAGGGAAAAAATTCTGTAAATATTAAAATAACAATAAACGGTTTTCAAAATGGTGAACTTGAAACAGAAATAAAAAAAGCGGAAAACACGATTACAGAGAAAACAAAATTTGAAGAAGCAAACGTTCAGGTTATTTTTGTTTAATCAACCGGTTTAACAGCTCTTCCCTGCCCTTCCGGAGGTTTGTATAAATCGCCTTGTTTTAACAAATCATTAATGGCATCTCTTGCCCTGTCCTCATCTATTCCAAGCTTGTCAGCTTCGGATACAACTTTCTCAATAACCGCAGTGTCCTCTTCCTTTGTAATATCCCTTACAATTTTCATAATTTCTTTCATTGTCTGTCTTTTTGAATGGCTTTTGCCTGTTGTAAGAATATCAATATCAAGCCTGTCTGTTTCTCGGTCAGTAAACGCTTTTTCAAGTGAATCTTTTAATAATCGAATAGCCCTTTCAGCATCCGATTTTTTAACTTCATCAGCCAATCTGACTCTTGCAGAAGCCTCACTTAATCTTATCAAGCCTTCAAGTTGCCTGTGAGTCGCAGCATACTGCCCTTCTTCCCTGCCTCGGTCCCTTAACTCAATATAAAAATCTGAAATTGCTTTAATTGCTTCTTTTGACAAAACCGGAAAAACATTTTGACGGGCATAAGAAATATATTTTTTTAACAGTTCAGGTTCAATTGGAGGAAGCAAAGATTCCAGTGTTTCCTGTTCTTCTTTTGTTAAAGATTTTCCTGTTTTTTTGGATTGTGCAAAATTTTCACCGCTTTTATGGTTTTTTAAAATATGTTCAGCAATATTTTTGTCCTTGGTTCTGTCCAGTTCATCCCGGATAATAAAAAACAAGTCAAATCTTGACATCAAAGTGACAGGCAAATCAATCTGGTTAATCAGATCATCCATTGGATCAAACCTTGCATTTTTAGGGTTTGCAGCAGCCAAAACACTTGTCTCAGTTTTAAACCTTGTAACAATGCCTGCTTTTGCAACAGAAATTGTCTGCTGTTCAAGGCTTTCATGTAACGCCGAACGGTCCTGTGTATCCATTTTATCAAATTCGTCAATTAAAGCCAAACCGCCTGAAGCCAAAACTAATGCTCCCGCTTTTAAAGTCCAGCCTCCCTCACCAAATTCATCCTTAACAGCTGTTGCAGATATTCCTGCACCGGTTGTTGTTTTTCCGGATGTATAAACACTTTTTGGAGCAACTCGGTCCACTGCCATTAACATCATTGATTTTGCGGCTCCCGGGTCACCGACAAGCAAAACATGAACATTTCCCCTTATTTTCTGGTCATCCGGTAAAACTTTTTTTACACCTCCAAACAACTGCATTATTATTGCTTCTTTGACATCATCATGGCCATAAATTGTAGGAGCCAAACTTTGAATCAGTTTGTCATAAATTAAAGGGTCTTTTGACAATTCTTCAATTTTTTCTTTTTCTTCAGGCAAAATTTCCAATTCTTCAAATTTTTCCTCTGTTTTTTCCAAAAAATTTGATTCTAAAAATCTTTCAAAAACAAGTTTGTTTTTTTTGCTTGGTCTTAATCTTAAAATTCCTGTTATTTTAATTCTGTCTCCCGCTGTAACCATGTTAACTAAATCATCATAAACATGAACTTCAAAAGTGCTTGGCTGTTCATTCCCTTTTAACAATTCCAAAGGTTCCTGAACCAAAATTTTTTGATAATCAATGTAATCGGAGTCTTCCACAATGAGTTTAAATTCACGGCTTTTGCATTCACACATATGAGGCTTGTTAATTGCATGTTCTTTTTGGGCAATTTTATAAGTATTGCCGCATGCCAGACATTCCCATGTTGAATTTTTAATTTTAGGCATAATGTCGGTTATTTGTTTTATTACACCGTCAATCTGAACCATTTTTCTTAAACTGTCTACTCCCAGGTTTCTGATTAAAGGGCACGCATCAGCAGGCAAATTAAAAAAACGAACATGCGGCTTAAAATCCTGTTCATCAAGCAAAGGAATATTAATTCTTTCAACAGATTCCTGCAAAGCCTCCAAATGAGTGTCAGGATCTCTTAACAAAGAATCCGCCAATTCATAGTCAAATTTTTCCAAATCCTGAAAATTGACATTAAGGGAACGTTTCTGGGGGTAATGTTCAGCCAGCCTTTCAATTTCCTTTTTATAGCTTGAATCCAGAAAAGCCTGGTATTTTGACACAAAAGGGCTTTCTGAGACTTTTTCCGCTCCGATAGAACTAACCATAAATATACCATTTTCATACTTTTAAAAGGCAGTTTGGGAAGTAAATTTCCACTGACTTTTGAATGTGTATCGAGAAATTGTGTCAGGAGCGTGTGCTCGGAAAACTATATACTGATATGTTAAATTTATTTAACAGGGAAGAGTTAAGTATTCAAACAATAACAAAAAATATAATTGGTTTTCAGAACCGGTTTTTTGAAAAAAAAAGGAAAAAAGCTTTTATTGGTTTTACGGGAAAAATGTTTTATGAGTGAAAAATTTTACATAACAACCGCAATAGATTATCCGTCAGGAAACCCTCACATGGGACATGCTTATGAAAAGCTTGTGACAGATGTAATTGCGCGTTGGAAAACACTTGAAGGCAAAGACACATTTTTTTTAACAGGCACAGATGAACACGGTCAAAAAATTCAAAAAGCTGCAGAAAAAGCAAAATTAAAACCTGAAAAATTTGTGGATGTGCAGGCCAAAAAATTTGAAGAATTATGCAAAGCGTGGAACATTAGCAATAATGATTTTATCAGAACAACGGAAAAAAGACATGAAAAAGTTGTTTTGCAGATTTTTGACAAAATAAATCAAAAAAAATTAATTTATCTGGACAAATATGTTGGTTTGTACTGTTCTGATTGTGAAGCTTTTTATCAAAAAAAAGATTTGCAAAATGGTTTGTGCCCGATTCATAAAACAAAGCCTGAAGAAATTGAGGAAGACAGTTATTTTTTCAAATTATCAGAATTTAAGGAACCTTTGTTAAAATATTTGGAAAAAAATGAATCAATTCTGCCAAAAAAAAAGCAAAAAGAAATTGTTAACAGGGTTAAAAAAGAATTAAAGGATTTGAGCATTTCAAGAACAAGTTTTGACTGGGGAATCAAGCTTCCCATAAACCAGAAACATGTATTGTATGTCTGGCTGGACGCCTTAACCAATTATATTTCCGGAATTGATTACCCGGATAAAAAATTTGAAAAATTCTGGCCTGCTGATGCGCATGTAATAGGAAAAGACATTTTATGGTTTCACAGTGTAATCTGGCCTGCAATTTTAATGGCGGCAGACATTGAACCTGCAAAAACAGTTTTGGTTCATGGCTTTATTAACACGGATTCAGGGGAAAAAATGAGCAAAAGCAAAGGCAATGTGATTGACCCTTTTGCCTTGGTTAAAAAATATGAACTGGATTCAATTCGTTACTTTTTGGTCAGAGAAATTCCTTTTGGCGAGGACGGCTTTTTCTCAGAAAAAGCATTAAAAGAGCGGAATAACAATGAATTAGCCAATGAACTGGGGAACCTGTTAAACAGGACAATTTCAATGATTGAAAGGTATTCTGATGGAAAAATTCCAAAAGGCAAAACAGATGAACAGTTAAAAAAAGCATTAAAGCTGGATCAAATCAGGAATCATATGAACAAATTTGAACTGCATCTGGCTCTCGGACAAATAATGGGTTTTGTAAAAGAATGCAACAAATTCATTAATGACAAAAAACCATGGGAAAATGAGCAAAACAGGGAAAATGTTTTGTACAGTTTGGCTGACTCTTTAAGAATTATCAGTATTTTGTTATGGCCTTTTATTCCTGCAAGTTCTAAAGAAATTCAAAAACAGCTTGGCGTTGAAGGAAAAAGCCTGCAGGAGTGCAGATTTGATTTGACGCAGGAAGCAAAAACAAGTAAAGGGAATGTGTTATTTCAAAAATTGGATTAATTTAAAAACAAATCAGAGCAGAATTAAATAGGTGATTTTTTGAGTTCTCTGGGTTTTTGGATTCCCGTAGCAATTCTGGTTGTTCTGGGAATAATTGTAATATCAATTTTTAATTCTTTGATTATCAGGCGCAACAGGGTTAAAAATGCATGGAGCCAGATTGATGTTCAGTTAAAAAAAAGAACAAATCTGATTCCCAATTTAATTGAAACAGTTAAAGGTTATGCAAAACATGAAAAAAGTGTTTTTGAAAATGTAACAAAAGCAAGATCGGCATTGGTTAATGCGGGAACAGTTGAAGAAAATGCAAATGCAAACAACATGTTAACATCTGCATTAAAATCATTGTTTGCTGTAGCCGAAGCTTATCCTGACTTAAAAGCAAGTGCAAATTTTTTAAATTTGCAGGAAGAATTGTCAGGAATTGAAAACAAAATAGCTTATGCAAGACAGTTTTACAATGATTCTGTTTTAAATTACAATAACGGAATTCAGGTTTTTCCAAACAATATTTTTGCCCAAATGTTCGGATTTGGACAGGAAGAATATTTTGAAATGGATGAAGCAGAAAAAACTGTTCCAAAAGTTTCATTTTGATAAAAAATGATTTATGACAGAATTTCATCAAACAAAAGAAACAGCATTCTATTATCATTATTTTTTATAATTTTAATAATAGGATTAGGCTGGGTTTTTGGTTTACTGTTTGGAAGCAGCACTTTTGGAATAATTATTGCCACGATAATCGCGTTGGCAATGGTTTGGGGCTCATATTATTATTCCGATAAACTTGTTCTGAGAATAAGCAAAGCAAGGCCTGTTGACAGAAAAAATGAAGCATTCTTGTATCACACCGTTGAGGGTTTGGCTATTGCTGCGGGATTGCCAAAACCAAAATGTTATGTGATTGACTCAGATGCATTAAATGCTTTTGCAACTGGCAGAAACCCTGAAAATGGTGTTATTTGTGTGACAACTGGTTTAATGAAAAAACTGAATAAACAGGAACTGGAAGGAGTTATTGCCCATGAAATGAGCCATATTGGCAATTATGATATTCGGTTTATGAGCATTATAACAGTTTTGGTCGGAGTAACAGCTTTGCTGAGTGATTTTATTCTGCGTTCATTTTTTTGGGGAAGCTTTGGAGGGAGAAGGGATGGCAGGGCAACAGCCATCGCATTGGTTTTGGGTTTGGTTTTGGCTATTTTAACGCCGATTGTTGCAACAATAATAAAATTGGCAGTGTCAAGACAAAGAGAATATTTGGCTGATGCTTCTGGAGCACTATTGACAAGATATCCGGAGGGGTTGGCATCTGCTTTGGAAAAAATTTCACAAGACAATAAGCCTTTAAAGTCTGCAAACAAAGCCACATCGCATTTGTTTATTTCTAACCCGTTAAAAAATACGCCAAGTTTTTTGAATAACTTGTTTGCAACTCACCCGCCAATAGAAGAAAGAATTAAAAAATTAAGAAAAATGTAGAAAAAGAAAAATAAAGAAGGAGATTATTTGATCTCCTTGAATGCTTGTGCGTACATTGAGTAAACTGATACGAGTAAAATGTAGTTAATGAATCCTGACAATAAAAATGGCACAATTATTGTTACAGATGTTGCAATAATTATTGCACTTGTAATTGCTGAAAAAATTAATGACCATACAACTGCAAAAATCCATGTTACAATGTAAGTTCCGGTAAAAGCTTTTCTTATTACTTCACCAAAAGCAAAAGCAGCACTTAATGTTCCCTTACTCAGATAACTCATTACTGCAATCGGAGAAATGAATCCTGCAATAACTGCAAGTATTGCTCCGACCAAAAGCATTGGACCTCCGCTGGTTAAAGCGTTAATGAAAACACTTGGATCCTGAGTTGCTCCTGCACCAAATGCACCTAATAAAACTGCTCCTCCTCCGATGAAAAACAGAACAAATGCCGGTAAAGCATAAACTATGCCTATAATTAAACCCATTACTAGTTTCATTATGTTGCCGCTTACATCATCGCCTAAACTGGGCAATTGTTTTTTTCCTTTTAATTCCCATGAAGCCGAATTTAAAGCATAACCGCCAACATACAAGCCAAGCAACGGAATTGCTGCAATAACTGAACCTAAAACCAATGTTTTAACATCACTAAAAGGTTTTTTTATTGCTTCCACATAGTCAACCATTGAATCCCTCCTGAAAGTAAATTTTAGTAAATTAAGCAAAAACAATATTTAAGGGTTTGTTTTGAAGCAAAATTGTTATTTTAAGGATTGCATTAAAAGGTTTGCAATTTTTTTTGCTTCTGCTTCTGATGCAATGTTTTTGATTAAAATTTTTCCAGTTTTAAAAATGCTGATATCGTTGCCTTTAAAATCAATTAAAAGCATGTCAGGAGTTTCAATTTCAACAAAAACTCCTTTTTTGTTTAACTTTTTTGACAATTCTTCCAGGTTTAGTTGGGTTGAATTTTGCGGCAAAAATTCATAACCTGTTCTTCCTGAACAAATCCTTCCAGTAAAATTTTTTAATTGAAACATAAAAATTATTTTTCTTTAACAATCAAAACATTTTGACCGTATTGCATATATTCAATTTCTTTTCCTGATTCAACATTAAAATCCGGTTTTTTAACATCAAAAGTCTGATAATTTTCCTTGTCCATTATCTGAACAGTATCACCCATTACAGCCACAACTTGTGCTGCAGCTTTTTTCATTACAGGAATTTCAGCATCGGCTGATGTGGGTCTTAACAAATTTCTTTTCTGATTGTCAAAAACCCCTGTGGCGGAAATACGGGCTTTTGCTGCTCCGTGCCTTCCCGGCTTGGATTTTTCAATATTTTTAATTCTGCACGCATTACCCTCAATTAAAATATAATTTCCAGGTTTTAATTGTGACACTTTTTTAAACATCTTTTCTTCTTCCAAAAAATCACCAAAAAAAATGTAATAAAAAAGCTTTTTAAAACAATTTTGTTACTTTTATTGCTCAAAAACAGGTGAAAAAATGAATCTTCCCGCAGGAAAAACAATTGAAAACAGAAAAAAATTATCAGAAACAAATATTTTGGAAATTTTGACAAACCTGTTCAAAGAAACGTTTACAGGTTATCTTGTTATAACAACTGAAGGAAAAAACGGAATAAGTGAAGGACTGTTATTATTTCAGAAAGGTTCATTGAAAGGGGCAATTTTTCAAAACATAAACGAAGAAAAAGATGTGCTTGGAGAAGAGGCTTTAACAAAAATTTTAAACTCATTTGCATCACAACAGGGAATAATTGATGTAAACGAGTTAAGCAAACAACAGGCAGAACTGGTTATAGCATTTGAAGAAAAAATGCAGTTATCAAAAGAATATTCTTTACAGGAATTAAAAAGAAAAATTCCTAAAAAATACGAACAAGCCTCAGAAGAAACAAAAGAAGAAACAAAGCTTGACATATTAAAAAAACTGGGATTGCTGGGAATGGAAAGAAAATAAAAACAACAAAAAACATGATGATAACATGGGAATAATAATAACAATTGCATCAGGAAAAGGCGGTGTTGGCAAAACAACAGTTGTTGCAAATTTGGGAGTGGCACTGGCAAAACTTGGAAAAAAAGTTTTGCTGATTGACGCAGATGTTGCAATGGCAAACCTGTCACTAATATTAGGACTGCAAATGTCTCCAATAACACTGCATGAAGTGTTAACAGGAGAATCAACAATTGATGACGCCATTTATGACGGCCCCGGAAATGTTGAACTGATTCCCTCAGGGCTGAGTTTGGAAAATTATAAAAAAGTTGATTCTGCAAGATTAAAATCAATTATTTCAACATTAAAAGACAAATATGATTACATTTTACTGGATGCAGCAGCAGGAATTGAAAAAAATGTTCAGTCTGCTTTGGCGGCAGCAGACCATGTTTTGATTGTAACAACGCCGGATTCGCCAAGCGTTGCAGATGCATTAAAAACAAAAATAGTTGCACAAAAACTTGGTTCGAAGCCTATCGGAATAATTATAAACATGATAAAAAAACAAAAAGGAGAAATTGAGAAAAAACAGTTAATGAAAATGATGGAATTGCCAAGTTACGGTGAAATTCCTTACGATGAAAACGTAAGACAAACTTTTTTGGAAAAAAAACAGGAACCCGTTATTTTAAGAAACATTAACAGCCCTGCCTCAAAATCTTTTGAAAAAATTTCACAAAAAATGACAGGAGTAAAAATTGTTGAAAAAGAAAAAAAAGAATCATTTTTAAAAAGGCTTCTAAACAAAATATTCAAAAGACAGGGGGAACCACAATGACTGATGGAAGACCGTTTGACAGTTTAAGCGAAAACATAGGAAAACCGGTTTTAGTAAAACTAAAAGGAGAACAACAGGTAAGAGGCACTTTAAAAGCATTTGACGTTCACTTAAACATTGTTTTGGAAGACGCGGAAGAACTGGTTAACGGAGAGACAAAAACAAAAGTTGGAAAGCTTATGATAAGAGGCGATTCAATCATTTCAATCTCATTATAGCTAATGGGCCGGTAGATCAGTCTGGTAGATCGCCACATTGGCAACTGAAAATCTTAAAAGATTGAGGCTAAAATTGTGGAGGCCACGGGTTCAACTCCCGTCCGGTCCACATTTTTTTCAAATTAAAACACTGTTTTTGAAAGCTTTAAAACACAAGTTTTAAATAAATTTCAAAAACTCTTCATTTTTGAAAGTTTTAAACCGAAGGTTTAAATAAATTTGAAAGATATTTTACTCAAATGCCTGATAAAAATGAACTGGTTTTGGAAAGCATCAGAAAACTCTTAAAATTAAATGTTCCGGACAAAGAAATAATTCTCAACTTAAAGGAAGTAGGAATATCCGAAGAAAATGCAAACCAGTTAATAAAAGAAGCAAAAAAAGAACCTGAAAAAAAAACAAAACCGGAAAAAACAGATGATGAAAAAGACACAGAACCTTTTTCTGAAAAAGTTAAAAATTATGGAAAAAAAGATGATGAAATTTCAAAACTTGAAGACGGGCAGATAGCAAAACTTTGGGAAAAAGGAATTCTTACAACAGCAAATCAAAGATTAAAGGAAATGAAAGAAATTCAGGAAAATTTTGAAGGAAAAATTTCAAAAGAAGTTGAAAAAGGGTTAGAAAAAGAAATTAAAAAAATTAATGCATTGCTTGAATCAAAAAGTATTTTGTTAAGCGAAAAAATAAATTCAAAAATGGAAGAAAAAGAATTGGAAGTTGCAAGTGTTTTAAACACAAAAATTTCAGAATTAAAAAAACTTGGTTCACAGCTTAAAATAGATTTGGAACAGGTTGAAAAAAAAACACAGGAAAACAAGTTAATGCTTGAAAAATTCAAAATGCTTGAAGAAGAATTAAAAGAGTTAAAAAATTCACTCATAAAAGAAATGAATTCAGAACTCATTCAATCAAAAAGCGATGCGCAAGATTTTTTGGAATCATCAAAAAAACGCCTGGAAGAACTGGACCAGAGGATAAGCAAAACACTTGAATTGCAGTCAAACATTGTTGAAGGATTAATAAAAGAAGCTGAAGACAAGGTTTCAAGCATTGCTGTTCAAAAAAACACAGACCTGGAAAATGAAATGAAAAACAAGCTTTCAGAAATGAACGAATTAATAAAAAAACTGAATCCTGAAAAAATTGATAAAAAACTAAAAGAATTTGAACAAAAGGCTGTGGAAACAGAAAAAAAAATCAGTAACATGACAGAAAAAACCGGGAAAAGCATGCCTGAACAAACAGGCAAAACAGAGCAAATCAATGTACAAGAATGGGATGAAAAAATGGGTAAAAAAATTGTTGAATGGGACAAAAGGGTTTCAGATAAAATACATGAGCTTGAAACCGAAATAAAAGGCGAAATAGATTATGATTCTTTAAGAAATACAACGCATGATTTGGAAATATTTAAAGAAAAATTTATCAAAACAATAGAAGAAAACACTGAAAGATTAAGCAAAAAACTTGAACAATTAAATCAGGAAGCCCAAAAAGCAGAGCAAAAAACTGATTCCAGAATTGAATTAATTGACAAAAAAATAAAAGAATTGGATGTATTTGAAAAAAAATTTGCAGCAGAAATGAACAGAATAATTAATTCAAAAAAATAAAAAAAATGGGCCTGGGCGGAATTGAACCGCCGACCTCCACGTTGTCAACGTGACGTCATACCACTAGACCACAGGCCCCCTTAAGTGCTTTTAACAACAATTTTTGATTCAATCAAATCAATTTTTTGACAAACAGGACAAATTTCACTATTGGAATGCGAACCGCATTTAATGCAGTTCATTAAATCTTTTTGTGTTAAATTTTGAGGAATCATTTTTTCCCGAATGCTTAATAAAAATTTTTGAACTGAATGTTTTGTTCCGGGATAAGTTTTTTCAAAATCATTTAACATGTTTCTGTAATTATTTCGTTTGGCCTGCCAGCTGTAAGGACAGCATTCATCTGAATAATGCTGAATATTTTTAAAAGAAGCAAATGCAACAATTTCTTTTTCAGGAATTTCATACAAAGGCTTGATTCTTGGAATAAAATTTTTCTGATTCTCCCCTACAATTGGTCCAAGGCGTGAAAATTTTTTCACATCATTGTCAAAAACATTCATAACAATGCTTTGAGCTTCATCATCCAGGTTATGGCCGGTTGCAAGCTTGTCGGCATTTAAATTTTTTGCAAACTTGTTAAGCAAACGCCTCCTAAAAACTCCGCAAAAAGAACAGCTTGAACCAAGATTTTTATTTTGATGCAAATGTTTCATTATTTTATCCATTGAATGGCCGAATTCTTTTTCATAAGAAACAATTTTATAAGAAATGTTCCAGGAATCACATTGTTTTTTTGCAATATCAATTGCCTTGTTTCTGTAACCGTGAATTCCTTCATCAATCATTAAAGCAATAATTTCATTCTGAGGGCAAATTTTTTTGAGCAAATACAATGAAATCATTGAATCTTTGCCTCCTGAAACCCCTATAACAATTTTTTCACCGGGCAAAACAAGCTTGTTTTTTCTGATTGTTTTTCTGACTCTTTTTTCAAAAAGTTCTATAAAATGAGTTTTACAATAATGCTGAGGGCCATATGGAAGTGTTATTTGGGCGTTTTTGCCGCATTTTAAACAGGTTTTTTTATCCGGATTTGGAGCATTTACCTGTTTTACAATACAACTTTTTTGAGCCATAAAAAAAGCCTTTTAAATTTATGTAAATACAATTTAGTAACAAAAAGGTTTAAATCTGCTTTTAAACAGGATTATCAAATTTTTGTGATTAAAATGAATGCATTAAAACAAATTCAAAAAACTTTTCAAAATGAAGCCAAAGGGATTAAAGGCGGCGAATACAACTACAAAGAATTGAAAAAGAAAAGATTAATAGAATTAAGAAAATTTCCAAATTCAATAACAAGGTTAAAAAAGCCTTCAAACCTGGCAAGAGCCAGGGTTTTGGGTTACAGGGCAAAACAAGGCTATATTGTGGCAATAGTTAAAATAAGAAAAGGAACAGGATTACACAAAAGACCGACCAAGGGACGCAGGCCAAAAAGAATGAATGTTTTAAAAAAAACCAGAAAAAAAAGCATTCAAAGAATAGCAGAAGAAAGAGCTTCAAAAAAATATGCAAACTGTGAAGTTTTAAATTCTTACAAAGTTGCATCCGACGGAAAAACACATTTTTATGAAATAATTTTAATAGACACAACACATCCTGCAATAATTAAAGACAAAAAAATTAACTGGATTGCAATTGAAAAAAAAACAGGAAGGGCAGAACGAGGATTGACATCCGCGGGCAAAAAAGGCCGCGGTTTAAGAAAAAAAGGGAAAGGCAGCGAAAAAGCAAGGCCAAGCCAGAAAAGCAAAAAAAACAGGTTAAAATAAATTAAAATTGTGAAAAATTTTAAATCTTAAAAAACGTTATTTTACTTATGGAAAATTTAACAATAAAAAAAGATGAAAAAATTTTAAATAAAATAAAAGAATGGAAAGAAACGTTGACTGATTTTGAAATTTTAACAAAAACAAATTTGAAAAATCTGAACAAAAACAAAAAAATTGCTGTTTTGGGCGGAACACCGCAGCAAAATGCTTTTGCTGCAAATAACAAAAAGGTTTCAGTTTTGATTCTGCCTGCTAAAAAAAAACACTCATTTGATTTACAAACAGCAAAGAAATGTTATGAAAACAAAACAAGTGTTGGAATAATTTTTTCAGATTATTTGAGCTTATCCGAATATGAAAAAGCAAAAGCTTTTACTGAACTGGCAAGAACATTAAAACTGTGCAAAAAAGCAAAAGCAAAAACAATTGTTTTATCCGGTGCAAAAAATTTTTACGAATTAAGAAAAGTTTCGGATATGAATTCCTTGATAAAAATTCTTGGTGAAAAAAATGCTTCCCACTAAAAAAGAATGCATTAAACTTGTTAAAGAAAAAAATCCGCCAAATATTTTAATTCATTCAAAAAAAGTTGAACAGGTTTCAAATGCAATGGCAAAAATTTTTTTAAAAAAAGGATTAAAAATTGACAAAAAACTTGTAAGCAGGGCCGCTTTACTGCATGATATTGACAAATGGGGTCAAATACAACACGGTTTTGAGTATAGAGCGGGAGAAAAAATGCTGGAAAAAAAATGGCCTTCCATATGGAAAATTGTTAAAAAAACACATTTAACCGCTGTTTTAAACAATGAACATGAAACGTGGGAAGAAAAAATTGTTTTTTATTGTGACAAAAGGGTTAATCCTGATGACAAATTTGTTTCATTAAAAAAACGATTTGAATATATTGAAAACAAGTACGGAAAAAATGCTGAAAGGCTGGAAGAAATAAAAAAAGCAGAAAAAAAATCAATTCAAATGGAAAAAGAAATTTTTAAAATTCTTAAAATAAAACCGGAAGAATTCACTGTTTAAATCAGGGAACCAATTCAATGATTAAACCGTTAGGCCCCTCGACCATGTCAGTGGGGGTAACAGTTCCTTTATAAAGCCTGTAACCAAGTTTTTTAAGCTTTTTTTTAATTCCGTTCAAATCATCAACTTTTAAAGCAAGATGATGAATTGTGCTCTTTTCATTTTTTCCCTTAAACAATGCAATAGTCCTCGAATCAGGCAGTTCCATAAAAAATTCATTTCCATAATCAGCTTTTTTCTTCAAACCCAGGCCTTCAACAAAAAATTTTTTACATTCATCCATGTCAGAAACAGAAACAGCCAGATGGTCAAATCCAATAACTTTAGCCATAATTAAAGTAAAATGAAAAAATTTAAAGAAATATTGATACTTGAATAAGTGTATGCTAAGAGAGAACTGGTTAGATTTAATTGCCTTAGCTTTGGCTTTTGCAGGAATGCTTTTTTTGTTTTTCTACGCAAACCTGGTTGAGCCTGAAACGGTAAAAATTGAAAACATTTCAGAAAAAGACCTGGACAAATTTGTCCAGGTACAAGGCTTTGCTGAAAAAATAAATATTGAAAAAAATGTTTTATGGTTTGAAGTTAATGACGGTTCAAAAATTAAAATTGTAAAATTTAATTATTCACAGGAAGATGCATTAAAAGTCAGGGAAAATTCTGTTGTAAAAATTATCGGAAAAATAGGATTATACAAAGGAGACTTGCAGATAATTGCAAGAAAAATTCAAAATGATTGAAACATTTTTAGCATTATTTTTCTTTACAATAATAGGATGCTGCCTGGGAATTTTGACAGGATTAATTCCCGGCTTGCACATAAATGCATTGGCATTGTTATTGTTTTTGTTTGTTGCACAGGGAAATGAATTTGTTCTCGCAGTAATAATTTCAATGAGCTTGGTTCACAGTTTTGTGGATTTTATTCCGAGCATTTTATTAGGAGTGCCTGACGAAAACAGTTTTTTGTCAATACTGCCAGGCCACAAAATGCTTTTAGACGGAAATGGCATTAAAGCGGTTAATTTGACTGTTTTAGGCGGATTATTTTCAGGAATTTTTGCTTTGATTTTTTCCCCTGTTTTTGTTCTTTTTGCCAGAAAAATTTTTGAGGTTCTTCCGATGGCAATTCCGGGCATTCTTTTTTTTGTAATTATTTTAATGATTTTGTTTCAGAAAAACAAAACAAAAACTTTAATTGTAATGATTTTATCCGGATTGCTGGGAATACTGGTTTTAAGAAATTTAACTGTTTCAAATTCGTTGTTTCCGCTGGTAACAGGGTTTTTCGGATTAAGCACAATTATAGCTTCAATTAATAATGAACCTGTTCTGCCAAAACAAAAAACTTCAAAAAAACTAATAGGAAAAATGGAAGCGTTGGAATCAAGTTTTTTCGGGTTTTTTTCAGGAACTTTTGTTTCACTGCTGCCAAGCATTGGTTCAGCACAGGCTGCAACAATTATTCAAAAATTAACAAATGTCAAAAATAGTGAAAAATATTTAATAATTCTCGGAGGAATCAACACTGTTAACATTTTGTTAAGCTTTTTTGGATTGTATGCAATAGGAATCACAAGAACAGGCGTTGCCAAAATAATAAAACAGATTTTGTTTTTAGAAAAAGAACATTTTATTCTCATTTTAGCCATTTCCCTAATATCAATAGCTTTCGGAGTTGTTATAACAAAAAAAATTTCAAAACAAATTATAAAAATTGTTGAAATGCTGCCTTATAAAAAAATTAATATCAGCGTTTTAATTTTTCTTTTAATTTTAACACTTGTTTTTTCAGGAATTTTAGGATTAACGATTTTGCTTACTGCAACAAGCATAGGTTTTTATGCAATTACATCAAAAATTAACAGAACAAGTTGCATGACTTTTTTAATGCTTCCCACAATTCTAATTTATTTAGGAGTATAATTTGAACATGATTGAATTTAAAAAAGAAATAATTGAAGATTTGTTTGAAGCGGCAAAAAACACGTATCCACGAGAATTTTTAGCATTACTAGGGAGTACTCAGAAAAACAATTTTGTTGACGAATTTGTTGTAATTCCGGCAAGTTACGGAAAAGAACTTGTTCATTTTGAACTTGGAAAAATTCCCATAGACAAAACCATTTTGGGCAGCGTTCATTCCCATCCGACCCCGAATAACCGGCCTTCAAGAGCAGATTTAAGCACTTTTAAAAAAACGGGAAAAATACATTTAATAATTGCATACCCCTTTAATTTGGATAGCTGCGCTTTGTATGACACAAATGGCAAAGAAATTAACTGGGTTGTAAAATGAAAACCTTACTTGTTATATGTGACGGAATTGGGGACAGGCCAATAAAAGAATTCAGAGGAAAAACTCCGCTTGAAGAAGCAAAAACACCTAATCTGGATAAACTGGCTGAAAGGGGAATCAATGGTTTAATGAATTCAATAATTTTTCCTGTGAGGCCCGGTTCAGATGTTTCACATTTGTCAATATTTGGATACAATATTAACGAATATTATTCAGGAAGAGGACCTTTTGAAGCATTGGGCATAGGACTTGATTTAAAAAAAGGAGATGTTGCATTAAGAGCAAATCTTGGAACAGTTGAAAATGGAACAATTAAAGACAGAAGAGCCGGAAGAATTGAAAGCAAATTATTTGAAAAAGAATTACAGGGAATAAAAATCGAAGGAATTGAATTTATTGTAAAAGCAGGAACAGGACACAGGGTTGCAATTGTAATGCGTGGCAAAAAATTAAGTCCAAACATAAGCGATTCTGACCCGCATGAAACTGAAAAAAATGTTTTAAAAGTAAAAGCATTGGATGAAAGTGAAGAAGCAGAATTTACAGCCCGAATTTTAAACCAATTTTTGGAAAAAACCCATAAAATTCTGGAAAAACATTCAGAAAATAAAAAAAGAAAATTAAAAGCAAATTATTTGTTAACACGGGGCGCCGGAGAGTTTTTGGAAATTCCTTCAATGCAGGAAAAATACGGATTAAAATCTGTTTGTGTTGCAGGCGCAGGATTATACAAAGGAATATCAAAGGCTATCGGAATGAAAATTGTTGATGTTAAAGAAGCAACCGGAAAACTTGATACAAATATTGATGCAAAATTTGATTCAGCAATAAAAGCATTAAAAGAAAATGATTTTGTTTTTGTGCACATAAAAGGAACGGATTTATGCGGGGAAAACGGGGATGCAAAAGCAAAAAAAGAATTTATTGAAAAAATTGACAAAGCAGCAGAAGTTTTGACAGGATTAAAAAACACGCTGATTGTTGTTACTGCAGACCATTCAACACCATGCGAATTAAAAGCACATTCAGGGGATCCGGTGCCCATAGTTTTTTGCGGTCCGGGGGTAAGAACAGATTCGGTTAAAGAATTTGGGGAGAGGAGTTGTGCAAAAGGCGGATTGCACAGAATTATCGGAATGCAGATAATGCCTGAAATAATGAATCTTTCAGGAAAAGCAGAGCTTTTAGGCGCCTAAATGATTAAATACTGATTATTCCAAATTTTAACATGAAAAAAAAAGGGCAAATTAGTTTTGATTTTTTAATGGCAATTCTGGGCTTTATTGCAATAGCCTGGTTTTTGCAGACAACTTTAACCGATTTTCAGTTAAACCAGGGAGAAACAAGCATAAGATTTCAGCAAAAAAATATTGCGTTAAGCATAAGCGAAATAGTTTCAAGTGCACGTTCTCTTGAAGGTGAAAATTTTACAATAAAATTCAAAGTGCCTTACATTTCCACTCCTGGCTCTGAAAAAATTGATTGTTCTGTTGACATTCAAAACAGTAAAATAATTATAACATCGGGAAATATTTCGGAAGAAATTC
Organism: archaeon; assembly: GCA_028279805.1. Taxonomy (GTDB): domain Archaea; phylum Iainarchaeota; class Iainarchaeia; order Iainarchaeales; family JANQMZ01; genus JANQMZ01. Next base: position 666,333 of record JANQMZ010000007.1, on the reverse strand, counting down.
CATTCAGAAAACCAAATGTAAACATTTCAAATTCTGCCTGCGGACAAACACTTGAGGTGGCAAATATTTGAATAAAAAAGGGCAAATTATTTCATTAGACTTTTTGATTTCAATAGGATTAATTGTTATTGCATTAGGCCTGCTTGTTCAGTTTGTTGAAGGAAATTCCTATGAAAAAAAACAGGAAAACATTTTTAGGGAATTAAAAAGTGTTGGTTCTGCTGCCTCTGAAAATCTTGTTTCGTCAAATTCAATAAACTGTGAAATAGCACAGCAAAATTATAAAATTGCAAACTGTATTAATCTTCAAAACATTGGCACTGATTCAGAGGTTGAAAATGTTTTAGGAATTCCCGAAGAATATGAATGGCGACTGACATGGAGCGGCGGAACAAGAGGCTCGTCAAATCCGCTAAACGCTGAAAATATTTATTCGGAAAAAAGAAAAGTTTTAACAGCATCAGGCTCTGTTTCAAAATCTGTTTTAATGCAATGCATTTATGGCGGAACGTGTGCATTGCCTCAAACTGAAATGACTTTAAAGGTGTGGAAATGAAAAAAGGAATGATTTTTACAATTGATGCAATTGTTGCACTGATAATGGTTGCAATTGTTTTGTCCTTATTTGCGGTTAATATTCAGTCAAAAAATTCAGAATTTGAATCAACAGTGAAAAAACAATCAGATGATGCTTTTATGGGCTACTATTCAAAAATTTCAGAAAAAAAAACAAGTGAAGCTGAAACATATTACTGCGGAAAAGCATTTGTTTACAATAACGCAAGCGGAACGGGATACCAGGGCTTTGAAGCAAAATTATACTGTGGTGAATGAATGAAAAAAGGAAGTTACACGCTTTTAATCGGGGCAGGAGCCCTGCTTGTATTAGCCACACTTATAACAATGAACAGCATGACCCAGACTTTAAATGATACAAGTGCTTATTCCAGCATTATTCTTGAATCAAAAAAACAGGTTTTTTCAACAAAAATTTTACTGGACAGAACAACAAGTGACGCAATTCTGGATCATGCTGAACCTAATGGCTGTAATGTCAATTCAAATGTTTCAAATATGATAACGCAATATTATGACAATGTTATAAATGATTTGAAAGAACAGGGGGTTAACTGTAATTATTCCGGTTTGAATGTTTCTCCGGGAGCAACAGTTAATGTTTTGTATAATGTTTCATGTTCAACAAATTTGGGAGAAAAGCTTGATGTTTTTTATGAGGAAACAGCAAATTCGAGAAAAAGTGTTTCAGGAAACTGCAATGTTACAGATGTTTTTTCAGGGGAAACTGAAGCTAGCCGTTAATTTTTTTTAAAGCATTGGCAACGCCTGAATCGTATTGCATTGCTTTTTTTCTTTTATTAACAATGTCTTCAGGAACATTATAAAGTTTTGCCAGTTTTCTAATCGGATGCTTTCTTAATTCGTCTTCAGGTGATAAAATTTTTTCTTCCGCAGGAAAAGCCATTGCCTGTTTTATAAAATCAGGATGCAAAAATGGGGCAATTAATTTTAATGAAAAATTGTCAGCAATTGCAAAATCTCTTTTCAGGTTTCTTTCAAACATGTTAAAAATTTTGTTCCAGCATTCTTCTTGAACCGCGTCAAATCCTTTTTGCTTCAAAATTGTTTCGAATTCCTGATAACCGCAAAACATTTCATCAGAGCCTTGCCCGCAAAAAACATTTATCAGAGAATGTTTTTTTATTTCCTGCAAGGCTGCAAATTCTGTTAAGCCTATTGACAGCTGCATGGGCATTTTTGTTTTAAGAATTTGAAAAACTTTTTTTTCCAAAACAGGCAGGCTTTTTTCATCAATAACAATTTGAATGAGCTCTTTTTCAAGCATTTTGGCGGCATTCTGAGCATTTTTTAAAGCGGAAGAATTTTGGGTTCCGGCACAAAACAGTTTTATGTCAGGAATTTTTTCAGTCAAAGTTTTTGCAACAAAAAAAGAATCAATGCCTCCTGAAAACAAAACAGCTGCTTTTTTTATTCCCCTGCATGATTCTTCAAGCGATAACTGATAAGCCTTGTTTAAAGCTTCAATTGAGTTCTTTTCAGGAGTATTGAGTTTTAATTCCTGCAGTTTTTGACTGTTTGTAAATAATTCTTTTAAATTCACCAAAAAAATAGCTTTAAAAAAACTTAAATAATCTTTCCAAAAAAATTGTTTAATGGAACCGGCCATAACACCTGAAACAATGAAGGTTTTGTCCTCAGATTCAAGAATAAAAATATTAAAATCTTTAAATTCAAGAAGAAAAACAGTTTCGGAACTGGCAGCAGAATTCAAATTATCAAAATCCACAGTTCATGAACATCTGGCAAAACTGGTTCAGGAAAACTTAATCACAAAAAAAGAAAACGGAAACAAATGGGTTTACTATGAATTAACATCAGGCGGCAAAGATTTAATCGGAGGCGGAGGAAAAAAAATAATCTTATTATTGTCATCAATTGTCGCAGCGGTACTCGGAACATTTTCTTTCATGTATTCATCAGTGAACAGAATTTTGCCGCAATCAGGCATGCAAACATCAGGCACGGAATTCTCCGTTGACGGTGATGTAACAGGGAATGTCATGGAAAGCGGCACTATTGATATCACTGCTGGGGGAACTGTCGGAGAAGAGGCAATTACTGACACAACAACAAAAACAGCTGAAGAAACAGCAAAAGAAGTTATAACTGATGAAATTGTTCAGGAAGGAACAAACGAAATAGCAACACAAACAGCAGGGCTTACACAGACAGGGTTTGACCTGTTTTTTATTCTTGGAATAATTTTATTTGCAGTTTCAATAATTCTGATTCTAACATGGCTCAAAAGCCGGTAATTTGAACGGCTTTAAAACAATTTTCCATTAAAAAAATAATATGAAATTGTTAAAAACAAGCCAAAAAGAAAAAAAAATAATTCTAAGACCTGAAACACTGGACGATTTTTGGCACCTGGAAAGAATAATAGAAAAAGGAGATTTGGTTAAAGGTAAAACTTCGAGGAAAATAAAAGGAAAAGAGGAAGGAGAAAAAACAATCAGGGAAAAAATGTTTGTTCAAATAGAAGTTGAAAGCATTGAATACAGGGAAACAGGAGAATCTTTGAATATTAACGGAAAAATAACATGGGGAAAGCCGGAAGAATTAACAGAATTAGGAGTATATCATAGCTTGGATGTTGAAAAAGGGCAAAAACTTGAAATAATAAAAAAAGAATGGAAAAATTTTCACATTGAAAGAATAAAAAAAGCAGAAAAAGCAACACACAAAGAACCATTGTTTGTAATAATCTTGGATGATGAATCGGCATATTTTTACATTTTAAAAGAATTCGGAGTGCAGGAAAAAGCAAACATCAGGTCAAAAAAACAGGGAAAACAGTTTAAAGAATTAAACTGGAAACATGAATACTTTAAACAAATATTAAGCAAAACAAATGAAACAAAACCAAAAAAAGTCATAATGGCCGGGCCGGGTTTTATGAGAGAAGAATTAAATGAATATTTTAAAGAAAACAATTTTGAAGCAAAAATTTATTCATTTGCAATAGGTTCAACCGGAACCCCGGGAATAAACGAGTTATTACAGGGAAAACAAATAAGTTCCGTTGTAAAAGACATGGAATTGTTAAGAGAAACAAAGCTTGTTGAAAAACTTTTCATAGAAATAGGAAAACAATCAGGATTATACGTTTACGGATTAAAAGATGTGGAAAACGCAAACAATTTGGGAGCAATTGAAACATTAATTGTTTCCGATAAATATTTTTTGAAAAAAAATGAAACCGTGCAAAAAATAATGGCAGAATCCGAGAAAAAAAACTCAAATGTGCACATAATCAATTCAAAAAATGAAGCCGGAAAAAAACTGGAAAGCCTTGGAAGCATTGCCGCCCTGTTAAGATTCAAAATATCGTAAGCAGTCTTTAAAGCTTTTCCAAGCAGAATCATATGTGGCTTTTTATGGAAGACTTACACCATAATTGTGGTTTGGCTGCAGTAAGCCTTTTTGGCCCCGAAAAAAAATGGCCAAAAAGCTGGGCTACACACTATTTGTACGGATTGTTGTTACAACAGCAAAACAGAGGACAATTAAGTGCAGGAATAACAACATATAATTCTGAAAGAGACAGGTTGATAAAAACCCATAAAGGTTTGGGACTGGTTAACCAGGTTTTTAAAACACATCATGAAGGAAAAAACAAAAGCATTGTTGCAAAAATGAAAGGAAGCAAGGGCATAGGGCATGTGCGTTATGCCACATCAGGAAAAAATGAATCCGATTATGCACAGCCTTTTGAAAGGCAGCATGGAAGAAAATGGAAATGGTTTTCCTTCGGATTAAACGGGAATATAGCAAATTATTCTGATTTAAAAACAAGGCTTAAAAAAAAACAATATCATCTGGTGAGGCAAACTGACACGGAATTATTAATGCATTACATTTCAAAAGAATTTGTTGGAGACAAAAAAAAATCATTAAAAGATGTTTTTAATTCTCTTTCAAGAGAATTGGACGGAGCATACAATATTAATTTTATTAATGCGGATGGGCAGGTTGCAATATCCCGGGATCCAATCGGATTCCGCCCTCTTATTTTTGGAAAAAACGGGCATGCGGCAATGGCTGCAAGCGAATCAGTGGCACTGGCAAGCGTCGGAGTGGAAAAAATGAAAGATGTTAAGCCGGGAGAAATGATTTTATTCAACGGGTCAGGATTTGAAAAAAAAAGATATGCAAAAAACAAAAAAACAGCACACTGCATGTTTGAATGGGTTTATTTTGCAAACGTTTCATCAAAAATTGACGGAGAAGAAGTTTACAAAGTAAGATGGAATCTGGGCAAAAATCTTGCAAAAAGAGAAACAGAAAAAGTTAATTCAGATGAATATATTGTTGTGCCCGCACCGGACACTGCAAAACCGGCAGCAGACGCATTTGCATTGGAATTGGGTTTGCCTTCAATGGAAGGGCTGATAAGAAACAGGTCTGTGGGAAGAACATTTATTGAACCAAGCGAAAGAGCAGCAAAAGTAAAAAACAAGTTTATTTTAAATAAAAGCGTTTTGAAAGGCAAAAAAGTGTTTTTAGTGGATGACAGTGTTGTAAGGGGAACAACTTCAAAAATGCTTGTTGAACATATTAAAAGCGGAGGAGCAAAAGAAGTTCACTTAAGAGTTTGCTGTCCGCCCATAATGTATCCGTGCTTTTACGGAATAGACATGAGTACATTAAATGAACTTGTTGCAAACCGTTACAGAAAACCGGATGAAATGGTAAAAGCATTAAAAGAGCGCAACCCAAAACTAATTGAAAAAATAAGAAAATATCTGAAAGCAGATTCATTAATTTACCAGACAGTTGAAGATCTGGTTAAAGCAATAGGAAAACCAAAAAAAGAATTATGTACTGCCTGCCTGACAGGAGAATATCCTACACCAGGAGGACAAAAACTTATCAAACTTGCAGTTAATAATTTAAAAAAAGGAAAAAAAGACAGAACATATGAATGTTAATTGATTCTGATTTCCTTCCATTCAACTTTTTTGTCTTTAACTAATTCTTTAACTTTTTTTTGCTTTTTGTTAAGCTGTGAACCTGAAAATTTGAATTCCAAAAAAATAATTTTATCTTCATTAAAAGCAACTCCGTCAATAGGAGAACCCAAAAACCTGAAATTTCCCGGATCATAAGGAAAAGACTCCAAAAAAGGCATCCATTGTTCAGTTATTTTTCCATATTTGACAGACTGGGAGGATTTTAAAAATTTTAAATCAGAAAGTTCTTTTTTTGTTTTCTGAAAATTTAAAAAAAGAAAAAAAATTATTATTATTAAAAGTACAATAATGGCTATAAAAATTTCAAACATTGTGCAAAAAAACAGGTTGAAAAATATTAAATCCTTTTTGACATCAAAAAACCCGAGTTTTCAAAATTAAAAAATTTTCTGTAATACTCTTTAACACCCAAGCCGGCAATAACCGCAATCTCCTTTGAATCAAAGTCTTCTTTTGCTATTTTTTCCGCTTCTTTTACCAGTTTAACGCCCATTCCCTTGTGCTGTGAGGCTTTTTCATTTCTTGAGCCTATGGACAGGGATTCTCCAAAAATTCTTAATTCACGAATAATGGAATCAAAAGAACCAAACGTTTTAACATTTTGAGGCAAAATTCTTAACCTGCAAAAACCGAACAAGGTATCGGTTTTTTTGTCTTCCAGTGAAATAAAAAACTCTTTTCCGTTGCTTGCATCATATTTTAATGTTGAAAGTTTTATGTTGCCAAAATCAGGGCTTGTTTGTTCCCTGTAAGATTTTAATCCGACTTCTCTTGTCCTGATGTCCTTTGATTTTATTTTTTTTTCTTTCATTTTTTGTTCAACCATTTGCCTCAAATTGCTTTTCTGAACACCGGATTCAATTAAAGTTGCAGGAATATCCCTTTGAACACGCATTACTCGTACATAAGGAGGAATAACCTGATTGAATTCTGCAATAATGTCAGCCGCTTCATCAGAAGTTATGGGAGTAAATTCTCCTTTTTCCCACTGATGATATAAAGGAGTTCCTTTTACAACAAGACATGGATAAATTTTAAGCATGTCAGGCCTGAATCTTGAATCGGAAAAAAGTTTTTCAAATTTTTTTAAATCATTTTCTTTTGAAGAGCCGGGCAATCCAGGCATAATATGATAACAAACTTTAAAACCGGCATTTTTTAATGCAGCAGTTGAATCAGCAACATCTTTAATATAATGAAATCTTTTGGTAAAATCATTAACCTTATCATCCAGAATCTGCACACCTAACTCACATCTGGTTCCGCCGTAATAAAGCATTTCATTAACAATTTCATTATCACAATAATCCGGCCTTGTTTCAAAAGTCAGTCCAACCATTCTTTTTTCAGAATTTTCAGCAGCAATTCGGGCATCGTTCATTGTTTTAGAATTTTTTTGGGTAATGCCGTTTATTGCATCCAGAATAAAGTTTTCTCGGAATTTTTTTGGCTGTGAATAAAAAGTTCCGCCCATTATAACAAGTTCTATTTTTTGAGCATTGTGTCCGGTTCTCTCAAACTGCCCTATTCGGTCCCTGACAATCTTATAAGCATCAAAATTGTTCCTTATAGCCCTCATAGTGCTGGGTTCCAACCCGGTATAACTGCGGGGAGTGGGAGAATCCACAAGGCTTACAGGACAATAAACGCATTTCCCGGGGCACACGTGAGGAGTTGTCATAACAGCAACAACATTAACACCTGAAAGAGACCTTGTCGGCTTAACTGAAAATAATTGTTTCAAGGTTTTGTTTGATTTTTTTGAAAATTTTAAAATATCAGGATTGGTCGGCACTTGTTTTAATTCAAATTGTTTTGCCAGAGAAACTTTTTTGGAATTTAACTGTTTTTTTGTTTTAATTTTGCCTGATTCAACCATTTGTACCAAAGCATTTGAATATTTTTTCAAATCAGACAAAAAAAACACCTAAGTTAAATAAGTTATAAAAGAATTAATCAGGTAATGAGGGAGCAATGAAGGTGAAAAAATAGGAAAACCGTTAAAAGCGGTGATAAGTTTTCCCCTTAACGTTGGATAAACTTTAACATCAGCATTCAGAACAGCCATTCTTTCATTAATTGTTTGGGAGTCAACAAAAAAATCAAAAGCTCTTAAACCATGAACAACCGGAACAACTTCCAGTTCAAAAGATTTTTCCTCTTTTCCTTTCAGTTCGGTTTCAAAAGGTTCAAACCAGTAAACCGGCAAAGAACTTGAAACTCTTATTTTATGAGAAGCCGAACTTGAATTTACGATTCTTAAATCATACTTTGTTTTTTGGCCAATGACAGATGAAGTGCTTTTTTCAAGCAAGGAAGATGATAAAAGATTTTCCTTAACAGACAGGCGGGCATTAAAGCTTTCCTCAAAAGGTTCCGACAACAAAACTATTTTAAAATTAAAAACATCCTGTGAAAAAGTTTTAGGAACGGTTATAAAAAGAGAAATTGTCTGAAAAGTTTTTTCAACAGAAAAATCGAGCTGCGGAAAAGAAGACTCGTTTTCAACAGTTAAAGAATTCCATTCAAAGTTTCCGGCATCCCTGTCTATAAGAAGTTCAAGAGTTTCACCTGGCTGCATTTCCCCGATTGTTAAAACCGAATTGTTTTCAGCAACTTTTTCAACAGGAGATAAAACTGATATGTCCCCGGAAACATTCAGAAAAAGAAAAACAAGCAAAAATGCCAAAACAAGCTTTTTTAACATTATAATCTATCAATATTCTGAAGAGAGCAGATTAAAAGGTTTTCCGCTTTAAAAAGCCGAAAAGAAGGGTTAAAATGAACATTTTGGTGTTAAGCGACATTCATTCAAGTCTTGATAACCTGAAAAAACTGGTTGAAAAAGCAGAAGAAGAATTGATTGACCTTGTGGTAATCGCAGGAGATTTGACAAATTTTGGGGATGAAAATGACACTGAAAAAGTTTTGAACATTTTAAGCCTGTACAAAATTTTAGCAATTCCCGGAAACCTGGATACGCCAATGGTTATAGATGTTCTGGAAGAAAACAATCAAAACCTGCATGATAAAAAAATAAAACAAGGAAAATGGACTTTTGCAGGATTTGGGGGCTCACTAATGACCCGCCCGGGAAAAGTTTTGGTAACAGAAGAACAAATAATGAATTCACTTAAAAAAAATGCATCCGGAGAAAGCCTTATTCTGGTAACGCATATGCCTCCGAAAAATACAAAACTTGACCATTTGTTTAACGGGGAACATGGGGGGAGTGAAAGCGTTAAAAAAATAATTAAAGACAGGCAGCCTGAAATTCATTTATGCGGGCACATTCATGAAGCATATGGTGAAGAAAAAATAGGAAAAACTTTAAGCATAAACATCGGAGCAGTAAAAGATGGCCGGGCCTTAATGTTGTACCTTGGAGACAAAATTAAAATAAAAAGGCTGGACTTAAATGGAAACTGACTCAAAATTTGAAAAAATTAAAGAAAAGCATAAAAAAAGTCTTCAAAAAGCAATTAAAGAAAAAAAAATTGATACAGCATTCAAGCCATTATGCGAGTTTATTGCCGGAACAAAAAACTTTTTTACAAGTTCATGCTGCAGCGGAAGAATTTTGATTCTTGGACTGCCAAAAGGAGACAGAAAAAAAGAAGCTTATTTTCACAAAAAATGGCATCGCAAAGTTAAGTTTGAGGAATTATGGCAGGGACTCAAAGAAAAAAGCATCGGAGAATTATGGTTTAAACTGGAACCGTTTATTCTGCACATTGGCTGCAAAACGCTGGAGAATGCCCAAAAAATTTTAACAATAATGAAAAAAGCCGGAATAAAAAGAGGAGGCATGATTGTTGTTTCCGATGACAAAATTTTAATCGAATTTCAAGGAACACAGGAAATGAGTTTTCCGGTTAAAAAAAATGAAAAAATTCTTGTTGAAAAAAAATTTATGAAAAATGCCTTAAAAAGGGCAAATGAGAAGCTTAAAAGCAATTATTTGAGACTGGAAAAACTTGAAAAAATAATGAAAGAGGAATTAAAATGAAAAGGGTTTTTCTGGCAATAAACATTCCTGAATCCCTCAAAGAAAAAATTTTTGAAACGTTCAGCAAAAAAATTCCAAAAAAACTGAAAATTGTTAAAAAGGAAAACCTGCATCTGACATTAAAATTTTTAGGAGAAAAAAACCACGAAGAAATTACACAAATTCTTGGACAACTTTCTTTTCTTAACCAAAAAAAAATAAAAATAAGTTTTAAAAAAATAGGAAACTTTAAAACAAACGTTTTATGGTTGGGTGTGGAAAAAGGAAAAACTGATTTAAAAAAACTGAATGAAAAAATAAATATTTTATTAAAAAACAAAAATGAAAGGTTTTCCGGCCACCTTACTCTTGCCAGAAACAAGTTTTTTAACGGTAAAAAATTTTATTTACTTGTTGATGAACTGAATAAAATTGAGTTTAATGAAAGTTTTTCAGCTGAAAAAATTGATTTAATGGAATCAAAGTTAAAAAATTCCGGCCCGGGATATTCTGTTATTAAAAGTTTGAAACTTCTTTAAGCAACTCGGACGGGTTTGAATAATATTTTTGAATTATTTTTTCAACCTCAGGATTTGAACGAATATTGCTTTCAAGCATCCATTCAAGAATTCTTTGCCTTACAAGCATTTCATTCATTAACTCTTTTTTTGAAAGATTTATTTTCTGGGCCAGGTCATCCAATGTTGCTGACGGAACATCTGTTCTCTGAATTTTATCAGTTTTGGGGCTCCATTCAAAAATATTGCTCAGCAAAACCTTGTCATCCATTCTGCTTATTTCTGCAACTTCCTTAACACGCCTTACAATTCCTTTTTCTTTGTCAAAAGTTCTGAACATTACAACCGCAATATCAAGTAAGGGCAGCATTGCTTCCGGAACATTCATGGGAGCATTCTTAAAACGCAGGGTCATTTCCCTGGAATTGTTTGAATGCATTGTGCCAAGAATGCCTTTATGGCCAGTGTCCATTGCCACAAACAATGTCTGGGCTTCTTCTCCCCGCACTTCTCCAACCAAAACACGGTCAGGACGCATTCTTAAAGAATTTTTAAGCAAATCATTCATTGTAACAGGCTTTGATTCATGAATCGCGGGGCGTGCTTCAAGCTGAATCCAGTTTTCCCTTGAACCCAGATTTAATTCTAAAGTGTCCTCAATTGTGATAATGCGCTTGTCATAACGTATAAAATTGCTTAAAATATTCATCAAAGTTGTTTTGCCTGAACTGGAGCCTCCTGTAACAATAATATTCATAGGTTCAACATTTATTCCGTCAACACACAACCATAAAAAAGAAGCCAATTCTGATGAAATTGTTCCGTTTGAAATCAAGTCAACAATTGACAGAGGAATTTGTGTAAATTTTCTTATTGTAAGAGAATGCCCGAAAGGAGTTACTGTTAAAAAACTTGCATTTGCCCTTGAACCGTCAGGAAGTCTTGCATCAAGCAAAGGATGTTCTTCATTAAAAGTTTTTCCGGCAACGCGTGAAATTCTTTTAATTAATTCATTAATAAAACCGTCTTTTGGAATCTCAATATTTGTTTTGCACATTCCATGTTTTTTATGAAAAACAAAAACATGCCTGTCAAAGCCGTTCACCATTATTTCTTCCAGATCAGAGTCACGCATTAAAGGTGACAAAGAATAATAACCAATTGAGTTGTCTGCAATTTTTTGAGCCAAAAGTTTTGGTTCTGATGCAAATGAAAAAAATTCTGAAATCAATTCAGACAACTGTTCTTTAACCGAATCTGCCTGTTCAGTTGTAGGAATAACCGTTAACAATTCCTTTGATTCAATTTCCTGAATAATTTTCTGATTAAATTCTTCAATAAAACTTTTTTTCTTTTTTGTTTCAATTTTTGCTTCCAAGTCCGTGAAAGATGTTTTTCTGTTAATTGCATCTGCAAGAAGTTTTGACAAAATTTTTTCTTTTTCACTGAAAGTCGGTTGTATTATGTGATAAAAAGAATAAGGAAAGCCTGAAAAAATCTCTTTTTCTGCCGAAGAATCTATTAATTCTCCTTTCTCTTCCTCTATTTTTTCAGCCACTCAAAACCCTCAAGATATAAAAACAAAGGCTATATTTAATATATTCCTCTTTTGGTGCGCTTATGCTTTTGGAAAAAGTTTTAAAAAAAATCAAGCCGACAAAAACAGAATTGGAAGCAGAAAAAAAAACAGCAAAAGAAGTCATCACCAAAATAAAACAAATGCCGGGCAGCCACATCAAAGCAGAATGGCTTGGTTCAAGTGCAAGAAACACTCATCTGAAAGGAGATAAAGACATTGATATCTTTGTTTTATATCCTTTAAATATTTCAAGAAAACAGTTTGAAAAAGAAGGATTAAATGCCGGAAAAAAAGTTTTTCAAAAAGGAAGCTGGGAAAAAAAATTTTCAGAACACCCATACATCCGGGGAACATTTAAAGGATTTGAAGTTGATGTGGTTCCGGGATACGTTGTAAAAAAATCCTCTGAAAGATTATCGGCGGTGGACAGAAGCCCTTTGCATCACGCTTGGCTGAAAAAACATCAAAAAACAAAACACAAAGATGAAACAAGATTATTAAAAGCTTTTTTGAAAGGAATTGACGCTTACGGAGCCAAATTAAAATTTAATTCCGTGCCGGGTTATTTGACAGAATTGTTGATAATAAAATACGGTTCTTTTAACAAAACAATTAAACAAATTTCAAAATGGAAAAAAGAAAAAATAATAAAATTTAATTCAAAAAAAGGAAAAAAATTTTCACATCATTTAATTGTAATAGATCCTACAGATGAAAACAGGAACGTGGCAGCTGCTTTAAGTTTTCACCAGTTTAACAGGATTATTGCGGCAGCAAACGCTTTTCTGGAAAAACCAAGTGAAAAATTTTTCTTCAGGGAAAAAAGAAAACCTTTAACATTAAAACAGTTAAACAAATTTTTAAAATTAAAAAATGTTTTGGGCGTGAAAATTTCATATCCAAAAAAAGCATTAACAGATATTATTTACGGGCAAATTAAAAGATTTTCAAAAAAAACAGCAAAACAGATTAAATTAAACGATTTTGAAACAAATTATTTTGATGTCTGGACAGATGAACAGAAAACAATAATTTTTGTTTTTGAATTAACCGCATTGGAATTGGAAAAAGTGAAAAAACATTTCGGCCCCAAAATAACTCAAAAAAAACATTCAGAAGCGTTTAAAAAAGGAAAAAAATTTGTATCCGGGCCGTGGATTGAAAAAGGAAAATGGGTCGGAGAAAGAAAAAGAAAGTTTTGGCAGGCTAAAACTTTTTTAAAAAACTTTTTTGAAACGGAATCAAGGAAGGAAAGAAAGCCGTTAAAAAATGTTTTGAAAAAAGGAAAAGTTTTGGAAAAAAAACAATTGAAAAAAATGTTCAAAAAAGACATTGAATTTGCAAGATTTTTTTCCAGATTTTTAAAAGCAAAAAAAGAATTTTTTGAATAAAAAAGGCCCTAGAGGGAATCGAACCCCCATCATCCGGGCCGAAACCGGAAGCTCTATCCATTAAGCTATAGGGCCTTAAGATTAATTGAAAACCAAAGCTTTTTAGCGTTTGGTTTAAAAAAGTTGTTCAATAGAATTAGTTAAACAGGCTTTTTAAGTGATTTTTGATGAAAAAATGTGATACGTGCAACCAGGAAGTTACAAACAATTTTATTGAATTCCAGTGCCCTGATTGTAAAAAAACAAAAATAATAAGATGCCTTGACTGCAAAGAAACAGGAAAACAATACGCATGCAAAGAATGCGGTTTTACAGGGCCTTAAGGTGAAAAAATGGGCAAAACTCTTGTAATAATAAAAGTTTTTCCGGATGACGTGGAAAAACAGGAAGAAGTTGAAAAAAAATTAAAAGAATTAAAAACAGGGGAATTGAGGGAAATAAAAAAAGAACCTCTTGCCTTTGGTTTAAATGTTTTCAGAATAGCTGTTGCCTTGCCCGAAAAAGAAGCGGGAAATATGGACAAACTGGAACAAGAACTTCAAAACATTGACGGAGTAAGCCAGTTTGAAGTCGAAGCAAGCACTTTGCTCTGATTCTAAAACCTTTTAATCATTTTTTTAAACAAATTTTTTCATATGATAAAAAAAATAAAACTTGTTAACTGGAAAACCCATAAAAATTCGGAACTGGAATTCAAAAAAGGCACAAACGTGCTTGTCGGAAAAATGGGTTCAGGAAAAACAAGTGTGATGAATGGAATATGTTACGCATTATACGGCACATTCCCCGAACTTCAGAGAAGAGAAGCAAAATCAAACAATATAATAATGCAAAAACCCTCACAAATGGATTTTGCAAAAGTTGAACTTGATTTTGAATACAATAACAATGATTATAAAATTGAAAGAACGGTTTTTTCAGACGGAAAAACAAACCAGGCAAAATTATACAAAAAAGAAAAATTAATAGCAGGCCCTCAAGTAACCCAGGTAACCGAAAGGCTGGAAAAAGAAATTGAATTAAATTATGAACTTTTTTCCAGAGCGGTATACTCAGAACAAAACCAGATTGATTTTTTTTTAAAACTAAGCCCAATGCAAAGAAAAGACAAATTTGACGAATTGCTTGACCTGGGAAAATATGAAAAAGCCCGTTCACACGGAGTTGCGGTTAAAAACGTGTTAAAAAAATTAACAGAAGAAAAAGAAAAATTTGTAAAAGACCTGGAAAAAAGAATAAATCAAAAAGAAATAATTGAAACAATTGAAAGGCTTGAAAAAACAGAAAAAAGCATAAAAGAAATTGCAAAACAGGTTGAAGAAAAAAAAGCAAATGTTTCAAAAACAGAAAAAGAATTAACACAATTAACAGAAAAAGGAGAAAAATTCAAAAAACTTAAAAACATGAAAACAGCAAAAAAAGCTGTTTTAGAACAGTTAGAAAAGCAAATAAAAACAATGCAAAAAGAAATTGAAGAATTGAAAGAAAAAAATTTGGAAAAAGAGCAAAAAAAAATTAATCAAAAAATTGAAACAATTTTAAAAGAAAAAAAAAGTGTTCAAAAAAAGGTTAAAGAGTCTGAGAAAAAAGTTATCGGATTGGAAAAGCAAATTGTTTTAAATGAAACAATTGCAAAACAGGAAAAAGAATTTTTAAAACATTTAAACAAAGCAAAACATACGTGTTCAGTCTGTGAATCGCCTCTTGATTCTGTGAAAAGAAAAAAAATTTTAACACAAAAAAATGAAAAAGTTGAAACAATTTCTGAAAAAATTAAAGAACTGAATGAATTTTCAAAAAAAGAAAAAATAAATGCTGAAAAAAATGAAGAATTTTTTGAAGAATTAGAAACAGAAGAAGAAAAACTTGAAAAAGAATTAAATGAGCAAGAAAATTTGTTTCAAAAAACAGCTGAAAAAGAAAAAGAAATAAAAGAATTGAAAAAAAACTTAAACACTGAAGAAAAAGAATTTACGCGGATAGAAAAAGAGTTAAAAATGCTTGAATTTGATGAAGAAAAAGAAAAAAACCTGTCAAAATTGTTTGAAAGGGAAAAAGAACAGGTAAATTCTTTAAAAAAAGATATTGAATTAAAAAAAGAAATTGAAAAAGAAATAAAAGAAAAAATTGAAATAATGAAATCAGAGCAAAAACAATTAGAAGAAGAGGCAAAAGATTTGAAATTTTTTAACAAAAACCATGAAGATTTATCAATATTTGTAAATGCCTTAAAACAGGTTCAATCCGAGTTAAGAGCGCAAATGATTGAAACAACAAATCAGGCACTGGATGAAATATGGAAACTTGTTTACCCGTATAAAGATTTTTCAAGCGCTAAAATAGAAATAGTTGAAGGAAGCTATGAAATGAAAGTTAAGAATATGAAAGGAGAATGGATTAAAATTGAAGGAGTTTTGTCTGGAGGAGAAAGAAGCGCTGTTGCAATTGCAATAAGAATTGCTTTTTCACTTGTACTGGCAAGAAACATCGGATGGCTAATATTAGACGAGCCAACCCATAACCTGGATTCTTATACTGTGAAAAAACTTTCAGAAATGTTAAGAGAAAAACTTCCAAAAATAGTTGACCAGGTTTTTTTAATAACACATGACAAAGAATTGGAATCAGCTTCATCTGCAAGCCTGTATAAAATGAAAAGAGAAAAAAATGATGAGGGAACAACAAAACCTGTTAATTTAAACAGCTGAAACTTTTTGTTTTTTAACAAGCCTTGTAATATAAGCAGCTATTAAATGCAAATCAACTTTTGAAAAAGGAAACCCCATTTTCATTAATTCCTGCTTGTTTTCTTCATAAACCGTTCCGAATTTTTCAGGAAACTGTTCAACCAGTTGTTTTCCCCGGGTTTTAACAAGTTTAGGAATAGCTTTGCCCAAAAAAATCACCGGTCATTGAACCTTTAAAACTTCTCCGCTTGGAAGCTTCCTCAAAACAGTTAAAGGCAGAATTTCTTTTCCAAATTCTTTTTTTGCCAGAGTATAGGAATCAATATTTTTTGAAACTTTAATCAAGGGCGGCGCGCCGGCTGAAATCTGGAGAGCCCTGGCACTGATAAGCCTTGTTCTTTCAAATCTAGTCAGATGAACCATTAAAAAAACACCAAAAAAATGGGTTAAAAAGATATTGTGAAGGCAAAAGAATAAAAATGAAACTTTTTTGAAGTTAAAGGAATTGAAGTGTTTCTTCTGTCTCTTTTTGGCTGTTTTTTTCAAAATCAATGGCTGCCTGTTCAAGCGGAACTTCATGAACTGATGGCAAAGATTCTCTTTTGCGTATTTTGAAAAACATAGGATAGGACACAGCTTCTCCTACCATTAAAGCTTCTCCGACTTGCAAGGATGTAATCATGTTCAAAGACCTTGAATCAATGCCCTCAGAACTCTCCCCAATATGTTTCAAATCATTCGGATTTGTAACTCTTAAAATTATCTGGGTGTTGCATTGGGATAAAGATGTTGTATCCAGATGCACCGGCCTTTGTGAAATTAAACATAATGCTGCGCCAAACTTTCTTCCCTCTCTTGCAATTTTTCTGATAACACTTTTACACAAAGCTGTTTCTTTCGGAGCATGTTCCGGAACAAACTGATGAGCTTCTTCTAAAACCATTAAAAAAGGAGGAATTGTTTTTTTTCTCCTTTCATTGAAAAGTTTTTGAGAAAAATAATTAATTATAATCTGCTTTTTTTTAATATTAACAATGTCAGACATGTCAACTATTGTTAATTGACCCGGTTTAACCATTTCATCAATTGTAGGATTGTCTATTTCTGAAAAAATTCCCAAATTGTTTAACTCGCTTAACTTATCATATAATGCATCTCTTACATTTTTTTTCATAGTTGAATCCTGGGCAATTGTTTGAATAACTTTGTTTAAATCATACGGACCTGAACCCTGGTTTATTTCACTGTAAAGCTTTCTTAAAATTCTTGACAAATATCTTTGCTGTGCGGAACTCATTGAAGGAATCATTGCGCCAAAATTTCCGGCTGAAAGGCGTGGAACGGAAATCTGAATGTTTTGAGCTTTTATAATTTTTGTTTTATCGCTAAAATCTCTGCTTTTTTTGTCTTTTGGGGGAATTGCAAAAGAACTGTATTCGCCGTGAGGGTCAAAAACCACCAAACCAATTCTGCCCTGTTCTTCTTTTCTTTTTAACAATTCTTCAAATAAAACCGAAACAGTGTAAGATTTTCCTGCACCTGACATTGCTAAAATTGCCAAATGTTTTTGAATTAATTTTGTTAAATTTAAATTAACATTTAAATCGTGGTGTTCAATTTGCCCCAAATGCATTCCTTTTTGTTCATCAAATTTAAAAAATTTTTTCAGATTTTCAGATGAAGCATGCCTGACTTTTGTTCCGGGGGACGGAGGAAAAGAAACTCTTTTAATCAGATTCTGGTTAAAAACGCCTAAAGGGCGCACATTTCCGACCAAATACTCCCATTCTTGTGTGGGAAACTGTTCAAATAATGCAGCTCCTTTTGCTTCAAACTCTTTAACACTTTCAGCACGCTCAAAATACCTGTTTGTTTTGATTACATTGGTTATTAATCCAACCAATGTTCCTTCTTTATAATCCATTTCAACAAACTGCCCTCTGTGAGCATTGCCTGATGTTACAACAAATTCTATTTCTTCAGGGCTTGGCCCTGTTTGAGTTGAAACAACTGTTCCCAAAATGTTTTCAATTTCTTTCATTAAAAAGGCCTCCTGTCTCTTCTCATTAATAAATTAAAACTTGAACCCAGTTTGTCGGAAATTTTGTCATACACAATATTAATTTCCTCCGGTTTCAGTCTTGCCCTCAAATCAGCTTCAATTAAAACAGTGGGATAAGCATATTCTTTGTGAAAAGATGATAAAGAATAAACCAAGGATGCTATTTTTTGAGATTGTTCTGTTAAAGAGCCTTTTTTGTGCAAAAACTCAATTCTTAAAGGCCTGTCAAAGTTTGAAGGCTTTAAATAAAAAACATGAATTTGTTCTGCCCATTTTTTATTAAAATCTTTTAATACAGGATGTTCCTGTACAGACGAAGTGTAAGAAAACGCGGAACTTCTTTCAGATTCTTTTAAAAAATAGTCAAGCAAAATTGCATCATAAGTGTTTTCAAGTTCTTTTGGAGTGTTGCCATTAAAATTCTGCAAAATTTCTTCAAGAATTGATTTAAATCTTAAACCTCTTGAATCTTCAACGCATGCAATTAACTGGCATGAATTTTTTTCAGCGGTTTCATACAAATCCTGAAACAATTCAATAATTTCAAAATAAAAATTTTTAATATTAGAACCTTTACGCGGCTTATCCATATGCTGGGGAACAATTGAACCGTCAATAAACAAAAAATCAGGTTTAAATTTTTGAATAATTCTTTTAGATAAAGATATTTCTTCCATCAACCTGTGCAAAGACATTGAACATGAAAAATCTTCTTCACGAACAACAGAATCTGTTATAACAAAATTTGGAAAAGAAAAAAAACCAGGATAATAAGCTGCGTTTACAAGTTTGTTGTTTTTATATGAAAACATAACACCGGCAGACCTGACCAAAAACAAGTCCAATGAAAACAAGTTTTTTCCGACAAACCCTGAATCCACGCCCGCAATATTATAATTTAATTCAGTTGCTTCAACCGGGTATGCAAGTTTTTCCTCAAAAATTTCTCCTTTAAAACCTGAAATTTTTTGATTTTTTAAAGGCAGAATTTTGGAAATCAGCTTTTTTCTGGCATTCTCCGTTTTTTGAATGGATTCAACCGCATTATTTATGGATGAAAACATGCAAAAATATAGAAAATGGGCTTTTTAAAGCATTTTTGAGTGCATTTCCGCTGAATTAGGTGAATAAAGCATTGCAATCCGCCTGAATTGCTTCAGTGGAAATTGAAACGCAATGCCCTTTATCGCCTGTATCATCAGCCAAAAACTTGTAACAGGAATCCCTTGACTCAAATGTTTCAGGTTCATTTAAAGGTCCAACCTCTATTTCTGTGCAAATATTAATGTTTCCAAGTTCAAAGCCTATTTGCTCATAACATTGCCCCTCGGTTTCAGGAAAACTTATTTTATCACAAATTCTTGTATCAAGCTTTTTAAAAGCAAAATTTTTGAAACATTTATCTCTTTTTTTAATGCTGGAAGTAATCTGGTTGCATAAATCAGAATCAGATTTTTGCACAGCAATATTATGAAAACAATTATCTTCCACTGAACCAAGAATTGCTCCGCTGCAGACAGATTCATTGTTTAAGTCAAGTGCAATACTTTTAACACATTGTGACTGTGAATTGTCATCATTAATATTAAAACAAATTCTGTCATTCAAAAGGCTTTCAGCAACTCCCTTAAAACATAAATCCTTGTTTTCAATAATTTTAACTTTTGAACTGCAAATGCTTTCATCCTGCAAATTTATTGCAACATTTGAAATGCATGAATTTAAAGCATTTGAATCATTTTTAATATTTGAACATAATTCAAAATCATTCTTAACAGAAGCAGTTTCATTATAGCAAGAATTTTTCAAATCAGAATGGGTTATTGCGGAAATGTAAGAACAATATTTTTCATTAAAAGTGTCAACAGACAAATCCTTATAACATTCAAATTTGTCATCTTTGTCACCCAAAACAAAACATTTTTCAAATCCTTTTTTTTTGTCTGAAACTTCTTCACGGCAATCATTTTCCAAGGAAACATCTGAAATTAATTCACAGTAATCCGCTTTAAGGGATGCAATGCCCACATCATAAAAACAGTTGTCTTTTGTTTCATTCAAGCCGACTTTTTTGCATAATTCAATATTTTTTGAAAAAACAGCTTTTTCAGAATAACACAAATCTTTTTGCTCCAAACCAGTTATAAAAGAACAATAAAAAGAATCTTTTTTGTCAATTTCATTAAAACAGGAATTTTTTTCAGAAACATCGTCAATTCTTTCACAGGGTTCATGAGACTTTATTTGTTTTGCCAAAGATTTTAAGCAAACAGTTTTTTCAGAATCAGTTGGCAAAAGCTGGCATGATTTAATAGTTTTTTCAGATTGTAAAAACAGGTTAACACAGGAACTGTTAATGGTTGTGCTTGAAATGTTGGCACAAATCTGAGCATCATCAGAAATTATTGCAATTTCCTTATAACAATAATCCGCAACATTGCTTAAAGAAGATTTTTTACACTGGTTAATTGTGGGAATTCCCTGAAAAGAAAAAGCAAAACATTTTCCGGCAATTTGTTCATTTGAAACATTTTCACATAACTCGGTTGATTGCCCTGATTTTACAAGATTAAAAATACAGTCATCTTTTAACAGATCATCCCCTTCAAGGCAGGCCTGCAGAGTCGTTTTTTCTTTGGTTGACGGAGTTTCACCCAGCAAATCCTGAGGCGAAAAAGTGCATCCGCTTACAAAAACAATTAAAGCCAGAAAAAACAAAACTTTAGCCATGGTAAAAATAACAATGCTAAAAATTTAAATAGGGCTTTGAACATACTTTATTCTCTTATTTTGGTGAAAAAAAATGAATGCACAGTTTCAGGTTAAAAGCATTATAAACCAATGGAAACCGCCTTTTGAAAAAAAAATAAAAGAAGACACATTTAATGTCAAAGAAGGGCAGTCTTTCAGCCAGATTAAAGGCAAAGGACAATTTGTTTTCAAGCTTTTAAGAATAACAGGAAAAAGAGCATTAATAGAATATCACCCCGAATTCACATTAAAAGGACATGAAAATCCGGGAAACAAACAGTTATGGTTTGATTCAGGTGAAACAAAAAATTTTACATTCCTGTGGGGCGAAGACGGAATAACAAAAAGCATAACATTACAACAAACAGAAGCTTAATCGGTTTTCTTTTTCTTAAAGTTTCTTTTTTTCTTCCGTTTCCACAGCCCGCAATATTTGCCACGGTTTTCTGGTTACAGTTTTTGGCTTTTCTAATTTTACAAATACGTCCCCCCTCCCAAGTTCGGAAAAAGGATTATACTTATAAGTTAAAAGAATTCTGTTATCTCCAAGATATCTTCCCAACCCCGCAGTTCCCCAAAGAGGGGTTCCCAATATTGAAAGTTCATTTATTTCAGGTTTTCTTCTTACAACAGAATTAAACACTTTGGAACCGGGTATACGAGTTGCAGCCAACAAACCTTTTTCTGAAACACGGTTTTTTGACACTGGTCTCCTGCTTCCCGATCCTGGTTTTGGCAAAAATATCACCTTTATTATTACAAAATTGGTTTTGTGTTATTTAATTGTTTTTAGTAGCATTTTAATACTAATTCAATAATAATTCTAAAATGGCTGAAAAATTAAAACAGGTTATTGTTGTCAGGCAGGACTTGGGTTTAAGCAAAGGAAAATTGGCAGCACAAGCCGCCCATGCATCAGTTAATGCTTTGGAAAAAATTCAGATAAAAAATGAGGAATGGGTTAAAGAATGGAAAGAACAGGGGCAGGAAAAAATTGTTTTAAAAATTGAAAATGAACAAAAATTATTAGAATTATTTGAATCTGTTAAACAAAAATTTCCGGCTGCATTAATCAAAGATGCAGGCTTGACACAATTAAAGCCAGGTACAACAACCTGTTTTGGTGTTGGTCCTGTCCCAGAAAATGAGATAAATGCTTTTACTAAAAACTTAAAACTGGTTTAAATGAAAAAAAATTATTTTTCACGCGTAATAAAAGTAATTAATTCTGCTGACATTATTATAGAAGTATTAGATTCACGGTTTCCGGATTTAAGCAGGAACAAAAAAATTGAAAAAATTGTAAAACAAAAAAGAAAACAATTATTGATTGTTTTAAACAAAAGCGATTTGGCTGATGAAACAAATTTAAAAAAAATTAAACAAAAACTTTCACATCCAACAGTTTTTTTATCGGCAAAACAAAAAAACGGAATAATAAAATTGAGAAAAGAACTAGGAAAAATGAGCAGAAAAAAAAATGTTATAATCGGCTTAATCGGTTATCCTAATACCGGAAAAAGTTCAATTATTAATGCATTAAAGGGTAAGGCAAGTGCTTCAGTTTCAAGCGTTGCAGGGCATACAAAAGGAGAACAATTTATCAGAATCAGTGAAAAAATTTTATTGATTGACACGCCGGGAGTTTTAGGGGGAGAAAAAGAGGAGCATTTGCTTGTTTTAATGGGAGCCAAAAATCCGGAGAAAATGGAGGATGCTGAATTGGCAGCTCATTACCTGATTAAATATCTTTTTTCGGTTAACCAAAATTTTTTTAACAAAAAATTTGAAATAACGGACAAAAATCCGGAAATTGTGTTAAAAAAAATTGCTTTAAAGAAAAAAAAACTTTTAAAAGGAGGAAAACCTGATACTAAAACAACGGCATTTATTCTGTTAAGAGACTGGCAGAAAGGAAAAATAAATTAACAACAAAACACAAGGTTATTTGAATGTTTTTAGAAGCTGAAAAAAGAAAATTTTTGGTATTCGGAGTTATTTTTGCAGTTTTTGCAATAATAATAATTTACTTATTGTTTTTTACCGCAGGATTAAAATTTTCAAAAGAATTTGAATCAGGAAAAACAAAAGTTTTTATTGAAAATGAATCAGTGCATTTAATAAGGAACATAAAAATTTTTGCAAACGAAGAATTGTTACAGGAAGTTTTGGAATTAAAACCGGGTGAAAAAAGTGAAATAATTTTGCCTGCCAGCCCGTTTGTAAAACTTTCAGCACAAGCTCCTTTTCATTCAACAATAACAACGGACATATCAATTTCAAACATCAGCAATGTTGATTTTAAATACAGCACGTCCTATCCAAAACCGGTTCTGGCGGGATTCGGTTTTGAATTAGCGTTAGAATTATGCAACAATGGTGACGGGGTAAGAGTAAATGTGAATGAAACACATGACAAAGAATTTTTTGAGGAAGGGTTTCAGGCGGACAGCATTTCAGTTGCCGGAAAAGAATGCAAAACAATTAAATACAATTTAACTCCATTGAAAAAAGGAGAAACTTTGTTATCATTTAACATTAAATCTGAAAACTTTAATGAAAGTTTTGAACAAACAATACAGGTGGATTAATGGCTGAAAAAAAAGAAGCAAGCATTATTGAAATAATTCAGGAAATGGTTGCAAAAGGAGAATCAGAGCAAAAAATTGTCAAAACCTTGGAAGATCTGGGTGTAGAAGAAGAAAAAGCAAAAAGATTGCTGTTGTTAGGACAGGCGGACACTTTTGCATTATTAAAAAATGAAATTGTAAGCTTTGTAAAACAGGAAGCAGACAAACAAAAACCGGAAATCCGAAAAATAATAGAAGAAGAGTCAAAAAAAGCCGGAGAAACAATGAAACAGAATGTTGAAAATGAAGTAATGGCTGATTTAAAAAATTATGAAAAAAACATTACAGGTCAAAGCAAAACATTTCAGGAACAAATAAATGACACAGTAAAAAAAATGGCTGACCTGAATACGCGCGTCAAAGAACAATTAAACGAACTGGGAAAAAAAACACAAAAAGTTGAACAGGATTTAAGCGAAATGAAAGTAAAAGGTGTCGGCGGCAGAAACAAAACAATTTCACTTGTTTTAATTATAGGTGGAATAATTTCAATTGCTTTTAGCTTGTATTCTTTTTTTATAAACTTTCAGGGAGTCATTACAATTGACTCAATAATTTTAATGGTAATAACAGCTTTAATCGGAATAACAATGCTGTTTGTTGCCACAGTAATCTGATTATTTTCTTTTAAGTCTTTTTGATTTTGTTTCAGATTTTGTTCTTATTCTTTGCCTTATTCTT
Organism: archaeon; assembly: GCA_028279805.1. Lineage (GTDB taxonomy): Archaea > Iainarchaeota > Iainarchaeia > Iainarchaeales > JANQMZ01 > JANQMZ01. The sequence goes on along the minus strand of JANQMZ010000007.1, from coordinate 642,470 downwards.
GCAAGATTTTTCTCCCTGTTTTCTCCCCACAGCCTTTTGGCTGTATCAGTAAAAAATCCTTTTTTTAAAAGATTTTCAACAATTTGAAGCCATTCAAGTTCTGTTCCTTCAAATCCTGCATTTCTTTCCTCTTCCAAAACCGCTTCCATATTTTTTGAAAAATGAGAAAAATCTTTTCCAAGATTAATCAGGTCAGCGTCCCGCATAATCCTTTCACCAACAGTTTTTGGTTCCCGGGATAATTTTGTAGCCATTATAAGATTTTCAATTTCAACAATTTTGTTTTCAGAAATTTTTCCTGTTAAAAACTTCCTTGCACTTCTTGCACTTGCATCCTCATGTCCCTGTCTTGTTTCACTAAGACCAGTGTCATGAAACAAAACAGCAACTCTTATAGTCAGCCTTTGCTCTTCGGGCAAATTTTCACCTTTTGTCAAAACATCAGCTGCTTGTGCAAAATCCTGAACATGTGCCCAGTTATGATAACCCAGCCCAAGGCTGTCCATTTTTTGTTTGCAAAAATCTTCAATTTCTGAAAAAAAAGAATCTGAAAACATAAAAAAATCATAACATTTTACGTTTTTTAAAATAAAAATAATATGTTTGAAATTATTTTTCCCTGTTTTTTAATTCTTTTAAAATTTTAATAGCATCTTTTAACAAAACAGAATTTTTTAAGGAATCTTCTTTTTCCAGTTTGTATTCTAATTCGTGAATTAAATCATCATAATCTGTCATTTTTTCACCAAAGTTTTTTGCCTGCCTGTTAACACATTAAAAGACAAACCCTTTTTCTTTGCTTGTATTAGGGATATGGAATAATTTTTTTTGTTTTTTTTAAAATCAGATTTTTTTAAAAACAGCCAGCCCTGCCTTGGAATTTTCCAGCCAACAAAAAAATCAATTTTAGCATTATCAGCCCATTCCTGCATTGAATCAATCTGCTCATGAGAAATGTTCAGATAATTGCTGTTATGAGCCTTTGATTCAAAAGCAAGTTTTTTTTTGGAATTAAACGCCAAAAGGTCAGGGCACGGCAATGTACTTGAGCCTGAACCGGCAACTCGTGCAACAGAAAAACCTGAATTGTATAATTTGTGAATCAATTCCCTTTCGGCTGCGGCTCCTTTATTGTATTTTTTCAAAAAAATCACCCATTTTAGCAAAAATAGCTAAAATATGAAAAAATAGTGCTAAAACCATAATTTAAGCCTTTTTATGGTTTTTAGGGCGATAGAAGGGCTTTTAAAGTGGTAGAACAGCTATTAGTATATTAAGCTTATAAGAATTAGCTAAATCAAAGCAAATATTATGATTGAAAAGGCTTTGAGTGAAAACTCTCAAGGAGTTATTTTAAATCTTAAAATAATACCCAATTCAAGGCAGTTTAAATTTGCCGGATTGGATGACTGGGATAACCGGTTAAGATTAAAAATCAAGAAAGAAGCATTTGAAGGAAAAGCAAATCAGGAAATTCTTGAAACGCTTTCCAAACTCTTTGAAACAAAAGCCAAAATAATCACAGGCCATAAAAGCAGCAAAAAAAAAGTTTTGCTGTTAGGTTTGAAGCAAAAACAGGTTGAAATCCTGTTGAAGCTTTGAATTGCTAATTCTATAAATTAAAAACAAAAAAAATATAGGAAGTGATAAAGTATGGCAAAAATTTATGTCGATACAGTTAAATATGAAGTTTTAATGACTTTTGCAATTGACGGAGTTGTAGACAAACACGATGTTGTTGGTGCAATATTCGGACAAAGTGAAGGGTTGTTAGGCGAAGATTTGGATTTAAAAGAATTGCAAAAAAATGGCAAACTTGGAAGAATAGAAATTGTTGCAAAATCAAAAGACGGAAAAACATCCGGCAATATTTCAATTCCAAGTTCTTTGGATATGACTCAAACATGCATTTTGGCAGCTGGAATTGAAACAGTTGACAAAGTCGGCCCATTTAATTCAAATTTTAAAACAAAAACAATTAACGATGTAAGAAACGTTAAAAGAAAAAAAGTAAAAGACAGAGCAAAAGAATTACTGAAAACAATGATGGAACATAAAATTCCGGAATCAAAACAAATAGCGGAAGAAGTCAGAGACCGGTATAAAAAATCTTCATTAAAAGAATACGGTTTTGACAAACTGCCGGCCGGTCCGGAAATTGATTCAGCTAAAGAAATAATTATAGTTGAAGGCCGGGCAGATGTTTTAACATTGTTAAAACACGGAATAAAAAATGTAATAGGAATGGGCGGAGCAAACATTCCAAAAACAATAATTGATTTAAGCAAAAAGAAAAGCTTAATATTTTTTGGAGATGGGGATAGAGGAGCCAAATTAAACGCAAGAAAATTACAGGAAATGGCAAAAATAGACGGATTTGCTTTTGCTCCTGACGGCAAAGAAGTTGAGGAACTGGAAAGCAAAGAAATTTTACAGGCTTTAAGAAGAAAAAGTGAAGATTTGGATGGAAAAAAAGTTGTACGAAGAGCAACTGCAACCACCGGAACCAGAAGAATTCCAACCAGAAGCAGAACTTCCAGAATGCCTCAAAGAAGACCGACAGGAAGATATCAAAGAAGAACGCCTTACAAAAGAGCGCCGGTTGATGAAAATCCAAAAGAATTGGAACCATTTAAAACAAAACTGGAAAAATTAAAAGGCTCAATGAAAGCAAGATTGTTGGATGAAAAAGGCAAAAAGCTTGGCGAAGTTAAAGTCAGGGATTTGGTTAAAGAACTTGATAAAAAGAAAAAAGTTCACACCATTTTAATGGACGGAATTGTTACCAGCAGACTGGCTCAAGCAGCTGACAAAAACAATGTTTCAAATATTGTCGGAATTAAAAAAAGAAAACTTGACAGAAACATTAAAGTAAAAGTTGCGGCTTTTGGTTAAAAAGCTGCAGGGGCCCATGGTCTAGTGGTATGACGTCTCGTTTACACCGAGAAGATCAGCGGTTCAATTCCGCTTGGGCCCATTGGTAACGCGACCATAGTCTAGTGGTTAGGATTCCACGTTGCCAACGTGGTGACCCGGGTTCGAATCCCGGTGGTCGCATTTATTTTTATAAAAAAAAATTAGAAGCATATGAAAAAATTCTGTTAAAAAAAAACTTGAAATTGATTAAAACAAAAAAATTAATGTTTTGGCAAAATTTTTAAAATTTCTTTTTTAACAGATTCAAAAACTTTTTCTTTAGAGTTTTCAGCATCAACAATTTTAATGTTTTCTTTTTCCAAAAAATTCGGCAATTCCAAATAATTTTGCCTTAATTCTTTCATAAAATATTTTTTTTCAAATTTTTCAAAATTGGTTCTGCCTTCCTCCATTCTTTTTAACGCGGTTTCAACTGAAACATCCAAAATTAAAGTTAAATCTGGAACAAGCATATTTTTATGAGCATTAATTAATTGCTGTAAACGATGCCCCTGTGTTTGCTGATAAGTTAAAGTTGAATGCTTATACCGGTCACATAAAACAATTCCTTTTTTTGCAATTATTGGCCTGATTAAAGAATCCAAATGTTCTTTTCGGTCCTCCAGATACAATTGCAATAACTGTTTTGATTTGGTCATAGGATCTTTATCGGTTTCAAGCAATTTTCTTATTTGTTTGCCTGCCTGAGAATGAGTTGGTTCACGGGTTATGACAATGTTGTCAAATTCTTTAAAATTTGAAAACAAAAAATCAAGCGAACGTGTAATCATTGTGCCTTTGCCGCAGCCGTCAATTCCTTCAAAAACAATAAACAAGCCTTTTTCAGCCATAAAACATTCACTTATAATGTCAAACGCCAAATAATTTAAAACAAGTGCTAAAAAAAACATATTATACGCAAAAAATTAACACGCAGCCGTGGTGTAGTGGTAACATCAGAGCCTTCCAAGCTCTTGTCCCGGGTTCGAATCCCGGCGGCTGCACTTAAGCTGATATTAAAATGAAACAAATAATTGCATTAAACAGGAACGATTTTAGAAAATGGTTGAAACAAAATCATGAAAAGGAAAACAAAGTTGCAGTTATTTTATACAAAAAACACACCGGAAAACCCGCGCCATCACACAGAGAATTAATGGAGGAGGCTATTTGTTTTGGCTGGATTGATACCACAATAAAAAGACTGGATGAAAACAAATACATCAGAACTTTTTCCAAAAGAAACAAAAACAGCAAATGGAGTGACAATACATTAGGATATGCAAAAGAATTGTTAAAACAAAAAAAGTTAACGCCGGTTGGTTTAAAATTTTACAAAGAAGGATTAAAACGACCCACACTTGATTCGGAGATTCCAAAAAATCCAAACATGCCAATTGAATTAAAAAAAGCTTTAAACAAAAACAAAAAAGCGGAAAAAAATTTTGAAAAGTTTCCCCCATCCACAAAAAAAATGCTTTACAGATGGATTTTAAGCGGAAAACTCAAAGAAACCAGAATTAAAAGAATCAAATCAATTGTTGAAAAAGCAAAAACCGGAAACAAAAATATTTTTTGAACACAAAAAAAGTTAATTAAAAAAAAATAATTATTTTTCATCTCTAAAAATTGCTTTAATTACATTTGAAAAATTTACAATTTCTGCCTTAGAAAGCCTGGTTTCCGGGCTTTGAATAATCCGGATAACTGCTTGTGATCCGCCGCCTGATTCAACAACTCTTTGGATTCTGGTCATGATTATATCAGAATTTGAAACATGAGGTTTTAACAGCTTTGAAATTTTTGCCAGTATTAACACATGACTTCTTTGCCTTCGGGAAACACCAGTAGCCCTGTTTCTAAAATTTTGGCTTGTTCTGGGTCCTTTTCTCCTTGGTCTTTTTTTGTTTTTTCTATACTTTGGACACATCATAAAACAGGCTTTAAACCAATATAAATATTTTTAGAAACAATAATTATTAAAATGAAAACAGAAAAAGAATGGAAAAAAATTCTCAGCAAAGAACAATACCATGTTTTGAGAAAAAAAGGAACAGAAAAACCTTTCAGCGGAAAATATGTTAAATTTGACAAAAAAGGAAAATATGTTTGTGCCGGGTGTGAAAACGAATTATTTGATTCTGAAACAAAATTTGACTCTGACTGCGGATGGCCGAGTTTTTATGATGCAAAGAAAAACGCAGTTGAATTAAAAAAAGATTTAAGTCATTTTATGATTAGAATTGAAGTTGTTTGCAAAAAATGCGGCGGGCATTTGGGGCATGTTTTTGATGACGGGCCAAAGCCAACAGGAAAAAGGTTTTGCATAAATTCAATAGCAATTGATTTTGAGGGAAAAAAATGAAAGCTACTTTTGCAGCAGGATGTTTTTGGGGTGTTGAAGCCGCGTTTAAAAAAATAAAAGAAATAGAAACAACCACTGTTGGATATGCGGGCGGAAAAACAAAAAATCCTGCGTATAAAGAGGTTTGCACTGGTTTAACAGGGCATGCTGAATCTGTTTTAATTGAATACAATCCAGAAAAAGTGTCTTATGAAAGATTACTTGAAGTGTTTTGGCAGATTCATGAACCAACCAGTTTTGACAGGCAAGGCAATGATCGAGGCAGTCAGTACAGGGCAGTAATATTTTACCATAGTGAAGAACAAAAAAAAGCTGCAATAAAATCAAAAGAAAAAGAACAAAAAAAATACAAGGAAAAAATAATGACTCAAATAAAAAAAGCAGCTGATTTTTATGAAGCTGAAGAATATCATCAGGATTATCTTGAAAAAAACAAGCGGGGTTATTGCCACATAGATTTGAATGCTATTAAATAAAGTTTTATAGTGTTAGAATGCCGTTATCATTGAGGTCTGAAAATTTGCATAATACGCCCGGAAAAAAGTTCAATGTCTTTTTCTGAAAAACCAAGTTCCGGGTTTTTAATAATATTTAAAATGGCCTGATGCCCTGCACCCGAGTTAACCTTATCATTGATTTCTTTCATTGTTTGATTTGAAACTCTTCCGGAAAACAAATTGGTAAGTTTCATTATTATCAAAGGCTTTCCTGCTTGAACTCTTCCAGGGCCTTGTTCCCTTCCCTCAGTTCTCTGGCTTCTTGTCAAATCTCCCTGAACTCTCCTTTGTCTTCCTTCTCGCCCCCTTTTTCTTTTTCTTCGCTTTCGTCTTCCAATATTCCTGTTTCTGTTCGGCATTATAAAACAAAATTTAAACCAATATAAATAGTTTTGGAGTTAAAATGATTATAATGAAAAAAAAAGAATTTATTCAGGGAATAGCGTTGGACAGAATTTATGTTCTGTTTAAATTGGCAAAAAAAGACAAAAAAAGAAGTAAAAAATATGTTGGCTTAGCTTTAAAAATCGGAAAAAGAAACAGGGTTAGAATTCCCCAAGAATTAAAAAAAAGTTTTTGTAAAAACTGTCATTCCTATCTGGATTCAAAAAATTCCAAAAAAAGAATTCAAAAAACAATGTTAAAAGTAATGTGCCTGGAATGCAACACGGTTAAAAAAATAGGATTAAAACAAAAAAGAAAAAAAATGTGAAAAATAAAAAGAGGTTATGGCCCCCAAAAAAATAAAAGGGGCAAAAGGAGCAAACCCTCGTACAACAGGCACTTTTTTTACTTTTAATTTTTTTAACCGGCTTATTTCTTTTTCTCCCAGAACACCTTTAAAGCCAAAATCAAGTTTTTTTCTTAAAACAGGGTTTAAAGCATCAAAAGCAATCATTTCATCTTCATCCAGCTTATTTAAAGAAACATGTTCAATGAAGAAATTTTTTCGGATTCCTTTCTGAAAAGCCAAAAAAAACAGGCTTAAAATTAACGGAACAATCAAAAGCAAAAGAATTTCTGGCTGAATAAAATTATTTGAAAAAGACAAAAAGAAAAAAATTATTAAAAAAAATCCTAAAATTGTTGCTTTTTTTATATCCTGCCTGTTTTCCTCAAAATCAATTCCTTTACGTATATATTTTGAAACATAAAAAGCTGAAAAAAACAAAACTGAAAACAATGAAGCAAAAAAAATCAAAGGCAGAACAAAAATCTGATTAGAATAAAAAGGCAAAACCATTGAAATTCCCGTTAAAAGTTTTACATCGCCTCCCCCAAGCTTTCCAATATAATAAAAAAAAGCCAAAATCAAAAAAACTCCGGCAGGAATTAAAAAATTTTCAATTTTAAAAGAAAACAAATTCAAAACAATTCCAAAAAAAATTAAAGGCAAAGTAATTTTATCAGGAATTAAACCTGTTTTAATATCAGTGTAACTTGCAATTAACAAGCTTACAACAATTAAGCTTTGCCTTAATAACAAAAATTCCATTTTATCTTAACCTGAATTTTTTTTTCTTTTTTGGCTGAAACTTTTTCATCAAATTTTCAACATCTTTTTGAGACATTTTTTCAGGGTTAAAGGAGGACTGCATTTTTTTAAACTGGTCAAACATTTTTTTGCTCTGCTTAAAACTTTTTAGCAGTTCCCTGACATCCTGCTCTGTTCTGCCGGAGCCTTTTGCAATGCGATTAATTCTGGAAGAATTCATTACATCAGGCTGCAATTGTTCCTGTTTTGTCATTGAATCCATCATAACCTTAAAATTGTCCAGTTTTTCCTGCCCCAAATCAAGCTGTTCCTGCGGCAACTGCATCTTTAAACCAAGCATGTCCGCCACTTTGTCCAATGGGCCTATTTTTTTGGATGCTTCCAGTTGCTGGTAAAAAGATTTTAAAGTAAAATCCTGCTGCAGCATTTGTTCAGGAGACAAATCAGATTCCAATGAAACCGTTTTTGCTTTTTCCAACAATGACTGCAGATCACCATAACCCATTATTCTTGACAAAAAACGTTCATTGTCAAACTGTTCAAAATCATCAGGCTTTTCACCCGTTCCGATAAATAATACAGGGGAAGATGTTTCAGCACAGGCAGCCAATGCTCCGCCGCCTTTTGAGGAACCGTCCATTTTTGTAATAATTATTCCTGTAATTCCTAACGCTTTGTTAAAATGCTGTGCCTGTTTTTTTGCAACCTGCCCGATGTCTGCAGACAAAACCAGCCAGATTGCATCCGGCTTAAAAGTTTTTTTTACTTTAACAATTTCTTTTGTTAAATTTTCATCTAACGCGCTTCGTCCCGCTGAATCAACAATAATCAAATCCTTGTTTTTAAATTTTTTTAAACCGGTTTCAACAATTTTTTCAGGGTTTTTTTCTTTTGGATTTCCAAAAAAATCAACATTAACTTTTTTTGATAATTGTTGCAACTGTTCAAATGATGCCGGCCTGTGAGTGTCAGCTGCAATTAAAGCTGTTTTTTTTCCTCTTTTTGAAAACCATTTTGCAATTTTAGCAGAACTAGTGGTTTTGCCCGAACCAAATAAGCCAACCAGTAAAACTTTTTTTGGTTCCTTAAAATCTGAATCCTGTTTTCCCAGCAATTGTGATAACAATTCATAAGTTGTTTTTATTACGTGTTCCTGCCTGCTTAACCCTGCCGGAATTTTTTCAAAAGCTTTTTCTTCAATTTTTTTGCTTAAATTTAAAACCAAATTAACTTCAACATCAGATGCAATTAAGGCACGCTGAATTTCTTTAACAGCCTCTTTAACAATTTCTTTATCAATCGAGGAAGAACCCTGCAATTTGTCTAACGCATTCCTTAACCTTTTTCCTAAGCTCATTAACTAATTGATTCAAAGAGGGTTTATAAAAATTTCATGCTTTTTTTGTATTTGGCTGGTTTTAAATGAAAATAGGCGTTTTAAAGGAAATTAAAAACAATGAAAACAGAGTTGCTTTAACACCAAAAAGCGTAAAACTGTTAAAAAAGGCCGGAAACAGTGTTTTTGTCCAAAAAAACGCAGGTTTGGGTTCCGGGTTTACAGACAAAGAATACAGGAAAGCCGGTGCAAAAATTGTTAAAAATGCTAAAAAAATATGCAAAAAATGCAGGTTAATAGTCAAAATTAAAGAGCCAATGCCAAAAGAATACTCTTATTTTAATAAAGAGAACATTTTGTTCACATATTTTCATTTTGCTTCTTCAAAAAAATTAACTTTGGCAATGAAAAAATCAAAAACAACCTGCATTGCATATGAAACAGTTGAAAAAAATGGCAAACTGCCTTTGCTTAAACCAATGAGTGAAGTTGCAGGAAAAATGTCAGCAATAATGGGCGCATATTATTTGGCAAAACCTTACGGAGGCCGAGGAACACTAATGAGCCCTGTTAAAAATTCAGTTAATGCAAAAACCGTAATTTTAGGCGGGGGCATAGTCGGAACAGCTGCACTGGAAAATTCTTTGGGATTGGGGGCGAATGTTGTATTGTTTGAGGTTAACAGCAAAAGAATTAAACAGTTAAAGAAAAAATTTCCAAAAGCAAAATATAAAAAATCATCAAAAAAAGCAATTGAAAAAGAATTAAAAAATACGGACTTGTTAATCGGCGCTGTTTTGGTGCCGGGAGCAAAAGCTCCAAAACTTGTTTCAAAAAAAATGGTTAAACTGATGCCAAAAAATTCTGTAATAGTAGATGTTGCAGTTGACCAGGGCGGGTCAGTTGAAACAATTAAGCCAACAACACATGCAAAACCGGTTTATGAAAAATTTGGCGTAAAACATTATGCGGTTGCAAACATGCCCGGGGCTTATCCGAGAACATCAACAATTGCTTTGACTAATGCAACTGTTCCATACATTTTAAAACTGGCAAAAAATGATTTGAATGCGGTAAAAAAAGATAAGGGTTTGGCTTCAGGAGTTAACATGCATAAAAGTTTTATAACAAATGAATCTGTTGCAAAAGCTTTTGGTTTAAAATATACTGATTTAAAAAAAGTTTTATGAATTTTAAACAAACTCAACTCTTCTGAACCCGCCGAAATTTTGTTTTTCTTCTTTTTCAACAATTTCTTCAGGTTTTTCAATTCTGTAAATTATTCTTGGTTCACTGAGTTTATGAAATTCTGTTGCATTTCTAAGCTCATGGGTTACTAAAGCTACGCCATTGCCCAGATAAATTCCCAAAAATTTTGTAGTGGAAATATGGGAGCCGGAATTAAAATGCTGTTCGTTGTAAGGCAGATTCCGTTCTTTTTGAATGCTGGCAATAGTGCTGTTTTCAAGCGTCCTGATTCCCACAATGTCCCCTTGTTTTAAAGAAGAATTTGGTTCAGCCCGGATATCTGAAAGGCTTAAAAGTTTTTTAGCAAGAGGATGGTTTTCAGGAATTTTAACATGAGGATGTTCTTGTCCCTTTTTTTCCCTTATTATTATTCCTTTATGCCGCAACAAACAAAACACCTGAAATAAAATTATTTTGATTGAATAAAAACATTTGGTTAAAAAATTCTTTCAATTAAAAAGTTTTCATCAAATTTTTGAAAATCTTTATATTCTTGGCCTGTGCCGACAAACAAAATGGGTTTTTTTAATTCACTTAAAAGGGAAATGATTGTGCCGCCTTTTGTGTCAGTGTCAATTTTTGTTAAAATAAAACCGTTAATTGTTCCCGCTTCATTAAACTGTTTTGCCTGTTCCAGCAAAGTTTTTCCTGAAAGGGATTCACCGACAAATAAGGTCAAATCAGGTTTTATTACGCGGTGCATTTTTTTTAATTCTTCCATTAAATTTTTGTTGGTTTCCTGCCTCCCCGCAGAATCAATCAGAACAATATCCGTTTTTGAAGCTTTTGCTGATTCAATTGCGTCAAAAGCAACAGCACTCGGATCAGAACCGTATTTGTGTTTTATCAATCTTAAATTTAAATTTTGAGAATGTTTTTCAAGCTGTTCAATTGACGCTGCCCTGAATGTATCTGAAGCTGATAAAATTATTTTGAGTTTTTGTTTCTGCAAATGATTCGCAAGCTTTGCAATGCTTGTTGTTTTTCCTGCACCATTTGGCCCTAAAAAGAGTATTTTGAAGGGTTTTTCTTTTTTTGAATTAATTTCTTTTAACAAGTTGATTGGTTCAAGCTGAATTAATTCTTTTAACGCGGATTTGATTTCTTTATTAATAGTTTCTTTTAAATTTTTTCTTGCAAATTTTTTTCCCACAATTTTTTCTGAAATTTTTTGAACAAGTTTTTTTGTTGTTTCCTCATTAACGTCTGCCTCCAGTAACAACAATTCAAATTCAAACAGCAAATCTTCAATATCTTTTTCCTTTATTTCAATTTCACCGGTAATTAAAGATTTTGCTTTTGAAGAAACTGAAATATCGGGGGATAAAGTTCTTTTCTCATTTTCTTCAGTTGATTTTATTATTTTTTTACCAAAAGAAGACAGCTTGTTTTTTAACAAGTCAAACATTTAAATCAGCGCTTAAGAAACAGTTGGAGTTCCAGTTTCATTTCCCTGCTTTTGAGCATTTGCTCTCTGCAATGCATTCAAAGCAAGTTCAATTGACGCAATGCTTTCCAAAAGTTTTGCTTCATCTTTGGCATTAAGTTCAAGGCTTTTAATTGTTTCATTTTTTCTTTTCTCCAGTTCAAGCAAAACTTTGTCAACGGAAATGCTTTGAATTACACCGCCGCCAATATTGCCTTTTACTTTCTGAACATCAGAAACAACTGCCTCAATATAAACTCCGCCTCCCAGGCTTAACATTATTTTATCATTTTTTCCTGCTTTTTTTAACTCATTCAAAGCATCAATCGCAGAATTAAATTCAATTAAAACATCCTGAAGAGACTGTTTTTGGGCTCTTGACTGTTCAAGCAATTCTCTCTGCCTCTGATACAATGGCCCCAACTGTTCAGGGGAAATTTTTTCAACTTCTTCCGCCATAAAAAAACACCTTCAAAATTTTAAACAAAAAAAAGTATTTATTCCTTACTTTCTTTTTCAGCTTTTTTCTCCTCTTTTTCGTCTTTTTTTTGAGTTTTTACCGGTTTTTGTATTTTTTCTTCAATTTTTTCCGTTATAGGTTTTTCATTTTTGGATTCTGATGAAGCTGGTTTCACTTCATTTATTTCAATATTTCTTCTTTTGGTTTTATGCTCTGAGCCAAACAAGCTTAACACTGTTTCAATTGCATGTTTTTCATTAAAAGCTTCAACGGTTCTGGTAAAAGGAAACTGTGTATTTTTCTGATTATATTTTCCGGTTATTTCAAACAATTTTTTTTTCAAAATTTTCACCCGCTTAAACCTTCATCAATTTTTCCAAGCTCAATGTTTGAAGTTAAAGAGCCGATAAGTGCTGCATTTTTGTTTGCTAACACCCCATTGGAAACAAATTTGTCACCATAATTTGATGTCGCTGTATTCCCTTCAACTTTAAATGTTTTTTTTAATAATTTTAACTCTTTTTCTGATGCAAGAGGATTAACAACAAAACCTTTTGAAGTTGAAACAATTGAAGAGCCGTTCAATTCATTCTGAGCAATATTTTTTCTTAAAATTTTAATATTAAAAAAGTTTTCCAGTTCCTTAACGGTTTCTTTTGAAATTAATTCGGATGCAATTCCTCCGTTCTGATTTAAAGCCAAAAGATTTCCCAAAGCAGAAACTTTTTCAACCTGAAAAACTTCCAAACCGTTTTTTTCCATCATTTTTTTTTCACTTTCCTGAACCAAATCCGATACTGCTATTTTAAAATTTAATCCGACCGCCAAAACCCCTATTAAAGAACTTTGAGCCAATGAACCTGTAATTATTTTAATTTTAAAAAAATCCTCCAAACCTTTTGTTTCTTTTTTTAACGATGTTTTTGGAAAAAAACCAAAATCATTTGTCACTAATCCTAATACACCTACAAACGGACTTGATTTAATTGTCCCTGAATCAATATTCATTTTGTTCCTCTTTTAATTGAAGCTTTTTCAGCTGCTTTTTCTTTTTCTTTTTTATCTTCAAGTTTTTTTAAATCTTCCAGTTCATCTTCTTTTTCTTCCTCTGAAACTTTTGGTTTTTCTTTTGGCTGTTTTTCATCTTTTTCTTCTTTTTTCTTTTCAGGCAATTTTTCCCCTTTTAAAAAAACATAAAACAGGTTATCTTCAGATAAAACCTGTATCTGAATTTTTCTCGGAATTTTTTGAAAACCGTTTTTCCATATTTCCCTGTTAGTCAAATCACTTATAACAACCTGTTCCTCTTTTGCCCTGAAATGCTTAAACATGAATTTTTTAAGAAACTGAATGGCTTTCCTGGCTCTTTTTCCCTTAGGGAAAAAAAACACTTTTGAAAAGCTAACCGTAAATTCCTTTGTTTTAGGCTTTTGCTTTGCTTTTTTGCTTTTCTTGGGTTTTGCAGGTTTTGGCTTAATCTTTTTGGAAACCGGTTTTACTTTTTTTTGCTCCGGTTTTTTTAATTTTTTTTCAGCCATAAAATCACCTTTGCTTTAGAAACGATTTTTTTCTTTTTCCTGATTTTTTTGGTTTAACGTTTGATTTTTTTTCAGATTTTCTGTACTCATCACCAAAATCTGTCTGGCTCCAGTGCCTTTTTCCCTTAGGGTTCCAGATTCTTTTATTTGCTTTTTGCATAACCCATACAGGAGCAGATGTGATTCCGGAAGAAATTTTTTTCCTGACTGCGATGAAAAAATCTTTTTTGGATTGTTCTTTTGATGATGCCATTCAAATCATTTCCTTACAATTTTAAAATTCTTTTTTTCACCTGACAATTTTGACAAAATTTCCTTAACCTGTTCATCTGAAAGTTTTTCCTTCAAATTCTGGGCAGAACCCATATTAATTATTCCCTGAGCCGCTCCCAAAAACAATTGCTTATTGACAAGCTTTACATTATGAAGCCTTTGAAAAGCTTTTTCTGAAACAAATTTTCTTAACAAAAAATCAAGCTGGTCTTCAGCCTGTTTTTGCTTTTCTTTTTGCACTGATTCAAGTTCGGCTTTTTTCTGCAACTCTTCCATTTTTTTTTGCTTAATTTCATCAGCTTCAGCCATAAAAAATCATTCCTTTTTTTCAACAACCTTTTCCTCTGGTTTGTTTTCAGGCTCTTTTGTTTTTTGTTTTTCGTTTTGATTTTGTTCTTCTTTTGGTTTTACAATTTCAGGTTTTTGTTCAATTTTTTCAACAGGTTTTTTTTGAGAAAGTGGTTGAACCGGTTTTTTTTGTTCAGGTTTTGAAATTTGTTCCTGAAATTGTGGTGCTTGTTCCGGCAGACTTTCTTTTTGCAATTCTTTTGATTTTTTTACCAGCAAAGAATGACCTTGTTTTGAAATTGTCCTGCCTTTTTTTAATTTTACAACAAGTTCGGCTTTTTCAAGTTCCTGAAAAGCAATTCTTATTACTTTTCCGGAAGCTTTTCTGAACCTGTGAGGTTTTACTCCGCGATTTTTTCTTCCGCCATAATATGCCCTGAAAGAACCAACTCCGTTTGGCCCGTCCTTGAATAATCTGTATAAAATTGAACCCATTCTCACATAAAACCAGTCTTTTCTTTGAGGCATTCTTTCTCTATGCGAGCCTGTTTTAACATATGACAAAAAGTCCGGTTGGCTTATTTTATAGTCATCCTGTAAAGATTTTGCTATGTTATCGATTAATTCCTGAGCCGGAACGTCAAAAACACCCATTAAAATCACCTTTGGTGCGCTTTTTTCAAAGCATTTGTTCAACAGCATAAAAAGCTATTAATACTAATTGTAAAAAAACGAGTTTAAAAAGCTTTTTACAAGGATTTTTTGCCTGTTATGCTAGGAATTGAATTTATTTTGGCAAAGGCAAGCATTCGTGAACTTCTATTTCACAGCCTTCTGCCCACTGCAAATGCGGGTGTTCTTGAAGCATTTTTTTAGCTTCATCAATGTTTTCCGCCTGCAAAACAGAATAGCCTGTGACTTTGCTTTGGCTTTGAGAAGCTCCATCAGGAGTCAGTTTTTCCCCGTTTCCAAGAGGAGTTCCCAAATCAACTAATCCGGAACCGCATTTTTCAGCCCATTCCATCCAGGGCTTCATTCCTTCCTCCGCTTCCTCAGGACTTGCGTTTTCCATCTTCTCCATTGCAGATTCAGGCGCATAATAAATTACCATAAATTTTTTCATTGTTTTACCTCCAATTAAAAAAATTGAACATAAAAAATTTAAATTAAACCAATTGTTAAATACTGCTTTTGAGTAATTTTAATATGCCTAAAAGAAAGCCAATTAGAAGACAGGAAAAAGAACATCCTTCGATTGAAAGATTAGAAGAAAAACTTGGTCGAACACTAACAAAAGAAGAAGCAAACGAAGCAGTAAGAATAGCAAACAGAAAATTATCAGACAGATTTGACGAAAAAATTAGGACTAGAGGAGTGGCGGTCAATCGTATATACAAAAAATTCAAAGCGAAAATAACGAGTTTAATTGAAAGAGAATCAAAAAAACATTTTGGAACAACAAACAAAACATTTCAAACAATGCTAAGACTAAACATAATGCAACTAATTAAAAAAAAAGAAATTACGAAAAAAACAAATGCTGAAAGTTTTAGAAGAATTGTTACAAATTTGGCACAACACACCAAAGCAGAATACGAAATACTAATAGAAGAACTAGGATTAACTCTGAGCGTTGTCAAGGCGGCTATAACAAAATTTGATGTTTTTGAAATAGAAGAAATAATGACAAAAGCAAGAGAATATGATGAGAATGTTGCCAGAACAATTACAGCAACGGTTTTGAATGCAGTCTATCCAAGTATTGAAGAAGCAATTCAAACGCATAAACAAATAACTCAACAGGTTTTGGAAGCAGCAAAAAAAGACAAAAGCTTGCCAACGGGAACAATTATTAGTCACGCTTTTCTGAGAAAAACTTCAGCCCAAGAACAAATTAATCGATATAAACAATTATTACAAGAAGCAGAAGAAAAAGGAATTAATGAACGCCATTTAGTTACTGTGGCACATCTTGCATTAAAAAGAAATTTAACAATAGAAAACGCATTAGAAAAATACAAAAACGAGCATCCTGGTTTTAGACCGCATGGAAGAATAAAGGGAGAAACTCCTGGAGAAAAAATTGCTACAGGAAAAACTGATTTTGATAGAACGCCGGAACGTTATGATCTTAGAATTTTAACTAGATCTGAAAGAAGTTTAATTGCAGGAATTGAAAAGCAGGGCTTGTCTGACAGGAAAAATTTAATGGATAATCTTCGTTTATTGAAAGCCTGGAAAATTAATGTTTTTGAAAATACAGAGTTGCTTTTAATGCTTCCACCGCAAAGAAAGGCTCTTGAAAGAATGAATGAAAGGAACAGAATAAGAGAACTTAACAGCTTATTAAACGCGTTAAAAGGAAACAAAAGAGCTTGATTAAATGAAAATTTTAGTAACTGGTAGTTCTGGGGAAATTGGTTCTGCTTTGGTTAAAGTTTTGAAAAAAAAACATTCAATTAAAGAATTTGACATTAGTTCCGGTTTTAATGTTTTAGATTTTCAGCAAGTTAAAAAAGAATTAAAGGGAATGGATGCAGTTGTGCATTTGGCTGCTTCGTTGGATGAAGATTCTGAAAAAATGTTTGAATTAAATGTAAAAGGAACAGAAAATGTTTTACAGGCTTGTGAAGAATTGGAAATTAAAAGAGTTATTCATTTAAGCAGCGTTGCTGTTTATGGAAATAATTCCGGAGTGAATTCAGAAGAAACAGAATTTAATCCTGTTACAAATTATGAAAAAAGCAAAGCAGAATCAGAATTGTTAGCGCACAAATTCTTGGACAAGCTGGATTTGACAATTTTAAGGCCAAGCATTGTTATAACTCCCAACATTTACTGGGAAAAAATTTTCAAAGCAGTTAAAAGTGAAATGCCTTTAATTGGTTCAGGAAAATTTGAATGGCAATTGGTTCATAGGGATGATGTTGTTTCCTCGATAGTGTTTTGTTTGAATGAGAAAAAAACAATTGGCGGAATTTTTAATGTGGCTGAATTGAATCCTTACAGTTTGAAGGAAATGTTTTATTTTATTAGAAAATTGTTAGGCATGAAAGGAGAAATGAAACAAGTGCCCGGCTGGGTTGGTTATTTGCTGGCGTATTTTTTTAAAATTGTTTCAATTTTTACAAGACAAAAGCCAATTATTACAACTTACAATATTAAACGATTGTTAAGAAACAGAAAATATGATATTGGTTCTTTGATGAAATTGGGTTGGAAACCAAAATTTGATTTAAAGCAGAGTTTGGAATGGGTTTATAAAGAATTAAAGGATATGAGAAAACTTTAGCTAAAAAGTTAAATACTATTTTTGAGTCAATTCTTACATGCCTAAAAGAAAACAAAATCCGATTAAAAGACTAGAAGAAAGGCTTGGTCGAACACTAACCGAAAAAGAAGCAAATGAAGCAATAAGAATAGCAAATAGAGAATTATCTGATAGGTTTGACGAAAAAGTTAAGGTTATGGGAGTATCACACAGCCCCACATACAAAAAATTCAAACCAACAATAATGAGTTTAATTGAAAGAGAATCAAAAAAACATTTTGGAACAACAAACAAAAACTTTCAAGAAATGCTAAGACTAAACATAATGCAATTAATTAAAAAAGGAGAAATACCATTTGACACAACGCCAGAAACATTAGAAAAAGTTATGAAAAAACTAGCAGAACATGTAAAAACAGAATATACTCTACTAGTAGAAGAACTTGGTTTACCTTTAAGAACGATTAAACTATCTACAACAAGATTTAATGTTTATGAAATACAAGAAATAGTAAACAAAGCAAAAGAATACAATGCACAGGTTGCCAAAACAGTTGCAAGAAGAGTTCTGATAGGACCCTATCCAAGTATTGATGAAGCAATTCGAATACATAAACAAATAACACAAGAAGTATTAGAAGCAGCAGAAACAGATAAAGGATTGCCAACAGGAATAATTATTAGCCAAGCTTTTCAGAGAAAAACTTCAGCCCAAGAACAAATTAATCGATATAAACAATTATTAGAAGAAGCAAAAGAAAAAGGAATCAATCAAAATAATTTACTTACGGTAGTAACTGAAGCATTTTTAGGAAACAGAACAATAGAAGATGGATTAAAAAATTACGAAAAAAGACTTGAGAGAGCAAGAGCAAGTCCTAGAAGAACTCGAAACCCTGAGAAAAGAAAAAGAACTAGTTTGCCGGAAAACATAAGAACAGTTATTGAAGCGCCAACAAGCATTGCTAAAAAAACACCAAAAGAAAAAACTCCGAAAAAAATAGAAAACTCCGCAGTAAGAAAAGCAGTAAACGCCGGTTTTACCAGACAACAAATTAATGCAAATTTAGAAGCTCTGCGTGGATGGGGACTTTCCGAAGCAGACATACGGCAAATGCCAGCATTACTAACAATAGCCCCATGGCAAAGACAACAATTAGAAAGAATGAAAAATGATAAAAGAAAATTTGAAACAAATTTAAAAAAATTAAAAGATTGGGCTAAAAGAATTAAAATTTAAGTTGATAAAATGGTTAAAAGAAGAAATCCGATTAGAAGGCTGGAAGAAAGAATTGGCAGAACATTAACCAGAGAAGAAGCAAACGAAGCGGCGAGAATAGCAAACAAAGAATTATCAGATATTTACAATGAAAAAATCGGAACACGTGGTTTCATAGCGGGGGATTTTAGAAAAATCAGGGAAAGGATGTATTCTTTAACAAGAAAAGAATCTAAAAGACTTTTTGAACAAGGAAACGAATTATTTGAATTTATGTTATTTTCAAACATTACGCAATTGGCAAAAAAAAGAGAAATTTCGTCAAAAAATTCAGGACAAGAATTGAAAAGAGTTGTTGCAAGTTTAGCTCAACATGTAAAAGCAGAGTATGAATTATTGGTAGAAGAATTAGGACTAAGCGAATATCAAATTAAAAGTGTAACAACAAAGTTTGATGTTTTTGAAGTGGAAGAAATAATTGAAAAAGCACATAAATATGGAAAACAAACGGGAACAATTATCTATTCTGTTTTTGGGGGAACTTATCCGGGCATTGATGACGCAATTCAAAAGCATAGAAAAATAACTCAAAGAGTTAGAGAATTGGCAAAAGGAGATCCTGACATTGAAAAAATGCAAAAAACATTGGTTTTCAAAGCGTTTAAAAAAAAAGGGTCTGCTGAAAATGAAATTGAGCATTACAAACGGTTATTGAGCGAAGCTCAGGAATTTGCACCAGAAGAAATCGCAAGAACAATTGCAATGAATGCTTATGTTAGAAACAAGAGAATTAGAGCTGAAATTAAAAGATATGAAAATATTCAGGATCTAATAGAACAGTTTATTTCAAGAGATGCCGCTTTTATGGGGCCTCTGCTTTCCGTTTATTCTAATGCAGAGATAGTCAACAAAATTTCCTCAAAGGTGTTTATTGACGGGCAAAACAAACAAGCAGTTCCAAGATATGTTCAAACACTTAAGGAAATAGTAGCAGAAGCTAGAGCCAGTGTTGATGAACGGCATTGGAGAGCTGTTGCAGAATTGGCATTTAAACAGGGGATTGGCATTGAAACAGCAATTCAAAGATATAAAAAAAGCAGACCCGGATTTAAACCTTATGAAAGAATAAAAAGAGACACTCGGAGGAAAAAAAGTCAAAAGAGCGGGAGAAAAAAGCCTCAAAGAAAATTAAGTCCGATTGAAAGATTGGAACAAAAATTAGGAAGGCCTTTAACAAAAGAAGAGGCAAATGAAGCTGTAAGAATTGCGAATAAAAGATTATCAGATATAATGAGTGAAAAGAGATCTAGTAAGGGACACGCTGGCAATCTTTTTAGAAGAATTGAAGGAATGAGTGTTCAGCAAGCACGAAAAGTTTTTGGCGATAAAAACAATTTGTTTGAATGGATGGTTTCATCAAACTTGAAACAATTAATTAGAAAAAGGGAAATTACGCAGGAAACAAATCCTAAAACTTTAAGAAGAACCATAACATATGTGGCTCAACATGTTAAAGCGGAATACGAGTTATTAGTAGGAGACATTGGTTTGAAAGAATCTGATATTAGAAGAGTGACAACAAAATTTAATGTTTTTGAGGTAGAAGACATTTTAAGAAAAGCAAAAAAATATAATGAAAGAAAAGGATTAACGATTGCTAGATTTGTTTTTAATGGAAGATATTCAAGTATTGATGAAGCGCTCAAAAGGCATGTGGAAATAACCAATAAAGTTTTAGAAGAAAGGAAAAAAAATGCTGGGCTTCCAGCTGGGACGATTATCAATAGTGTTTTTTTTAATAAACGTTCAATCCAAAACGAAGTTGATAGATATAAAACAATATTAAGAGAAGCAAAAAAACAAGGTGTTGAAGAAAGTTACTTGCCCACGGTTGCATTTCTTGCATTTACAAAAAATTTAACAATAGAACAAGCAATAGAACATTACAAGAAAATACATCCTGAATCAAAATCAACGCCCAAAACAAAACCTAGAGCAACTAAAAAAAGAATTCACAGAGAATCGCCGGCAGAAGGTCCTAGAAGAAAAAAACCTACTAGAAAACCTAAAGAAAAAAGCGTTGTTGAAACTCCAAAAATTTCTGAAAGTTTTGGTATTCCAGTAACCAGAACAATTAGGTCTGTTTTTTCAAGAGAAAAAAGGCGTGGAAGGAATGTTTCGATTAGAACACTAGAAGAAAGGTGGAAAGTTCTGGAAAGCTTGGGAATAACTCAAGAAACTTTGGTCACTGCGCCTGCATTGCTTTTATTTCCTGAAAAAGAGTTAAACAGAATAAAAAACTCTGAAGGAATTTTAAGGAGAACAAGAATTGAACGGCTTATTAATGACGCCAGAAGAATTGGTTTTTGGTAAAGTTATTTTGATGCTTTTTTTGCGGCTGCAACTAATGATTCTAATTTTTTTTTCATGTCTTTTGTTGAACCGTTTGTGTCTTCAATTGCAGTGCCAACATGAATAATGTCTGCTCCGGCTTTGAAAACATCAAAAGCGTGTTTGTCATTTTTTATTCCGCCAGCAACCAGTAAAGGAATGTCAATTAGTTTTCTTGTATGTGAAATCATTTCCAATGGAGCCGGTTCGGGAGCGCCGCCACCAGATTCTAATATGGCTAATTTTGAACCCATATATTGTCCAGCCAAAGCTGTTATTGCGCCAATGTATGGTAAGTCTCGTGGAATTGGTTTTGCTGAACCAACCCAGCCTGCTGCTCTGCCCGGAGCAACAATAATGTAAGATGTTGGAATGATCTCTATGCCAGATTTTTTTAATTCAAATGCTGAGGAGATCTGAGCGCCGGTAATGTAATAAGGATCTAATGAGTTGAGCATGCTCATAAAATAAATTGCGTCAGATTTTTGGGAAATTGTTCCAATGTTTCCCGGAAATAATGTTGTTAGTAATGAAGAATTTTCTTTTATTTGTGCAATGGTTTCATGCAATTGTTCTCCTTGTGCTCCCACTGAGCCGCCGATTGCAATTGCATCAACTCCTGCTTCCTGAGATTCTTTTGCAATTTGCCCAGCTTGTTCCGGTGTTTGGTTTGGCGGGTCAATAACTATGAATACTTGTTTCTTTTTTTGTTCAATTTTTTCAAGCATTTGGGAGTAAAATTTTCCATACTGCATTGTTAAAACCTACCCTAAAGGGTTTTTAAACTTTTTATATTCTTGCAAAAATTTTTATTTAAAAAGGCTATTTAAAGGATTTTCATGTTATTTTAGGATTAAAATCATTATCAAGATATTGTTTTCTTCATGTATTTTTTGTTTAAAAAAATTAAAGAATTTCTCTTGTTTCCTTAAACAACCTTTAATCTTTTCTATATTCTGTACTCCGATACCGTGTATGTGAATTGATTTTATCCCATATTTTATTGAAATGTTAAGTTTTCTGGTAATTTCCGAAGTTATGTCTCTGCTAGACATTTTTTCATGAACAAAAAGAGCTAACGCGGCTTTACCAACAATCATTTCATACAAGTCATTAAAATCCTTTTTTGAAACTACGTTGTACAAAGGTTTTAGAAAGCCTTCAAAATAACCAGAAGTGCACAAATTTGAAATGTTCCTCCCTCGCTCTCCAAAAGCTTGTATAATGTCAAACTTTATTTTTTTCACTTTTTCTCTTTCAGCTTGGTTTCCTATTCTCGCCTGGTTTTTAAAAACATTTCTAAGATAAAGAGATGCTTCCAAAGCCTCAAAATCACTAGGAGGAATTATTTTCTGAAAAAAAGTTAGTATTTGACTATCGTTTTTTTTATCATAACTATGTAAATCGTTAAAAAAATCTTGCGTTTCTTTTTGTAAAATTTTGTTTGTTCTTTCATTAAGATGCTCGTCTATTAATGCCTTAATGCCCTTTTTTTGTTTTGGAGAAATTTCATCTAGATTTATTAGTGTTTCTTCCGTGTTTGCATCGTAATGTATTGGTTTATTTTTTGTCTCAACATTATTGTAAGAGTTATTTATGAATTTGATATTGATTAGTGGCCCTTGAAAATGAAATATTTTTTTAAGTTTATCAAATATAGACAAAAAAACTCATCTCTTCAAAAGTCTCATTAATGAAACAATGTTGTTCTTTATGAAAACTTCTGAACCTTTTTTGACGCCTCCAAACTCATCTATGGAAATTTCCTGACCGTCAAAAGTCACTACTCTTTGATTCGGATTTGACTTTTCAACAATCATTCCATCTTCGTCAACTTCTTTGTCAATCAACTCTAAAAATTCCTTTTTAGCCGCTTTATCAAAAGTTATTTTGACCATACCAAAAACCGCTAAATTCAATCCTAAAAGGTTATTTTAATATAAAAAACTTTGCCTTAAAGTTCCACTAACCGATAAAACAATAGCTTATAGAAAAAGTTTTTTAACCGAATGGTTGGTGCTTTTCCGGTGAAACGGGTTTAAAAGGGTTTTTTAGGGCAAGGTTTTTTATGGTTTTAAAGTTTGAGCAAATTGTTGAAAAAATTGTTAAAAATTCTGATTTGGGTAAAGAGGATGTTTTGGCAAAGGTTGAGGAAAAGAAAACAAAGTTTGCCGGTTTATTGACTGATGAAGGGGCAGCGTATATGATTGCAAAAGAACTGGATATTGAAATGAATGTTGAAAAAAAAGTTTTGGAGGATATTAAAATTAACAAGTTAAAGGATGGCATGAACAATTTGGATTTGCTTGTGCGCGTTTTGCATGTTTATACTCCGAGGGAATTTGAAAAATCCGGGAAAAAAGGCAAGCTGTGCAATTTGCTTGTTGGAGATGAAACCGGGGAAATTAAGCTGACTTTTTGGGGAAAAGATGTTGATGCTTTGGAGAAAAAAAATGTTCAAAAAGGTTCTGTTTTGTTGTTAAAAAATTGTTATACTTCAAGTTACAAGGAACAGGTTCAACTAAATTTGGGTTACGGGGGAGAATTTGTTGTTGACCCTGAGGACAAAAAAACTGAAACGTTGCCAAAAGTTGAAACAGTTTCATTAAAACTGGAAGATTTGTCTGAGGAGATGCAGAATGTTGATGTGTTTGCAAGAATTGTCAGGATTTTTCCAGTTAAAGAATTTGAAAAAGAGGGAGAAAAAAGAAAAGTTTTAAATTTTTTAATAAATGACGGTTCAAAAGAGTTGAGGGGAACCGCCTGGAACAATTTGGCTGAAATTGTTGAAGATTTGAATGTTGGGGATGTGATAAAAATTGAAGGGGGTTATACAAAAAAAGGCTTAAAAGAATTGGAACTGCATTTGGGGTGGAATGCAAGAATTTTAAAAGAACCGGTGCTGGGATTTAAGATTCCGGAATTAAGTGAATTGCTCGGAGAAGAAATAAAAGAAGCAAAACTGAATGAATTAAAAGCAGGGGAAGAATTATTCAGAATCGGGGGAACAATTGTTGCGGTTAATAAGGGAAATCTGCATTACTTAATTTGCCCAAAATGCGGAACAACTGTTTCAAAAGAAGATGAAGGGTTTTTATGTGAAGACTGCGGGCAGGTGAAAGAACCTGACATTAACCTGATTGCCACAATTGTTTTGGATGATGGGTTTGCAACAATTAACTGTGTTTTGTTCGGAAAAAATGCTGAAAAAGTTTTAGAATTAAGCAAAAAAGAATTAAAAAACGAACTTGAAAAAAAAGGCATTGAAGAAATTTTGCAACATGTTAGAAACGAGATTATTGGAAAAAATTCAAAACTTATAGGAAAAACAAGGCAGTCAAAATTAAACCAGGAAGAACAGGAATTTGTGGTTACCCAGGTGGAAAACTTTAGTTTAAAGGAGGAAAATGAAAAGCTTTTGAAAATGATTTAACTCAGCGGAAATGTACTCAAAAATACTTTAAAAAGAAAAAAGATGACAATGATGCTGAGGTTTTATTATGGCTAAAATTATTGAAAAACAGGTAAAAAAAGAAGATGTTAAAGAAAAGGAAGTTGAGGAAAAAGTGGAAGAAAATTTGAATGAGGAAAAGCTTACAAGCGGAAAGCAGATAAAAGATATTCAGGATTTGCCCGGAATAGGACCACAGGCAGCTGAAAAACTTTTTAACGCAAATTACAGGACACTTGAAAGCGTTGCAGTTGCAAGCCCCATGGAATTAAAAGAGGTAGCAGGATTGGGAGATGGAACAGCTGACAAGGCAATCAAAGCTGCAAGAGACGCACTGGAAATGGGATTTGAATCAGCTTCAAAAATTCAGAAAAGACGCAGTACCGTTGGAAAAATAACAACAGGTTCAACCTCATTAGATGAATTGCTTGGAGGCGGCGTTGAAACCCAAAGCATAACTGAAGTATACGGAAAAATGGCTTCAGGAAAAACACAATGGTGTTTTCAATTATGTGTAACCGCACAATTGCCAAAAGAACAAGGCGGTTTAAACGGAAAAATTTTATATATTGACACTGAATCAAGTTTCAGACCTGAAAGAGTAAGCCAGATTGCAGAAATGCGGGGATTGGATCCTCAAAAAGTTTTGAAAAATGTTTTTGTAGCAAGAGCTTACAATGCAGACCATCAGATGCTTTTAACAGAAAAAGCAGATGAGCTGATAAAAGAAAAAAATGTAAAATTATTAATAGTTGACTCACTGATTGCACAATTCAGAGCAGAATATATTGGCAGAGGCAAACTTGCCGAAAGACAGCAAAAATTAAACCAGCACATGAGACAGTTAATGAAACTGGCTGAAGCTCATAACATTAGCGTACTGGTAACAAACCAGGTGATGAGCAGACCTGATATTTTGTTCGGGGATCCTACAGCACCTGTCGGAGGAAATGTTGTAGGGCATGCAAGCAAAACAAGGCTTTATCTTAGAAAAAGCAAGGCAACCAAAAGAATTGCAAAACTTGTTGATTCTCCAAATCTGCCCGACGGAGAAACCGTTTATCAGATAACAGAAAAAGGAATAGAAGACGCATAAAGTTTTTTATTTGAAAACAGTCAATACAATAACATGAATATTGTGCTGAACATTAATTCTTTAATTGCAAAAAAAGTTGCATCAAAAATTAAAGCAAAATATTCAAAAATTGAAACAAAGATTTTTCCGGACGGAGAAACATATGCAAAAATTCCCTTAAAAGTAAAAGGGAAAAAAGTTGCAGTTTTCGCCGATTTTATGAAAAATCCGAATGAAATAATGGCAAAAGTTTTACTAACATGCGGAGCATTAAAACAGCAAAAAGCCAAGAAAATTGTTCTGGTAGCACCATATTTGCCTTACATGAGGCAGGATAAAGAATTCAAAAAAGGTGAAGCTGTATCAGTCAAAATTTTCGCACAAATAATATCAGGACAAATTGATGCGTTAATTACTGTTGACCCGCATTTGCACAGAGTCAAAAAATTATCACAGGTTTACAAATGTGAAACTCATGTTTTAAGCGCGGTTCCGGTTATAGCAAAATATATTCAAAAAAAAATAGGAAAAAGTTTGATTGTGGGCCCGGATATAGAATCAAAACAATGGGTTTCAAAAACAGCAAAAAAAATTAAAATGCCTTTCATTATTGCAAAAAAGAAAAGAATTACTGGGAGAAAGGTTGAAATGAGAATTTCAAAAAATTTTAAAACAGATTTAAAACAGGCAATAGTTGTTGATGATATTATTAGTACAGGGCATACTATGATAAAAATTGTAAAACTTTTAAAAAAGAAAAAAATAAAAAGAATTTATTGCATAGGTGTTCATGGATTGTTGGTTGAAAAGGCATTATCAAAACTCAGAAAAGCAGGAGCAAAAGTTTTGACAACAAATTCAATTCAAAATCCAACAAGCAAAATAGATATAAGCCAGATAATTGCACAAAAACTTGAAAGTGTTTAAATGAAAAACAAGACAATTCTTTCAGCAATAGGAAACACCTCACACATAAAAATTGATGGAATTGATGTAAAACTGGAATTTGAAAATCCAAGCGGAAGCATCAAGGACAGGCTTGCAAAATATGTCATTGAAAAAGCTGAAAGAACAGGCAAACTCAAAAAAGGAAACATTGTTGTTGAAGCAAGCTCAGGAAATTCCGCCATTGCTTTTGCAATGGTATGCACAATAAAAGGATACAAAATGCACACGGTTATGCCCAAAGCTTTTAGCCATGAAAGAACAAGGCTGTTAAGGGCTTTTGGTTCAAAACTTACTTATACAAAAAGAAGTAAAAATCTGTTAAAAGAAGCATGTGAAATTGAAGAAAAATTAGGAAAGAAAAAAAATTATTTTGCAGTCAAACAATTTGACACTCCTTGGAATGTTGAAGCTTACCAAAAAACTCTTGGAAAAGAAATGACAAAAGAACTGGGAAAAATTGATTGCTTTGTTGCAGGAGTGGGAACAGGAGGAACATTGATCGGAGTTGGAAAAGCTTTGATGAAAATAAATCCAAAAGTTAAGCTGATTGCAGTTGAACCTGAAGAGGCGCCTGTACTGGCAGGAGGAGATCCTGCACACCATTCAATTGAAGGAATTGGTGATGGTTTTATTCCCGGAATAATTGAAAAAAACAAAAAAATGATTCATAAAATAATTCATATATCAAGCGATGATGCAATTGAAGCCACAAGAATGCTTGCAAAAAAACACGGCATTTTGGGCGGAGTGAGCTCAGGAGCCAATCTTTTAGCTGCTTTAAAAATGAAAAAAAAGTTTAAAAAAGTGGCAACAGTTTTTCCTGATAAAGGGGAAAGATATCTCAGCATGAACTTCTATTAGAATTTTAAACATTTGGGATGCCTAATTTTAATGCGAGCTAGGTTGAGAGGTTAGCGGTCTCTTGTAGCCGGAAATCCGCTTTATGCCGGAACCGAAGCCTGAGAAGAGGTTTGGTTGATAGAGTGGGTCTGTTATTCTGACGTTGACCCTTTGTCCGCACAGATTTCAATTCAAAGCGAATCCCGCCAGATTCGGAAGAAAGCAACGGTAACTTTGTTTTGGAATGCTTTGCGGGTTACGGAGGCGAGGAGGAATAGCAGGTTAACTCATTTCTTGAAACTGAATCCATTTTTGGGTGTGCTCGCATTTTTATTTTTCAGATTTTAATTGTTTTAGCAATCCTTTCAAAGTATTCTGCAATGCTGTTAAAAAATTCCAGTCAAATGCTTCAAAATGTATTGACTTTTTTGACGAGGATAGTTTTGCATTAATAACGTGTTTTTTTCTTTTTCCTTCTTTGGAATATTCTTTGTGGTGTAAAGACAACAAAGGCGTTTCTGATAAAATTCTGGCATATTTTTGATAAAAAGATTCAATTGCTTCATTGGCTTTAGCTGAATCAAATTCATCCAATTCGGGAAAATTTGAGGTTTGAATATTGTTCAATCAAATCCCTCCAGTAATTCCTGAACCGCTTTTTGAGGATTTTCAGATTTGATGATTCCGGAAGCTACAAAAACTCCCTGGGTTCCCAGTTCGATTGCTTTTTTAACATCGCCGGATGTTTTAATTCCTGCACCGGTTATGACAGGAATGCTGGAAATTTTATGAACTTCTTTTATTGTATCTGTTATAATTTCGGGGTTTGCGGTTGAAACCGAAACATCGCCCCCTATCAATTCAGGTGGTTCAATGGCAATAAAATCGGGTTTGATTTTAAATGATGCTATTTGTTTTGCTCTTTCCGTATTTTCGGCACAAGCCATTACAATCAAATCTGCCTGTTTTGCTTTTTTAATTGATTTTTCTAAAACTTCATTGGTTAATTTTTTTTCAGCATGATTTAAAACCGTTCCGATCGCCCCCGCTTGTTTTATCGCCTGAGGCAAAATTGCCCCGGTGTTTGAGCCAAAATCAACAGGGTCAATATGCTGGGCAAAAATTGAAATTTTTGTTTTTGAAAGAATTCCTATGTCTGTTGGCTGGGCGACAATTACAACAGAATATTTTGACAAAAACTGTTCAGCTTTTTGAGCCAAAATCAAAGCATTTTTTCCGGTGCTTTCCGCATATGTTTTAAAATTGATAAACAGAATTGGTTGCTTTAAATCCATGAATATAAAAAAGGCTCTAAACTAATTTAAAACTTGCTTAACCTGAAAAAAGGCTATTAAAAGAGTTTTCCAGCATAGTGTTTTTTTAAATGAAATACAGAGATAGAAGTTTTTCTGAGCTTAAAAAAGCTGTTGCAAGAAACAATCGTTCTTTTAACAAAAAACTTTTAAAAAAAGCATATGATTTTGCATCAGAAGTTCATAAAAACAAAAAAAGACTTTCAGGAAAACCGTTCATAACACACTCTTTAAACACGGCCTATCTTTTGGCAGAACAAAAAGTTGAACTTGAAACTGTTTGTGCAGGATTATTGCATGATGTTCTGGATGAAAACCGGGAACTTGAACCTGAACTCAGAAAACAATTCGGAAAAGAAGTGTCCGGTTTGGTTGCGGAACTCAAAAAACTTAATGAGATTGAAAAAAAAAACATCGGAATTGTTTCAGGAAACGAACTTTCAAGAATTTTGTTGGCTGTCTCTGAAGATGTCAGAACGGTTCTTGTAAATCTTGCCGCGTCACTGGAAAACATGAGAAACATGGAACAGGTTCCCATAAAAAAAACAAGAAAACTGGCAAAAGCATATCTTGATGTTTATGTTCCAATGGCTCACAAGCTGGGATTGTATGAAATTGAATGGCTTTTGACTGATTTGTCTTTCAAAGCGTTAAATCCCAAAGCTTATGATAAAATTAAAAAAAGCATTAAAGAAAAAAGAACGGAAAGAGAAAGAAAAATAAAAAAAATAATCAAAGACTTGAAAAAAATTCTTGAAAAAAACAAAATTGATGCGGGAATAGAAGGGCGGCCAAAAAGTTTTGCAAGCATTTATAAAAAAATAAAAAAAAGCAATAAAAAAATGAAAGAAATTAATGATTTGCTTGGAATCAGAATAATTTGTGAAAATGTTGTTGACTGTTACCGTGCTCTTGGATTAATTCATCACAGATTTGATTCAACAGGACATTTTGACGACTACATTTCACACCCAAAACCAAATAAGTATCAAAGCCTGCACACCGCAGTTCAGATAAACGGGAGTGTTGTGGAAGTTCAGATAAGAACCTGGGAAATGCACAGAAATGCAGAGGAAGGAGTGGCATCACACTGGCATTATAAAAAATTTGCAAAAGACAGGTATTTTGACAAAAAACTAACCTGGGCAAAACAGCTTCTTGAATGGCAGAGAAAATTTCAAAACTCTGAAAAACTGTTAAAATCCATGAGAATAGATTTCGGAAAAAAAGAAATATTTGTATTCACTCCCAAAAAAATGCTTGTAGTTTTGCCAGAGAGTTCTGTGCCTTTGGATTTTGCTTACTCTGTTCATACGGAGATAGGGCACAAATATGAAAAAGCAATTGTAAACAAAAAAGGGGTTCCCATTGACCACCGGCTTGAAAACGGAGACACTGTTGAAATACTTACATCAAACAAAACAAACACAAAAAGCCAGTGGCTTGGAATTGTAAAAAGCCCGAAAGCCAAAACAAAAATAAGAAGAAAGCTGGGATTAAGGCTTTCCGGAATTAAAAAAAAGGAAAAAGACAAAAAAGGAATTAAAACAACACAGGATAAAAATGTAAGACTGGCAGAATGCTGCAACCCTCTTCCCGGCGATCAAATAACAGGATACAAAACAACTAAGAGAAAAATTGTTGTTCATAGAAAAAACTGTGAAGAAACAAAAAAACTGAATTTAAAAAACAAAATTGAAATAGGCTGGGGAAACAAAAAAAACCAGTATTTTACAAAACTAAGGGTAAATGCTTTCGACAGGCCAGGTCTTTTAACAGATTTGCTTAACAATATAGCAAAAAACAAGGCGGCCATAATAAGCACAGAAGCAAGAGTTTCAAAAAATAATGCAGCTGTTTGCACATTTAATCTGGAAATATCAAATTCACAGCAGCTTGAGAAAATTTTAGAAAAATTAAGAAAAACGGATAGTGTGAACGAAGTTTTAAGAATTTAGATAAATATTTTAATAACAAAATGTTCTTTTAGGTGTGGCAATGGAAAGAGTTAAAACAGGAATAAAAGGATTAGACGGATTGATAGAGGGGGGCTTTCCCAAAGGCCGCTCTGTTTTGCTTAGCGGAGGCTGCGGAACAGGCAAAACAATTTTTGGGGTTGAATATGTTTACAAAGGAGCAAAAGAATTCAGGGAACCGGGAGTATATGTAACACTGGATGAACGACCTGATTTGATAAGACAGGATTGTTTAAGGTTTGGCTGGGATTTAAAAAAGTTGGAAGAAGAAAACATGCTTCAGATAATTGACGGAAGCGTAACAAAACTGGGCCTGCCTTCAGAAGAAGAATTTTCCTTGCCAAGCACAGGATTTGATGTTGACAAGCTTTTGCTGGAAATCATGAGAGTAATAAAAAGAATGGGCGCCAAAAGAGTTGTTCTTGACTCCATTCCCTCACTGGGTTTCAATTTTGAAAATGATTCAGACATACGGAACACTGTTTTAAAACTTAGTTATATGCTTGCCAGGTCGGGAGCAACCGCGTTACTTATTTCGGAAGCACAGGAAGGAGAAAACAAGTATGGAAAATACGGAATAGAAGAATATGTTGTTGACGGAGTAATAGTATTGCATTACATGAGCACGGGAACACAAAGCAACAGAACTTTGCATATCAGAAAAATGCGTTCAACAAAACATTCCGAAGATTTGCATCCTTTAACAATAGATGAAAAAGGAATAACTGTTCACAAAATAGACGAAGAATATCAAAACCTGTAAAAGTTTTAAAAAAAAATAATTAATTTTAAAAAAAAAATAAAAGTTACTTTTAAATATAAGTTTAATTATGTTTTTGCTTAAATGATACAACTTTTTACGAGGTGAAAAAAAACTTATGGCTAGAAGGAGGAGAAAAAAAGCTGCTCCAAAGAAAAGACGCAGAAAAACAGTGAAAAAGGCGGCTCCTAAAAGAAGGAGAAGAAAAGCTAAGGCTGCACCAAAAAGAAGAAAAAGAAAAACAACAAGAAAAGCAGCTCCAAAAAGAAGGAGAAGAAAAACCGCAGCTAAAAAAACAACACGCAGAAAAAGGAGAACAGCAAAGAAAGCGGCTCCAAAGAGACGGAGAAGAAAAAAGGCAGCAGCACCTAAACGAAGGAAAAGAAGAAAAGCTAAAGCAACTCCAAAAAGAAGACGAAGAAAAAAAGCAGCAGCTCCAAAGAAAAGACGAAGAAGAAAAACAGCAAAAAAAGCAGCTCCTAAAAAACGAAGGCGTAAAAAAGCGGCTCCTAAAAGAAGAAAAAGAAGAGCTAAGAAAGCTGCGCCAAAGAGAAGAAAACGCAGAAAAGCAGCTCCTAGAAAAAGAAGAAGGAGAAAATAGTTTTCTTTTAAGCAGTGTTTAATTTTGGGGTTGAAAGCCCCACTATTTTTTTATTATTTGCCGGGTTAGTCCTGGACATATTCAATTAGATTATGGGAAGGGCGAGATTTGAACTCGCGACACCATGGTCTTCAGCCATGTGCTCTCCCAGGCTGAGCTACCTTCCCGTTCTAAAAAAAAGGATAGCAAGGCTTAATAAAATCTTTTAGTGAGCCCAGTGGGATTTGAACCCACGACACGCAGGTTAAGAGCCTGCTGCTCTGCCGAGCTGAGCTATGGGCCCGATTGGCTTCCCTTTTTGTGCTGTTAAATTAGGTGAGCCCGGAGGGATTCGAACCCTCGACACCTGGGTTAAAAGCCCAGTGCTCTACCAGGCTGAGCTACGGGCCCAAAAAGGGTTTTAATAATAAAAATGGTTTGCTAATGTTTAAATTATTTCTTTTTTAGAGGAATTTCTTTTAAACCGTTCATATGCTCCTGTAATGCTTTGGGAACTCTTATTGTTTGATTGTCTGTCTGAAAATTTTCAATAATCAACCTTAAAGTTCTTGAAGTTGGAATGGCAGTAGCATTAAGCGTGTGCAAGATTTCCTTTTCTTTCCCTTTACGATATCTTATTTTTAATGCGTTTGCCTGATAATCCGTGCAATTGGAAACTGAAGCAATTTCAATATATTTGTTTTCTCTCGGAGACCATGCTTCAACATCAAATGTTTTTGAAGCAACATTTCCCACATCAGCAGAACACAAATTCATAACCCGGTAAGGAATTTTTAATTTTTTAATTAATTCTTCCGTGTTTTGTAAAAGTTGTTCATGCATTTTCCATGAATCCTGGGGCAAGCAAAAAACAAACTGTTCAATTTTGTAAAACTGATGAACTCTGAATAATCCGCGTTCATCAATGCTATGTTTTCCAATTTCTTTTCTGAAACAAGGGGAAAAGCCGGCGTATTTTAAAGGAAGTTCTTTGGAATTTATGATTTCATTAAAATGCATTGCAGCCAAAGGATGTTCAGATGTTGGAATTAAAAACAAATCACTGCCCTCTATTTTATACATAACGTTCTCAAATGCTTCCAGGTCAACAATTCCTTCATAGAAATTTTTACGCATCATCAGAGGGGGGTTGACTAAGGAAAAATTTTTTGAAATCAGGTGGTCAAGTGCCAGCCTTATTAATGCGTGCTCCATTAAAGCAAGTTCTTTTGAAAGAAAATAAAATCCGGCTCCTGAAATTTTTGAAGCTGTTTTAAAATTGGCCCATTTGTTTTTTTCAGCAAATTCTCCGTGATGCGAGATTTTGTTTTTTTTAACAGGTTCTCCCCATTTTTTTAATTGAACATTGTCTTTTTCTGATTTGCCTGTGGGAACTGATTTGTGTAAAATGTTCGGCAAATTCAGCAAATGTGGTTTTATTTTTTTGATTGTCTTTTTTTCCGTTTCTTCAGCATTTTTTATTTGCTGGGCTAATTTTTTTGCTTCTGAAATTTGGGTTGCAGCATTCTGCTTCTTGTTCACAAGCCTGTTTATTTGTTCTGTTAAAACATTTCTTTTATGCCTTAATTTGTCTGCTTTTTGACGGTTTTCACGCCATTTTTTGTCTTCTTTTAATAATGAATTCAAGATTTCTAATTTGTCATTCTGAAGTCTTTTTTTTAAAGTGTTTTTAATTTCATCCGAGTTATTTCGAATGAAGCTTAATTCAAGCATACAATTACCAGTCTAAGTTTAGCCAAAAATGTATTAAATACGTTTCTAAAACAGAATACTCATGAATATTGATGTTTCTGTGTTAAGATACGGGCACAGGCTTGCAAGAGACACTAGAGTCACAACTCATTGTTGTTTGGTGGCAAGAGCTTTTGGTGCAAAAGAAATAATTTTATCAGGCAAAGAAGAGCCTGAAATTATTAAAAAAGTAAACAAGATAAATGACAGCTGGGGCGGAAAATTTAAGGTAAAATTTGAATCAAGCTGGAAAAAAGCAATAAAAGAAAAGAAAAAAGATGGTTATTTGATTGTGCATTTGACAATGTATGGTTTGCCGCTCAACAAAACAATTGAAAAAATGAAGAAAAAGGAGAAAATTCTTGTGGTCATAGGTTCTCAAAAAGTGGAAAAAAGCGTTTATGATGAATCTGATATAAATGTTTCAATAGGAACCCAGCCACACAGCGAAATATCTTCTTTAAGTGTTTTTTTAGACCGGCTGCTTGAAGGAAAAGAGCTGAATCAAAAATTTAAAGGAAAAATAGAGATAATTCCCTCAAAAAAAGGAAAAAAATTTAAAAAACAGTGAAAAAGGTTGCTGGGTTTTTATTCCTTTTTAATAAAAAATTATATCTAAATGTCTAAAAAACTAATTTCTTTCAAAATAGTTAAAGATTTTCTTGAAAATACGGCAGGAGAACACGCCCTAAAATTTATGAATGTTCAGGAAAAACTGGGGAAAAAATTTAATGATGAACAGGTTGCCGAAAAAATGAAACTGAAAGTAACACAAGTCAGAACCATTTTAAGCCGGCTGCATTACAGGGGAATATCAAATTATCAAAAAACCAGAAACAAAAAAACAGGATGGTATTCATATACCTGGGAAATAAACAGAAACAGGATAGTAGAAATATTGGTGGAAGAACAGGAAGAAATGCTTAGAAACATGAAAAAAAGAAAAAATGAAGTGGAAGGGCACAGCCTTTTTATGTGCGGAGAAGCCAATTGTGAAGCGCTTCCCTTTGAAGTGGCTGCAGAATACAATTTTAGATGCCCAAGCTGTGGAAAAGTATTAGAACCCGTTAATTCTGAAAAAATGAGGAAAGAACAAGACAAGCAAATAAAAAAAATTGAAAAACTAATCAAAGATTTGAAAGAAGCAAAGTAAAGAATTGCACAAATTGTTGGACACATTTCTACACAAACAAAAAAAACGCTAAAACCAATTTAAAGACTGAAAAAGCTTTTTTTTTGTTAAAAAAGATTAAACTGGTTTGTTAACTTAAAATTGGGTTTTTTTAAAGGTTTTCAAATTAAAAAAGACTAAAAACAACGCCTTTTTAAAGTTGTTTTAGGAAGTATTACTCTAGCGAGGTGGGGCAGCCGGGAGTGCCCGTCGGGCTCATAACCCGAAGGTCGGAGGTTCAAATCCTTCCCTCGCTATTTTTATCATAAAAAAAACGCTCACTTTTTTTATTTTTTCTTGCTTTTTTATCTTAAATTTTTTTAATTTCATTTTTTTCCAATTATGCCAACGCTCACTTGTGTTTAAATAATTTTTTTTAGCTTTATTGTGCAGCATAATACTCTTTTTTTTATAAATTTTTACTGATTTTGTGGTAATTACCAGTAATTACGGTTATTACTCATCATTACAGTAATGATTATAAGTAATGACGGTAATTATGGTAATGATGATCAAAAAAATATTTGCAGGACTGGCCGGTTTATTTCAAAAACTTGGTGAAGAGGACATACAGAAAAATATTTATG
The DNA here is from genome assembly GCA_028279805.1 of archaeon. Taxonomy (GTDB): domain Archaea; phylum Iainarchaeota; class Iainarchaeia; order Iainarchaeales; family JANQMZ01; genus JANQMZ01. The sequence continues at coordinate 607,294 of JANQMZ010000007.1, read as the reverse complement.
AGGAAATCGAAGAAAAAGAAGATGAAAAAGAAGATTTGGAAATATACCGCTTGTGGGACTATTTAACTTTTGATGAAAACACGCAGGCATACCACATAACCGAGGTTGTCGGATTTGATGAATGGGTTAACATGCATGAGATCAGAAGAAGAATTGAGGAATTGTTTGGAGGGGAATACAAAAATAAACGAAGTTTATACCCTTACATCAAAACCCTTGTTGATATTAACTTGTTTGAAACCAGAAGCATCGGTGGAAGAAGAAAATGGCGAAAAAAAGAGCTTTTGTTTAAAATAGACAAAAAAAAGGCAAAAAAAGAAAGAGAAAGACAAATTTCAGTTAGTTAGTTTTTTTAAAGAATCATAATTTGCTTTGAAGTTAGAAAGTTTTTTTGAGGCCGTATGACATTCTGAAAACCAGGGGTGTGTACAGATTTCTCTTGCTTGGGATAATAAATGGCTTTTATAGCTTTCATCAACCTCGTTTTTTGCAGCTCTTTCAAGCTCTTCGGAGAGCCTTTTTTTTGCTTTTGTTGTGTCTGTATAAGTTCTTTCAACAAGGCCTTCCAAAGCCGAAACTGCTTCTTTTAATTCGACTTTTTTTTCATTCATATAATAAACTGCTTTCCATTCTCCTTTAACATGCCAAACGTGTGTTGGATTTTTGCCTGTTTTAAAAAAGGAAGTTAAGGGTTGTAAGGAGCCCTCCGGAATTATGACGCAGTTTTTCCCGGGCCTGAAATAAGGCATGTTTGAAAGAACGCCTTTTCTATGATATTTGTAGTTTTTTCCGGTTGATTTGTTTACAGCCTGGGTGTAACCATAAAGCGCTCTAAAAAGCTTTTGATAAGTGTAGGATGTGTGTTTAACAGTTTCAGGCAGAATAAATTTGTATTGTATAAAATATCCTTTTAATATTCTGAACACCCAACACTTCCACTATTATACATATTTACTAAAACAAAACTGTTTTATGTATAAATATAAATGAAGAGTTAATTTAAACATTTTTATGAAATTAAAAAAACAAGAAAAAAGCGCAAATTAGCGTCTTTTATGCAAATATCTGCTTCTTGGTTCAGGCTCTTCTTCCTGTTCGGCAGATTCTGTGTTTGAAACAACAATAATGTCTCTGGCAGATTTTACTCTTCTGTATGGAATGCTTTTTTCGCTGATTATTTTTTTAGCTTCCTTTTTGTTCCTTGCTTTGAGAGCTTCGGTTGTCATTGTTTCAATTTTTCCTTTCTCAAGGTTTATAACAAGATCAAAAACTTTTCCTTTTCTTTCTCCGTTAACAGTATAAATATCCATCCCAAAAAATTCAGACAATCTCATGTGTAACACCCCTAAATAACTGGACAATAATAGGAATTTCTTATATTTAAAGTTTTCCGTTTTATAGCGCGGTTTGAAGTGCTTTTGTCATAACGCTTCAAATAAAAAAATCTGAAAGATTTAAACGCAAAAAACACAAACCAACATATACATAATTCTGTTTGTTTTCTTTTCTCACCAGAATTTAAAAAAACAGGGCATCAAACACGCCTTTTGGCAATGGTGGAAGTGCGGGCTGCCCAATTATAAATTGTCCATGGGACTAACCACTTTTTTCAGCTCATCTGTTGACACTTTTGTGTAAATTTGTGTTGTTGACAAGTCTGCATGGCCCAAAAGCTCCTGGATTTTTCTGATACTTTCCCCGGCCTCAAGCAAATGTGTTGCAAAAGAATGCCTTAAAACGTGGGGGGTGACGTGTTTGTTGATTTCTGCTTTTTTTGCAGCCTCTCTTACAACCCTTTGAACGGTATCAACACTTAATTGTTTGCCGTTTGCTTTTGGAAAAACAAATTCTGTTTCTTTTTTTCTACGATTAATATTTTTTTGCATTTCTTCAGCCCATTTTTTTGACAAAACAACAACGCGATCCTTATTCCCTTTCCCCCCTTTAACTCTTGCAATATTTTCTGTAAAATCAACATCTTTTACTTTAAGCTTAGTACATTCTGAGACTCTTGCACCGGTAGAGTAAAGAAATTCAACCATAAGCACGTCCCTCTTTTTTTTGATTGAGGATAAAAGCGCTTTAATTTCGTCTTTTGTAAGCACCGTTGGAAGATATTTGCCCTTTTTAGGCCTTTTAATATCCTCCATTATCTTGTGTTTCAAAAAAGAATGAAAAAAGAATTTAAGAGAGGCAAACACAAGAGCTAGGGTCGAACCGCTTGTATCTGACGATTCTTTTTTCTGGGCCAGAAAACCAACCACATCATCTCTTGTGCACTGTCCCGGATCCTTTTTTACATAAGAAAGGAAGTCTTCTACATAACGAAGGTATGTTTCAATTGTTCTCTTCGAATACTCCGCAACAACCAATTCCTGTTTAAATTTTTGCAACAAAGCTTCTTTTTGCAGCATAACACCAAAACGCTTTTCTACTATAAAAGGCTTTTTTTGGGCTTAAAAGGCAGCAAAAGCAGGCAAATTTCAAAAAGGTTTTTATATAACGGAGTAGCAATATATAAGTGCTGCTTTTTTTTAAAAAAAGAGGAGGAAATTTTTATGGAATCAACGGACTTAAATGTAACTGAGAAAATGAGAATGGAACTTTTAAAAGAAGAATTCAAACTCAGGTCTTCTCAGCCTGAAGCTTGGACCAAAACCAAGTACAGAAAATATGCCAATTTCGGCAGAACAAAAAGAGAAAAAGAAGAAGAAAATAAAGCTAAACAGGCAAAAGTAGAGAAAGCGAAAGCATAACTTTCTCTAATTCTGTTTCTACTAAACGCATTTAATACTTTTTTACACTATTTCTATCGTCTTTATGGAAATTGAAAGAACCGTTTTAGATAACGGGCTGGTTTTATTATTCAGAAAAACAGCAAAAGAGTCGGCGGCGATACAAATTGCAACAAAATTCGGCTCAAGTTATGAGAAAAAGAAAGATTATGGCGCAGCTCATTTTCTGGAGCACATGGCTTTCACCGGATCAGAAAAATATAATCGCAAGCAGACAACAGAAACAATTGACTCTGTAGGCGGAGACATCAACGCTTTTACAAGCCACGAAACCACAAGATATCATATCAAAATTTTGCCAAAACACCTTGACAAGGCAACTGATATTTTGGGTGAATGCATGCAGAATTCATTGCTTTTGGAAAAAGAAATGCCAACAGAGAGAAACATTATTCTGAACGAAATTCGTGACTCGTATGACAATTCTTTAAGCTTTGTTTTTGATTCCTTTGTCAAAGAAGCGTTTAAAGGAACAGAGCTTGGCTGGAGCATTCTGGGTACGGAACAAACAATCAAAGCAATGTCCCGGCCAACCCTTGAAAAATATTATTCTGATTATTATGCCCCCAACAATCTGGTTGCATGCGTATCCGGAAACACAGATTTTGATTTTTTAAAGAAAGAAATTAATCAAAAATTTGCAAACAAAACCCAAAAGACAAAAAAATCAAAACTTGAAAAACCTAAAATCAAGCAAAGCGAAAAAGTATTTGAACGCGATATTCAACAGACGCATCTGTGTCTGGGGTTTCCTGTTATGAATGCTCATCACGAGGACGCCAATGCTTTTGAATTGATTCAGGCAATTTTAGGGGGTGGGTTAAGTGGGAGGTTAAAGCAGGAAATAAGGGAAAAAAGAGGCTTGTGTTATAGAATCTTTTCAGATTTTGACATAGGATCAGAATATGGTTATTTTGCTGTTTATGTTGCCACGGAAGAAAAAAACATTCCAAAAATCAAATCCTTAATTGTAAAAGAGCTTGAAAGAATAAGAAACAAAAAAGAAAGCATGCAGACAATCAAAAAAGCAAAACAATTTTTTGAAGGAAAAGAAATTATTAATCTTGAAAACCCTTTAAGGGAAGCACAGGCAATAATTGATTCAGAGCTTTATGGCTGGAAAAACCCTTTAAACAGAATTGATGCCGTTAAGAAGGTGTCCCCGGAAGCTGTCCAAAGCACGGCCAGAAGAAGGCTGCAGGTTGACAATATTACCACTATAATTCTGAAGCCGGGCCGCAGTAAAAAATAGTGTCCAGGTTTTTGTGTAAAACCACAACCAACTTATACATAATCAACTTGCTTTTCTTTGTTTTGTATTTTTTTATGGTGCCGGGGTCTAAAGAGCGAAACAACACAAATTCTTGGACAAAGAAATTCCATCCCCAAAAAGAGCAAAATTTATGCCATCCTATCCTTAACCCAAATTACCAAAAAATACAAAAATCAGGCAAAAACCTTAACCTAAAAGGTTAATTATTTTTTTCCCCGGCCCCTGCTGTGCTGTCTTATCTGCCGGTTTCTTTGGTTTTGCCCTTGTGGGTTTCCCGTTCCAAGGTTCCTCGAACCTGCCTGATTTCCCTGCCCGGGCCTTACGGATATTCTTCTCGGTCTTTTTCCCATGCTAAATCAATAAGAGAATGCTCAAAGTAATATTAAAAGTTTTTCACACAACAACTACTTATACATAACCATGTTTTTAGGCCCTGAAACACCCAACTACAAACTCCCTTAAAAAACTCCTTAAACAGGTCAATTTCAACCCCCTTTCCAACCCTCGATTATGCAGCATAATATATGTTGTGCTGCACAATGGGGGCGTATTCCTGGAAAGCGGTTTAAAGGGCTTAAAACTTCAGAATTATGTTTTTTTGCGTTTTTGTCGAATATGCAAAAAAAGGTTATGTATAAACAAGATTGTATTTTTGCAAAACCGCATTCAATTCTTCAACTGTAAGCGAGTAAGCTTGTGGATCAGGATTTTCCTTTGCAGCAACATCTTCCAGAACATCACACAGCCTTAGTATAGTATCTCGGTCTTCTCTTGTAAACTCAATGCCTCTTCTATCGGCTGCCTCAAAAATGGGTTTCCAGAAATGCTTAGGCACGCCCTCCATTGAAATGCCATATTTGCCCAAAAGCTCTTTTATTTTTGATTCAATTTCTTTAGCCTCTTCTTTTAACCCCGCATCTTTCTTTTCTCTCAAATTTTCATAAAAGGAATGCAGCAAACCAATGTCCTCCTCACTGATAACTATTTGCTTTAATCTAGCAAAACCAAGAACATTTCTAAAAGCTGCGGGGTGGGGTGAAATGTGCTCCACGGAATCTCTGACATTTCTACTTCTTTCCCCTCTTCTTCGGCTCATAAAAATCTTTGTCCAGGTTTTTGTGTTATTTTAATACTCTAGGCGGATGTCAAGCTCATTCAAAATTTCTTCAATCGTTTTCCACAACACCTGAGCTTCTTCACTATGCTGCCCACGCCTTGAGTTTTCATCCCTTAATCGTTCAATATAATGCATTAGGCTTCCAACATCGGCACCATTTTGCCGGGCTTGTTGTCTGGCTAAACGCTCTATAAGCTCTTTTTTACCTCTAAGAACAGAATCTCTTCTCACAAACTTATTAGGTCTATTGCTTGGCCTGTGTGGTAAATCCATTTAAATCACTAAAATTAAGCGTTTCTGGTATAAAAACATTAATCTTCAAAACCAATTTCAACAGTTTTCAAATCTTTAACTAATTCATCCCAAACCGGTTTAATATTTTCCTCAATTTTTTCAACATTTTTGTCAATTTCATCAGCTTTTTCCTTATCCCCATATTCAATTTCCAAATGTTTGTCTTTTTCCTTCCTCATCTTCTCATTTTCCTTTTTAAGCCACAGAATGTTATTGTAAATTTTTTTTATAAAGCCGGAATCAAACCCTTTCTTTTCCCGGGCAACATTCAAAATTTCCCAAACTTTTCCATCATTTAAATTAAGAAGCTTTATTTTATTCAAACCGGTTTTTGTTTCCTTAAGTCCCACGAGGTCACCAAAAAACGTTTGTCCAACAATTTGTGTAATTATTCAACTCTTATTTCCGCATTAACCATGTATTCCTGTTTTTTGTGGTTATAATCCCGGTAATGCTCTTCAGCCACAACAGTAATCTGATGCTCGCCCGGTGTTGTTGAATGCTTTGCATTTATATCATAATAGAAAACTTTGGATTCTCCAGGCTCCAGAGAATCAATTCTTTCCAGCGCCGCGTTTTTTATACCGCTTTTATCCATCCCCAATTCTTTTGATAAAACTGTTTTTAGTGAAATTTTTTCCGGTTCAGCTCCAACATTTGTAAGAGTAACCTTCATCTGAACAGGCTCTTTTCTGTCAATAACAAGCCTTAACGGAGTAAACCTGTATTCAATCCTTAACGCCATATTACCATTGATTCCAAAAAAGCTTAAAAACTACACTAATCAAAAACCTTAAATAACACTTTAAACTATTTTTTGCCAAAGGAAAAAACTTTTTTCCGAGCCTGCTGACTCAGGCTGCACGTCGTGCCACTTTCAGTGGCGCTTGCGCCGAAGGCGCAGGTGATTGTATGGCAAAACCGGAACTTGAATTAATCAGAAAAACATTCATAATAAGAAAAATGGATCTGCCCCCCTCTGTAAAGCTGACAAAGCGTTCTCTGCTCAGATGGTTTGCACTGGCTTTCGGAATGGTTTCGGAAAAAGATGAAAGGAACACCGCATTAAATATTCTGGACACTGTTTTCTATTTTCTGATAACAAAAAAATCCAACCCGGGCACTTTTGATATTCAGAAAAAATTAAAAGAAAAATACAAATTAAATGTTTCAGAAAAATTAATCAGGTATCATTTAAGCAAATTAATCGAATGGGGTATTATTGTAAGAAAAAAAAATTTGTATTTTTTAAATCCTGCTCCGCGGGCTGACCGGATGGATTTAAAGGAATCTTTTTCACACTGGGTCAGAAATGATGTAAATTATTCTCTTGATGAAATTGAAACAGTTTTAGATAAAATTTCCCAAAATTACAAAAAATGACTTGTTATGTATACAATAGTTGTTTCCAAAAAAAATACAGCCGATTTAAATATTAAGCAAAGGCTCTTGGAAAATTTTTCGTTCAAAGAAACAGAAAAATCTTTTGATAACGAGCCAATTTATTCATTTAAGGATTTTGAACTGCTAACCATTGACAAAGAACCTTTAAATGCTGACCATTTGGCTTTGCATAATTCAGATTTTTTTATTTTTGCTTCCAGGCATTCTTCAAAAGCAGGAATTCCTGCCTTAACCTGCCATCCGATTGGCTGCTGGGGGCAAGGCACTTTGGGAGGCAAAACGAAAAAACTGGTCAAATCAAGCGCTTTTTTGTTACGCAATTATTTTCTTTCCTTGCTGGAAAAAAAAGAAAAATTTTCATTAAAAGATTATGAGATTGAAACGGAGACAACACACCATGGCCCTTATCTTGATACTCCGTGTATTTTTGTCGAGCTTGGATCGGAAGAAAAATCCTGGAAAAATGAAAAAGGAGCTTTGGCCATTGCTGAAACGATTATGGAAGCAACTTCTCTGGAGTCTGATGCTGAACCGGTTATTGGTCTGGGTGGGACACATTATGCAATAGAATTTTCCAAGTTAGTTCAAAGAAAAAATTTTGCTTTTTCTCACATCTGCCCAAAGCATTCCTTGCATGAATTGACTCCTGAAATGCTTCAGCAGGCGTTTGACAAAAGTGTTGAAAAACCTAAAAGAGTTATAATTGATCATAAAGGGATGGGGAAAGAAAAGCAAAGAATAATTGAAATGCTTAATAATCAAAGCATTGAATTTGAAAAACTCAGAAAATTACTTTAACACTTTTTTTAGTTTCAAAAATTGGTGAATTGCAACAATTGTAAAAATTAATTGAAGTATTATGAAAACGATATCCTGAATATAAAGGCTGTAAATTTCAAGTAATATGCCTCCGCCTATAAAAAACATTATAGCATTAATTCTCTTTTTTTCAATAACTCCTTTGGTTATTAAAATCAGGCCTATGGCTCCGATTAGCTTAAAACCCAAATCAATATTAAGTTCAATCAATCAAAAAGCCTCACTCTTTTAGTACTATGATGTTGCCTCTGCCTTTTTTGATTTTTTTAATCTTTCCCGCTGCTTCCAGTTCACTGATAATCAATGAAATTTTTGCTTCCCCTATATGAGTAATTTTATCACGAATTTCTTTTTGAGTCAGCCTGTTGCCGGATTTTTTTAACAATTCAAGAACTTCTTGCGCATATTCATCCAGGCTTTCCTCTTTAATATCCTGAACATTATTTGTTCCGTTGCCTTTTTTTCTCAAAAAGAAAAACCATACAACCAGAATTATTGCAAACAATCCGATTAAAGCATTATAAACAGAATTCAGATTTTCCTGCGGAAAAGGATCCTCGACATCCAAATCCTCATCGTCCAGATCGGGGTCGGTCAAAACGGGAAACATTATCAAATCCAAATTAAATTCTCCGTCATCAGCAATTACAATATTTTCATCTTCAACATACACTAATTCTGAATTTTCAAAATATTCCGCATGCAAAGAATATTCTCCGGGAGGCAGAATGAAAGAGTATTGCCCGGAATTTTGTGTGATAACTCTTTGTTGCGGAACAGAGTCAATGTCAATTATTACCCCATCCAAGGGCTCTAAAGAAAACCATTCAAATGCTGTTCCTTTTAGTGTTGCTCCGTGAACATTAAAAGCCAGAAAAATAATCAAAAAAATGCTTAAAATGCCCTTAAAGCTTTTTGAAGCCATGCAAAATACTAACCTGAAAGCCCTTTTAAAACTTTATAAAGCGTTGTAAAGTTTCTGAAAAGAATGCATTTAAACAAAAAAACAGGCAATTATTTCAATTGTTCAAAAAACAACGGAGGTAAAAACAATGAAAAAAATGCTAAATTTGCTAATGGCGACAATGCTGTTATTTTCAGCTATTCCGCTGGCTTTTGCTGACAACCATGAAGTAAGCACAAATGATTCAGATGAATTTGAAGCTTGCCTGGCTGTTTTTGAACCGGTTTGCGGTTCTGACGGCAGAGTTCATGGAAATGAATGTGAAGCTCGCAGAATAGGAGTTGAACCTGTCAGAAAATTATCTGACGCAGTAACAGTTGGAGAAACTTGTTCGCTTGAAGAAGATGATTCAACAGATTCTGACAACACTGATGATGACAGTTCAGATTCGGACGGGCCTGTTACTCACAGACCTATTCCTGAAAAAATCAGGGCTGTTATAAAAAGTCCTTTGGTTGCAGCTAAAATAAAGGAAATTTCAGATGAAAGAGAAGACATCAAAAGAGAACTTGGCAAGAAAATCACAGATGCTAAAAGAAATTATCTTACAGCAAGAGGCAAATTTTTTGATTTGAGAGAAAAGTATCTTGAAAAGAAAGATCGTTTCCAGGAATTGAGAGAGAAGCTTCATGATGTAAGACAAGAGTTTAGAAATGCAGATGAAGACAGAAAAGCTGAATTAAGGGAAAAACTGAAAGACAATGCAGTTGAAACTTTGATTCACCAGATTGATGCAATCTTACATCATTTGGATGCATTAGAAGACAAAGGAGTTGCCCCTGACAATCTTGAGGAAGTAAAACTGAACTTTGAACAAATCAAAGCTGAGTTGCAAGATGAACCAACACAGGATCAGGTAATTGATGCTGCAAAAAAAATCAGGCGTTTCTGGAATTCTGCCCGGGCCAATGTTCAAAACAAGGCTGCAGGATTTTTGAATGACAAGCTTTCAAACTTAATTGAAAGGGCTGAAAGTTTGTATGACAATTTGTCTGACAGAATTGCCAATGTTGAAAATGAGGATGTTAAAGCAAAGCTTGAACGAGCTTTAAATGTTTTAAGGAATCATTTAGACAGGGTAATTAATGCACATCAGGAACTCAAAGAACAGTGGAGACAGGCTTCAGAAGAAAATGACTTTGAAAAAAGGCACGAAATTCTGAAAAAAGCAAACAATCTCTTAAGAAAAGCATATCATGTAATGAAAGAAGACTTCAAGCTGATTAAACAAATAATCAGGCATCTGAATACAGCTGAAACTGATTTGGTTGAAATTGACACAACTGACGCAGATGAAGCTGTTGAAGAACTTGAAGATGCTTTAGAAACGGAGGAAGCCTGATAAAATGAAAAAAACATTTTCTCTGGCTTTTATTTTCCTTTTCTCTGTGTTCCTGTTAAGCGGTTGCACTTCATTTGAGCAAAAGTCCTCAGAATTAAATGAGGATAGTGTTTCAGAGGATGAAGTTAACAACTTATCAGATGAGTTAAAGGAAATAGAAGATTTGCTTGACAGCACTGTTAACCTGGAAGACTCAGGAATAAATGACGGCTTTTTTAACTAAAAAGCCTCTTTTTCTTTTTTTTATTTAAAAAAACCTTTTTTTGATAATAAGCTAACTGATTTGTTAAACCAAATTGTATAATTTCTAAAATTGTTTTTCCATTCATTAACCGCTTCTTTCACCGGCAATTTTTTTAATTCTTCAACTTCTTTTTCATTTGCAACAATTTTTCCGTTATATTTGCAAACGCTGACAAGGCAAAACTCATTTTCACATGTTCCGTCGGGATATCTTTCCTCATAAGAAAAACCTCCAAAATGTTCAAATTCAACTTTTTTATCAATTCCGTATTCTTCTTTCAGACAACGCTGCATTGCTTCTTCTTCTGTTTCCCCTTCTAAAACATGGCTCACAGGAGTATCCCATTTATCGCCTCCGACTTTTCTGTTCGGTCTTTTATGCAAAATAAACTCATTTTTTTTATTCTGAACAAAAATGGCAAAAGCCAGATGTTTGACTCCCGGGCTGGTGTGTGCTTCCCACCGGTCAACAGTTTCACCCGTTCTGTTTCCCCTGAAATCAACAACATACAATTGTTGTTTTGATTTGTGCTTATCCCTGTGCAGGTTTACAAACTCATCTGTTATGTATAATCCCCTCTTGTTCCATGCCTATCTTTATTGGAGCAAAACCTTTTTGTTTCCATTCTTTTTCAATTTTTTCTTTTGTTTCTGAATTAAAACAAACACTTATGACAGAGTCGCCTCCTCCTGCTCCTGAAAATTTTGAGGCTCCTCCCGCCTTATTTCCTGTTTCAATTAATTCAGTTAATTCTTTTGTTTCCAGATTCATTCCGGATTTTTCGCCAAATTCTTTTAACAAGGTCCTGTTGTTTTTAATCAGGCTTGTAACAGCATTTTTATCATTTTGTTTTAAGGCAAAAATCAGTCTTTTGGTCGTTTCTTCAATTTGCTTGATAATGTTCTGGTATTCACCTGTTTTTTTTTGTTTAAATTCTTTCATTTTTAAAACGAGTTCTTTTGTTGAAGCTTTTTTGCCTGAAAAACCAACAGCCAGTTGAAAATTTTCAGGCAATTCTATAGGAATTGCTTCAAAATCTTTCCATCCTGTTTCAATTACTTTTACAATTGAATTTGAATCCAATTCTTTTGCCAGCCATTCAGAATCAAATCTTTTATACACTAATGCCCTGCCATAAGTTGATGCTGCAACGTCAAAAGCTGAACCAACTTTTCCCTGCCCGAAATAATGGGCAGCACAGCCCAATTTGTAAATTGTTTCTTTTTCAAGCTCCTGCCCATGAAATTTTAATACTGCTCCCACTGTTGCAACAGTTACAGCAGCGGAAGAGCCAAATCCGACTTTTTGCCCTTTAATTATCGTGCTTTCCGAATTTGTTGACAGTTCAAAATTCTTCAAAGAAACATTTTTTTCGGACAAATATCTGAGCGTTAAATCAATCGCATTTTTTACAAAAACAAGCCTTTTTTTTTGTAATTCTGTTGCATCAACAAATTCAAATTTTTTTTCTTTTTCATCAAAATTTGCTTTAACTCCTTCAATATCCAGATCTTTTGCATTGATGATAATTGAATCATTTTCTTCAATGTCAACAAAAACTTTCTTGTCAACAGCCAAAACAATGCATGGCACTCCCAACTCTAAAACACTCCACTCCCCGCTTAGCATTAGTTTTCCGGGAGCAGAAATTCTCATAATAACACCTAAAATTTAAAACAAATGTTTTTCAATTGTTTTTGCTTCTTCACCTGGCTCGCAAACAATTGCTTCTTTTACTCCGTCCAAAGCTTCAATCCTTTTTTTCAATTCTTCAACATCTTTTTCCAAACACAAAACTTTTACATTTGGACCCGCGTCAATTGTAAAAAAACAATCCATTCCGGATTCGTGCCACTCAATAACCGAATGCAGTATTCTCATTGTTGCAGGATTCCAGTAAATTATTGGGGGTAAAGTTGTCTGCATTGTTGCATGCATTTTTAACGCATTTTTTTGGGCTGTTTTTCCAACAACTGAAAAATTTTTATCCAGAATTCCTTTTCTAACAACATTAAAATCTTCTTCAACAGTATCAAGCCAGCCTTTATAGTAAGGGCTTGTTTTCATAGTCTGTTTCATTCCTGCCCTGCTTTTAATTTTTTTTTCCTCCGTTGCCACAATTGTTGTAATCATTCTGAATTCCGGCCAGTGTTCCGGCGGGGCAATTTGATTTCCAAAAGAGTCTGAACCGTCTTCTTTGCTGCCTTTCAACCATTCTACAAAGCCCCCTTCAACTGACCTTGAAGCTGAACCTGATCCTTGTCTTGCCAAAATGCTTAATTCTTTTTTATCCAAGTTTAATCCTGCTGCTTTGCTTGCAGCCAGGCTTAATGCCGCAAACCCTGATGCAGATGAAGCTAAACCTGCTGCTGTTGGAAAATTGTTTTTGGAAACGACTTTTGCTTTTTCTTCCATTCCGGCCTGTCTTCTGATTAAATCCAAATGTTTTACAATTTGTTCCAGTTCCCTTCCTTCACTTAAGTTTTGTTCATTTAGTTCAACTTGGTCTTGTTTGTAATCTGATGAAAATTCAACTGTTGTTGTTGTGTTGAATCCCGATAATGTCATTGAAATGTTTGAATTGGTTGGTAAAATTATTTGTTCATTTCTTTTACCCCAGTATTTGACCAGTGCAATATTGGAATTGGCTTTAGCTGTTTTTTTCATTTTTTTCACCAGCTATCCAATGCTTGTTTTAATTGCTTTATAGTTTTTGGATTCAAAGGCTTTTGCAACATTATTCTGAATTTCGTCAGTGGGAGTTAATGCAATCATACATCCTCCGCCTCCTGCTCCTGTTAGTTTTGCGCCTTTTGCTCCTTTTTCCAAAGCGGTTGAACACAATTCTTCCAATTCATCTGTTGAAACGCCTATTTTTACAAGCAAATCATGGTTTTGATTCATTAATTTTCCTATTTCCTCATTGTTGCCATCCTGCAATGCTTTTTTTGCATTTTTCACCAATTCTTCTGCTTCTTTGAATATTTTTTCATATTCTTCCGGGTTTGCTTCTTTTTTTTCCCTGACTCCTGCAACCAATTCTCCTGTATTTCCTTTTTTTCCGGTGCAGCCAATTACAATTTTTAAAGGCTGTTTTAATGAAAATTGTTCAATTGTGTTTGGCCCGCCTTCAAGGTTTTTTTGAAACCAGACTAATCCTCCGAAGGTTGCAACTGTGTCATCAATTCCTGAAGGAGTTCCGTGAAAATGCTTTTCAGATTCATGTGCAACTTTGTTAATTTTTTCATCATTTAAGCCTAAGGAATATTTTTCATTTAAGGCTCTTACTGTTCCCACTGCCAGTGCAGCGGATGAGCCCATTCCTGATCCGACTTCAATATCTGAATCAATTTTTAAATGAAAAGATTTGTCTTCCAGTTCAAGCTCTTTTAAAATAATATTTAAAGATTCTTTCAATCCTTTAAGTTTTTCATTGTCTAATGAATTTTTTTCCAATCCTAGCGTGCTTACAACAACCCCGTCATCATATTCTTCAATTGCTGCTGTTGTTTTTCTGTCAATCTGTGAAGCTATTGCCGGAATTCCATAAACAACAAAATGTTCTCCGAATAAAATTGTTTTTCCAAAACCTGAATTCATTGAATCACCCTTTTTTCCAAGATTTGAACTTGTTTGTTTTTTTATTAATAACCCCAGCATTACAAATGTTGTAAAAGCCCAAGCCAGCCATAAAAGAAGCCCGCCGGTATGCATTAATAAAAGGGTTAAAAGCATCCAAAAAAGCAAAACACTTAGGTAATTCATCCAAGCCATGTTAAAAACAAACCATTTTTCCTTTAAATTTTTTTGTTTTTAAAGCAATTCTTTGCTTTTTTCAAACAAATTCTTTTCATCCGCAATAACCCAGTTATTCAGCAAACACAAATCCTTTAATTCCTCATCCGGATTTACAACTAAAACGTTTTCAACAAGTTCAAATATTTCAATGTCATGCATTGTATCCCCAAAACCAGCACTTTTTTGCAAATCAATTTCATGTTTTTTTACAAAATCCAAAATAATTCTTTCTTTTCCCCCGCCAACATGCATATCTGAACTCATTTTGCCCGTATAAGTTCCGTCTTTAATTTCAGCCTGACTTCCAAAAGCATAATCCAGTCCGAGAAAATCTTTAACCTGTGAAATTAATTCCCATAATCCTGATGAAATTCCTACACAAACATATCCTTTTTGTTTCCATAAGTCAATTGTTTTTTTTGAATCAGTAAAAATTCTTTTTTTAACATTTGTTTCAAAATATTCTTCTGCGGATTTTTGAACAGCTTGAGCATTTGCCCCTTTTATTCCTTTTGCCCAGTTTTTGACATTCATTTCAACCCAGGCAACATATTCAATTTTTCCGTTGTCATAATCTTCAATTTGTTTTAAATGCTGTTTAAAATGAGCGTCGTGAAAAATTCCTTCATGGTAAAGTTTTTTCAAAAAGTCTATTGAAGGACTTCCTTTTGAAAGCGTTCCGTCAATATCAGTAAAAAGTGCTTTCAATTGAACACCTATACAACTCTGAATTTGTAGCCGTAAGAAATTGTTCCGGTTTCTCCTTCGGAATGAATTTTTCTGAAAACTTTTCTGACTTTTGAACCGATTTTTATTTTGTTTTCAGGCGTGTCAACAATTTCAGCCAAAATTTTAACATTGTTTTGCAGTTTAACCAAGCCCAGATGATAAGGGGCATCCATTTCAAACCCGACCGGTCCGACAAAAACTTTTGAGTATGATAATAAGCGGCCTTCCATTGGCATTTTTGTTTCAACCAGTTTTCCTTTTCTCCTGCAAGTTGGACACAATGCAACTGCCGGAAAAAAATGTTTGCCGCATGTTTTGCATTCATTTCCTGCCAAATTATATCTTTGTGAATAATTTCTCCAGCCTAATGACGGTGAACCTTCAACCATTTTACGCCCTCCTGTAAATTCCCACAACACACGTAGCCCCAGAACCGCCAACGTTGTGAGTCAAGCCATATTCCAATCCTTTAACCTGTCTTTTATCAGCTTTTCCTAATAATTGCTGGCTTATTTCAACTGCCTGTGCGACACCTGTTGCCCCAACCGGATGCCCTTTTGCCTTCAGGCCGCCGGAAGTATTAATTGGTAATGAGCCATTTTTTGCTGTAAATCCGCTCATTGTTGCGTTCCCCCCGGAACCTTTTTTTACAAAATCCAAATCTTCTATTGCCAGAATTTCAGCAATAGTAAAACAGTCATGCACCTCAGCAATATCAATATCTTTTGCGGTAATGCCTGCTTTTTTATAGGCAAGCTTTCCAGCCTGCTTTGTTGCATTTAATTCTGTTAAACTTTTTCTTCCGGTTAATGCCAGTGAGTCCGATGCTTGTGCCATTGAAACAATTTCAACAGCATCTAGTCCCAGATCCAAAGCTTTTTGTTTTTCCATTAAAATTAATCCGGCCGCGCCATCAGTCAAAGGAGAACAATCCAGTAATTTTAATGGTGATGAAACATTGCTTGAATTTAAAACGTGTTCAATTGTTATCCTGTTTCTGAACTGTGCAAAAGGATTGTCAACCCCGTTTTCATGATTTTTAACTGCAACTTGAGCCAAATGTTTTTCTGTTGTGCCAAATTTTTTCATATGAGCCCGGGCCAGCAAAGCATATAATGCAGGGAATGTTGCTCCATGAAACAATTCTGTTTCCTGGTCTCCTGCCCCTCCCAAAGCACTTGAAGCATGATGAACTCCTACCTCTGTCATTTTTTCTACTCCGCCGACAGCAACAATATCATGTTCTCCTGATTTAATGCTTAAATAACCCTGTTTTAATGCAACTGAGCCAGAAGCACATGCTGCTTCCAGTCTTGTGCTTGGAATGGGATTCAAGCCTAACCTGTCAGAAATTAATGCTCCAATATGTTCCTGCCCGATAAATTTTCCTGTTGCCATTGTTCCTGTGTAAATGGCCTCAATATCCTTTCCTTCCAGTTTTGAATCCAGTATTGCGCTGACAGCTGCTTCTGTTATCATTTCCCTGAAACTTTTTTTCCACTGTTCTCCAAATTTTGTCAAGCCAGCTCCAACAATAACTACATTCCTCATAATATCACAACGTTTTCAGTTTTTTTCTGTTCTTTGCATAAATCGCATAATCAACATATTCTTTGTTTTCAATTAATTTTCTGACAGAAACTTTTGCTCTTTTTTTTGTAATGTTTTTTGTAACAGTTAAATCAAAAGCATCTGAACCCGCACCAGAACCATAACTCACTGCTAAAATTTTATCACCGGGTTTTGCAACATCCAGAATTGAAGCCAGACCAATCGGAGTTGAACCGGAATAAGTGTTTCCAATTAACGGGGTCATTAATCCTTGTTCTAATTGTTTGTCTGTAAAGCCCAGCATTTTTCCGACTTTTAATGGGAACTTTCCGTTGGGCTGGTGGAATACCGCATACTTGTAATCTTTTGGTTTTCTTTTCATTTTATCCATGCACATTTTTGCAGCACTATGCACGTGCCTGAAATAAGCTGGTTCACCAGTAAATCTGCCACCATGCTCCGGAAATTCTGCATGCTGTCTTCTCCAGAAGTCAGGTGTGTCACTTGTAAAAGAACAAGTGTGATTGATTTTTGCTATGATTTCTTTTGGTTTTTTTCCAATAATAAAAGCTGTTCCGCCTGATCCGGCTGTAAATTCAAGTGCATCATTTGGTTTTCCCTGGGCTGTATCTGAGCCGATTGCTAAACCATATTCAATCATGTTGGAATTAACCATTCCTGCACATGCCTGCATTCCTGCCGTTCCCGCTTTGCATGCAAATTCTAAGTCTGCGGCTGTATAATCGTTTCCTGTTTCAATTGCTTCTGCTACAATTGAGGATGTTGGTTTTACTGCGTAAGGATGTGATTCTGAACCAACGTAAACAGCGCCAATTTTTTTTGCATCAATTCCAAAATCATTAATTGCATTTCTTGCAGCTTCAACACTTATTGTTGCGGTATCCTCATCAAAAGCTGCAACTGCTTTTTCTTTTACGCCAAGACTTTGGCCAACTTTTTTTCCGTCTTTGCCCCAGACTCTGCCAATTTCTTCAGGAGTAATCCTTAACTTTGGAACATAAGAGCCGTAAGCTACTATCCCTGCGTTCATTTTTTTCACCAGATAATTACTTCCCTCTCAATTCCTTTAATATTCTTTTTGCCATATCAAAGCTAATTTGTCCACTATTAACGAGTTTTTTGGACACTTTTTCAATTTCCTTATTTTTTGCTCCTGCCATCATTGCAATATTTTTGGCATGCAGTTTCATATGGCCTTTTTGAATTCCTTCAGAAGCCAATGCTCTTAATGCGGCAAAATTCTGGGCCAACCCCAAGGCCGCCGCTACTTCCCCCAACTCTTGAGCGTTTTTTACTTTTAAAATTTTTAAGCATAGTTGTGCTTTTGGATGAATTTTTGTCGTGCCTCCGACCAGGCCAAACTGTACAGGCAAAACAATTTCTCCGATTAAGTCGCCTTTTTTGTCTTTGTAAAATTTTGTTAAAGGTTTATATTTTCCTTTCAGGGAAGCAAAAGCATGGGCCCCGGCCTCAATTGCCCTGAAATCGTTTCCGGTTGCAATTGTTAATGCTGCCACTCCATTCATTATTCCCTTGTTATGAGTTGTCGCACGAAAAGGATCATTTTTTGCAAAATTGTAAGCTTCAATTATTCCTTTTATAACATCTTTTCCCAGTGTTTTTTGTTTCCATTTTGCTTTTGCTTCGGCAAGTCTGTGAACCGCCAGATTGCTTATAATTCTTAACCGTGTTTTTTCTCCTGTAAGCTTTTCAATTTCCGGTGCCAAAACCTCGCACATTGTGTTTATTGCATTCGCCCCCATTGCATCTCTGACATCAACAATCAAATGCACAACCAGCATTTTTGCCCCAATGTTTCTTATTTCAATTTTTTTTGCTCCTCCTCCAAATTTTACCAAAGTTTTGTCCTGTAAATTTGCAAGTTTTAAAAGTTTTCCTGAATTTTTTTGAATCAATTTTTTTGTTTTCGCCGCATTTTTAACATTGACCAACTGAATCTGCCCAATCATTAAAGGCTTTGAACTTTTTGTTTTAAATCCTCCTGTTTCACGCGCCATCCTTGCTCCGTTGGATGCAGCTGCAACAACGCTTGATTCTTCTATTGCCATTGGAATCAAATAATCTTTGCCATTAATTTTGAAATAGTTTGCAATTCCTAAGGGCAGTTCAAAAATTCCGATAGTGTTTTCAATCATTTTGTCCAGCAAACCGGAGTCAAGTGAACCTGAATTTTTAAGCATTTTTGCTTCTTTTGATGACAATCCCGCTTTTTTTATTATTTCTTTTTGCCTTGCGTTAAAATTTTTTTTATAAAACCCTTCAAGATTTGAATTGACCATATTCACTACTTTCCGTATTTTTTTTCAATTTCCTCTAATTTTTTGTCAATTCCTTTTTCTGATTCAATTCTTTCAAAATCATAGTTTTTTAAATCAACATCTGCATATTCAACAAGAGCCGGATGCACTTCTTTTACTTTTAAATACATTTGCTGTGCTATTTTTCTGTAATCCGGGTGCCCTGCCTGAGTCGCCCTTAATTCTGTTAAATGATACAATTCACGCAAATTGAGATAATTATACCATCTTATCCTGTAACCGAATGGAACAACATATTGTGCTTCCAATGGCATTTTTTTAGCCATTTTTCTGAACAATGAATCCGCTTTTTCCATTGCTTCGCCCAATTGTTTTTCAAATCCTGCTTTGATAATTTCTACAGGTGCGTCATACCCGTGTTTTGTGGTCAACAATTGTCTTTCCTGTGTTAACATTCTGTGCCTGTGCAAATCCCTGTAAATTCCGTAATTTCCTATTAAATCAAATTTGTAATAAGCGTTTTCGAATCCACGCCCCGCTTTATGCCTTCTGTTTGTTTTTTTTCCAAGGCATTTTTTAACAACATCCTTTCTTTCATCAGAATTCATTTTTTTGACTTTTTCCCTGATTTGTTTTTCTGATAAATTTGTAAAAGGATACAACAGCCCAGCGATTACTTTTTCCTCTGCTTTGTCATCATATTCGATTAATTCAACACCGGGGCTGCCGACCGGTTCCGGCGTTTCCTTTTCAAAAAATTTTTCTGAAAAGTTTTTCAACTCATTGTCCCTGTTTTTAAAAAAATCAATATTTTTTTTGCCGAGAGCATCATCTTCTGTTGCTCTTTTAACAAAGCTCGGAATAACTTTTCTTAACTCTTCAGCCATTTCATCTCCAATGTCATGCATTTCCTTCAAAGGATGTGAATACATTTTTTGCAGCAAGTATTCAAACGCTCTTCCGTTCCCGTATAATCCCAGATTTGTTAATGTTGAAGCCGGTAAAAAAACTCTTATAATGTCACAAACTTTTGCTTTAACTGTTGACTTGTAGGCCCGGTCCGAAACTTCTTCTTGTGGAAATTTTTCCTTTATGAAGTCACGCATTGCCGGTTTTAATTCCTCATATGTTTGAAATAAAAAATCACATAATTCAACGTATTCTTCCCTGAATTCTGATTTCATTATGGTTTTTTCTCTTAAATATTTGTATTCTCCGTTTACTTTTTTTTCAAAATAAATGTATCGTGTTGATTTTTCCAACGGGCTTAACCCAATTCTCGAATCTTCCAAAATTTTGGCCCCGATTTGTGAAACATTTTCAATTCCTACATGCGCGCCTCCCAGTTCTGCCACGCTGTCATCCCCGAAATCAACTAAAACCCGGTCATAAAATTCTTCTGCTTTTTTAACCGCAATTAATTCTTCTTTTACATTTTTTTTAATTCCTGCAATTTTTTTAAATTCAAATTCAGGCTTGTTCATAAAGTCATCCAATAACAGCCTGCGTAAAGGCTTGTCTGACCTGGAATAACGGGAAAACAATGTTCCGCAAACAACCTGCGGCAAATTTTTTAACACAAAAACATTTTTGTCCAGATTGGTAAAATAAGGCTCTAAAAGCGTTTTTTCTTCCTTTGTAAATTCTTCTGTCATGCCATTCCCAGATAAATTTACCAGCCAATTATTAAAATTCCTTTGGTTTGCTTAACATCATTTTTATAAAGTGTTTTTATCCAAAAACTATTGTACTTTTTTGTTACGGGTTGGGTTGTGGGCAGTTTGAATTCTAAAAAATTTGTCTATTTTTTTGACCAGGGAAACAGGCACATGAAAGCCATTCTGGGAGGAAAGGGGGCAAATCTGGCTGAAATGACCCGCGTGGGGTTAAATGTTCCCCCTGGTTTTACCATTACAACGGCTGCATGCAACCATTACCTTTCCAAAAACAAAAAACTTCCGGGCCAGGCAAAAAAACAAATTTCCAATGCTTTAAAAAAGCTTGAAAAAAGAACCGGAAAAAAATTCGGCTCTAATGTAAACCCTTTGCTTGTTTCGGTAAGATCAGGTTCTGCTGTGTCAATGCCGGGAATGATGGACACTGTTTTAAATCTTGGATTAAATGATGAAACAGTTGAAGCTCTTGCAACCCAGACCAACGATAAACGTTTTGCATTGGATGCTTACAGAAGATTTATTCAAATGTTTTCGGATGTTGTTTTAGGCGTTTCAAACAAAAAATTTGAAAAAGTTCTGGAAAATGAAAAAAAAAGAATTAATGCAAAAAATGATTCTGATTTAAACGATTCAAGCTGGGAAAAAATAATCACAAAATATAAGGAAATTGTAAAAAAACAAACAAACAAAAATTTTCCTTCAGATCCTGAAACACAGCTTGACTTGGCTATAAAAGCTGTTTTTGATTCCTGGAATGTTAAAAGGGCAATAACTTACAGAAAAGCCAATAATATTCCTGACAATCTTGGAACAGGGGTAAATGTTCAGTCAATGGTTTTTGGAAATATGGGAAAAACTTCTGGAACAGGAGTTGCTTTTACAAGAAATCCTTCAAATGGAAAAAAAGAATTTTATGGCGAATACTTGGTTAATGCTCAGGGAGAAGATGTTGTTGCTGGAATAAGAACTCCGAAACAAATAAAGGAACTGAAAAAAGAGTTGCCTGAAATTTATAAACAGCTTGAAACAATTTCAAAAAAACTTGAAAAGCATTTCAGGGATGTTCAGGACATGGAATTTACTTTTGAAAAAGGCAAACTTTTCATGCTTCAGACCAGGAAAGGCAAGAGAACGCCTGAAGCAGCTGTAAAAATAGCTGTTGATTTAAACAAAGAAAAATTAATTTCAAAAAAAGAAGCTGTTTTAAGAATTGAACCAACCCAGCTTGACAAGCTTTTACACCGGAGAATTGACCCCAAAGCAGATGTTCAGGAAATAGGTACAGGGTTAGCTGCTTCTCCCGGGGCTGCTGCGGGAAAAATTGTTTTTGATGCTGATACAGCTGAAATGCTTGGAAGGAAAGGAAGGAAGGTTTTGCTTGTTGCCCCTGAAACCACTCCTGATGACATTCACGGAATGATTGAAGCTCAGGGAATTCTTACTGCAAGAGGCGGTATGACTTCACATGCTGCGGTTGTTGCAAGGGGAATGGGAAAACCGTGCATTGCAGGCTGTGACGTTTTAAAAATTAATGAAAAAAATAAAACATGCCTAATAGGTTCAACCGAGTTAAAAGAGGGTGACGTTGTAACAATTGACGGTACAACCGGCAAAGTTATTCTTGGACGGGTGCCGACAATTGAACCAACTTTAAATCCTAACATGGAAAAATTACTCAGATGGGCTGACTCTTTCAGAACGTTGGGTGTGAGGACAAATGCGGACAATCCTGAAGATTCTTCCAAAGCCAGAATGTTTGGAGCTGAAGGAATTGGTTTGTGCAGAACGGAACACATGTTTATGGATAAAAAAAGATTGCCTATTGTCCGAAAAATGATTTTAAGCAGAACTTTGAAAGAGAGAAAAAATGCTTTAAAAAAATTGTTGCCAATGCAGAGAAACGATTTTTACGGAATTTTTAAGGCAATGTCGGGCTATCCTGTCATTATTCGCTTGCTTGACCCTCCTTTGCATGAGTTTTTGCCAAACAAGGAAGAGTTGATGGGAAAAATAGTAAAACTTGAATTTGAAAGAAACAAATCTGACTTGTTAAAAGAACAGCAATTATATCAAATTGTTTCAGAATTATCAGAGTCAAATCCAATGCTTGGACACAGGGGATGCAGGCTTGGAATTGTTTTTCCTGAAATTTATGAAATGCAGGTTCAGGCAATTTTTGAAGCAGCGGTTAAAGCTGCAAAAAGAGGATTCAAGGTCAAGCCGCAGGTAATGATTCCTCTTGTAGGCGTTTCAGGAGAATTAAAAGAATTAAGACAGGTTTCATTGAAAGCCGCTAAAAGTGTTTTAAAAAAATATAAGAAAAAAATTCCTTACAAAATAGGAACAATGATTGAATTGCCCAGAGCATGCCTTGTTGCAGACAGGGTTGCAGAACATGCAGACTTTTTTTCATTCGGAACAAATGACCTGACTCAGACAACTTTTGGTTTTTCAAGAGATGATGTGGAAGCAAAATTTATGGCAATTTATCTGGAAAAAGGAATTTTGCCTGAAAACCCTTTTATGACTCTTGACAGTAACGGCGTCGGGATTTTGGTTGACATGGCTGTCAAAAAAGCAAGGAAAATTAAAAAAAACTTCAGTGTCGGAATATGCGGGGAACACGGAGGAGACCCTGAATCAATTAAATTTTGCCATTCTGCAGGATTAGATTATGTTTCATGTTCTCCTTACAGAGTGCCTGTTGCAAGACTGGCTTCCGCTCATGCGGCTTTAGGCAACGGCATAAATTAGATTTTTCTTTTAATGCAGTATTGTGCAAATTCTTTAAGCAAAGATTTTGCCTCACTTTCCTCTAAAACTTTTTCAGTGTTATTCCAGGCATTTGAAACAATTTCAAAAGCTTTTTTTTCAGCATACTGAATTGCATTTGTTTTTTCAATTAATTCAATGGCTCTTTCAATTTTTTCTTTTTCTTTAACTTTTCCTTTAATTAACTGTTCAAGCTCTTTTTTTTCTCCGTTTTTTAATTCTTCCAATGCTTTTATTAAAATCAGCGTTTTTTTACCCTCAGTAATATCTTCTCCGATGCTTTTTCCCCATTTGTCTGATTCCGGTTTAATGTTTAAAATGTCATCTTTTATCTGAAAGCCCACTCCTAAAGATTCTCCGAATTTGCCAAGTGTTTCAATTTGTTCTTTTGTTCCTTCGCCTACAATTGCCCCGAGCTTTGCTGACATTCTTGCCAGAACACCTGTTTTGTAAACACACATCTGCAAATATTCTTTTTCTGTTATATTTTCTTTTACTCCGCGGTGCCATGAAATATCCATTGCCTGTCCCAGGCTGACTCGAACCATTTCTTCCCCGTATAAATCAAAAAGCGAGTTTTTTATTTTTTCACCCAGTTTTTGAGTGTTTTTATATAAAACGCTTAAAGGCAAAAAATACAAAGCGGATGCCGCATTAATCGCAATGTCCTCCCCGTAAATCAAATGCAAAGCTTTTTTTCCACGCCTTTCTTTTGAAGAATCTTCAATGTCATCCGCAACCAGTGTTCCGTCATGAACAAGTTCAGGCAAGGGCGTGAAAGGCAGTGCCTGTTTTTCTGTTCCTCCTACCGCTTCACAGCATAAAATTGTCAGGGCAGGCCGCCATCTTTTCCCCCCCCTTTCAATCAAATCCCAAATTGGTTTGCTTAATCCAAAATTTAATGACTCAGGCTCATAAGCATAATCTGCTTTTCCCACAGCATATTCAATCCATTCTTGGTTAATTTTTTTTGGAACAATTTTTTCAATTTCCTTATCAATTGAGGATTTTTTTAATTCCAAATATTTTTTTATGTCCATCTAAAAATCTAATCCCGCCCTTTTTAAAAACATTACAAAAATGGTTATGTATAAGACTGCTTTATTTTTTTATCCAATTTTTGCAAAAAAATTTCTTTTTCTTCCAAATCAATTCTGCAGCCTGCCGCTATTTTATGGCCCCCGCCCTCACTTTTTTCACCAAGCTCTAAGCACACTTTTTTTAACACTCCTCCGAGGTTTAATCCCTTCCTTATCAAATCCTGTGTTCCTCTCGCACTAACTTTTATTCCTCCGTCCTCATTTCTTGCAAAAGCAATTATGGGTTTGTTATCCTGAATCGCTCCCGAACCGTATAACATTCCGGCTATTATTCCCACAATTGATTCTTTTATTTTATCTTCTGCGTCAAAAAAATAAAAATTTTCTTTTTCTTCAACACCTCTTTGCATTACAAAATCAATTCCGCTTCTCAAATTAATTCTGTGCTCCTGCAACAAGCCTAAAGCTTTTTGATACCATTTTTCCCTGTCTCCCATGCAAACATTTCTCCCGACATCTGCTTCTCCATACCTCCCGCAGGCATTTAAAAGTGTGGCAAATTCTTTTGCATCCCGCAAAGGCGTTTTTCTTTCCTCTTTTTCCAGAGTATAAACTTCTCCTATCATTGACTGTAACTTCCATTCAGGCACATTATGATTCTGCATATGCAAAATCAGGGCGGATACAAATTTTTTTTTATAATCCGGCCCTAAATCATCATAGCTTAACCATTGTTCATTTCTTTTAACCGGAATATGATTGTTTTTTAAAAACTGAACGCATGCTTCTTCGTTTGCCGTTAATTCTGGCAGAACAGGACTATTTGAATAAACCAAAAATTGTGCCAGAGGCCTCCCTATTCTCCCATATAATCTTAAATCGTTTTTAACTGAAACAATTTTTTCTTTTTCTGCTTCTTTTAAAATCCGGGCATTTAAACCTGTTAATTGTCCCCCGGAATCCTGCATGTCCCCGCATGCACCTATAACCGCCAAAGCAGACAAATCAGAATTTTTTTCATTTAATTCTTTTGCAACCAAAAAAGCCAGTCCTGCTGCTGAAATTTCTTTGCCTCCGTCAATTCCAAAATTTAAGGGGTTTAAGTGGAATTCTGAATTGCCTGAAGCCTGGTGATGGTCTATTACAATAAAATTTTTTCCGAATTCTTTTTTTAATTCTTTTAAATAGTTGCTCCCAAAATCAACAAACAAATATTTTTTTCCCAGTCCCTTAATTTCCTTAATATCTTCGGAGTAAAGCTGTTTAACCCATTTGACTTTGAATTTTTTATTTTCCCTTTCCAGTGCCTTGCATATTATTGCTCCGGATGAAACTCCGTCAGCATCATAATGATGCAATACAACAAAATTGTCATTTTTTTTTATTTCTTCCGCAATTGTTTTTATTTTATTAAAAAATTCTTTTTCTTTTTTTTCCATAAAAAAATCTCTTTAAACTGTTTTTAAAAGAAAGCAGAGCGAATTTCCGTTAAAGAATATCCTGCAACAATTCCTGCTGCGGGTAAACCGTTATTCCTTTTTTGCTTATAGTTAAAGGGTAAAGTTTTTCACTTATTCTTGTTCCGCGCATTTTTTGAACTCCTATTCCCCGTACAAACTTGTTTTTCAGCCTTGTATGGTATAACAGTATTACTCCGTCTGCAACATATTCTTCCAATCCGAACAAAGAACTTGGCCCCTCTGTTGATAATTCGTTTGTAATTATTGTGGTAACATTAATTTTTCTGAGCATTCTGCTTAAAGCCAAAATTTTTTTTCTGGCATCTAACTCTCTCTCAAAATATAATCTGAATATTACTCCGGGGTCAATAACAAGCCTTGAAGCCCCTACTCTGTGGCACAAGTCTTCCACTGAATTTTTTAATTTTTCAAAATCGTATAATTCAATTGTTTCAATTACAAGGTTTTTTTCATCAATATGTTTTTTAAAATCCCATCCGAATTGTGCTGCCGTTTTAATAATTTGTTCTTTTTCATCTTCCAATGAAATAAAAACAGCTTTTTCTTTATTATTTATTATTCCGCTGTTAATAAACTGCAAGCATAAAATGCTTTTTCCCGAACCCGGATTGCCCGACAAAACAACTAAATTCCCTTTCGGAATTCCGCCATACAACAATTCGTCAAGCCCTGTGATTCCTGTTTTAACTCTGTCCAGATCAGTGCTTTTATGGGTTGTTTCATCAATTATTTTTTTTGCCTGTTTTTCAATTTTTTTAATTTGCTGGGCTTTTTTTATTTTTTTTTTTCCGTTTGTTTTTGTTGTTTTTTTTGGCAAGAAATCACCCTGCGTAAATAATCAGGCTATTAAGTGTTTTAAGGCTTTTTATTGGACAAAAAATGGTTCAATGGCTAAACCGGATAATACTATAAAAAATAGGCAAATGGTGTGGATAAAACCCAAGTAAATTCCGGAGAATTTCAAAGTGTTAATCGCAGGGGATTAACAACTCGGGCTCCCAACCACACCGATATAGCTATTCCTTCAAAACTAATAAAAAGCTTTGCAGTTGAAAAATTCAAACAATTTTTACTTAAAAATTTTGAATTAAAAACTTTTTTTTATGTATAAAAAATTTGAAAAATCAGTCTTCACAGCTTTTCACAAGCTTTCCGTCAACAAATTCTATTTTGCAGACGCCGCCCTGACTTTTGTCTGATTCCTGTTCTCCTGTTGTTGTCAGTGTTTTTGTTTTTTCTTCTTTTTCAATTTCCTGAATTTTTATATGGCCGTTTTCTTTGTTGTAAAGAATGTGAAAAGGTGTTGTAAGTTTTCCATGAACTTTTACAACCTGATCCCCTTTTGCCTTTACTTCTTTTTCATCAATCTGAACCTGAAACTGTTTGTTTTTTGTATCAGTAAAAGCTGATTGTTGTTTTTGAACACTTAAAATTGGGTAACGGCTTCCATCCCTGTAAATTGTTATTCCTTTTAACCTGTTTTTCCATGCTTTTAAATAAATATCCGAAATTGTTTCAGGGCTGACGCTTTCAGGCAGATTAACCGTTGACGAAATGCTGTGGTCAATGTATTTCTGGCAAATTCCCTGAATTTTGACACGCATTTCAGGTTCAACAAAATGAGCTGTTCTGAAAAATTCTTCAGGCAAAATTCCTTTTAAACCTTCAATTTCCTCATCTTTTACTTTGTCATTTAACTTTTTTTTATCCAGATAAGCCTGAACTGTTGAATGAAAAACCTTAAACAGCTTATTTCCAAAAGATTCTGAACGCCTTGTATAATATAATGAAAAAATGGGTTCTATTCCGCTGCTTATTCCGATATAATTTTTTTTACCATTTTTGTATCCCACAGCAATATTTGAAATTGAACCTGTCGGGGCAATTGACAGTATTGCAATATTTCTTAAGCCTTTTTCTTTAACCAGTTTTTTTGTTTCATTTGACAATGCTTCTTTAAAGAAAGGATTTTGTGAATAATTTTCATAATTAAAAATAGGGCTCGGGCCTTTTTCTTCGGATAATTCTGCTGAAGCTTCATATGAAACATTGGCAATAAAACTCATTATTTTGCCTATTAATTCAATTCCTTTTTCACTGTCATAACCTATTCCAAGCTGGTTTAACATGTCTGCAATGCCCATAACCCCTAATCCCAATCTTCTTGTTTCTCCTGCAGCTGTTTTCTGACTTGCCAAAGCATTTAATGATTCGTTCCATGAAACCACGTTATCCAAAAATCTTGTAAGATTTTTTGCAGCTTTTTCAATTGCATTCCAGTCAATTTCAGCATTTTCTTCATAGCCATTTTTTACAAACATTGACAAATTAATGCTCCCTAAATTACATGCTCCCCCGGATTCCAGTGGAACTTCTCCGCATGGATTTGTGCTTACAACAGGCCTGCCAGCATAGTTTGACGGGGAATAATCACTCATGGTTGTCCAGAACAGCAAACCCGGTTCAGCTGAATGATAATTACTCTCAACAAACTTGTCCCATATTTCCCTTGCTTTAACCATTCTTTTCAGTTCACCGGTTTGTTTCTGGTTAAAGTATAACAAAAAGTCTCCTGAATGTTTTATTGCCAGGTCAAATTTTTCATTTTCCAAGGAAATCCTATAATCTCCAAAAATGTTTCTCTTGTTTATGTCATTCAGATCCTCATTTGAAACTTTTTTGCCATAATCTGTTAAAAAAGAATTTAATTCTTCAATGTTTTCAAAAGCTGAAACAAATTCGTAATGATCCAAAGTTTTGCTTGGAATTGTAACAGAATAATGAACATTTTCAAAATCCTGTCCTCCTTTTTCATTCTGTCCTTTTTTCTCCTTGTATAACAGAATTTTATCAGGACCGTAAACATTTTCTTCCTCAACCGCTTTCATAAACTCATCAGATGTTTTCAGGCTGATGTTTGCAAACCTTACCTGGGTATTATCACGCACCTGTTTTTCCATTTCATTTAATTGTTCCTCATTAAACAATCCGGACCATTTTGCCTGCTGGACAATCTGATTTGTAATCCAGTTGCTTTTCTTTTTACAGTCAATAAAATCAAAAACATCAGGATGCTTTACATCCAATGTTAACATTAATGCCCCCCGCCTTCCTGACTGCCCAATCAAACCGGTTGTCAGTGAGTATAATTCCATGAACGATACAGCGCCTGTGCTTTTATCAGCAGCATTATGCACTGTGGCATCTTTTGGTCTTAAAACGCTTATGTCAACGCCGATGCCTCCTCCGTAAGAATAGGTTCTGGCGCAATCATAAGCTGCATTGTAAATGGATTCAATGTTGTCATCTTCAAGTTTTGTCACAAAACAGTTAGCCAAAGTTTTTAATCTGAACAAGTCTCCTGCTCCTGCCAGTACCCTGCCTCCAGGAACATAATGTGATTCATACAAATCTTTGTAAAATTCAAAAGCCCATTTTTTTTGCTCTTCTTTTTCAGGTTCTGCTGCTGCAACAAAAGCAGCCCATCTCACAAAAGCATCTTCAGGATTTTTTTCAATTACCTTTCCTTCCTGGTTTTTCAAATAATATTTTTTGTTATAAATGTCTTTTCCAAGCTCTGAATCATTTAAATAATTGCCGTCAGGATGCACAGGCAATTCCCCTTCAGCTATTGCTTTTTTTAACAATGCAAAAAGCCGTTTATAAGATTTTAATAAATCGATGTCAACTTTTTTTGCAAGTTTTGCTTCAAGTGAAAACATTGCATTGATTTCCGGGTTTTTTTCCTCCAGAAAATTTTCCAATTCTTTTTCAATTTCTATTCCGACAGGTAAAGCAACAGAACCCTTAATGTGTGAACGTTTTTTTCTCATCTGAGCGCGTCTGTCCCTGTATAAAATATAAGATTTTGCGGTCTGGGCATGCCCTTCCTCTATTAATATTTTTTCAACAAAATCCTGAATTTGTTCAACGTCGGCTATCTCAGATTCCTTTAATTCTGATTCAAGTTTTTTTACAACCAAGCCTGACAAACGTTGTGATTCCTCAAAATCCTGCCCTCCAACACTTTTGGCTGCTTTAAAAATAGCGTTTGTGATTTTTTCTTCATCAAAATCTGCAATTTTGCCATTTCTTTTTTTTATTTTTAATACTCTGCTCACTTTCTCTCCCCTGAAAATTGCGCTGGAGACCCCTAAATTGTGTTGGTTTTTTTTCACCAGGCAAGGTCGAACCCGGTTAAATTTGTGATGTGTATTTGAAGCTTAATGATTAGCGACTTGGTGTTTATATTTGTTTCTGTGTTTCCAGGAATTTGTGTAAAAAATATCATTTTAATTTTTTCTGGTTAAAAAATTGTTTTATGGTTAAAGGAGTTTTTGCTTTAACCGGCGGCATTGCTTCCGGCAAAAGTTTTGTTCTGCACGAATTCAAAAAAATGGGATTTAAAACAATTGACTCTGACAAAATTGTTTCTTCCCTTTACAATGACAAAAAAATTAAAAAAAACATTAAAAAAATTTTTAATACAACGAATAAAAAAAAAATAAGCCAGATTGTTTTTTCTTCCAAAACTGAGAAAAAAAAACTTGAATCATTGCTTCATCCTCTTGTCAAAAAAATTATTGTCAACCGCATTAAAAAATTTAAAAAACCGGTTTTGGCTGACATTCCCCTTATTTTTGAATCAAAAACAAACTTTAAGCCTCTTTTTTCACACATTATAGTGGTCAAATCAACCCAAAAACAACAAGTTGAACGTTTAAAGCTCCGCGGATTCACAAAAAAACAGGCATTGTCAATAATCAAATCCCAGATGCCTTTAAGTAAAAAGTTAAAAAAAGCTCATTTCATTATTGATAATTCTAAAACAAAAACTCTTACAAAAAAACAAATCAGAATATTGGCAAAAAAAATGCGTGAATTTTTATGAAAACAGCTGTTTACCCTGGAACCTTTGACCCTGTTACCCTGGGGCACATTGATGTTATTAAAAGAGCTTCAAAAATGTTTGACAAAATTGTTATAGGCATTACAACCCATTCTGACAAAAAAGCATTGTTTTCACTGGAAGAAAGAAAAAGTTTGGTTGAAAAAGAGGTAAAGGATTTGAAAAATGTTTCAGTTGAAACTTTTTCCGGATTGCTGGTTGACTTCGTGAAACAAAAAAACACTAAAATAATTTTAAGAGGATTAAGGGAATTGTCAGATTTTGAATTTGAGTTTCAGCAGGCTGTTGTCAACAGAAAACTTGATTCTGATATTGACACTGTTTTTATCATGACTGATGCCAGATATTTTTATGTCAGTTCAAGCATGGTTAAAGAAATAGCGCTTCTGGGCGGCAACATTGAAAAATTTGTATCTAAAGGCGTTCAAACAGCTTTAAAGAGAAAACTGGCAAAATAATTGCCTTTAAATAAATAATCTAAAATAAATTACTCCGAGGAGCTTGTTTTTCAATGATTTTTGCAATGCTTAAAAGTTTTTTAAAACCAAAAAAAGATTCAAAAAACAAAAAAGGTTCAAAACCTAAAAATTCATCAAAAAAAAAATCTGACACTATTAAAAATCAAAAACCTGTTAAAAACCAGGACTGGTGGAATTCTTTTTTTAAACAGGCTCAAAAATTTCCCAAAGATTTTAAAAAAATTCAAAAAAATCTTGTTTCATCCAAACCCTCAAAACCTGTTGCCCAAAAAACCCAAAAACCTTACAGAACTGAAATAAAATCAAAAATTGAAAAACAATGGGAAACTGAATTAAAAAAACTTGAAAATAAAAAAAGCTTAACAAACAGTGATATTAAAAGAAAAAATTTTTTGCTTCAAAGACTTGGAAAAAAAGAAATGCCTGAAAAGGGATCGTGGTGGAAACTGTTTTTCGGGGAAAAAAAACAATCATTTGAACAAAAAGCTGTCAAAAAAAAACAATCTAAAATTGTTGTCAGTTCAAAAGACAACGCATTTGAATTATCCTTAGAATCAATTGTTGAAAAAACTCTGAACAATATTCCCCAAAGCTTTTTTGAAGCAAAAACCAACAATTATACTGAGAAAGAAATTTCAAAAAGGGAAAAAAAAATTGTCAGGGACACATCAGCATTAATAAGAAAATCTTTGCCTGTTTCCGGTTTAAGATTGTTTGCAGCCAAGGATTTTGCTCCAAGGGAAAAAGTTGTTGAAAAAGTTGTTGAAAAAACAGTTAAAGTTCCGGTTGAGGAAAAAACAGAAAAAGCTCCAAAAGTTTCACAAACCATTGATTCAAAACCTGTTCAGTTCAAGTCAACTTCAATTAAAGACGAACAAATGGAACAACTTGAGGACAGAATGAAAACTTTGCTCGACGAAGCCCAAAGTGAGGGGGATGAAGTTAAAGCTGATAACATTGTAAGAGTTTTTGACAAGTTACTGGGAATGGTTGAAACAAAACAGGGTTATCAGCCTCAAAGCATTGAAAAAGAAATTTCCCAGGCTTATACGGGCAAAAAAGCCAAGGAAAAGAAAAAAAGCGTTGTCAGGGAAATCAAAAAAACCACGCTTGAAACCGATTTGGACAGGGTTTATGATGCAATTAAAGAAAAGGGAAAAGCAAGACTGGGAGCATTATCCAAAGAATTAAACATGCCTGTTAAAAAAGTTGAAGAATATGTCAGAATTTTACAGCAAACAGGTTTGGCTCATTTAAAATATCCTCCGATTGGCGAACCGGTTGTTGAAATTTTACTGAAAAAAAAAGAGGATGAGTTTTAATGGCTGAAAATGTGCTAAAAACTTATACAATAAAATCGGACGAAGTTGAATTAGAGGTTAATATTATTGAAGACAAAAAAGCTTTTGTAAGACGGTATAACTTAAATTTTCCCCAGTATGGTGAAGGAACAAAAGCTTTGTTAACCAATCTGAAAAGTTCTTTGCTTGGAGAAGTAAAACTTTCAACTGAAAAATTGTTAGATGCAAAATTCATGGAACATTTGAAAAAAGATTTTTCGGAAAGAGCTCAAAAAATGTTAAGAACAGGAGTTGCAAAATTATCAGAAAATGATGAAAAAATAATTACAAACGAATTGTTAAATCAGATGCTTGGCTTGGGGCAGATAGAATTTTTATTGGCAGACCCTAATCTTGAGGAAGTGGTTATTAACGGTGCCTCAGATCCTGTGTGGGTTTACAGCAAAGAATTTGGCTGGCTAAAAACAAATGTCTGGATTAACACTGAACCTGAAATTGAAAATTATGCAAGCATTATCGCAAGACGAGTCGGAAAACAAATAACAACTTTAACACCTTTGCTTGACGCCCACCTGGTTACCGGGGACAGAGCCAATGCAACTCTTTATCCAATTTCAGGAAAAGGAAACACAATAACAATCAGGCGTTTCAGGCGTGACCCGTGGACAGTTGTTGATTTTATTAAAAACAAAACTTTGTCGTCAGAATTAATGGCTTTGGTTTGGGAAGCAATTGAATATGAAAGCAATGTAATTTTTTCAGGGGGAACAGCTTCAGGAAAAACATCCGTTTTGGGAGTATGCATTCCTTTTATTCAGCCAAACCACAGAATGATTTCAATTGAAGATACTAGGGAGGTTCAGCCGCCGGAATTCATGCACTGGGTCCCTTTAACCACAAGAGAGCCAAATCCTGAAGGAAAAGGCGGGGTAAACATGCTTGACTTGCTTGTTAATTCTCTGAGAATGAGGCCTGACAGAATTATTGTCGGAGAAATAAGGCGTCAAAGGGAAGCAGAGGTTATGTTTGAAGCTATGCACACAGGCCACTCAGTTTATACAACTTTTCACGCAAACACAGCGGAAGAAACAATCAGGCGTTTTACAAATCCTCCAATCTCAATTCCCGCATCAATGCTTGACTCTGTTCATTTAAACATTGTAATGTTCAGAAACAGAAAGCTTGGAATCAGGCGTCCTTTGCAGGTTGCAGAATTTGTTCCTGAAAGGCGTGGTGAAGGGCAGGAAACATTAAAAGCAAACATTATTTACCGTTGGCGTGGAGCAAATGATACAATTTCAAAACAAAATGAATCATTAAGATTGTATGACGATTTGGCTTTGCATACCGGCTTGTCCAAAAAAGAAATTGATGATGAAATTAATGAAAAAAAACAAATTTTGGACTGGATGGTTAAAAACGATTTGCCAAACGTTAACACTGTCGGAAAAGTTATTGGTAATTATTATATGAATCCTGATGATGTTTTTAATTTAGTTAAAAAAAATAAAAAACCTCAGGATGTGATTGGAGAATGAAACCCGGTTTAATTCCTTTTTCTCCTTTGCCTTTAAACAAGTTATTGCCTTTGGCTCATGCATTAAAAGGATTAGGTGCAAACATTGTCTTTCTTTTTCCAAGTTTAAAAGAACAATTGCATCAGGCTGAATTAAAAATAAGGCTTGAAGAATACGGGGCAATAATGTTATTGATTCCAAGCTTTTATTTTGTTTTATTTGTAGTTTTAATTCCATTACTTTTAAGCTTAATAACTGAAAATTTTTTACTGCTTGGATTAGGTGTTTCACTTCTTTTATGGTTTTTAATTTTTATTCAGATAGCTTTTTATCCAAACATTCTGGTTAAAAGAAAAGTCAGGAACATTGAAAAAAATTTAATGTTTGCATTAAGAACAATGCTTGTCCAGATTAAAGGAGGGGTCAGCTTATTTCGGGCAATGAATTTGGTCGCGGAGGGCGATCATGGCCAGATAAGCGTTGAATTCAAAAAAGCTATTGACAAAATTAACACAGGATTAGACCAGGAAGAAGCTTTAAGGCAGTTAGCAGCTGACAATCCTTCAAATTATTTCAGAAAAGCAATCTGGCAAATTGTTAACGGTTTGGTTGCCGGGGCAGACATTGGAGATGTTTTGGCTGAATCAGTGAGAACAATGGCGCGAGAGCAAAAAATTGCAGTTAAAAAATATGGTTCACAGCTAAGCTTGTTGTCATTGGTTTACATGATGATTGGGGTTATAATGCCGACTTTGGGTCTGACTTTTTTGGTTGTTTTAAGTTCTTTTCCAAAAATTGTTGTAACAGATTTTTTATTCTGGATTTTATTGGGAGCGGTAATGGTTTTGGAGTTTATGTACATTGGAATAATAAAATCACGAAGACCAGCTTTAATGGGGTAAGATTATGGGACTATATTTAAGAATTGCAGCATTGTTGCCTGACAACATTCAGAAAAAAATTGAACAGGAAATGATTTACATCGGAGAATCACATGAAAATGCCCAAAAATTTATGGGGTTCATGTTAGTGTTCGGCTTGGTTTTCAGTCTGGTTATTGCAGCAATTTTACAAATAATTTTAAACTGGTTTTTTTTAATCACTTTTCCAATTTTATTGGTTTCAATAGGAGTCGGAACATATTACTGGCTTAATTCTATTGCTGAAAAAAAAGGAGAATTTGTTGAAAACATTTTGCCTGACGCACTGCAATTAGTTTCTTCAAACATTAAGGCTGGACTGACAACTGAACGGGCTTTATTCATGTCAGCCCGCCCTGAATTCAAGTATTTAAGTGTGGAATTAAAAGCTGCAAGCAAAAGAATTATTGCAGGGCAAGGACTGGCTGATGCTTTAACCCAGCTTCCTGCAAAAATCAAGTCACTTATCCTGAAAAGAACCATGTGGTTAATTGTTCAGGGCATAAAATCAGGAGCACAGCTTGCCGACCTGTTAAACAATTTAAGTGCTGATTTGCGTGAAGATAATGAGCTTAGACATGAAATTCATGCAAACGTTTCACTGTATGTTTTAATGATTTTTTTTGCTGCAGCCATAGGCGCGCCCGCATTGTTAGGATTGTCAACAATTATTGTTGAATCAATAACAGAACAGACACAGGATATCAGTTTGCCTCAGGATTTCACTTCACGTGCTTCAGGAAGCGCAATTGGCGTAACAGGCTTGGTGGGAACCCCGGCAAGTGCAATTGAACCTGCATTTATTTTGTTTTTTGCTCAAATTGCATTAATTGTTACTGTTATTTTTTCTTCACTTGTTTTAGGAGTAATCAATTCCGGAAAAGAGCTTGACGGAGTAAAATATATTCCGGTAATGCTGGTTATTGCTTTTGTTGTTTTTTTCGGAATCAGATTATTAATGGGACAGGCATTAGGCGGAGTTGCCTCAGGCTTGTTATAAAAAAATAAAAAAAAGAAAAAGAGCGGATTAATTCACTTAAAGTGATCCGCTGCAAACAATGTTAACGTCTTGATTTGTTAACAAACTTGTACTATAGGTTATTGTTACAACACCGTCTGTAAACTCACCGGCACCCGGCCCGGTCAAGTTATTGGTTGTTACAGTAAACTCGCTTCCGCTTGTAATTGTTCCTGCTGTTGAACCTGTTCCTCCAAAGTCACCGGCTCCTGCGTAGGTTATACTGGTCATATCAGAACCTGTTGCGTTTTGCATTCCCAAAGCAACAGTATCAGGATCAACTGCGTATTCTTTCAGAATAATTTTCTGGCTTCTTGACTGGCATGTTGCTCCTCCTGACGTGTTGCTTAATACAAACACCAGAATTCCGACAACAATTGCAATTACAATCAAAGCCCAACCGTATGTCATCAGGTATTCAATTGCGGACTGTCCTTTTTTGTTCATTTAATCCCTCCGTAATTTTTTTTAGAGTAAAACTCTCATGAGAGTCTAAATTTTAGTATCTTAGGCTTTAAATCCTTTATAAACTTAACTTAAATGGGTTATTTTGTTATAAAAAGAAAAATATCTTTAATTCAGTTTTTGCGGATTATTTGTTTTAACAATATTAAAATCAGGTTCAGTTAAAGTAAAATTAAAATCCAGAAAAAACAAATCACTAATATTTTGATCAAACTGAACCTGAATGTTTGAATCTACAAAAAAATCACCGTTTCTCTGAACTAATACGCCGTTCATAAACCTGATTCTCAAAGGTTTTGACGCTGCTCCGGACAAAATAATTGTTTCATTGTCATCAGCCAAAAAATGTTTACTGAAAACAGTCTGGCTTAAATTGCATTTGGAAGAACATTTGGTGTCATCAATTACAAGCCTGTAATAAGGATTTGAATTTGAAGGATTAAAATTTTGAGAAGAACAGCCGTTTGAACAAAAAACTGAATTAAAATCTTCATTTGAATTCCTTACAACAATGTCAACATCAAACCTGCGCATCTTATTTTCATCAAAAGAATTTAAGCACTGGCTTGCAAAAGATTCTGTTATTCTTGCCCTGTTTAAGTCTCCTGTTTCAAAATTTGTGCAGAATGGCTGAATTAAAAAATGTGTATCAGTTGCTGTTCCGCCCCATTCACTATTCTGCAAAGTTTCCACCTGTGTAAAAATTCCGTCAAAAGCATTTGAATAATTTTTATCAGAAATAAAAATTCTGTAAGTGTTAATTGTGTCAAAATAATTTTCAATTGTGCCCTTATCCCACGGAATTGAATGATTAAATTTTATTTTGTTTCCGTCAATTAAATAATTAAAAGGCAAATTTCTCTGGCTAACCTCCCTCAAATAATCCTCTTTAAACAGGTCAACAATGTTCCTGTTAATGTTTTCATATTTTTCATTAACCGAAAAAATTCTTGTTTTTTCAGGATTTCTTTGCTGTGCAATTTTTGATTCCCTGAAAACATCCTGTAAAGCAATTACAGACAAAATCATAATCAAAACCATTAAGCTGAACATTATTCCTTTCTGATTCACTTTGGCCACGTCCACAACTTTAAAACAAAATACTGTGTTTTCGGGCCTGTTGAACAAAAAATTTCAGCAACATTGTTTCCGGGGCATTCAGCAACATTATCCTCATTGTCAATTATTACATAAATAAATCCTTCCTCTTCAACCAGTTCATCCAAAAACAATGTAAAATAATTACTACAGCCAGAACCCAGTTGTCCACACATTGCCGGTACAACAGTTTGTTTCAAAAAAGTCCCGGTTTCAGGGTCATCCAGATAAAAATCCATTGTTGTCTGACTTGTATTCAAATGCCCGGAATTTATGGCATTTACATCCAAAAACACGGTTTTTGCCGCTACAATTTTAGCGCTTAAAATGTCAACAGTCAAGTCACGATATTCAAAATTCAAATCAGCATTTTCATCCCAGATTAAAGGATTTCCAGGAGAACCATCCTGATTATCATATTCCAGATAAAAAGGCTCTTCAGGAAAATGAATTGATTTAACACTGCAAGTCAAATCCCTGTCACAAGGATAATTAATTGTAAAAAAATCATTCCAGGGACTTGAAGGACTAATGTCACCAATGTCATAAAAAATGTAATTCCTGTCAACACTTTCCTGTAAAACTCCGCCGGTTCCCGTACTAATAACATCTGCTCCCATGTTAACCGGAACAGTTAAATTTGCATCATAAGCCCAGCTGTCTTTTCCACCGGCCCTGTTTCCAATGTCATCACGAATTACATCATAAATGTCATCCAAAGCATTTTCATCTTCATCAGCATAATAAAAATTTCCGTCAGTAATTTCAGCTATTTCCCTTAAAGTATCCTGGTCTGCGTCCTGGCCAAAAGCAATTGTGTAAATAACAATGTTTTCATCAGCTGCTCTTTGAGCGGCATCCAGAGGGTCAGTGCCTGAATTGTTTTGCCCGTCAGATAAAACAATCTGAAACTTTGTATGAGTTTCTTCAAACCGTGTTCCCAATAATTCATCTGTTGCTTCATCTATTCCTTCTCCTATGGCTGTAGAACCGCCTGAATTTAATGCATCAATTGCATCTTTAATATCCTCTTTGTTCTGGTCGTCCGCCAATTGTAATTGTTCATCTAAATCTGAACTTCCTGCAAATGAAACTAATCCCAGCCTGTCATTGTCTTTCCATTCAGCATCATCTACAAAATTTTTAGCAGCCCTTTGAGAAGCTGTCATTTTGTTTTCATACAAATTCAAATCATAGCCAATCCATTCCTGGCTCCAGCCCCACGCAGTATACGTGCCTGAAACAAAAGGTGTTCTTAAAATAACCTCAGTATCACGATTGGTTGGCTGGCTGCCGCTTGGATTTTCCAGTTCCAAATATGGGGGTGTTGAAGCAAACAAACATGGCCTTGCACCTGAATGGTTATGGTCAACCATTTTAACCGCATAATCCTGCCCTGAAGTTAAATCAAATTGTGCCAAATTTTGCCAGTTTGTCGGAGTGCAGGACAAGCACAAAAAACCGCATTGTCTTGTGCCATCATTAAATGCTCCGCTTGCCAGTGTCTGCAGGTTTACCGTGAATTCATCCATTGAACCGGAACGGTCCTGCACAAGCATTATGTCCACAGGATTCCTTCCAAAATCAATTACTTTTGCGCCCAAATCAAATCTTAAATTTTCACCGCACTGTAATGAAGTTTCCGGTGTCGTATTCAAATCAAATATTACATTTGCATCATGACCTTCCTGATGGGAAAAAAATAATTTCAAAGGTTTTGCAATTTTTTCTTCTTCAGAAAAATAAATTTTTAAAGGAGTTTTGGTTAGCAAGCTTTCTTCAGTTTCTTTTTCCTGAAATGTCGGAGGCTGAACAACTTCACATAATTGGGGTGGCTGTTTTTTAACCAAAATCAGCGTTTCAGCTGTAACACTTTTATCATTTGGTAACTCAGGACCTTGCGGATTGTAAGTTCCTTCAATTTTGTTAAAACATGATTCAAATGATTCATTTGTTTTACAGTCCGCTGTGTCAACATCAAAAAAATCCAATTCAATTCTTGCATTAACCGTTTCAGGAAGCTGCCTTAAAATTTCATTATAAATATCCAGCATTTTGTCATCCGCTGAAGCATTTTCATCAAGTTTTTGCAGCAAAAAACCGTTTTCGTCTAACGTAGTCAGAATATCTGTTGATCTTTGTTTTTCCTGAATTTTTGTTAACAATTCACCTGTTTCCAGTTCCTGAAAACTTGCAACATTTAAAAAAGCTGTAGCCAAGCCTATTGCTATTAATAATTCAAATAAAAACACAAAACCTTTTTTATTCAAAAATGTAAAGTTTTGCATTTGCATTTTCTCCTCCATAAATAACATTTCTTGAAACAACAGCCAATTCGCCTGTATCCGGAACTGCGTTGCCAACGTTTACATCCAACTCATTCAAAACAGAATCTAATTCAAAAAAGAAATCATACTGTGATAAAGCCAGTAAAATTCTTGCCTGATTATGGTCAATTAATCCGAATTCTCTTACTTTATCAACACTTAAAACACTTGGCCTCTGCGCCAGACCAATTGTTTCAACATTTGCAGAATTCCATTCTCTTGGAAAACCCTGGCTTTTGATTAATGTTTCAGAAACATTTGAAGCCAATTCCCTCATGGTAATAATTCCCTGCTGGTCCAGATTGCCTTGCAGTGAATCAGTCCATAAAAACTGCATTGTCTGCATTAATAACAAAAACAGCAAAACCGCTATAAGCAAATCGTATGAAACCGTTTGGCCTTTTTCACGCATTTCTTACAACAACTCCTGAATCATCTTTAAACAATTCAATTGTTCCTTTTGAAGCATTTGAATCAATTAATTTTGCAGTTGAATTGCAAAAAGTGTTAGATGTTAAAACCAGATTATCCAAAAACTGAACATCATGATTTGAATGAGTTGTTATTCTTGCATCCCCGTCTGTTGAAAATAATGCTGCCGCAATTTTTGCAATTCTCTGGCAGGAATTTTCTTCCTGCAACCTGTCATCAATAACTGTTGACTGAACATTCTGGTTGTTTGCAGCCAGTGAAACAATTACAAAAAATAACAATAAAGCGCCTACTGCCAAAAAAGTTTCAACGCTTATCTGGCCTTTCATTTAACCACCTGAAAAAACTGCATTACCATCCATTGCTTCAACCAGAACAAAATGAATTCCGTCACTTGAAGGCAATACTCCTGAAACATTTACATCAATTTGAGTGTCAACAGTTTGGATTCCCCCAATAAAACCAATATCAAAAGAAATTGTGTTGCCCTGAACATTGCTTCCCGTTGTTCCTGTTGGCAAAACAATTCTAACCTTTTCCCTGTTCCCGGGTCCGAAAGCATAAACACTTTCAGCAGAATTTTTTAACTTACTCAAGGAAGTGTTAACCTGTGCAAATTTTGTTGATTCCCCATAATTAACAGTTGCATAACCCGCCAAAATTGCTACAAATGTTAAAATTACTCCGACTGTTGTTAAGTATTCAACTGATGACTGCCCTTTTTTGTTTAAAATCATATACAGCTAAATTAAGCTATTTTACAATTAAAAAACTATTTACCTTTAAATATTCCAGCCTTCCTGCCTTAGAAATTCTTCAGGGTTTTCAATTCCGGCTTTTTTCAAGGCACTAACCGCTCTTTTAGTTCGGCCAGCCTGCATAAGAAAATCAGCTGCTTCTTTACGCAAGGCTATTGCTTTTTCTTGATATTTTGCAGCTTCTGCATCATTTCCTTTTGCCTCTTCATGTTTTGCAGCTTTTTCACAGGTTTCTGCTATTTGTAATAATCCGTGTGAGCCATGATTCAGATAATCACCGGTTCCGGTTTTCAGTCCTTTGTTTATGCGTCCAATTGATAATCTCAAATAAGGCAGGCTTGTTTTTGGAACACCTTTAAAAGCAGGATTGTATGCTCGTTCCCCAATATTAACAGGACGTCTTCCGCCAAAAGGATGTAAGGGCATAATAATCAATTAAAATAAATTCAAGCGAGTATTAAAACTTTTTCAAAAAAAAGCTTTTTTTTTAATAAAAAATGCTCATTTTTTGCTTTTTACCCGCGTTAAAGCTTTTTTTTTAAAATTCCAACGCATTTAAAGCCATTTTCAGTTAAATATTTTTTAATGGATTCTTCTGACGAGCTTAAGTTAAAGCTTTACAGGGCTTTGCTTAAAAAACATTCTGATTTGATTAACAAGGCCAATAAAAAAACTGTTGGAGAAATTAAAAATCTGGTTAATCCCGAAGATTTGACAATTCAAAGTTTGCTCGAAGATTTTAAGCCTGAAAATTATTCTTTTGAAAAAAATTATCCGGATGTTGCAAAAAAAGTTTTTTCTTTTGTGCAGGAATCAATTTCTTTTGTTGAAACAAATATGGATTTAAGTTACTGGTTTTCCCCCAAAGAAATTTTAACAAACAAGGTTGCAGATGATGAAGATTTGGCTGTTTTTTTATGCTCATTGCTGGCAGGTTTGGGTGACAAAAATGCTTCTGTTGTAATTGCAGAATTAACAGATTTGTCAACTCATGCTTTTGTTATAACAGAATTTGATGACAAATTTTTTTTGCTTGACCCGGCTTTGGATGAAGATTTTGAAAAATTTTCAGGTTCAAAAGAAAATGTTTTACAAAATTATTCTTTTAAAAATAATAAAATTAAACATTTTTTGTACAGGTTTAATTTTAAAAAATATGAACAATTCGTTTAAAAGGTGTTTTTTTTGATAAAAGAGGAAAAAAGCTGCGGAGCCATAATTTTTAACGAAGATTCGGGAAAAAGGCTTTACCTTGTTTTACAGTATGCCAAAGGATACTGGGGCTTTGCCAAAGGCCACATTGAAAACTCTGAAAAGGAACTTGACACAGTTAAAAGAGAGGTGGAAGAAGAAACCGGGTTAAAAAATGTTCAAATTGTTTCAGGTTACCGGGAAAAAATTTTTTATTCTTTTAAAAGCAAAAAAGATTTAATAAAAAAACAGGTTGTTTTCTTTTTAGCCAAAAGCCCTATGGATGAAATAAAATTATCATTTGAACATAAAAATTTTGAATGGCTTTCATTTGAAAAGGCGTTAAACAAATTAACTTTTGACAATACCAAAAATTTAATAAAAAAAGCTGAAAAGCATTTGAACTGATTTTTAATTACAATTAGCTTGCAGTGACTGGTCTCCGGCACCTGAATCCTGTGCAACATAAAATGTAACAGTTGATGACAAACTTGTTGTGTCAGGTTCTCCTGAAGGAGAGCTTATAAAAATTCCAACATTTATTGAATCAGTTGAGTTTTCAAACTGTAATCCTGTGCAAACAGTCCCGCTTGCATCTGAAGTGTCTGTTATGTTAAAGTCAACCCAGTTTTTGTCACTTATGCCGCCTCTAATGCTTGTACAGGAACTTGCTTCATTCTGGTCCATCATCCACCTGTAATAATTTGTGTCATTGGCATCCGCTTTCCAGTGCAAACGTCCTGCACATGTTGAAACATCAATATCAACTGAGCCTGTATTCACAATTCTAAAAGGTATGTCGCTTGACCCGTTCTGGTCTCCAAGCCCCGGATCCAAAGCAAAAGCCATCGGACTATTATCAACATCTATTGTAACGGTTGCATTAATTTCAACATTAACTGTTCCCGTATCAGATGATTCTGAAATGGCGTATGGCACAATTATTCCCAGAATAATAAGAATTGTGACTCCCAGCAACAGAATCTTTTTGTTCATAATAGTGTTCCCCTGTTTTAATCAGTATTTTATGATATTTTCACTATTTAAATGTTTTTATTGTTTTGGTTAAAATTATAAGCTATTTCATTCTTTCTATTCTCAAAGCACAAAGGGGCGAATCATAATTGTTTAAAAAATTTTTTTTTGTTGCAATTTTTTTAATAATTTTATCCTTAAATGTATTCTCCTTTAATTATGGAATTTCTCCCGGTTTGCATTATGTTGATTTTGAATCAGGAGAAGCCAAGTCAAATTTTTTTGAAATTGTTTCAAGAACCAATGAAACCAGAACAATTAATGTTTCAGTTGTTCCTGATACCAACCAGCGTGTCGGCGGCTTCAGCGGTTATGTTTCCGATTTGGGGCAATACATTAATTTGGATGTGAAAAGTTTTGAGTTAAAGCCCAGGGAAAGAATCAAAGTTTTTTACACTATTAACATGCCTGAAGAATTTGAATCCGGAAAACACCGCGCTACACTAAGAGTTGAACCTCAAACAAAACCGGGTGAAGGAATCGGAACAAAAAGTGTTTCTTTGTTTCAGGTTTTTGTTGTTTCACCTTTTCCGGGAAAATTCGGGGAGATTCGTTCAATAAGAATAAATGATTCTCTTGACGCAGGACAGGTAAAATTTTCAGTGGATTTCTGGAACCTCGGGCTTGAAACAATTAACAATGCTAAAACAAAAATTGACATTTTTGATTTTAAGGATAAATATCTTGAAACAATTTTTTCAAACCAGGAAAAACAAATTACCCCTGATGAAATAAGAACAATTGAAGTTTTTTTTAACGGTTCAGAATATGATTCCGGAAATTATAAAGCAAAAATACTTGTTTTATATGATGATTTGCAAACACTTGAGTCCTTGCAAAACCTGCAGATTGGCTTGAAAACTGTTCAAATTAATAAAATAATAAACGAGTTTTTAACCGCGGGAACAATAAACAATGTTTTTATTGAAGCTGAAAGCAAGTGGGGTCAAACAATTGAAAATGTTGCAGCAGATGTACAATTGATTGATATTGAAACAGGCCAAATAATTGTTTCTGACCGCACCAATGCACTAAATTTTGATCCTTTTGAAATAAAAACACTTGAAGCTTTTTTTAACCTGCAGAACATTGAGCCAAAAACTTACAAGCTTAAGGCAACAATAAATGTTAATGAAGAATCATCAGTTTTTGAAACAAACATCATTGTTTCACAATCATCCCCTTTTTCTTTTGATTCAAACTTGATTCTGGCAGGATTATTCTTATTTTTGCTGATAATTCTGTTCACCCAGAGAAATAAATTATTATCAGTATTGCCGAAACCTTCGCCAAAAAAAGTTGTCCAGCCTGTGCCAGCAGAGCCAAATTCTTTCATTGACTTTGAGGAATTAAATGAAAAAATTTTGGAATTAGACAAAACAACTGCAACTCTTTTAATAATAAAATCTTTTTTGAAAAAACAGGAAAAAGATTTGAAAAAAATTAAAAAGAAAAGCCAAAAAACTTACAAACAATTGTACAATGTAACAAACCATGTTTCAAAAATTGACGAGCTTTTATTGCTTGTCTTATCCCAGAAATCTTTTCTTGAAAAAATTAAAATTCAAATTGAAACAGGTCAAACATCCCAGAAACCTGAAAAAGAAATCAATGAAAATGAATCACAGGCAACACAGAAACAATTTGAAAAAGAATCAAAAAAACATCTTAAAACAAAAAAAGTTTCAAACAAAGCGGAGTCACAGTTAAAACTTGTTGAAGATGATATTCTTGCAAGAATAAACAGTTTGACAAAACAGCATATTGAAGGCAAAATAAACAAAGAATCTTTTGAACTTGTAATGAAAAACCTTAGAAAAGAACTGAAAGAAGTTGAAAAGCTCAAATC
This sequence comes from archaeon, assembly GCA_028279805.1. Lineage (GTDB taxonomy): Archaea > Iainarchaeota > Iainarchaeia > Iainarchaeales > JANQMZ01 > JANQMZ01. The sequence continues at coordinate 562,396 of JANQMZ010000007.1, read as the reverse complement.
CGCCAAAAACAAAGAAAAATCCAAAAAATAAAGATTTATTAATAAAAATTCACAACTTTATTTTTAAATGAAATTTTTTAAATTTTTTTTAATTTTAAGCATTTTTTTGCTTGTTCCCTCTGTTTTTGCAGAATCCAGCGATTCGGGCTCTGTAACCATTGAAATAAACGATTCAGCTTCAGGGTCAGGTGATACAACTTCAACTCCGGATGCAAGTTATGCCATAATCAAAAGATATTTGTGCGGCAACGGCTACATTAACCAAAAAGAGGAATGCGAGTTTGACAATCAGTGTTCTGAAAATTATGAATGCTTTTCATGCCAGTGCCTTTTGGTTTTTCCCGAAATAGATGAAAGTATTCCGGATATGAATATTATTTTTGACCACAATGTTTCAAAATCGCTTCCCTATGAAAATCTTTTGAATTTGTTTGAACAAATTGAAATTCCTTTTGTTCACGGAATTGCAAGAACAATTGATTCTGAAAACAGTTTAACTCTTTTAAAAAATATTAAAATTATTGAAACTGATGATTCCGGAACAAAATCTTACAAAACTATTTTTTCCTTAACATTGTCAAATTTTTCAAACAAAAACACCGGCAAAATAGAAATAGCTGAAAAACTTGAATCTTTTATTAACATTTATAAAGTTAAAGCAGATAAAAAACTTTTTTTGCTTGACGATTTTTTCGGATTCAGAATTGAAAATGTTAAACCAAAAGAAAAGCTTGAAATAAAATATTTTATTGAACAAAAAATTGATGAAAAATTGTTGCTGGAAAACGTTTTGCCTGCTACAATGAAAGAATTTGTTTTTGATGAAAATCTTATTAACAAAATTTTATGCACAAATGTTAACTGTGATGATTCAAACCTTTGTACAACAGATTCATGTTCTTTCGGAAACTGCATTCATAAAATTGTCCCTAACTTGACTCCCTGCGGCCCGGGATTAAGTTGTTTTGACGGGGAATGCATTTATTTGCCTTTGCAGGACAACGCTCCTTTCAACCTGCCTCCGATTGTTTTTTCTGTTTTTTCACTGGCATCAATTTTTCTGATTATCCATTTTTTGAGAAGAATTCTAGGATTCTTAATTTAAGAGTATTAATTAAAGCTTTTTTGAACAATTTTAGGTTTTATGGTTGCCAAAAAAGCCGTTATTGTAATAATTTTTTCATTTTTTTTAATGTTTTCAGGCTGTCTTTCCAAACCCTCTGAAACGATTTCATACAATTTTAATGTTGTTGAACCCCATGATATCGGGCCAAATGTTGATACTAATGCTTTAAATTTTGGTTCTGTCGGCCCGGGTTCAAGTGTTACAAGATTTTTAACTTTAACAAACACCAATGAAAAAACATGTTCTTTCAGCCTCTCTTCGGATGGAGAAGCTTCCAGATGGCTTTTTGTTCCCGACCCCAAAACAATTAAAAGTTTTGAATCAGAAGAATTTGAAATAACATTAAAGGTTCCTTTTGATGCCCGGAAAAAGCATTATTTGGGAAATGTTTTTGTATTTGTTAAATGCAGGTAATTTTATGAAAAAAATTTTCATTTTTTTGTTTTTTGTTTTTTTCTTTCTGAATGTTTTTTCAAATGCAAACATAAAAGTTGACATTAAAACAAATCTTAATGTTTCTGTTCAAAATTTTTCAGTTTCAGAACCGGTTCAAAATGTTTTACAAACAGATTTTTATCTTAAAAACAACGGCAACACGGTAACAATTGTCAAACCGGTTTTGCACATTTTATCAGAAAATGAGGAAAAAACAGTTTTTTTGCCTGAAAAATTAATAGAATTAAATGATATTCAAAAAATCAGTGCTTTTGTGGACAAATCTTTTTTTTCAGACAGTTCAGTTTCATTACTTTTAACTGTTGACTATTTTAATGAAAATAAAACAATTTCAAAAAAATTAAATTATTCTGAAAATTTTTCAATGAAACCTGTTTTTTTTGATGAAACGGGAAGCATGCTTTTTTCTGTTGTTAAGCATCCTTCAGGCTTAAAGGAAAATGTTGTATCAGGTTCTTTAAGCATTGCCAACAGAACTGATGAAATTCAGGAAATGTTTATTTTTGCACCTCAAAATCAGGACATATTTTTTTCAACCCAGACAACTGTTCAGCCCAGGGCAAGAAAAATTGTTAATTTTTTTGTTAAAATTCCTGCAAATTCAGAAAAGCTTGAAATTCTGGCTTTAAGCAATTCAAAAAAACATTCTTTTACTGTTCAGATTGAGCCAAAACTTGCTTTTGCTTCAGGTGTTTTATGGTTTAAACAAAGGACTGTTTTGCTTTTTTTGTTAAACCTTTTGAATTCAATTTTTTTATTTAATTTCTTTTAATGTTAAAAGCCTGTTTTTTGCACCAATAAACCTGATAACACTTTGAGCGTTTTTAACTCCCCATTTCAAAGCAATGTCAATTGATTTGTTTTTAATTAAAGCCGCATTAAAAGCAGAATTAAAAGCATCCCCCGCACCAGTTGAATCCAGTTTTTTAATTTTTTTAGTTTTTCCGATAAAAAAGTTTCCATCAGAAAAAGCAATTGCTCCATTTTTGCCCAAAGTTATTACAACAATTTTACAAAACTTTCCAAGTTTTTCTAATGCTTTTTTTACATTTTTTTCTTTTGTTAAAATTTCTGATTCTTTTTTATTTAAAAACAAAACATTTGTTTTTTTTAACAAAGGTTTTAATTTTTTTAATCCCTGTTTTAATTCTGTGTTGCCGGGATTCCATGCAATTTTTATTTTGTTTTTATAGCCAAAATTTATTATTTTGCTTAAAGCTTTTGGCGGAACATGAAAAGAACTGATGTGAAACCATTTTGCTTTCATTTTGTTTAAAGGCAAAATTACTTTGTTAATTTTTTTAATCGCCCCAGAATGGGTTAAAATTACTCTGTCGTTTGCACCGGTTAAAATTGCAGAATAACTTGTTTTCAGTTTTTTGTCTTTTAAAATCAGTTCAGTGTTAATTTTGCTTTTTTTTAATTCGTCCAGAATCACAGGAGCGCTTTTGTCTTTTCCCACAATTGAAAAAATTCCTGTTTTGCAGTTTAATTTTTTTAAAGCAACAGCTGAATTGTTTGCCCCGCCGCCGGTTTCATATTTAATGCTTTTAGCTTCAATCTTGGTTCCTTCATCAAAAACAAGTTTTTTGCCTTTTTTAAAGCGTTTATCTAATTCAATGAAAACATCTAATGTAACATTTCCAATGCATAAAACATCCAACATGAAGCCAATAACATCAAAGAATTATTTAATGGTTTTTAAAAAACACAGAAACATTTAAGTAATTCTTTTTTTTATTTTAATTAAAAGCAAAAGGTGTTTTTATGGGAAAAGGTCCGAAACCAAGTGAAAGGCATATAAGCAAAGGAATACATTCAGGTCAAAAACCAGCGTCAACCAGGCCAACAATAAGAACAATTGCAGAAACCCATTCCGACATAGAAAACGCAATTCGTTTGGGAAAATCCAATAACAGTTTTACCAAGAGAAAGGAAGGCGCAAAAATGTTTGAGGACATAGCTGAAACGCATTTGAATCAGGATTATAAAGAAGCAGCTGCTGATTTTTTTGAAAGAGCTGCAACAATTTTTTCAGAATTAAATGAAAAAGAAAAAGCAGGGAAACTGTTTGAAAAAGCGGCTCAAATTAAACAATCATAATCTTTGAACCAATTTCTTTAAATTATTCTTTTAACTTATTTTAACATGCATCTGCCTAAAGAAATTTTCAGAGAATATGATATCAGGGGCATAGCTGAAAAAGATTTAACAAAGCAAAATGTTGAAATGATTGCAAAAGCTTATTCTTTTTTTATGAAAAAACAAAACGCGTCAAAATTAATAATCGGCAGGGATAACAGGCCATCATCCAAAATGTTCCGGGATTCCGTTGCAAAAGCTTTCACTGAATCAGGTTTTGATGTAATAGACATAGGAGTTGTACCAACCCCTGTTTATTATTTTGCAATTCATCATTTTTCAGCTCACGGCGGAATAATGGTTACAGCTTCCCATCTGCCCCAGGAATATAACGGTTTAAAATTAAGCAATGGTTTATTAACATTGTCAGGAAAAGAAATTCAGGAATTAAGAAAACTTGCAGAAAACTTGAACTTTGTTGAGGGAAAAGGCTCAGTTGAAGAAAAAAACATTTTAAATGAATACACTGAAAACATTGTTTCACAAATAAAGCCTGAAAAAAAACTCAAAGTTGTTGTTGACTGTGGCAACGGCGTCACAGGCTTAATTGCACCTGACTTGTTTGAAAAAATTGGCTGTGATGTAACCAAATTATATTGTAACTTAGATTCTTCTTTTCCAAACCATCATCCTGACCCTGTTGTTGAAGAAAATGTTGCTGATTTGAAAAAAAAAGTTTTGGAAGAAAAAGCTGATCTGGGAATTGCGTTTGATGCCGATGGAGACAGGATTGGGGCGGTTGATGAAAAAGGAAGAATGGTTTTCGGGGATATTCTTCTGGCTTTATTTTCAAAACAGGTTTTAAAACAAAAACCAAATTCAAAAATTTTGTTTGAAGTTAAATGTTCAAAAGCTTTAATTGATGAAATTGAAAATCTGCAAGGAAAGCCAATAATGTGGAAAACAGGCCATTCAAACATTAAAAAGAAAATGAAACAGGATTCAATTCCGCTGGCAGGAGAAATGTCAGGACACATGTTTTTTGCTGACAAATATTTTGGTTTTGACGATGGTTTATATGCAGGGGCAAGATTAATAGAATTATTATCAAAACAATCACAATCTTTTTCTGTTTTGGTTGACAATATTCCCAAATATTTTTCTTCACCTGAAATAAGGATAAAATCCCATGATAACAACAAGTTTAAAATTGTTGAAAAAGCTAAACAATTTTTTTCAGAACAATTTGAAATAGTTGACATTGACGGCCTGAGAATCAATTTTCCAAACGGCTGGGGCTTAATCAGGGCATCTAATACAGCTCCGGAGCTTGTTTTAAGGTTTGAAGCTGATTCCCCTGAAAATCTTGAAAAAATAAAAAAAACTGTTAAAGAAAAGCTTTCAGCAGTTGATTCTTCTTTAAATTTAAAGTTTTAATGTTTTTAATTGTTTAAAAGGTGTTTTTTTTGCTTGAAAAATTTGAAACCATTACAAGCACAAATGTTAAGGATAAAACCATTGTTTTACGAGTTGACATTAATTCATCTGTTCAGGCCGGAAAACTTTTAATAAGCCCTAAAATCATTGCACACACCAAAACAATCAAGCATTTGTCAGACAAAGGAGCAAAACTTGTTGTTTTAAGCCATCAGGGAAGAAAAGGAAAAAAAGATTTTATTGATTTGCAGGAGCATTTAAAAGCTTTAAAAAAACTTTTAAAAATAAAAATAAACTTTTCAAAATGGAATCAGAATTATTCACAGGAAATAAAAAAATTAAAAAAAGGAGAAATACTTTTACTTGATAATACACGTTTTTTGGATTCTGAAACTGAAAAACTTTCACCGGAAGAACATTCTGAAAATAAAACAATCAAATCAATTGCTTCCAATGCTGATTTTTTTGTTTTGGATGCTTTAAGCGTTGCACACAGAAGCCATGCAACAGTTGTGGGCTTTATTCCTTTACTGCCAAGCTTTGTTGGTCCCGTGCTGGAAAACGAATTAAAAGCACTGGAAAATCTTGAAAAAGTAAAAGACAAAACCGCGTTAATTTTAGGCGGGGGAAAACCAAAAGATTCAATGCATATAATGCAAAAAATGTTAAACCAAAACAAGGTTTCAAAAGTTTTACTTGGAGGAATCATCGGAGAATTAGCCTTAATTGCCCGCGGAGTTTCCCTTGGAGAAAAAGAGGTTTATTTAAAAGAAAAAAATCATACAAAAAACATTCCTGAATTAAAAAAAATTTTAAAAAAATTTGAAAAAAAAATTTTCATCCCAGCCGATGTTGCAATTTCTTCAATTGGTGAAAGAAAAGAAATTCCTTTATCAGAATTGCCTGTAAAAGAAATGATTTTTGATGTCGGAGAAAAAACGATAAAAGAATATTCTTTGCTTCTGAAAAACTGTGAATTAATTATTTTTAACGGGCCTTTTGGGCGTTTTGAAAATTACCAGTTTTCATGGGGAACAAAAGAAATGCTTTTCAATATTAAAAATTCTGAAGCTTTTTCTTTTGTAGGTGGAGGGGACACAATTACAGCATCAATACGCCTTGGCTTTAAAAGGGAAGAATTTTCACACATAAGCCTTGCCGGAAAAGCATTACTGAGATACCTTGCAGGAGAAAGTTTGCCCGCACTCGAAGCACTGGAAAAACATTAAACACTTTCAAAATATTTTTCTTTTTCCCATTCTGTTACCTGCATGCTGTAATCCAAAAATTCTTTCTTTTTTGCCCTGACATACAAAGGGCCTGCATGTTCCCCCAATGCATCCAAAACCACTTTATCCCTTTTAAGCTCATGTATTGCCCCTCCCAAAGATTTTGGCAATGTGTCAATTTTTTTATGAGTCAATTCTTTTTCCGAAAACTCGTAAACATCTTCCTCTGTCGGCTTTGGAGGAACCATTTTGTTTTTCATTCCATCCAGCCCTGATTCCAGCATTACCGCAAAAGCAAGATAAGGATTTGAGGAGGGGTCGCCACATCTTAATTCACATCTTGCTGAAGCTCCCTGTCCTTTGAAAAATCTGGGAACCCGGATTAAAGCTGACCTGTTTTTTGTAGCCCAGCAAATATAAACAGGAGCCTCATATCCCGGCACAAGCCTTTTATAAGAATTGACCGTGGGAGCAATAACCGCAGTCATTGCCTTAATATGTTTCAGTTGCCCTGCAATAAAACTTTTGGCAATCTTTGACAAAAAATACGAATCCTTCGGATCATAAAAAGCATTTTTTTTCTTTTTCAAGTCAAACAAGCTTTGATGAACATGCATTCCGGAACCGTTTTCGCCAAAAACCGGTTTGGCCATAAAAGTTGCATGCAAACCGTTTGCATGTGCAATGCTTTTCACAACATATTTCAAAGTAATGGCATTGTCAGCTGTTTTTAAAGCGTCACCGTACCTGAAATCAATTTCATGCTGCCCCGGGGCAACTTCATGATGCAGCATTTCAACATCCAAACCAAATTCTTTTAATGCAAAAACAATCTGGTTTCTTATTTCTGTAGCCAGATCCCTCGGAGAATAATCAAAATATGCTCCTGAATCATGCAAAGCCGGTTTTGTTTTATCTCCGTTTGACTGGAACAAAAAAAATTCCAGTTCGGGCCCGACAAAATAACCATAACCCATTTTTTTTGCTTTTTCAATTGCCAGTTTTAAAATATGCCTCGGATCTCCTTTGAAAGGCTTGTCATCAGGCGTATAAATATCACAAATAAATCTGCATGTTTTGGTTTCAGTTTTCCACGGAACAACCGCATAGGTATCCATATCCGGCTTTAAGTACATGTCACTTTCAGCTATTCTTGTAAAACCTTCAATGCTTGAACCGTCAAACCACACTCCTCTTTCCAGAGCTGTTTTAAGCTTTTCAACCGGAATTGTAACACTTTTAATCATTCCATGAATGTCAGTGAAATGCAGTTCCACTATTCTTATTTTGTCTTTTTTTGCTTTTGATAAAATTTCCTTTACTCCCATAAAATTCCCCCTTTAAAAAAAATCAATTCACAGACAAAAGAATTCAATATTAATAAAATTTTTGAAAAATTTTTAGGAAAATATTTGAAAAAATAGGTTTAAAACATTAATTTATCACAAAAAATAGTAAATTTGTTTTAAAAATATTAAAAATTTTAGGTGTTTTTTTTGAATATTGATAAAATTGATTCGGAAATTTTAAACAGATTAATTCAGAATTCCCGCTTATCCTACAAACAGCTTGCCAAAAAATCAAAAATTTCAACAAACACTGTTTTTCACAGAATTCACAAAATGCTTAAACAGGGCCTGATTAAAAATTTTTCAGTCGAACTGGATTATGAAAAACTGGGGTATGAATTGACAACGGTTATTGACATCAGATTCAAAGGAGGGCGAATTCCCCAAATGGAAGCCAAAATTTCAAAAATTCCCAATGTTTTTGCATTGTATGATACTGCAGGGCACTTTGATGCAGTTGTTTTGGCAAGATTTAAATCAAGAAAAGAATTAGACAATGTGATCAAAAAAATTCAGACATTTGAATTTGTGGACAGAACACAAACAAGGCTTGTTTTAAGAACAGTTAAAGAAGAACCGCTAAAAATATAACAAATTTGATTCTTTTACAGTTATGCAGCTGACAAATCTGGAAATAAAACAATTAATTCTGGAATTAAAGCCTTTGGTTGAAAATTCTTTTTTAAACAAAATTCAAAAACTTCCAAACAACTGGATTAAAATAAAAATTCAGACAAAAAAAGGAGGAAAAAATCTCATAATAACTCCTAATGCTTTTTTTATAACAGCATACAAAATGGAAGCCCGGCAAAACCCCTCCGGCTTTTCTTCTTTTTTAAAAAAACACTTGTTTAACAAAAAAATTAAAAAATTTGAACAACATGAACTTGAAAGAATTGCAGTAATAGAATTTGAAAACTTTTTTCTGTTTTTAGAATTTTTTGGAAAAGGAAACATTGTTTTCACAGACAAAAAAAAAGAAATTTTACGGGCATTTAATGCAAGAACATGGGCACACCGTTCTTTAAAAAAAGGAGAAAAATACAGGTTTCCGCCCGCAAGAGGTTTAAACATTTTAAAAACAAATTTTAAAGAATTCAAACAAGCATTTCAAAAATCAAAAAAAGATTCAATAAGAACACTAATATCCGAATTTAACACAGCACCGGAATATTGTGAAAAAGCATTCAAACAGTCAAAAATAGAAAAAAACATCAAAGCTTCAGAGTTAAACGATTTACAGCTGAAAAAAATTTTAAATTTTTTACAAAAAATTTATTCAGTTATTCCCGCAAAATCTTTGAATGAAAAAATTGATGAAACTCTTGCAAAAAATCTTATCATGTCAGAACAAGAACCTGAAGAAAACAAAAAAATTGAAGCATTAAAAAGAACTCTTGAAATGCAAAAAAAATCATTAAAAAATTCGTTAAAAAAAAGCAAAGAATTAGAGCAAAAAGCGCAGGCAATTTATTCAAATTATGCAAAAATACAGCAGGACATAAATACTGTGAAGCAGAATGTTGGCAAAAAAAGCCAAAAAGAAATTATGTATAAAACAAATTATGTGAAAAAAATAGATTTAAAGCAGAAAAAACTCACAATTGAAACGGATTAATTTTAATCCTTGTGAGCCAGTTCCCTTTCATCTATTATGAAAACGTCACTTACCGCTGTAACCGCAGAGTAAGGAATGGTGACAGATCTTTCTCTCAGGCCCAGCTTGCTTGCTAACTTTGAGCCCTTGTCAATGTCAATGATAAGACTTTCAATGTCCCCTGTTTTTTCATCAATATCCATGTCGGATAATTTGCCTACTTCATCCCCTCTGTTGGTAATAACCCTTTTAGTGGCAAGTTGCCTGGCAATAGTGTACTTGTACATGTTATCTTATACCTAAAAGTCTTTTCTATTTATATATTTTTCTCTGAAAAATTGTTATGTATAAGATTGGTTTTTTTGCCTGTTTGAATCCAAAAACTTTTTATTTCAGAAAAAACTTTATGCTTGCACATGTGGCCAAAAGAAGAAGAGGAAATTGACACCGGACACAGCAAAAGAAAAACTTCCTGGACCGGATTGTCTTTACTTATTATTTTCATAATAGGAATAGCTTTAGGAATGATACTGCAGGCACAATTCGTTCAACCCCTATTGGATTCAAACCCTCAAACAATTTCAGAATTAGAATCAGAAAATCAATTATTAAATTCAAACCTGAACGAATGCATCAAATCAAGAGACGCATTAAAACAAAGTTGTGGGGCGGATGAAGGTTAATAAATTGCTTGTTTAAACAAGCTTATACAATCGTTAGTCTATTAGAATTTAAATGTTAATTAAAAGATGATTAAATGAACATTTCGAGTAAAAGTCATGATGAAATTATCAAAAGATTCATTAGAATTTCAAAGGAAGATGATCCTTTGACTAAAAACGAAATCAAACAAATTGAAAAATCTCTTGAAGATATGAAAAAGGGGCGGATTTTAAAATTTGACGAAATCTAAAAAAAGTTCATAAATAATTTTTTAGTAAAGGAAAAAACTTTTTTCCTTCAATTTTTTTCTAAGGCGAAAGCAAGCCAAAAAATATTCAAATTTTGCAGAAAAAGTAGGGTGAGAATAGCTAAGAGAGTTAGTTAGTTGCCTAAAAACTCGTTTCCCACCCTATAATCTACCTATGTAAAATTCTTTATATTTGTTAGGTTTAGTGTTTCCTCAAATTTAAAAAACTTGAACGAGTTAAGGAGTGAAAATAGGCAAAAGCTTTATTAATGAGTTTTTTCAAAACTTTTGCCCCTCTTGCAGGGAATGAGGTGGTATTATTTCAACACACGACACAAAAAAATATTTTGCCAGAACATCGCAAAAATTAAAGTTTGATTTGAACAAAATTAAAACTTTTAACCATGTTAAAAAAATTGTCAGAAACTACGGAATTGATTTTAACGAAAAAACTCCTGAAGACTTGGCAGTAAAACTTCAAAAGCACGGGGTTCCTGTTGAAGTTATTTTAAATTTTGAAGCCAGAAGATTAAGCGAAAAGCAGGAATTTACAAGCGTTCACGAACCAAACATTATAACGGCAATGGCAACAATTCAGGCAGTTCACAATGTTAAAAACTGGTTAAACGTTTAAGCTTGTTTTAAAGGAAGAAAATAAAATCCAAATTGATTATTCTGATTTTTCTTCCTCTTGTTTTAATTTCCATTTGCTTTCTCTTGGCTGTTTTTTTTCCAGTTCTTTTTGTTTTATTCTCGCAGCAGAATAATTTATGTATAAGTATACCAGTACTGCAGTTATCGCCAGTGCAATAGCCCCGTATAAAATAAAATTTTGCTTGTCTTCAACTACAACTTGTATCGTGTTACATTTTGTGTCTTCCAGATTATAATCCAGATATTTAACACTGCAATCCAAATCAAATGAGCCGTTGTTTAGAGCTTCGCCTGAAAAATTAATCTCTCTTATTTCCCCGGATTCTATTTGACTAATTCTTACAATTTTTTCCCCTTCAACATTCAAGGCATTATCCGGCTGTAATGAAAACAAAGCATTATACAAAGTATTTTTTGTATTGTTTTTCACAGCAACTTTAAAATCAAATTTTCCATTAACAATTTCTCCGATTAAAATAAATGGTTCCAAAGGCTTTTCAGGTTCTTTTACATTCAGGGTCAAATGATTTGATTTTAAAACCTGGGGCTCGCCAAAAATGTTTTCATAATATAAAACGCCCGGAGGCAGAGTAATTTTGACAGGTTTTTTGGGCCTTACTTTATACCAGGCTTCTTTTGTTTCTCCTGCCTCAATTGTTCCTTTGAAAAGACTCTCACCGATTAACTGAATGTCAATCAGTTTATCCAAATCTTCAACAATCTGCCTCACATTTCTTAATTCTATTTCAACAGGCTTTGAACCTGTGTTTGTTATTCTCATGCAGGCATTAACATTTTCTCCAACTAAAGGCGTTAAATTTGTAACACATTTTTCCAAATTTTCCTGTTTTAAAACCGGGGTTTCATATGAGCCAATTGTTGAATTATTTAAAAAAGTGACATTGGTAATGCTGTCACTTGTTGTAATGCAAACTTTCAAATCATTTTCTTCCAACAGTTTTTCTTTTTCTAAAAAAATTCTTTTCCAGCAATCCCCGTTGCAGTAAAAATCTTCAACATCCAAACTTTCAAGTGTTTCACCATTCAAAAAAGTGGTTATGTTTAAGTCTCCTTTTGTTGCCGGCCCGAATGTTATTCCCACTGAAAGAATGGGATACAAATTTGAACCTTTAACCGGTTCTAAAAATTTTAAATCAGTGCATTTTGTTTCATTAGCGCCGGTCACACTAAAGTCAGAGTATCCTTTCTGGGCAAAGCTTGTTTCATTATTTTGTGCAAAAACAAATGCTGATAAAAATACCAGTATTAACAGAAAGCTAATTTTTTTGTTCAATTAGTTTTCTCCCCCTTAATTCTTTTAATATTCTGGATAGGGCTTCTTTTATTCCTTTCTCGTTTTTAATTTCAACAATTTTTTTCTCTGAATAATTTTTGAAAGCATGTTTTTTGCAGTAATCAATCCCCTCGCAAAAAACGTTATCATAAATTTTTTGCTGGGAATACTTTTTCAGCTCAAGCCTTGTTTCCAATAGCTCAGGATGAACCCTTATAACCATTACAATATCCACAGGAAGCCCAATTTCACACAACAAATGCCCCTCTAAAATGGCATTTTTTTGTCCTTTCATGTGTTTTTTTAGCCCTTTTTCAAGCTTTTCAAGGGGTACAACCAGTTCATTTTCTTCATGATCCCATTCGCCTATGCCTTGTTTTAAAGCAAAGTCTTTTTCATTCAAAACAGGCATTTTAAGCTTTTTTGCAAGCTCTTTGGCTATATTGCTTTTTCCTACTCCCGGAGAACCGGTAATCAAAATTTTCATTTAAAAATCTGAATTAAAATGCTTTTAAACTATTTTAACAAAGTTGTTTTTGAAAGGGGTGTTAGGGGGAAAAGGGTGATGAGGCAAAACAATAATTATTTTTTGAAACCCTGAAACAAGGTATCGTCTGAAAGAGCAAGGCCGCCTGTTTTCAGCTGGTTAGCCAGCTTTAAAGCCCTTTGAACGCTCGTATCAGCTTCTGCCACTTTTGAATTTTTTTTATTCATTTAGTGTTTCCCCCTAAACGGCAATAACAAAAATGAACATTCCATTTAAATATCTATCGTTTGAAAAGCTTAATTTAGCCTTTTTTTTATGTATACTCATTATTTTAACGTTTATTCAAAAAATAAAGCCCAGAATGAGCTTATTTTTTATGTATATTTTGTTTTTTTTATGCTAAAAAATTTTTTTCAAAAAAGCCAAAAAACCGTGTTATGTATATGTTAATTTTTTCTGCTTTTTTTATACAATCAGGGCTATTTTTTAAAATCAGATTATTTTAGTCTCAGTGCGTCCAGATTTTGCATTGACAACGCATTAACCTTGAATTTTCTTCCAAGGTATTGTGCAAATCCTATTGCTTTTGATTTTTCACCGTGGTCTGTTAAAATTCTTTTAGGGCTTGGACGCAATGACTGCACATAATTTACAAGCTGGTTTTTGTCAGAATGCCCTGAGAATCCTTCAATGCTTTCAATCCTCATTTTTATTTCCAATGCTTTTGTTTTTCCATTTTCATCTGTTATGGGAATCCTGTCCACGCCGCTTTGAATTTTTCTTCCAAGTGAACCTTCTCCTTGGTATCCTACAAATATTAATGCATTTCTCGGATCTTCTGCCATCATTTTAAAATATTGTACTGATGGCCCGCCTGTCATCATTCCCGAGCTTGCAATAATTATGTTGCCTCCTGTTTCAAGAATTTCTTTTCTTTTATCATATTCTGCAACTTCAAAAACTTCTGACATAAAAGGAGAATCGCCCTGCAATATTCTTCTTTTTACAGACTGCCTTAAATATTCAGGATAGGCTGTGTGCATTCCTGAAGCTTCATTTGTCATTCCATCAACATAACACTTTGTCTTAATCAAACCCTGCCTGTAAAAGTTTTCAATTACAAGCATTAATTCCTGGCCCCGCCCCACGGCAAAAACCGGTATCAAAACATTTCCTCCCTGCTCCAAAACTTCCTGTAATACTTTCAGAAAACGTTCCTCTGTTCTTTGCCTGTTCGGCATTACATCCCCTTTGGCTCCGTAAGTGCTTTCAATAATCAATGTTTCAAGTCTCGGATACTTGGTATCAATATTGTCAAACAATCTTGTAAAACCATTTTTAATATCCGCACTGTAAACCAGGTTGTGCGCTCCTTCCCCGATGTGCATGTGCACTGAAGCTGAGCCTAAAATATGTGCCGCGTTATGAAAAGTTATTCTCATATCCGGAGCAATGTCTGTAACCTCTCGGTACTCTCTTGTTATGCAGTGCTTTAATTGTTCTTTGACATCTCTTTCAGTGTAAGGAGGTTCTTTTCCTTCTTTTACCAAAACATCAATATAGTCAAATTGCAATAATGCCATCAAATCACGTGTCGGCTCTGTACAATAAACCGGTCCCCGGTAACCTGATTTGAATAAGTATGGCAAAAAACCTGAATGGTCTAAATGTGCGTGGCTTATTACAACAGCATCAATGTCACTCATTGGAAAATGCAATGCGTCCAGATATGGGTAGGGCTCCTGGTATGATGCTACGTTTATTCCGCAGTCAAACAATGTTTTTGTATGCGGGGTTTCAATAAGCATGCAGCTTCTTCCAACCTGTTGGAATCCGCCTAATGCAATAAGCCTAATCCAGTCGTTTCCATTTTGAGGGAGTTCCCTGTAAATTCTTTCTGAAACTTTTTTTAACAAATCTTTTCTTTCCTTTGAATATTTGTTCAGATGATGTCTTATTCCTTTTAATGTTTCTGATGGCTGTGTTGGAGTCCTTATTATTTTTGGAGTCCATCCTGTTTTGAGTACAATTTCTTTTGATGTTTCTCCGCCTTTTCCTATAACAAGCCCGGGTTTTAATGATTCTATTACTACCTCTGAAAATTCTTTGTTAAAATCAATGTCTGTTATTTTTGCTTCCTGGGGAACAATTTTTTCAATTAATTCACGGGTTTTTTCCTCTTCTTCAAGCAAATTTTTATCTGTTCTGATGTTTACCCTTTTTTTTAATTCAAAAGCAATTTTGGCAACAAGTTCAGAGTTTTCAAAAAACAATCCCGGATTTTTTGTATAAAGGGCAACTTCAGGCCCTTCCAGTTCTGTTTTTGTTACCTCTGCTTCTGCAGGCAAACTGTTTTTCACTATGTCTTTTATTTTGTCTGATATGTTCATTTTGTTTCACTTAAAAAGCAAAAATTTTAGTTAAACAAAAAAACAAACTGGTTTTTTTTTCAGTTAAGTTTTTCGTTATTGTTAATGTATTTTTGAATTTCTTCTTGGGGAATTTCCTGAACCCCGTTTTGGTTTATTATCATTACAGAAATGCTTATGCCGCCTGAATAAATGTCTCTTTTTTTTGCAGCTGAAACTGCTTTCACGGCAAGCTTTATTGCTTCATCTTTTGACATGTTTTCTTTGTAACCCTGGTCCAATGTTGCCATTGCCAAAGTTGTTCCGGAACCTGAAACTGCAAACTTGTTTCTTTCCAGCACGCCTCCGTAAGGAGTTAATTCGTACAGGCTTGGCTCTTTATAGTTTCCTCCGATTATGAACTGTACAGAGTAAGGGTAATACCTGTTTGAATTTAACACGTTTGACAAAAATGAAGCCATTGCTTTTGTGCTCATGCCCTCTTCTCTCTCCGTTTCATACAATTGTGCTTGTGCTTTTAAAAATCTGATTAAAACAAGTGAGTCTCCGACAGAACCTGCATTTGTCAAGCCAATGTGGTCTGTTATTTTGTAAAGCTTTTTTGCTTCCAGGTCATAACTCAAATGCCCCATTGTTGCTTTCATATCTGCTGCTAAAACAACAGAATCTTTTGCAATAATTCCGACTGTTGTTGTTCCTGTTTTTAAATCATCGGCAGACAAAAAAATACCCCAAAAATAGTGAGATTATCTCTCTTACAAAGAATTCCTACAGCACAATATTTATAAAACTACTCTTCAAAACAGCCTTTTAACCCTTTTTAGGCTTTTTTTCGTTTTTTTCTGTTTCTTTCTTTTCATCTTTTTTTGTTTTTTTAAATTCTTTTGCAATTAAAACTTTTTCAACAGGCAAATTTTTTGTAAAATGTTTTTCAACAATTTTTTGAATAACTTTTTCATGCTCTTGCTGAATTTCCTGTTTAATCTGTAAAGTTTTTCCTTCAAGTTTCCAGTCTTTTTCTTTTAAATCCGGAAAAAATTTGTTAACAAGTGCCATTATTTTTTCCTTTTTTTCTGTTATCTGCTTTTCAACTTTCACTTCAAATTGAACTGTTTTGCCTGCAAGAGGATGGTTAAAGTCTACCCTGACACGCCCTCCGGAAACAGTTTGAACTTTTCCCACTTGCCCGTTTAAGTCTACAACAAGCCCCGGAAACGGTTCCATTTTTCTTTTTTTAAATTCTTTTAATGGAACCAAGCTAACAAGTTTTGAATCTCTTTCACCAAAAGCTTCTTTGGGCAGCAATTCAACTTTTTTCTTTTCCCCGACTTTCATTGATTCCAAAGTTTTTTCGAGCCCGGGCAAAACCTCATTTTCCCCTAAAATCAAATTCAAAGGCTTGTATTCTTTTTTTTCATCCAACACTTTTTCTTTTTCTGCTGTTTCCCTTAAAGTTGTGTCAAAAACCTGCCCATCCTCAGCATTTTTTCCCGTGTAATTAATTGTTAAAAAATCGCCTTTTTTGAAAGTCATTTTTTTTAATCCCTTTAAAAATTTTGAAAGAGAGCTTTTTTAACTTTTTTTGATGCTTTTTTTTATAAATGGAAACAAAACAGTTAGCCACAATTGTAATAGTAATCTTAACAGTAACCTCAATAGTAGGTTTTACTTTTTTAAGCGGAGGCCATCAGCCTGCACAGCAGCCTCCGACACATCAACCCCCTTCACAGGGAACAGTCCTTTCATTTGAAGCTGAAGATGTTGAAGCAACAGTTCAAAGAATTCTGCCGGTTTTAAGAATTGTAGGCTTAACGGGAGAAATAAGCATTACAGCAATTGAGTCAAAAATTGCAGCAATTCCCGGGTTTAAATCTTTTAATCATTCTTCTTTTCAGACAAGCCCTGATAACCAGCTTTTATATTTTGCAGAGATTACAGCCGAACCTGATGATTTTGACTCAATTGTTTCGGCTTTAACAACAATTTCTGAAATTCAAAGCCCTGAAATTGTAAAAAAAGCACTGGTAAAAGTTCCCAAAACAGTTGAAGTTACAAATGAACAGTTAAGCCTTACAAGAGATTTGACTTTTGCACAGCCTTTTTCAGAAGCAATTGTAAGTTTTTCAACAAAGAAAGATGACAAAATAAGAATTGATTTGAGCATAGCCGTGCAGGACGGGCAAGTTGTTCAAAGCAATGCTTTTGAAACTCTTAACCTTACACAAAATGGCCTGCCACATTTGACAAATTCGGTTAAACTTGTTTTGGGTTCTCTTGAAAAAATGCTTGTGTTTTCAACCGGTTTTACTTACAACGGTTTTGATGCAGAACAGCTTAACAATGAGATAAAAAAATTATCCGGCGTGAAAAATTCAACAATAAAAATAACAATAAACAGTCCCTCATTTTCCGTCAGTTATCCTCAGACTTCAGGTTTTTCTTTAACTGATGCTGAAACTGTTTTTAATGAATTAGAATTTGTTGAAGAATTAGGATTCCAGCAGTTTCAGGAAAAAAATGTTGTAAACATTTCCTTTAGCACAGATTTTTCTTACTCTGATGTAAAACAAAGCATTTCAGATGTTCTTGAAGAAAGAAACATAAATGATTATTCTTTTGCGGATCCTTTGGCAGGAATCATCGGGGAAACGGAAATAAATTCGGAAAATGCTGTCCAAGTTTCTGAAGAATTGAAACAATTGTTATCATCTTATGATGTCAGAGGCCAGGTTATAAGGCAAAAGGGAAAAATTTTTGCGGATTCAATAATTGACCCGATCGGAGGCAATGTTTATATTGTTGATGAAAATTTTGTCAAAGCATTGGTGCTGCCCGGGCATTCCATCGGAGAAGAAATTGATTTCAGATTAACATATTATACAAGAGACGATAAAGTAATTCATGACCAAACACAGGCACTTGAAAACGCCTGATTTGGGCAAAAAAGACTAAAAAAACTCTGGAAAAAAGTTTTTTCCTTTGGAAACTATTTTTTGAATTGAGATATTGTTTTTGCTATATCCCCGTCATTTTCTTCCAGTGCTTTTCTTGCTTTTTCTTCTGAAATTCCGGCCTGTTCTGCAACCATTTTGACATCTTCTTCAGGAATGCTTGCTTCTTTTACTGTTTCTCCCATTACAGTGTAAGTTTTTTTTCCCTGCATGTCTATGGCTGTTATAACAGGATTTTCAATAATCATTTTCCCGGATTCCAGCTCAAAAACAACTCTTTTTGCAGGAATTTCTTCCTGTTTTATTCCAAGCTGCTGCATCATTTTTTTCATTTGCCGGGGGTCAACATTTGGCATCATAATAGCATTCTTCTGTGTAATTATTTTAAAACCTGTGTTAAAAAAAGCCTTATTAATCTATTTGAAATTATTATTCCAGAATGATGCAGACTTTTTCAAACATGAAAAAATTTTTGAAAGCCTTTTCTTTTCTTAAAAAAGACAAAAAAAACAAGGATTTTCTTAAAAAAATCGAGGATTATTTTGCTTCAGGCGGAGTGATAAGAATTGAAAAAAAAGACAAAAAAGAATGGCCCAAACTTATTTATCCCACAAAGGAAATAATAAGAAAAAATATAAAGCAAAAATCTGATGTTAAAAAAAAACTGGAAACAACAAAAAGAGACTGGCAGGCCCGCCTGATAAAAGCACAGACTTATCATGCTGTTCATTCTGTTAAAAAAATTTCAAGCCCTTTGTACTGGGAACATCTGGCAAAATATGCTGCGGATAAAAATTACAGGGATTCGGCTGACAAGGTTAAACTGCCTGCCCATCTGGTCACAGATCCCCGCTGGGAGCCAATGATCAGAATGTTTGTAAAAAATGATGAATACCGGCAGCAGTTAACCGAAACTGTTACAACTTCAATTGTTTACAAAAATGACAGAAAGGTTGCAAAATTTGCTGACTCTTTGCAGGACTTTAGAAAAGACAAATCACAATCACAAATTGATTCAATTAATAAAAAAATTGAAGAGTTAAACAATTCAATTAATGCTTTAAAAGCAATTCAGCGATGGCCATAAAAATAATTATGTACAATTTTGCCATTTTATTTAATTTTTTTTAAAAAAATATTTTGAAAAATCGGTTTTTTAAGCTGTTTTTGTATGATTTAAAACAAATTCATTATGTATAAGTCCTTCATTTGCTTTAAATACAGTTTGCTTTTCTATTGCTTTTTATGCTTAAAAACAAAAAAATTGTTTTATGTGTTACAGGCTCTGTTGCATTAATTCAGGCTCCCCGTTTGGTCCGTGAGCTTAAAAGGCGAGGTGCAAATGTTGTCTGTGTTATGAGTGAAGCCGCTCAAAAAGTTTTAAATCCTGAGTTACTTGAATGGGCTTCCCAGAACAAGGTTGTCACAAAATTAACAGGCAAAGCTGAACATGTTTTTTTAGCCGGAAAAACTTTGACAAAAGCCGACTTGATTTTAATTGCTCCGTGCACTGCAAACACTCTGGCAAAAATTGCTTCAGGCATAAGCGATTCAACTGTTTCTTTGCTGTGTTCAACTGCTCTCGGAACAAAAATTCCCTTAACCGTTATTCCTTCAATGCATAAATCCTTGTATGATAACCCTGTTTTTAAAAAAAATAAAAAAATTCTGAGTTCTAACGGTGTCCAGTTTTTTAACCCAAAATTTGAAGAAAAAAAAGCAAAATTTCCTGACATTAAGGTTGTTGCTGATTTGATTGAGGCAAATTTTGTTCAAAAAGATTTGAAGGGAAAAAAAATTCTTATCACGGGAGGCCCGACTTTTGAACAAATTGATGACATGAGAATTTTGTCAAACAATGCTTCCGGAAAAATGGCCATCGCTCTCGCTGAAAACGCTTTTGAAAGAGGGGCAAATGTAACACTTGTTTTGGGAAACACTAACCTTAAGCCGCGTTTTAACATTAAAACAATTCAGGCTTTAAATTCAAAAGACATGCTTTTCATGATTAAAAAGCATGTTAAAGCAAAGCATTTAATGATTCATTCCGCAGCTGTTTCAGATTTTACTGTTAAAAAAATCAAGGGAAAAATTTCTTCAAAAAAAAATGCTTCACTAAAATTAATTCCTAATAAAAAAATTTTAAACAGTGTAAAAAAATGGAATAAAAAAATTTTTTTAATATCCTTCAAAGCCGAATTCGGCGTTTCAAAAAAATTTTTAATCAACAAAGCTTTTGAAACACTGCAAAAAGCTGACTCTGATTTTATTGTTGCAAATGATGTTAAAAAAAACGCTTTTGGTTCTGATAAAAATGAAGTTTTTGTTGTTTTTCCTGATAAAAAATTTAAACATTTTAAACCGGCCAAAAAAATTAAGATTGCTTCTCAAATTTTTAACACTTTTCTGGATGTGCAAAAACAATGACTGTGCTTGGAATTGATTTGGGCGCATCCACAACCGATTTTGTTTTAATGGAAAAAAATAAAATTTTAAAAAAGAAAAGTTTTTCCTCTGAGAATAAAAATTTTTATTCAATGCTGAAAACTTTCCCGATAAACAGAATTTCGGGAATTAAGGCAACCGGCTGTTTTGCTGATCTTTTTGAAAAAGAAATTTCAGGAATTCCTGTTCAGACCGTGAACGAAATTAAGGCAATAGGGACCGGGGCAAAATTTGTTTCCGGGAAAAACAATGTGCTTGCAGTTTCACTTGGCTCGGGAACTGCTTTTGTTTCTGTTAAAAATAATAAAATAAAACATGTCGGAGGAACTGCAATAGGGGGAAAAACTCTTCTGGGTTTATCCGAATTGCTTTTGGGAATCAATAATGTTAATGCTCTTTTTTCACTTGCCAAAAAAGGAAATTTAAAAAAAGTTGATCTGACTTTGAAAGAAATTTATCCCAAAGGCATCGGCTTACTCGATGTTAATTCTACAGCGTCCCATTTTGGTTCTTTAAAAAATCCTAAAAAATCTGACATTGCTCTTGCCTTGATTAACATGGTTTCACAGTCAATTGGCTCAAATGCTGTTTTTGCAGCCAAATCTTTTAATCATTCCCGGATTGTTTTCGGAGGAAAATTATCTGAAATGAGCATTGTTCAAAAAATAATTAAAAAAAGAGTAAAAATACTGGACAAAAAAATCAAATTTGTGTTTTCCAAAAATTCAGGAATTCAGACAGCCATCGGAGCCCTAATGTTCAAATAAGCTTTCAAAACCATTACAAAAATATTATAAACCGGTTTTGAATAATGTACACGATGAATAACAGCTTTTTATTTGGAATAGCAATTTTAATTTTTTTAACTGGGTGCACAACAACTCAAATTCAGCAAACTGATCAAAAATCTTCTTTATCTCAAAATTTGCCTGTGAATGAAGAACCGGAAACTACATTATCAGAACCTGTTGTTGAAGAACAATCTGTTAAAGAAGAAATTGTTCAAGAACCTGAACAACTTCCTTTGTCCGCTGAACTACAGGAAAATATTGATGATGCTTATGACAGATTACATGACCCCGGTTCTGCAAGCAGAATTCAAAAAGATTTTCCTGATTTGGAAATTGTTTACATTGATGAAGCAGAGGGAATTAAATTTTTTCCAAAAGAAATTCTCCCATTCAAATATTATTATAGTCCCAGCGCAGATAAAACATTCAGCTTATGCGGAGTTGACAGAAGCACTTTCATTTGTGACGGAAAACTTGACAGATTATTAAACTCAGAAGACATTGAAACCGGAAGATGTAAAATTGCCCCAGATTATTCCGGGGACCCAAGGCTGAGTTAAAAAATTCAGCGGAAATTCACTCTCGTTGAATTTTAAAACACCTCAAAATACATTATTTAGTATTATTTTGGGGGTGAAAAAATGAGTGAAAAACCGGTTCAAAAGTTTACTGCAGGCGGCTTAAATGTTGCTGTTTGGGAAAATGAAAACAAGCAAGGCGGGAAATACAATACTATCAGCATAAGCAGAAACTATAAAGACAAAAATGATGAATGGAAATCAACAAACTCTTTAAGAATTAACGATATTCCAAAAGCAGTTTTAGCTTTAAACAAAGCATATGAACATTTGTCATTGAAAGAAGAAACAATTTAAGCATTTAAGGATTGAATTAAAATATGAACATTCAGGAAAAAGTACTGCAATTAAATTCGTTCAAACAATTCAACACAGTGCAGCAGCAGGCTTTAAACGCCAAATTATTTGAAAAAAGTTTAATTGTTTCTTCACCAACATCCTCAGGCAAAACAATTATAGCCGAATTAGCAGCATTAAATTCAATCATCAACAAAAAAAAGAAAGTAATTTACACATGCCCTTTACGTGCATTGGCTTCTGAACATTTTAAGGATTTAAAACAAAAATATTCAAAGTCTTTGAAAATAAAAATGGCTTTATCAACAGGCGACTTTGATTCTTCTTCTAAATATTTAAAAAATTATGATTTGATTTTTGCAACAAATGAAAAAATTGATTCTTTGATAAGGCATAATGCTGAATGGCTTAAGGATGTTGGCTTGCTCATAGTGGATGAAATTCACACTCTGGATTCCAACAGGGGGCCAACCTTGGAAATGGTTATAACAAAATTAAAAGCATTAAACCCTGAACTAAAAATAATCGGCTTATCTGCAACAATTCCAAATTCAATGGAAATAGCAGAGTGGCTTGACGCTGAACTGGTGCAAAGTGATTTCAGGCCGGTTGAATTAAAGGAGGGTGTTTTTTTAAACAATAAAATTTTTTTTCTAAATGAAGATGAAAAACTTGAGGATGAAAAAAATGCAACCGTTTCAATTGTTTTGGATACAATAAAAAAACAAAAACAGGCATTAGTTTTTGCCAATACGCGGAGAAATGCGGAAAATTTTGCAAAAACTTTGTCTGCATCAGTTTACTCTCTTTTAACGCCGAAAGACAAAAAAATGCTTGAAAGAGAATCAGTTCAAATCAAAAATGCGTTAGAATCTCCAACAGAACAATGCAAAAAATTGTCATCTTATTGTGAAAATGGTGTAGCATTTCATCATGCAGGTTTGGTGTCAAAACAAAGAAACTTAATTGAAGAATCTTTTCGTCAAAACAAAATAAAGGTAATCTGTTCAACACCCACACTTGCTGCAGGAATCAATATTCCTGCTTTTCGTGTTATTATTCCGTCTTTGTATCGTTATTCCCAGTACGGAATGCAGCGCATTAAAGTATCGGAATATAAGCAGATTGCAGGCAGGGCCGGCAGGCCAAAATATGATTCTTCAGGGGAATCAATTTTAATAGCAAAACATGAATCGGAAAAAGATTTGCTTGTTGAAAATTTTATTCTGGGAACACCGGAAGAAGTTGAAAGCCAGTTGTCAAACGAATCAGTTTTAAGAACACATTTGCTGGCCTTAATTTCCTCTGAATTTGTTTTTGACTCTGTTTCCTTAAAAGATTTTTTTTCCAAAACTTTTTATGCAAAACATCAGAACATTGATTCTCTGGTTAAAAAATTGTTAAAACTGGTTGAAGAACTTGAAGAATTAAAATTTGTTACAATTAAAGGCAAAAAATTTTTCATAACCCCTGTGGGAAGAAGAGTTTCAGATTTGTATCTTGACCCTTTTTCTGCCAAAAAAATTATTGAATATTTGCATAAAAAACTGAACAGTTTTTTCACGCTTTATATGTTAGCTTCAGCTAATGAATTTTTTCCATGGGTTAATGTGCCAAGAAAAGATGAAGCTTCTGTACTGGAAGAATTATATTCTTTTAATGAAAAACTGCCTTTTGATGTTGACACTGAACAGTTTTTGGACCAAAATTTTGTTGAAAAATTTTATTCAACTTTAATGTTAAAAGACTGGATTAATGAAGTCCGGGAGCAAGAATTAATGAACAAGTTTGGTGTTGCCCCGGGAATTTTAAGAACAAAACTGGAAAGATGTGACTGGCTTTCCTATGCTTCAATTGAGTTAGCCAAAATATTAAAACTGGAAAAACAAATTCCTGAAATTTTAAAAATAAGAAAAAGACTTAAAAGCGGGGTTAAAGAAGAATTATTGCAGCTGGTTGAATTAAAAGGAATAGGCCGGGTCAGGGCAAGACGTTTATACAACAGCGGAATAAAAACTTTAACAGATGTTAAAAAAACTGATGTTAAAGATTTGTCAAGAGCAGTCAAAAGTGATGTTGTTGCAGAATCAGTTAAAAAACAATTAAAGCAATAATAAGCTGTTTTAATGCCTCAAAGGCAAACTTTTTAATAAACAAATTCACTAATCTATTCAATAAAGTTATTAATTTTGGGCGTTTTTTATGGCAGATGAATCAACATCAGGTCCCTTTGATAAAATTAAGGATTTTTATTACAAAATTGAAGACAAATGGTATGATTTTCTGGATAAAATAAACCAATATGTTCCTGTTTATGAAATAATTGACCCCATTGACAGAATAGTTCCAAGCCTTTTATTGTTTTTTGGCTTATCAGTGCTTGTAACAGGCCTGGCTTTTTATTTTTTTAATTTTGCAGGATTTGGTTTTACAGCAGCATTAAAAGTTGTTGACTCTGACGGCAATCCTGTGGAAGGAGCAAATGTAAAAATTTTTTTCAATGACACGCAGCACGACTTAACAACAGATTCTTTTGGTTTTGTTTCTGTTTCAATCCCCGAATCGGAAATTGAAGCAGATGTTTCTGTTGAAAAAGAAAATTTTCCGATGTTTAACAGGCTGTTATTGTTATCCGCAAACAATGTTCAGGAAATAACCCTAACATCCGGAGCTTTTATGCTGTCAGATGTCTGCGGTTCAGACGGATGCACTGTGAGAGTTGTTGAAAACGGAAGAAACTGGCCGGGAGAAACATCCGTAACATTAACTTTTACATGTTCTTCGGGCGAATCTCCAAGTCCTTTAACAAGAGCTGACGGAATTTTTAATTTTTCAGTTTCAAATTGTTCGGATTTATCTGTAACAGCCTCAGCTTCCGGTTTTGATTCAGCTTCAAAAAAAATAACCAGAAAAGAAACTTTTATTAATTTGTCAAAAAATGTTGAAAATTTAACAGGTTCTTTGTACGTAAAAGTTGTTGACTCTCAGAATCTTCCGGTGCAATCCGCCGACATAACAGTGTCAGATTCTGTTACAGGAACTCCTTTTCAGGAAACACAGTCAACCCAGTCCGGTGACAAATTATTTGAAAATGTTCCTCCCGGTTCATATATTGTAACAGCTTCGACTGATGCCGGTGCTTTTGGCGAATCTGAGGGAGTACAGGTTAATGCAGGTTTAAGGACTGACATAACTGTAACGATTGAAAAAGGAAAACGTGTTTTTTTTGAGGTAATTGACTCTGAATCAAAACAAAACATTGCCTCAAATGTGCGTCTTTTCAAAAACACTGTTTTTTTGAAAAGTTTTTCTGCTTTAAAAGGCTCAAAAGCTTTTGCGGTTGGAAACATTCAAAATGAGGATATTATTGCTGTTGTTTCTGCTGAAGATTATTTTCTAAAAGTTCAAAAACTTCCGGTTTTTGACACAATTCCTGAAAACCCGGAACAAATTGAAATTGAAAAAGTTGACAAAGTGAATCAAAATTATGGTTTGGCTGATGTTACCGTTTTTTCAGAATCCGGTGAAACAGCTTCAAATGCACTGGTTTTTTTGCATGAAGCAAGTTTTGGCGTTGTTATAAGCAATCCTTTGGGTGAATTAACGCTTGAAGACGGAACCTATTCTTTTTCCGATGTGTTTTTGCCTCAAGGGGATTATTTTGTTAATGCAAAAAAAGGAAATGAGGAAGGAGTGTCAGATGATAAAGAAATTTCTGCGGGTGAAACAGAATCTTTTGAGATCAGAATGGAAAAAGGCACAGGATTTATTGAAGCATTAATTGTTGACCATAAAACAGCTGAACCGGTTTCCGGAGCAACCGTAACTTTTTTTGAATCGGAAACGGACACGGAAAAAGATTCATGTACAACTGATTCAAAAGGGTTATGCACTTCAATTGACTTGAAGGCTGGTGAAAATTTTTATGTTAAGGCTTCGGCTTCTGAATATATTTCATCTTATTCCAACACTCTTGTAACGGTTTTGAAAAAAAACACTCAAAAAATCACAATAGAATTGTGGGCAGAAAAAGACCTTGATGATTTGCCTGACTCTGATTTGTTAAGCTGGTTTGAATATTTATGCTTTGATTCGGATTGCCAGAGGCAGGTTCCAATAATTGAATCATTAAACCAGGACCAAAAAGTTTTTGCAAAATTTTTGTTAATAATGCAAAAAGATTCCGTTTACACTGATTTAATTCAGCACATTCGTGTCGGCTTGGAATCTCAGAACAAAATTCCAAATTCCGGTTATAAAATTGCGTTAAAAAATGTTCAGTCAGCTTTATCCGATGACATTTCCCTTTCAAATTGTTTTAATTCATCCGACCAGTTTTTTACATCAGATGAACAGGGATGCAAAAACACAACACCGGGTGAAAACTCCAAATCATCCTTGATTAATTTTAATTTAATTTCAGGACCTGTAATTGTTCCAATTATTGCTGAACTGGAAATTGAAAAAAATGCCACTGAAAAATTACAGTTAAGGCATGCAGCCGTTACAAGTGTTTCAGGCAACACCCTTTTTGACCCTTCAACCGGAACACATCTTGAAGTTTTTGAAATGGGAAAAGTTTTGTGTTTTCCCTCATCAAAAGATTTGTTATGGCAGTTTTCAATAAATCCCGGAAAGGAATTGCCTCAAAATTCTGACAAAAACCCTAACATTTTGTTAACAGGCTCAAGAAACATTTCCTCAGTTGCGGTAAAACAGCCTTACCAAATAGGCTATTCTGCGTTTAATTGTTCTGAACAGGATTTTTCAAATGCTTCTTTAAAAACTGAAGAAAATGCTTCAAGTGTTTCAAGCAAAATTTTTTCAATCTGGCTAAACCCGCCGGAAAATGTTCCGACAGGAAAATTCACTGTTTTTAATAATGAAACCATTAACCATGAAAATTTTCATTCAGGCATTTTTAACATTAAGGGTTCTGAGGAAAAAGACAATGTTGAATTAAAATTTGATTTTGATTCGGGAAATTCAGTAAATGACAGGTTTTCAATTTTTTTCAAAACACTTTCTTCTGAAGAATTAATTGTTAATGGTCTGCCTGAAACCGTTGAACCGGTTAACCAGCCTCTTATTTCAGGAACAATTACAGATGAACAATCAGAACCTGTTGAAGGTGCAACGATTGCATTGTTTGCTCTGGATTCAACCCAGATAACAGGGAATCATGAAAGCAATGATGCGGGAGAGTTTACAATTCCTGAAAATGAGTTAACAAATTTGGGTGCTTATGGTCAGCAAATTTTATTCAGAGCAACAAAATCGGGCTTCAGAACTTATAATGAAACTCTTGACGTTCAGTCATCTTCATCTGAAAACACTTTGTTCAGTTGTCTGACTTATGACAAGGAAACTGTTTCAGTTGAAAGGCAGGGCTCTGAAAACTTTATAATTTTTTCATCATGTTCTCAGGAAATATTTTTGTCAATAGGCAGTGATTTGGTTACAAGTCCTGATGTTGGAGAAGAATTTTCTTTAAACAATGCAGAATCAAAAACTGTTACAGTTTCATCTGATTTGCAGCCAAACACTCTTGCTACAACTGGATTGTTTCCCGTGAAAATTTTTGGAAGATTTGCTCAAAATGAAACACCGGTTTTGGCAAAAGACATTGAAGCTTTTGTTACAGATCCAAATAATTGTTTTTCAATGGACAGTTACAGGATAAACCTGGAACTGGGAGAAAAAAGGGAAACAGGTTTTTTTACAAACAAGTGCTTTACTGATTCGGATGAGCCAGCTGAAGCTTCGACAAGCGAACCATCAAAGATTTCAATAACCGATTTGACGCCTGAAATTGACACTGAGGAAAGCTTGTTTTTTGACACAACTGTTAAAATGATTGTAGTGTTAAAAGATGATTCTGTTGATGAAGATACTGAAAATTATCCTCAACAAGGCTTGTTCAGGGGGCAGACAAGGGAACTTGCTCCTTTTGATGCTTTTAAACAATTTGATGATTATTTAACCCAAAACAATTTGCAGTCAAGTGATGTTAAATCTGTTTCTTTTACAGCGCAAGCGTCTGAACAAAACATTGTTGTATGGCTTGAAAACCGTTCTTTAATAGGTTCTTATCCTTTTGATGAGTCAAGAAACACTCAGGTGTACAATTTTACAATGACAAATGAAGATGTAAGGGCAACAAGTTATTTTTACAGCATTTTTACTGATACGGTGAGTGATTCAGGTTGAATAAAAAAATTTTCACAATTTTGGCATTTTTCATGCTTTTTTCAGCTGTTAATGCGGAATCTTTTGATGCTGTGTTACCTTTCACTGTTCAGGATAACGGTTTAAATGTTTCAGGCAGTTTTTCCGGAAATTTTAATTTAAGTGTTTCATCCCAGAACAATGAACCAATTAATGCAGCTTTTTTTATTCTGGATTCTGAAAATAACCAGGTTTTTGAACAAAGCATTGAAAACACGACAAGTTTTTCTCAAAGCATTTCCCTTGAACCGGGAGAATATGCTTTAATTTTTAACAACAAAAAAACAGGCTTTCAGAATCCCAAAATTTATTTTAATTTAGCAAGGCATGGTGAAAACAGTGGCATGGCCACAACAACACCAAACCTTTTATCCCCTTTAAACATTTTAATAATTTTAGCTGTTTTAATTGTTCTAATTGTGTTTGTTTTTGGCAGAGGCAAAGACAAAAAGTTAAAAGCGATTACAGGCAAGCATCCTACAAAAAAAGGTGAAATGAAATGAATGTGAAAAAATTTTTGCTCATAGTTTTATGTTTTTCAATGATGTTTTCTTTTGTTTCCGCCAAGCTTATTTATGCAGACCAGCAGGAATTATATTTGGAGGATACAACCACGGGAACATTTTCATATTTAATCAAATTTTATGATCCTGCAGGCAATGAAATAGGGGTTTATGATTCTGAGGATTCTGATAATAGCACAATAAATGCCGGGGATACAATTGAGCTTTTAAACGGTTCAAAAGCTGTTGTTGAAAAAATTGATTACAAGCAAACCTATTCTCCTCTAAGGGATAATACTGTGGAATTATACGGTTCTGATATTGCTGTTGGAGATATTATTGTAACATATTCGGGCTGGCACCAGCATTGTTCTGACCGTGCCGGGAACTGTTCAAAGCTTCATGAATTCACAAATCCGGCTGAAGACAAAGACGGTCAAAAATATGATCCTTTTTCACATGTAACAGATCATTCTTATCCTTGGCAGTGGGGGGACTCAAAAGTAAGGGATGAGCATGACAACGTTCAAAAATTCGGAGTTGATATTCCTGTAAGTTATCTGCCTAAAACTTTTTATCTTGTAAAAGATTTTGACACTACTGGGTTTTTTACCGGAAATAGAGATTCTTTGCAACTGGGAGTCGGGGAAGAGGATTTTGAAAGAAATGGTGGAGTAGTCAGCGTAAAAAAAGAACGTTTTTCTCCTGTTAATGACCCTGGAACTTTTTTTGTAAGAGAAGAAGATGAATTTTTACCAACAAATTTGGATTGTCTGGGCAATTCAATTCTAACCGGTTTAGTGTATGATGTTCAGAATACCGCATTGGCTGTCAAAAAAATGAAAAATGCAACCGTAACAAATTGTTCAATTAAGGGCGATTTTGGTTATGGTATTAATAGTAAGGTGTTTGATTCAAAAATTTACAATAACGAAATTGAAGGAGCAATATATGAAGGAATTCGCGTGTCCACCGGAAATGTCACCGGAAATGTCGGGGCGAATGGAAATGAAGTTTCCAATAATACAATTTTGTCCAATGACGTATTTTGGCGGGAAAAAATGGGACGGGGAATAATATTTTCAGGATCAGAGTCAGAGATAAATAAAACAAATTTTATTCAAAACAATCTGTTAAAAGGGCCTTTTAGGGTACAAGGAATTGCTGCTTGGGCTCCTTTTACAACAGTTAAAGATAATGTTTTGTTTAACCAGGAACAAACAGATGATTCTCCTCACGGAATAACCGTTATTCACGGCGATTCTATTCCTGATATGAAAATTCAAAATAACAAAATTCTTGATTTTTTTTATGGTGTTGAAAGCAGTGGCAGTGGAAACACATCCTTCAAATTGGAAAACAATATTATGTGCAACAGTGAAGAAAGTGATTACTGGAAAGCGTCAGCTGGAGGAACGGATCCGCTGGACCGTGAAAACACTTGCGATTCTTCAAATGTTTCAGGAGTTTGTGAAAATGCTTGTTCCGGTTTGACAAATGAGGAGCTTTACTCTGTTCCGGATATTGTCGGAGCTGAAATGAAAACAACTGACCCTTTGCTGAGATTAAAACTTGATTCAAGCGAGGTTGCAAACAGTTCCGGAAACAATTCAGGTCTGGGTAAACTGGAATGGGATTGCTCTGGACCAGAACTAACAACTCCTAATGGCCACAATTTGTGTTTTGGAAGAAAAAATTTTGAACATGTTTTCAGCTTTGCAAACCCTGCTGATGACTCAGAACATCCTTTATCTTTAGAATTTGCAAAAGAGCACAGCAGTTCAAATTCATCAGAAAATTCAGGTTCTTTTACCTGGACAGAGCATGTTAATTTTACAATAAAACAAAAACAGGGAAACATTTTGGAATCTGATTTGAAAGCAACAGATGCTTCAGGTCAGGAACAGGATGAACAGGCATCCGTAAGACCGGACACTGATGTGACTTTTAATGCCAAATGCTCTGAAACTGTTAACAAGGACTTGGTTTCATGCAATATTGATTTTGGTGACGGAACAACCCAGGAATTGTTGTCTTCAGAATGCTTAAATACTGATGGAACACAGTGTGATGCAACAACAACCCATGCTTTTTCAGATTCTCCTGAATGTGAATATGATGTTGTTTTAACATCAAAAGATTCATCTGATGCTTTTGTTGAGGATACTGTAAAGCTTTTGGTTACCCCGCCAAACAACATGCCGGTTGCCGATTTGTTCCAGTTTTTGGTGCCTGAATTTGAGGTTAATGAAACCGTTACTTTTACGGGAAGCTGTAATGATGCTGATAATGATTCAGCCAATGCCTGTGTTGTTTCAGGGAATTCACTTGATTCATGTGTTCTCGATTTTGGTGACGGAACAAATTCAGGTTCTTTAACACTAAATGCAAATAACGAGTTTTCAGTTGACCATGTTTACGATGCTGCAGGAGTTTACGCTGTGAATCTTACAGCTAATGACAAAGCGGCAGAACAGCATGAAGATTCTCAGAATATTACAATTGGATTGCCGGGAACAACCGCTTTAACTGCTCCGGGCAAAAAAGTTGTGCCTTTGCCAAATCCAACCGATAAAACAGTTTTGGTCTGGACTTTCTGGAATCTGGAAAAAATAAACCCTGAAAATTTGAACGAAGGAACTGTTCAAATTGATTCAGTTTCCCATAACTGTGACCAGTTTGGATTAGAATGTGAGTTTCCTGACCTGGACGGAGCAAACAAAGTTTTGCCTCAGGATTCCATGATTATAAGAATGTCTGCGGATTACAGTGAAAATTCTGGTCCTGAACCTTTTGATATAAGTTTGACTGTTAATTATAGTTTTGTTGATGCGGGCGGAAATTTTAATATTTCAAATTCCGTTTCAGATGTTTTGCATTTTTCATCTGCTGTTAAAAAAACAGAGTACATGAATTTTAAGCTGCTTGTTGAAGAAACAGCTGTGACACAGGATGAATGCACTTTGCCTAACGGGCAAACAGGTTTTACAGGGGAAGATGCAAAACCTGACCTGTTTTATTCATGGAATTATAATGAAATCGGGTTTGCTGACATTATTTCAAAAACAAACAATTGTGGCCAGCAGTTATCAGAAGATGCTTTATTGCAAAATGTTTCATATTGTGATTCAACACAGTTTGCAATTGCATTGCTTAACAGGCTTGAATTACTGGATGGCCAGCCTGAAGCTGATATTGAAATGCCTTTCACTGCATTTTTAATGAAAGATGCAGTTTCAGATGATTTTAGGCAGGATTTTGACGCTGTTTACCGTGGCTTAAAATCTGATGAATCATATAATGAAAAATGGCACAAATATTTGCTGGATTCCGAAAAACTTTCATTTGAACCCAATTCGTTTGACGCCGGCAAATACAAAATTATTTTAAATGTTCAAAATTATAATAATGCTTTTTTTGATTCTCAGGGTGAACCTGTGTCAAATATAACTGTTGAAATGCAAAAAATTGCAGGCGCACCTGCAAATCCGTTGTATGAAATTCCTTTTGACGGAGAACTTGGAATTGGAGATTCAAGGGCAGGTTATGGTCTGGCTTTCAATTTCGGGGTTAATGAAAACATTGTTGAAGTAAGTTCTGATGTTCGTGCTGAAGTTGATTCCGGTACAAGGGGCAGTGTTTTTACAAAAGTTTATGATTCTTTGAATCATTTTAATTATGATGATTCAGGCGTTGTTTTGAGAATTGATGATTCCTCAACTGTTATGGAATTTTCACCGACAAAAGCTTTGCCTGTTCTTGGAACAGCAAAAGTGGAAAATGAGAAAGCGGAAATGTTTTA
This sequence comes from archaeon, assembly GCA_028279805.1. Lineage (GTDB taxonomy): Archaea > Iainarchaeota > Iainarchaeia > Iainarchaeales > JANQMZ01 > JANQMZ01. The sequence goes on along the minus strand of JANQMZ010000007.1, from coordinate 529,811 downwards.
CAATTTAATAATAAACGGAACTGAAACTTTTGAAGGCAAAAACGATTATGCTTTGAACTGGACTGCTTTGGGGGCAACCGGCGGGGAAAGTAAATGCAAAGACTTGTACGGTTCAGGATTATTTTCAGGCAAACCTGACTCAAAACCTGGCACCCTTTCATGTGCTTCAACAGGTTTTGGTCTTACTTTTGAAAATGTAACCGGCAGAGAAAATGATGAATTGAAATCAGCTTCAGTGTTTTATGCAGCTCATGATGACCTTGTTTCAGTTCAAAATGAATGTTCCGGTAACCCTGGTTTTGATTCTGAAGAATTCAAAGTTCAAACTCTTGAAAATCTTTTAACCCAAATTTCTGACGGCAAACTTTGTGTAATTCAGGAACAGGAAACTGATGATTATATTTATTACTGGAATAAGCAGGCTTTGATAAACAGTATAGCTGATTCGGCTTCTGATAAAGATGAATGGCTTTGCGGGGCTTAACGGTTTAATTCTTTTTCAATTGTTTTTTTTATCTGAACAGGGTCAAAAACCAGCTGTATTATTCTGGCTGTTCCTCTCTGCCCTTTCCCACTTATTGTGCTGTTTATCAGGCCGTACATGTTTAATTCTGTTAAATATTGCCCGAACCATTTTTGGCTGACCGGTTTTTCTTCAAAATTTTTAGCCATTTTGTTGTATTCGTCATAAATTTCCCCTGATAAAAGCATTGCTTTTTCATTTTCTTTTCCAAGCCTTTTAACTCCTTTTGTGTGAATTGTTAAATTTGCTATTGTATACAAAACAAGTTGTTCTTGTTCCGGTAATGTGGATATCATGTCAAAAATTATTTGCTCTTCAACTTTTTTTCTTGCTTTCTGAACTTCTTTGTCTGTAATTTTTTCTGTTTTATTTTTATCAGCCTGTTCTCCCGCTCTCAATAATAACATTACTGCAGTTCTTGCATCTCCCGATTCTTTTGAAGCTATTGCTGAAGCAAGATTTATTGCGGATTCCTCAACCGTTTCAGGTTTGAATGCTTTTTTTATTCTTCCGTTTAAAATTGCCCTGATTTCTTCAGCATTGTATGGCGGGAAAACCATTTCTTTTTCACACAAAGAACTTTTTGTTCTCGGGTCAAGCTTGTCTTTAAATGTTAGCTGGTTGCTTATTCCGATTAAACCAATGCCTCCTTTGTTTAATTCGTCATTTGCTCTTGTCAGTGAATAAATTAAGTCATCTAATTCTTTTAGTTTGTCAATTTCATCCAGTGCAATAATTAACTGTGTGTTGTTTTCTTCCACAAAATTTGTCATTTTTTCGTAAACAAAACTGCTTGAAAATCCTGTGAATTCTTTTTCAGGGTAAAAATTGGCAATAATTTTGCTTAAAACTTTATATTTGCTGTTATAATTCCTGCAATTAACATAAACTGTTTCTATTGAAGCTTTTTGTTCTTCTGCAAAATTTTTTAACTGGTTTAAAACAAATCTTGTTGTGCTTGTTTTCCCTGTTCCTGTTTTTCCATAAATGAACAAATTGTCAGATTTCTGATTTTTTAAAGAATTGCTTAAAGATGAAACCATTTCCTCTATTTGTTTTTCCCTGAAAGGCAGTTTTTTGGGCATATAATGAGGCGTAATAATATCTTTATTCAAAAAAACCGTGCTTTTGCTTAATTCTCCCTGAAAAATGTTAGAATTTTTTGTCATAGAAATCTTTCCCACCATTAAGATTAAAATATAATTACGCTTTTTTTTGCTTTAAAACGCCCAGCATAAAGTTTTAAAATAAGTTATGAGGCAATTTTTATTAAGCTTTTAAAACAGGGGTGATATGTTGAGCTTTATGGAGAAAGTTTTCGCCGGACAAGGCAGCGTGGACATGGAAGAATTCTTGAACAGTTTGGATGTTGAGGATGAAACACAATATGAAGACGCTGACGCTTTTGTAAAACCATTGGTTTTGGGAAGCAAAGAAGACGCGGACACAGTTGTAGGAGAGTTAAAAGAGGGAAACATAATTCTTTTGAATATTGAAGGATTAGCCAAAAGAAACTCTTTAAGATTAACAGAATTGGTTAAAGGGTTAAAAACTGAGGTTGATTCAATTGACGGGGACATTGCAAGAATTTCCCATGACAGAATTCTTTTAACGCCTCAAAGAGTCAAAATAATCAAAAGAAGAATACAGGAATAAAACCAATTTCCTGTGTTTTTTCTAATTTTATGCAAATTCGCTTAAAGATTTTTGAGTTGCTTTTTCATTTGTAAAAATTGAATCAATTTCTTCTTCAATTAAATCAATTCTTTGTTTTAAATAAGAGCTTAACTCATATTGTTTTGTTATTTGTTTTGTTAAAGGCAAATATTTTCTGATAGAACCCTGTGCAATTGTTAAAATTATGTTTCCCTTGTCACACTGTGAACATTTTCCTGTTAACGGCAAACGCCTGTATTTTGCCTGACAATTTGTGCATCTGAATTTTTGTTTGCAGAAAGACCTGGCGTTCCCGATAATGTCAGGCAAAAAATGGTTAATTAAAACTTTTTCAATTGAATCTTTTCCTTCAACTGCTTTTATTTTTACCTGCAAAGCAGCCTGGCTTGAAATTTTTTCCTCCATTGAATCTAACTGCACATATTTTGAACTTGTCGGCCCCGCATCAAATCTTGTAACTTTATGTGTAAAACCAAAATCTGAATACTGTTTTTTTGTATTAAGCCTGCTGTTAACGGTTTCAATAAAATCAAGTTCAGGCGGGGAAAACTCCAATGCTTTTTCATAAAATTCTAACGGATAATCCCACACTACATCCATTTTGTAAACTTCGTCATCAATTTCATTGGGATCCAAGGCAATTGTAAAAACCAATGGTGCATCCATTCTCCCGCCTCTTGATTCAGCCAGATAAGACTGTGAAAAATTGATTAAGCCGTCCATCAGCAAGGTTACAGAATCCTGGTCCCCGTCTGCATTTCTTCTTTTTGTCTGATGAAAATATGGATGGGCAAAACAAGCCCTTCCCTCAGAATACCCTATTATTCTTCCTATAATTGCTGCAGATGTATGGGGGGCCAAGCCTAAAACCAATTCCCCGATTAAATCTTCCCTTGTTTTAGCGTTATAATATTTTTGCAAACCATAAAATCTTTCAAGCAAGTCATCAACAAATTTTGAAACTTTTACCATAAAATCTCCGGCCTCATGGTGAACAATTATATCCTGCGGCAGCAATTCAACAACCTGTTCATCGTTTTCCAGTGAGTTGCCAAAAATATCTTTTTCATATCCCAGTTCTTTTAATTTTTCAATGCTTGTTCCTGTTTCATTGGGCTTAAAATGCGTTAAAGGATTGTTAATCAGTTCATACCTAATCGTCCCATCCTTAAAAACATGAACACCGTGTTTTGCCCTTATAATGCCTTTTTCCAGAGGTTCTGCTGCTTTTTCCTCGCTTATTAATCCTCTTACCCCTTTAACCAGTTCAGGTGTTTTTATTGCAAGATTTTTTGACGCATTTTCAAAAAGCCATGGCAAATTAACTTCAAGTTTTTCTGTTTTATCTTTTTTTAAAGGCACATTTCTTTTTTTTGAAACCGGGTGGCTCGGAATTGGCAGAATTTTTTCATCTTCTTCTGAAAAATAATTTTTAACCTCAACAAAAAGAGGTTTTTTATTAGTGTTTATGACATCAATTGCTTTGGTAATGCTTCTTGTGTTTCCTCCGAAATTTCCTATTGGAAACAAAACATGAGGATTTCCTTTCATTGTTCTTGGAGTGGAAGCTTCAGGTCTGCCCATTCTTGCTCCGATAAAAGAGCCGGCAGTGTTTCTTATCATAATTCCGGAAGCATTGCTTAAAATTTTCAAAATGTTTTCATTTTCTTTTTCATAATCAAGTTTTTTTCCTTTAATAAAACCGAATGTTTTTAATAAAGCAAAAGCCATTTTTTCTTCTATTAAAATTTTGTCCAAGTTTTTGTGTTCCAAGCCTATTTTTTCCAGAATTTTTTTTATTTCTTCATTTTTTTCAATTTTTAATCCGGTTATTTTTCCGTTTTTTTCTTTTTTTTCAGCTTTTTTCAAATATTCTTCCAAAATTTTTAATTCCTGCAATTCAAGAAGTGAATAAAAAGGAGTAAATTTTGGATGTAGCGGAATTTTAAATTTTTCAGATAATTCCACTGCTTCAAACGCGTCCAGATTATCAGAATTTTCTAAAACTTTTTCAGCCAACTTTCCTTTTGCTTTTGATTTTTGTAATTCTTTTTGCCACCATTCTTCATTGTATCCTGGAGGGGCAAGTTTTTCAACAGACTGTTTAAAATCACCGTAGCATACAAGCATATCCCCTAAAAATAAAATTTTGTCAAAGTTGTTTTTTTCTTCTATTACTTTTTGAGCGGAATCAAATTTTACAACATCACCATTTTTGAGCCTGATTATCGGTCCGTTAATTGAATCACAGGCACTTATTGACGCGGCTTTTCCCGGCCTTTCAACCCTTAACTGTGTTCCTATTGCTGCAAATTCATCCAACGCATACATTGTTGCAGGATGAATTGCCTTGCCCATAATTCCCATGCCTCTTGTTCTCCCATACCTTAACCTGAAGCTTCCTGCTCTTGAAGGATAACCAAATATTGGCCTTCCTGCTGCTGTTCCTGTTAAATATTTGTCATTTGCTTTTATTTCCTGTGAACCTGTTTGTTTTTCAATTGTTATAATGTCTTCAAGCCAGGACCAGTCCAAGTCAAGCATTTTTGCAAAAGAAAGCACTTTTTTGGCTTTTTGTGCAACTCCCTCCGCTATAACAAGGCACATTCCTCCCCTTATTCTGTTATGGGGAACTCTTGCAATGTCCCTGTTAACTGAAACCTCTTTTTCTTCGGTTGGTTCTCCGTTAATGGAAACCGGGCAGCCTCTTACAACTTTTCTCACTTCCTCATCTGTTAACTTGTATTGCCTGCTGAAAATTTCTTCGTAAGCACTGCATTCTTCCACAATTCTTTCAACTTCATCTTCACTTGGCTTAAATTTTGACAGGTTAAAAAATTGTCTGGCATAATCTCCCAAGATTAAAGGCAAAACCATTGAAGTTCCTCCTGCTCCCCTGATTGGTCCCGCGTAATAAATATCCAAGTATTCCGAGCCGTCATTGTTTTTGCTTATTTTTATTTTTGGAACACCGTCAATTGGCGCCACAACTACTCCTTCCGTATTCAAAACCACACTTGTTTTAATTGCCTGTTCTATTCTTTTTTCTTCATTGGGAATTTTAACCCATTTTTGTTTTAATATTTCTTCAAATATTTGAAAAATTGTTTCCATTCTGTCTTTTTTTTGTTTTAAAACCTCCCTATATCTTTTTGCAATTCCTTTTGGTCCGATAATTGCTTCTGTTCTGTCAGCCAGGTCGGATGTTGGCAATGTTTCAACTTCTTTTGAAATGTCAAAGCCTTTTTCTTTTGCTTTTGTTGCAATGTTAAACTGTTTTTCTGCTTTTTTTTCTATTTGTTTGTAATAATTCTGAATATGCTGTTCAGCGTTTACATTTGTTTCAAAAGGATTTGTTTGTTTCATTTTTTATTCCTCTGCAAAAACATTTTCTTTCATTTGAAGTGTTTTTAAATTAATAACGGGAACTCTGCCGACTGTTGGCACGTGCCCCAGTCTTACCTGATAATCTGTTCTGTCCTGCCATGTTCCGTTGCAAATAATTCTTGTTCCCCTGTAATCAGTGTAACCGTTGTGATGCATTTCACCCATGAAAATCAGATCAGGTTCATGGTTTATTATCATATAATTCTTTTTTTCAGGAACATACGGATGTTTTAAGCCGTAAGAAGCGCACAAATCTCTTTTTTTTAACAATTCCCTCATTCCGAGTTCCGGTTTTGAAGCATCTAATCCGGTTACATTTGAAAACAAGTCATGTAAGGAAGCTCCGTGATATAAGAGTGTTTTAAATTTTTCTATTTCAACCCAGCTTGGAGAACCCATTAAATGAACGTTTTTCGCATTGTAAAGTTCTGGAATATATTTTTTCGGAATAATGGGTTGCGGGTCTGAAACGCGCACAGCATCGTGGTTTCCGGGGGTAATAAATATTTCAATATATTCAGGTATTTGTAAAATTAATTCTGAAAATTTTTCATATTGTTCATAAATGTCTTTTATTGCAAGCTCATTTTCCTGTTCAGGGTATACTCCGATGCCATCAACATTGTCCCCTGTTATAACCAAATATTTTATTTTTCCTGTTTCTATTTTATCTGTTTTTGAGCCTGTACCCAAATTTATCCATTTTAAAAAGTCTTTAAATTCTTCTTCCAGAAAAAGCTTGCTTCCCACATGTATGTCTGAAACGCTTGCAATACTTACATCTTTTTCAATTGTTTTTAGTTTTCTGTCTGCAGGCAAGTCAGGCAATAAAATGGTTTGAGCTATTATTAAATCATCTCCAAGTTTTTTTCCTTTCACTCCTATGACATTGTCAAGCATTAATTTGTTGGCTTCTCTTGAAAGTTCTTTGCTTTGTTTTGGTATGACAATTAAAGTTTTTGCATCTCCATCCTCAACTTCAAGTATTAAATTGTCTTTTTTGCTCATCCATTTTCTTGAAACCATTCCGATTAAGTCAACATCCTGCTTGTCAGGAATTGCTTTAATTCTTTTAATGGGAACCGGGTTAAGCGAGTGTCTTTTTTTTAACATGTTGCTTAAAAGTTTGAATTTGTTTTCAAAATAATCCAAAAAATCTTCAATTTTTCCTTCAGACGAACTTTGATTGCTTACATCAAGTTCTTTCATTATATGAAAATCTGCTTCTGTTTCTTTTGCCAGTGCCTGCAAGTTTTTTGATTTTACAATTGTTTCTTTTTCAACAATGTTCATTTTTGTTTTAACAATTTTTTTTTCAACAAGTTCAGGAGTTATTATGAATTGCCCTTCTTTAACCAGGTTGTCCAAAATTTCCTGCCAGAATTCCTGTTTTTCAAGTATTTCTATGGATTTCGGGCTGAGCATAATATTTTGCTTTTCGGAATACAAAGCAATTTTTTCTTTTTTTCCCTGAGTTTTAGCAAGGCTTTTTTCCACCTAAAATCACTGTTATTCAATTCTTTCCTTAATGCTTTCAAGCATGCTTATGGCTTCCCATATTGTTGTCCTGGCATGTGAAGGCATGTTAATGTCATTGCTTATATCATCAAGCAAATAAATAGCACTTGATAAATGAAGTCCTTCTATTTTTTTTTCCTCAATTTTGTCAAGAGCTTCTTTTACATTTGAACGTATATTCCTTGGAATGCTTCTGTCCTCAGTTATTTCAAGCAGCATTTCTTTGGCTTCTTCTATATCCGACCCAATTTTTTCATCCATTTTAACGCCTCAGATGCATTGAATTAGCGGAAAAATTTATGTAAGAAAAAGTTTAAATTAGGTGTTATGCTGTTTCAATTAAAACTTTTTTAAGCTCCGATTTGTGTTTTTTTCCTTCAAAAAAGGCTTTTTGTTTTATTTTGCTCAAAACAGTTTTTTTCTGTTCTTTTGAGGACAAATCTGTTTTGTTTAACACTATTAAAAATTTTGATTTTAATTCTTTTTTTAAATCTTTTAAAAGTTTTAACTGTTTTTGCAAAGAATACCCACATTGTTCTGTGGGGTCAATGACAAAAACAACAAAGTCTGCCAGATGTTTTAATGCAAGAATTGCTTTTTTTTCAATATCATTCATTTTGTCCGGAGGCCGGTCAAGCAAACCCGGAGTATCAATTACCTGAAACTGTAATGTTTTGTGATAAAAATAGCCAAGGTTTATGCTCTGGGTTGTAAAAGGATATGATGCAATTTTTGCTTTTGAACCTGTTAATCTTTTCAAAATTGTTGTTTTTCCTGTATTGGGAAAACCTGCAAGTATTATGTTAACATGTTCTTTTTTTAATGTCGGAATCTCCTTTAATTTTTTTGAACAACTGTTGTAATACTGGATGCTTTTATCCAAAGATTTAATCATTGAACTGATGCGGCCATAAAATTCTTTTTTTAATTTTTTTGGTTCATCCTCTTTTTTTGATTTTAAAATTTTTGAATAATATTTTTTTGAAAGATTCTGAACCATTATTGAAATTTTGCTCATTTGAGCCAAAGATTGTTTTAATTTTTTCAAATCAACAACAAGTGAAATTAATTGTTTTTCAAATTCCACTAATTCTTCAAATGAAGGAACACTTTGAACCGATTTGTAAAGATTTTTTCCAAGCTCTTCCCCGGCAACAGTAACCTCAGTTGAATGTTTTCCTTTTTCATATCTTAACCTGTTTTTGCTTTTGCTTATTTTTGCAGATTTTTTTCTGGCTTTTCTGAAAGCAATGTCCAGCAATTCTTTGGGATTTGAAACAAAAAGAAAACGCATTTTTAACGCCTCTTATTAATATTTAAATCGTTTCCTTTTTTATTGTATAACATCGTTTTTGTTCATATAAGGTGTTTTTTTTTGGTTTTAAAGGGCTTTAAATCTTTTTATAAAAAAAGCTATAAGCGACTGTTAGTATTGCCTGCTTTAATGTTTGTTTTGTTTGCGGTAATTGCTTTTGTTTATCCCGGGATTCCCACCGGCATTGACATTGAGGGAGGCACTTTAATTATTTTAAGAACAACTCAGACACCTGCTTCTTTTGATGCTGATTCTTTTAAGCAAAAACTTGAACAAAATTTTACTCTTGAAGACTTGTCAGTGAACACAACATCAGGCCCTGCCGGTTTTAGTCTGATTGTTGAATTTTCAAAAAACACTTTGTTTTCACAGGCTGAGGAAAAAATTTCACAAGCCCGTTCTTTATCCCAGGAAAATCCTTCACAGGCAAAACAACTTGCTTTGGAAGCTCTGCAAATTTTAAAACCTTTAACAAATGTAAATAATGCTCCTCAAAATGTTGAACAGTTAATTGATTTTTCGCAAACAAAATTTGCAGACGCTCAAACATCTTTTGATTTGCAGTTTCAGCAGATAGCCAAAAAAGAACTTGGAATTTTAAATGAAGTAGCGTTTCAAAAAAAAGAAATCGGCCCTACAATCGGCAATCTTTTCTGGCAAAACGCTTTGTTTGTTTTTTTCGTGGCAGTCATCTCCGTTACTATTGTGATTTTTTTGTTTTTCAGGCAAATTGTTCCAAGCATTGCGGTAATGCTTGCCGCATTTTTTGATGTTTTGGCGGCATTGGCAGGAATGGCTTTGTTTAACATTCCTTTGTCTCTGGCTTCAATTCCTGCATTATTATTACTGATTGGTTATTCCATTGACACGGATATTATGCTTACAACAAAAATTTTGAAAAGACGTGACGCGGACTTGTTTGAGAGGGCAAATGATTCTCTTTTAACAGGTTTAACAATGACCGGAACAACTTTGATTGCTGTAACTTTAATGGCAGTTCTTTCATTTATGGGAAGCCTGTTTGTTATTTATGAAATTGCAGCAGTAATTTTGTTCGGATTAATAGGGGATCTGATAAGCACTTGGTTTATGAATGCTCCTATTTTGTTATGGTTTGCTCAGAAAAAGAGGAGTTAAAAAAATGGCGGATTTAATCAGAAACTGGAAAATTTGGCTATTATTCCTGGTTATAATAGCTTCAATGGGTGTTTTCCTGTTTGCGGGTTTGAATTTTGGAATAGATTTTCAGGGAGGCACATTGTTCCAGGTTCAGTTATCTGAAAAAGTTTCATCTGATGAAATGGAAAGAATTGTTACAGTAATGGAAAAAAGAATCAATTCTTCGGGTTTAAAGGATATTAGTGTTTTTTCACTCGGAAACGAGTTTGTCATAATTGAACTGCCTGAAACGGATCCTGAAGCTGTTGCAAGAATTGAATCAATTATAAAAAGACAGGGTCGTTTTGAGGTAACAATAACAGATTCAGATTCAAACGGTTCAAGTGTAATGTTCACAGGTGCGGATGTTATACAGGTTGACCAGGGCGCATCCCATGTTTCAGCGGTTCAGCAGCATTCAGAATTTTTATTCGGCTGGAATCTGCCCTTCACTTTGAAAACTGTTGCTGCTAAAAATTTCAGAGACTTATCTTTTCACAGATGCTCTCTTGTTACTTTCAGCCAGCAGGGCAGCACGTATGACTGTTCTTATACTTATTTTTTTATTGACCGCCCGACAACATCTGTTTTGATTTTTTCAGATCAGGATTTTTCACAGGACACTCAGTTGTTTTTACAGGGTAATTTTACTGAGGGAATTCCGCAGGACACTTCGATTGATGAGGTTTTGCAAAACATTGATGTTCCTTTTTTTACAGTTTCTTCTTTTGATGAAAAAGAAATTTTGGCTCTTCAGAATTTAATCAGTTCAGGTCAGTATTCAAATGCAGTTTTTTCTGAAAATTTAAGTGAACAGGCAAAAGAACAGCTTAAAAATCTGGGTTTTAAACTTATTCAAATCGAATCAACTGATGGAATCCCGTGGCTTTGGAATGCTTCCGGTTTGAATTCAATTGTAAGATTGCAGCCTTCAATTACCGGCAATGAACCTTTTGTTGATTCTCCTGATGAAGCCCAAATTATCACTGATTTGATTATAACAGGATCATCTTCTTCGCAGGAAGAAGCATTTGCTGAAAGGGATGAAACAAAAATTTTATTACAATCAGGTTCTTTGCCTGTAAGTGTTCAAAGCATTAGCAAGGAAACAATTTCACCTCTTTTGGGTGAAAATTTTTTAATTCAGGCAGGCTGGATCGGAATAATTGTTTTACTTGCTGTTTCTGCTGTTATTTTTTTAAGATATAGAAATCCAAGAATTTCAATTGCAATTGTTTTTACAGCATTAGTTGAGGCTTTTACAACTTTAAGTTTTACATCCTTGACCGGGAATATTGATTTGGCGGTTATTGCAGGAATTATTGCTGCTGTGGGAACAGGGGTAGATGACCAGATTGTCATAACAGATGAGCTTTTGAAAGGAGCTGAAAGAGTTGAAGCTTCCCTGCTTACAAGAATTAAAAACGCGTTTTTTATTGTTATTGCTGCTGCGGTAACCCTGCTGGCGGTAATGTTTCCGATTATTTTGTTCGGAACGGGAATGATTAAACTGGTTGGCTTTGCCATTGCAACAATTGTGGGGGTTAGTGTTGGCGTTTTAATCACCCGGCCTGCTTATGGTGAGATTGCCAGATTTGTTCTGGAAAAATAGTTTAAAGCATTTCCTTAAAACTTTTTTTTAAAACTTTTTTGGTTAAATAGTACCAGAATCCTATAACTAATGCTGATGTAACAAACCAGCTTATGGTGTGCAGAAAAATTGCCGCATCAAATCCAAAAATTTTTCCGACCATTAACACGGTGTAAATTCTTACAATGTTTAAAGGAAACAAAAAAGCAAATCCTGCTAAAAATATTGCAATTTTTTGTTTTATTTCCGGTTTTTTTAAACCAAAAACTATCGCTGCCAAAACTATTCCTGAAAATAAGCCTGAACATTCATTGTTAACAATATACGCAGAACTGTCAATAAAAAGAATGTTCTGATGAAAATTTATTCCTGTTAAAAATCCCTGAAAAGCAGCAAGCCAGTTGTTTAAAAAAGTAATTTGGATTGTTTGCAGTAAAATTGTTCCTGTAAAAAATATGATAAAAAATTTTGCCAAAAATGTTTTTTCTTTTATGTCCAAGGATTTCACCATGGAACATTTTTTATTTTTGCTTTAAATGCAACCCAGTTGAAAAATTTGTGCAAAATCAGTGTTAAAAAAGCTATTAGAATTATTTCGCTTACTTTTGGAATGTAAATCCATGAGGAAAAAAGCAAGCCTCCTGCAACAAAGTCAAGCTGGTCAACAATAAACCATTCTTTTCCCTGTTTCATTGAAAGTCTTCTTTTTAAAAAAGAGGAAACAAAATCTCCTATTATTGCACCGAATGCAAGCATTGAACCGAGCAATGCATAATTAGGCGTTAAAATTCCTGTGTATTGGGGCAGCAGAATTTCAAGAGAAATTGCTGACAACACTCCGAAAAAAAAACCGCTTAATGTTCCCTGAAAAGTTTTTCCTTTTCCCAGAATTGGTTTTTTGTCCAAAAATTTTTGATTTAAATCTACTGGCAATCCTCCGCCAAAAGCCAGTGCTGAGCCGTTTGTAATGTAAAGAGGCCATGCTATCAGTAAAATTCGTATAATAAGCTCAGTATCATAGATCATGTTTAACTATTGGCGTTAAACTAATAAAAACATTCTGCTGCCTATTAGAATTAGAGTGATTTTTTTGAATTTGAAAAAATTTAAACCTTTGATTTTTTTGAGTGTTATTGTTCTGCTTGTTTTGTTTTTTTTAACGCTTTTCCTGGATTATTCATTGTTTGGGAATAATGTTGCCTTAATTCCTTTGCATGGAGAAATTTCAAATGATTCAGCATTGTTTTCATCAGATTTAACTGCTTTTCAATTTGTGGAAAAACTTGAACTCGCTGAAAATGATTCAACTGTTTCAAGCATTTTGATTGAAATTAATTCTCCCGGAGGACAGGTTGTTGCAACAAAACAAATTGTTGAAAAAATAAGAAGCATTGACAAACCGGTTGTTGCATGGATTTCAGATATTGGTGCTTCAGGCGGATACTATGTTGCATCTGCTTCTGATCTGATTATTTCTGATGAAGATTCAATAACCGGAAGCATTGGCGTCATTTCAGTTGTTGCGGATTACAGTGAATTGTTTGAAAAAATCGGTTTAAAATTTGAAGTTTTAAAAAAAGGAGAGCATAAGGATATCGGAAGCCCTTTTTCTTCCCTCGATGAAGAGGAAAGAAAAATTTTTCAAACACTTTTAGACCAGACTTTTGAAAATTTTGTCAATGACATTAAACAATTCCGCGGGGAAAAACTAAATACTGAATTATTTGAACAGATTATTGACGGTAGAATTTTGTCAGGCACCCAGGCAAAAGAAATAGGTTTGGTAGATGAACTTGGCTCAAGGGATTATGCTATTAAAAGAGCGGGGGAACTGGGCGGCATAACTGAAAAACCTTTTGTGAAAGATTTTTCAAATAAGGAAAAAAGTGTTTTTGACTTGTTTTCAAATTTTGGTTTTTCACTCGGAGCAGGTTTCAAAAAAGGCATTTCTTACGAGCCTTTAACCATTAAATCTTAAAAAACCAGGCTTAATAATACTGCAAGTATTGCTCCCGCGCTTGAACCGATAAAATTTACATGAGTGTTTGTGAGAATTTTTTTTCTTTCAAAAACAGCGCCAAAAAAAGAATCAACAATTGACCCAAACAATCCTGCTATTATTATGATTATTGCGAGTAATATGTTTTGAAAAATATAAAAATGTACAAGTGCAATAAAAACCGCGCCAATCAGTGCAGCAACCAGGCCAAACCATGTTATTCCGCCGTCCGTTCCTGCCTTAACTTTTTCAAAAGTTGTTATTAAAACGGGTTTTTTTTTGCTCAGCAAGCCCAATTCGCTTGAAAGAGTGTCGGCTAATGCTGCTGACATTGCTCCGTAAAAACCTGTGAAAGAATTCATTGATAATGCAAGCAATGCAGGCAAACTGTTTCCAATAATGTTTCCCGTTGTTCTTATTTCATGTTTTTCTGCATTTCCCATTCTTGTCATTCTTGTGCTTATATCCGCTATAAAAAAGAAAAAAATCAGTGTTAAAAAAGGGTGAAATCCTCCCTGTAAATATATTGCTATTCCTACAATATTTCCTACAATTAATCCTTCCCTGTCAAGTGCTTTTTTTTTCATTGAAAAAAGGGTAAAAACAATTAAGGTAAGCAGAACTATTACAACATTTACAATTTGCGAAAATTCAGCTGGTATAATCATTTTTTAACCGGAAATTATTCTTGATTTGATTATTTCAACTCTTTTAATGGGAGCAATACTTTTAATTCTTTTAAAAATATTTGAAGATAATTCTCCTGAAAGCAAATCTCCTACAAAATTTTCATAATTTTTTTCTTTTGTCAGTTTTATTATTTCTTCTTCCATTATTTTTCTTATATCTGTTTCTTTTTTTGATTTTAGTTTTATGTTGCATAAAGTTGTTGCCGTAATTCTGATTTTTTCCCCGTTTTTAGCAAAAACTGTTAAAACTGAGTCAATTTTGCTTTTTCTTCTTCTCACCATTCTTGCAATGTATGACCCTTTGATTTCGTGTCCAACAATTTGTGTATAAGCTTTTAATTCCTGTATTTCTTTTACTTTCATTCTGATTGTAACATGTTTTAATTTTCTGTTACCCGTTAACTGATCCAATGTTTTTTCTATAACCCGGTTTTCAAGATTTTTTGGCTTTTGGGTCGGAGTTGTTCCAAGTTCTTTTAAGTTAAAAATTTTTGGAGCGACAAGTGTAAACCATTTTTTTGTTTTCCATTTGTCAACGGTTTTGCTTCTTTTTATTGTTTTTTTAGCCATTGTTTCACACTTTTATTTGTTGTTTTATTATTTTGTCTCCTTCCTGTAAAATTTTTTTTAAATTCTTGTTTCCTTTTTGTTCAATTTTTTTTCCGTTAATTTTTAACACTAATTTAAAATCCATTTTATCATTTTACCAGCAGTTTTGCGGTTTCCTCACTGTATTTCCAGCTTTCCGGAATTTTTTTCTTTTTAGCATAATATTTTGCCAAACGCCTGATTTTTGAAACAGTCAGCTCATAGCCTCTTTTTGCTTTAAAATCTTTTTTATGGTCTGTCAAATGTTCCTGCAGCTCCACGCTTTTTCTTATAAGATTTAATAAATCTTCAGGCAATTCTTCTTTGAAATTGTTTTCATCTAATATTGCTGAAATTTTTTTCCCGGTTAAAGTTTTAACATTGGGAATTCCGTACTGGTCCCTCAATATTACTCCAATCTGGCTTTTTTTCAGCCCTGTGTTAGCCAAATCTATAATTATTTTTATTATTTCATTTGCTTTGTATTCAACCCAGTCTGCTTTTTCTTCAACAGGTTTTGTTGAACCGCTTTGACCTTTTGCTCCAGAATGCATTCTAGCCATAAAATAACACTTTTTTTTGTTTTTTTTTTCCGTTCCACCCTGCCGGCGTGGAAAAGAGTTAATTTAAAAAATCAACTAAAACTAAAAGTGGCTCAAAAGATTTAAAAAGGCTACTTTAAAGGTATCTTCCTCTTTTTTCAATTTTTTCCAGTTGTTCCAAAACATGCTTTGATTTGCCAAAATTTTCATTATAGCCTTTAACCAGTTTTTGCCATCCTTTTTTAAATTCTGAATGGGTTGCCATAAACGTTTTTTTAAAATTTAACAGGTCAACAGCAAAATCTTCATTTTTTTTTGAATGAAAACCTAACCCAAAATCAATAAAATACAGTTTTTTGTTTAAAACAATAATATTGCTCGTAGTCAGATCCCCGTGAATCAATCCGCCAGAATGCATTAATCCTATAAATTTTCCCGCTTCAAAACAGTAATTTAAATTTTTTTCATTCAACTCGTCTTTAAGCCTTTTTCCTTTAAGATATTCCATTGATATTTTCATTTTTTTTAAATCTGTTTCAAAAATTTTTGGAGTATTAATCCCCAAAGTTCTTGCTTTTCTTATCAAACTTGATTCAATTTTTGTTCTTTCTTTTCTTATTTTAAAATCCAGTTCCTTGTTTCTGTATTTTTTTGATATTCTTTTTTTTATCAGCAAGCCATTTTTTAAAATTAAATCAGCTTCAGCTCCTTTTTCAATTATTTTCATTTTAGTTCAGCACTTTTTTTTCCGATTTCAATATGAATGTTTTTTATATTAAGCGTGTTTTTAATAGTTTTAACCGATTTTTGAATCATTTGTTTTTCTTTTTCATTTTGAACAAAAATTTTTGCCTCTGAAACTTCTTCATTTAAAGCAAGTCCTTTTTCAGCTTTTATTTTTCTCAAATCTGTTATAACGTTATTCATTTTTTCACCTGTTTCTTCATCTTTTGCGCTGATAAAAGATTTGTCTGCCTGGGGCCATTTTTCCAAATGAATGCTTTTTTTGTTTTTTAAAATATTTCTCCATGCTTCTTCTGTAATATGAGGAACAAAGGGCGCCAACAATTTTAAACTTGAATCAACAACCTGTAACAAAACCCATTTTGCAGCATCAGCGCTTTGTTTTGAAACATTTTTATTGTAAACTCTGTGTTTTATTTCTTCCAGATAAAAATTTGCAAATTCTAACCAGAAAAAATTTCTTGTTTCATTTAAACATTTAGACAAATCATAATTATCCATGTTTTTTGTTGAATTTTGAATAACTTTGTTTAACCGGCTTAAAATCCATAAATCTTCAACTTCAAAATCTTTTTTTTCCGGTTTTTTTATAGCATTTTTTGCAACCATTTTAACAAATTTTGACGCATTATAAATTTTGTTTAAAAATTTTGTTCCAGAAGTTAATTCTTTTTCCTGATACGGAACATCTTCTCCTGTTGTCACAGAACAAGCCCAGTACCTTAAAGCATCAGCTGAAAATTTTTCAATAACTTTTTCAGGGTCAACTACGTTTCCCCTGCTTTTGCTCATTTTTCTTCCTTTTGAATCTAATGCAAAACCGTTAATGAAAATTTCTTTCCAAGGAATTTTTTCATGGTGCATTAACCCTTTTACAACAGTGTTAAAAGCCCACAATGTTATGATATCGTGTCCCTGTGGCCTCAAAGACATCGGAAACAAATTCATTCTTTCATCTTTTAAGCCCCATTTTGCGTTAATCTGAGGCGTTAAAGATGAAGTAAACCATGTGTCAAAAACATCTTCTTCTCCTTTAAAAGTTCCCCCGCATTCACATTTTTCTGTTATTTTCATTTTTACAGGGTCAATAGGCAACTGTTTTTCATCCGCCACTTTTATAGAATCACATTTTTCACAATACCATACTGGAATTGGCACGCCAAAAAATCTCTGCCTTGAAATGCTCCAGTCCCATTGCAAGCCGTTAATCCAGTTTTCATATCTTATTTGCATGTGTTTCGGATACCATTTCAGTTTTTTTCCGGCTTGTATAAATTTTTTCTTCAAATCTAAATATTTCAAAAACCATTGTTCGGTTACCAAAAACTCTATTTCCGTGCCACATCTTTCATGCGTGTTAACTTCATGAACAATTTTTTTTTGTTTTCCTAGAAATCCTTTTTGTTTTAAATCTTCTAAAATTTTTTCTCTTGCTTCTTTTACTTTAAGCCCTTCATATTTTCCAGCATTTTTAAGCATTTTTCCGTCGGTTCCGATAGCCAGCTTTAAATCCAAACCATATGCATGATACCATTCCATATCAGTCTGGTCTCCGAAAGTACAGCACATTACAATTCCTGAGCCTTTTTCCGGATCCACTCTTTTATCCGCTTTAATTTTAACCCATTTTTCAAACAAAGGAACTTTTACTTTTTTTCCAATCAAATTTGAATGATTTTTATCATCAGGATTAACAAAAACTGCAACACACGCAGCCAATAATTCCGGTCTGGTTGTCTGAATTGAAATTTTTTTCCCATTCTCTAATTCAAAAAAAATTTCACTGAACAATGTTTCTTTTTCTTTATCTTCAAGTTCAGCTTGTGCAACACTTGTTTCACAGTGAACACAATACATTGAAGGGCTTTTTTTCCTGTAAACTCTTTTTTTGTTCCATAAATCCAGGAAAGACAACTGGGCAATTTTAATTGAATCATTGTCGATTGTTCTGTAAATCTGGCTCCAGTCACAGCCTAATCCGATGCTTTGAAAACTTTTTTTTAATTCTTTTTCAGCTTCCTGTGTTTCATTTAAACAAATTTGTCTGAATTTTTCCCTTTCAAAATCTTTTGCTCTTTTTTTGATTTTTTTTTCAACAAATCTTTCAGTAGCCAGACCATTGTCATCATATCCAAAAGGATAAAATACATTAAATCCGGCCATTTTTTTATAACGGGCAATAACATCTGCCTGGGTATAACCCAAAGCATGCCCTATGTGCATCGTGCCGCTGACAGTTGGCGGAGGAGTATCAATGGAATAAACAGATTTTCCTGCTTTTGGGTCAAAAATATAGGTTTTTTCATTTTCCCATTGTTTTTGCCATTTTTGACTTAAATCATTAAAATTTAGTTTTGCCATTAAACCACTCTAAAACAAAGTGCCTGAATAATCTTTAAAAAGCCTTTTTTGGTTTTAAAACCGTTAAACGGCTCAAATTTATTAATAATGCTTATCATATTCTGTTAATGGATTTAAAAAAATCAGATTTAACAATTTTGGCTTTGCAAATAGTTCTGGCTTTTGCTTTTTTATGGTTTTTGTTTCAAACCCTGAATATTGACATTTCACTTGCTGCAAAAAGTGTTTCAATCAGTCCTGCAGTGTCAGAACAGCCTTATATTTTTCTGGGAGCAATTTTAATTGCAATAATTGCACTCCAGATTTTTATTTCAAAAAAATTTCCGTTTGCATATGAACTTCAAAAAAATGCCGGCAATCTAATCAGTTCTACAACAAAATCAAAAATTGCTGATGCTAAAAATGATCCCAGAATTTTAGCATTAAATTTAATTGAATTTGTTTTTGCGGTTTTAATTGCAATGTCAATTGCCGCATATCTTGACCCTGAATTTGTTTTAATTGACTGGGAGAAACGAAATCTTTCAGAACCTTTTACAACAATTTTAAATGTTACAATTTTTATAGTTTTAACCGCTCTGTTTTTGTTTGTTTACAAGTATACAAAAGAATACCGTGAAACTTTCACTCACTCACCACCTGTTCAACAACTTGCAAGAAGAATAAGAAAAGAATAAAAATTACCAGGAAACATTAACCTGGTCAACTCTTTGATATGGTTTTATTTCCGAATTGTTTTCTTTATGTTTGGATTTTGACAAAAGTAGGCCGTTCCATGCAATCATTAAACCATTGTCAACACAGAATTCTACCGGAGGAACGAAAGCTTTTGCTCCCCGTTCATAACACATTTTTTGAATCATTTGCCTTAAAGCTTTTGAAGCAGCAACTCCGCCTGTAATAATCACTTCTTTTTTTCTGGTGTGGGCCAACGCTCTTTCCGTAACCTCTGTAACCATTGCAAAAGCATTATGCAGCAAAGAATAAGCCAAATCTTTTTTGTTTTCTTTTCCTATTTTTTGTTCAGCAGCAGTCTGCAGGCCTGAAAAAGCCAAATCCATTCCTTTAACCGTGTAAGGCAGTTCTACCAGTTTTTTTCCTTCAAAATACCATTTGTCAAGCACGGGTCCTGCAGGAAAACCCAAACCAATCTTTCTTCCAAAAGAGTCAAGCATATTCCCCAAACCGGTGTCAAGTGTTTCTCCAAAAATTCTGTATTTTTTATTTTCAAGCCCGATTATCTGCGTATTTGCACCTGAAGTGAAAACAATAATGGGATTTTTTGCTTTGCCCAAAACTTTTGCAATTTCAATATGTGCAATGCAGTGATTCACAGGAAACAACGGTTTGTTATGTATAATAGATAATGTTCTTGCAGCCACTGCCCCGACTTTTAAACAGGGCCCCAGACCCGGACCCTGTGAAAAAGCTATTCCGTCAATTTGATTCCATGATAATTTTGATTTTTCCATTGCTTTTTTTACAACACTTAAAACATTTTGGGAATGGTGTTCAGCTGCTTTTCTGGGATGAATTCCCCCTTGTTTTGTTGTAAAAGAACTTTTTTCGTTTGCTAAAATTTCTTTTTTTTCATTTATTATTCCGGCTCCAAAAGTATGTGCTGTGCTTTCAATTCCCAGTATTATCATTTTATCACAGAATTTATTTGATTCAGGTTTATTTTTCCTTTTCTTAATATTTTCCTCAGTTCAACATCATAAACTGTGGAAGGTTTTTCTTTTTTTAGTTTTCCGGCATCAATAATCAAATCAACTTTGTTTTCAAAATGTTTAACTGCTTTTTTTGCTGAATAAATTTCTTTTTCTCCGTGTAAATTTGCAGATGTTGAAATTATAGGTTTTTTGCTTTTTTTGCATAATTCTTTTGCAAACTTGTCTGAAGATATTCTGAAACCGATTTTTTTTCCTGCCAGACTTTCAGGTAAAATTTTCTTTTTTGGAACAATTAATGTTAGTGCTCCCGGCATAAATTTTTTTGCAAGTTTTTTTGCTTCATTGTTTAAATGACAGTATTTTTGAGCTTCTTTTAAATCCGCGACAAGAATCAGTAAAGGTGTTTTTTTCTTTTTTATTTTTCTTATTTTTTTAATAACTTCAGGGATTAATGCATTTCCCCCTATTCCGTAACATGTTTCAGTGGGGTAAATAATTATTTTTTTGTTTAAAATGGCTGAAACTCCTTCCCTAAGAGACTTGTTTTTGTTGATAACAGTGCTCATTTTTTCCCACTTAAAACTCAAAAAAAGCACTTAAAAAGCCAAAAAAATGCTTTAATTCGTTTTTTCGCTTTTTTCTTCAGCTTTTTCTTTTTTTTGCTCTTGCTCTGCTGCTTCCGGTTTTTTTTCCTGCACCGTTTTTTGAATTTCAGTATAACCGCATTTTCCGCAATGCAATCTTTCTTTGTGCTGTGCTAAAAATATTCCTGCTCCGCATTTTGGACAATGCTTTCTGTTTCTTTTAAAAGTTTCACCTGAAGCTTCATAATAATTTGACTTGTTCTTTTTGTCTCTTTTCTTTTTTTCTTTTTTTCCTTTTTTTTCTTCAGCCATTTTTTATTCTCCTTGTTTCCCTTTTTCTTCAGCAGCTTTTTCATCCGCTTTCTCTACTTTTTCTTTCTTCTGCTCTTCTTCCTGTTGTTTTTCAGTTTCTTCTTTTTTTTCGCTTTTTTGTTCTGGTTCTTTTTCTGGAGTTGTTTCTTCTTCCCCTTCTTTTTCCTTTTTTTCTTTAGGCCTGTGTCTTGCTATAATTCCTTTAAGTTCGGATTTTTCAAGCATTTTAACTGAATCATAAATTCTTGCCTGTCCTCTGACTGTGTTTGAGCCAAACAATTGGGCCAAGTTTCCTATGATTATTTGTTCTTCTTTTGCATTTTTTAATGCTGAAATTTTTTTAACAAGTTCTTTTCTTGAAGGTGTTAGTTTTGCATTTTGTATCTGAAATTCTATTTCTTTTCTTCCTATGAGTTTGTTTTCAAATTCTTTTATTATTTCTAAATCCATTTTTTCACCTGCTTAGCCTTAGTGCATATTTTCCGGGTTTTTCTACTCCCATTTTTTTTGCCAGTGTCGAGTTTTCAGGGTCAATTATTACCACGAATCCTCTCCAAAATGTTGTAAAAGATGTTGAATTGCATGTCGGGCAATTTTCCCCTTCCTCTATTACGAACCTGCATTCTCTGCATGCTTTTTCTTTTCCAACCATTTTTTCACCTTATTTTTTTTCCTCTTTTTCATTTTTTTCTTTTTTTTCACTTGGTTTTTTTTTCTTGTTTTTAATTTCTTTTTCTATCCATTCAAGTTTTCCCAAAAAAGGCTGTCTCATTGTTAAACCAATTTTTGAGTCTGAAATTGTTCCTTTCAGGCTTATTGTAACAATTCTTGAAATGGCATTATCTCCCAGTCCAATGTTTTTATTGGTGTTTTTTCCTGAAAATTTTGAATTTTTGGAGTCATAATTTATGTATTCGTCCATTATTTGGCTGACATGGCATAATCCTTCAACCGGGCCTATTACCATAAATGCTCCGAAATCTGTTACTTCCTGGACAGAACCCTCAACAATTTCATGTATTTTTGGCTTGTATACCAGCATTTTTATTTTTGTTTTGTAATATGCTCCTCCGTCTCCCGGAATAACTTTTCCATCTCCCACTTTTTCAGCATTTGTTACTGACACTATTACTCCTATATCCTCATCTAAAACTCCCTCATATAATTCTTTTGTTATGGAAACCAGTGTTTGGTTTAATTTTTTTCCGAATTCTGTCGGGGGAAGTCTTACAGTGTCTTCAACTGTTATTATTTCATACATTTTTTTGTCACCTCTGCTTATGCCATTTTAAGAAAAGATTTTTTTCTTATAAAAATGACTTTGCCTCCTTTTTTTTTTATTTTTTTAATTAATTCTTTGTCATTTGTTGCAACAAAATAATTTTTTTCCGCCAATTCTTCTAATGATTCATCTGTTGTTTTTGCATCAGTTTTTTCAGTTTTTACATTGTTTTTTTCAATCAGTTTTTTTTCAAATGAAAAATTTTTCCCTTTTTGCTCTAAAAAACTCATTTCTTTTTCAATTTTGTCCGTTATGACAAATTTTGTGTCTCCAATCATTTTTTTCACTTCTTCAAAAATATCAATTTTAAATTTTTTAACGCTCAACAACATGTTTGTATCAATAACCACTTTATTTTGTAACGCCATAAGCAACCAGCCTCCACCTCGCGTTGTCTTTTTTGTTTATGGCAATTTTTTGTTTTTTTTCTATCACAATTTTTTTGTTTGTTTTAATCTGGGCAACATTTCCCTTAATTTTTGCAACCGCGCCAATGACAGGTAATGTTCCGATTATTAAAACAACCGGTTCGTTTACCGTAAAAGATTTTGGCAAATCTGACAATATTCTTTTCAAAAATTCAACTTCTAATTCAATTACATTTTTTGGTTCAGGCAAAGAACCCGGTTTTGCTATCACCTGCCCTTTTAACGCATCATTTGATGTTAAACTCGGGTCAAGCTCTGTTTTTATTGCAATTAATCCTCCCGGTTTTGCTTCTTTTAATTTTCCATTGCTTGAAGTAACACTTTTCACATTTGTTATTATTGTTCCCCCGCTTTCATCCAAACCAGGGCTTATTTCTATTTTTTCACCGGGCTTTATTGTTCCCTGCATTATTGAACCGCCTATAACGCCTCCTTCAAGTTTTTCTGCAACTGTTCCCGGCTTGTTAATATCAAAGGATCTTGCACAAAACAATCTTAACGGTTTTTTTTCACCAAGTTTCGGAACCGGAATATGTTCAATTATTGTTTTTATCAGCAAATCAATGTTTAATTTTGAATGTGCTGCTGTGGGAATAATTGGAGAATTTTCATATCCATAATCTTTCAAAAATTCTTTTATTTCTTTAAAATTTTTTTTTGCCTGTTCTTTTGAAACCAAGTCAATTTTGTTCTGAGCGACAATCAAATTTTTAATATTGGAAGCATGAACCGCATTCATATGTTCAACTGTTTGCGGTTGAGGGCATTTTTCATTCGCAGCTACAACCAGAATTGCTCCGTTCATTATTGCTGCGCCTGATAACATTGTCATCATCAAAGTTTCATGTCCCGGGGCATCAACAAATGAAACAATTCTTGAAATTTTTCCTTTTTTTTCAGTGGTATAATTGTTTCCTGATTTATAAAAAGCCACATCGGCATAACCAAGTCTTATTGAAATTCCTCTTTTTAATTCTTCAGAATGCGTATCAGTCCATGAACCTGTTAAAGATTCAACAAGGCTTGTTTTTCCGGCATCAACATGTCCAACCAGGCCAATGTTAACTTCTGCCTGCACCCCACTCATTTTTTATTCTCCTTTTTTTCTTTTTCTTCAGCAGCTTTTTCATCCGCTTTTTCTGGTTTTTCTTTTTTTTGCTCTGTTGCTGCTTCCGGCTTTTTTTCTGCTTTTTCAGTTTCCTCTTTTTTTTCTTCCCCTTCTTCTTTTTTTTCCTCTTTTTTTGCTAAAATTTTTTCAAGCTTTTCTGAACCATGTTTTGTTACTATTAGGTTTAATTGGTTAATATTATCTGAAACAATTTTTCCTCTCACACTTTTTCTCCTGTATAATCCCTTTTTTTTGGGTTTAAAGCCTATTCCGCCTTTCATTCTTATTTTTCTTCTGGAACTTCCTTCAACTGTCGGCTTCATCGGAAACCCGTTTTTATCGCTTCCCCCTGTAATTTTTGCAGAATATCCTGCCAAACCTATGTTGTCAAGTGAAATTTCATCGCCAATTTTTTTTCCTATAAATTCTGGTTTTTCCAGATCTTTTGAATATGCTTTTCCTGTTTTTTTGTCAGATATTGTAAGTTTCATTTTTTTTTACCTCCTAACCGGAAACGGAAACCTCTTCTTCTTTTTCTTTTTTTTGTTCTTTTTTTATTTCTTCTAACAATATTTCTTCATCTTTGTTTAATTCAAAAACTTTTTCTATTTTTTCAAATTGTTTTTCCGGAATATAAGAATAAATCGTGTCCCCTTCTTTCAGGTTTCTTCCAATTACTGCTCCTGAGATTGATATGGCCACTTCCTTGTCTTTTTCCGCAATTTCAATTTTTTTGCCTTTATCTTCGATTCCTTTAATTGTTCCTATTTTTTTTCCATTGTTTAAAACACTTACTCCTTGTTTTACTTTTCCTTCTAAAATTTTTGAACCTATAACCGCCGGATTGGAATTTCTGAAAACAAATCCTTTCATTGTCTGAAACTTGAAAGGGTAAACCAATTCTTTTAATCCTTTTTCTTTTGTTTTGTTTTTTTGTTCTTCAACCCATTTTTGGTATTCTTCAACTAAAGAGTAAACAACATTTCCTTTGAACATTTTAATTTCTCTTTTTTTTGCCTCTTCTTTTGCTCCTTCTTCTATTCCCGTGTTAAATGAAAAAATTGTTCCCATCAGCGGATTTTTTTCTTTTACTGTTAATGCTTCCATTACATCTTTTTTTGTCACATTTCCGACATCTGCTTTTCTGACTGTAATTTTTTCAGCTTCAAGCATTCCAACCAGTGCTTCCAGTGAGCCAAGTGTGTCCGTTTTCAGAATAATTCCCGTTTTTGAACTGTCAATTTTAATGCTTTCAATTTCTTTTTCAATTTGTTCTTTTTCTTTTCCTGTGTTTACAACAAGCAATGGTGCTCCTGCCAGTGAATCTTCCAGTTTTGGTGCTACTATTTTTACCCCTGCTGCTGCTGAAACCTGCTGCACCGGTTTAAATTTTTTAGAAGAATCTCCAATATCTTCCAATGGTGCGGGAACCAGCATTGAACGTATTTTTGTTTCAATTGCGCCGTTTTTTCCCCCTACCACAATTTCTGCTCCCAAATTTAACAATCCTTCATATAATATTACATCAACTGTTGTGCCCAATCCTTTCTCTTCTCCCACTTCCAGAATTGTTCCCATTGCTCTCTCTTTTTGGTCTATTTCAAGGTTGTCTTTCAAAAATTTTTGGCTTAATCCTATAAGCAAAACCAACACCTCCCCAACGCCTTCCCCTGTTACTGCAGAAATTGGAACAATCGGAATTTGTTTTGTAAAATTTTTGCACCGGTCAAATCTTTCCGCATTAAAACCATACTTGTGTAATTCTCCGACTAATTCGTAAACTTTTTCATCCAATGCTTTTTTTACAGCCGGCAATTGTTTTTTGTTATTTTTAATAAAAGAATCATTCTCAGAATTCCATCCGTTTATTTTGTCAATTTTGTTTAATGCAACAATAAAAGGTGTTTTTGAATTTTTCAAAATTTCAATTGCTTCAATTGTTTGTTTTTGCATTCCCTGTGTTGCATCAACAACTAAAACTCCTAAATCTGCAATGTTGCCTCCTCTTTTTCTTAAATTTGTAAAAGCTTCATGTCCAGGCGTATCAATAAACAGCAAACCCGGAACAATTAATTTAAATCCAAATTTTTCTATTAAATTTCCTGCTCTTTTTTGAATTATTTGTGTCGGAACCTCTGTCGCACCAATATGCTGTGTTATTGCTCCGGCTTCTTTTTCAGCAATCGCGGTTCCCCTTATTCTGTCCAATAATTTTGTTTTTCCGTGGTCGACATGACCTAACACTGAAATAATTGGTTTTCTAATCATTTTGAATCACTTTAACCCTGTTGAGCCAAAGCCTCCTTCTCCTCTTACACTTTCATTCAATTCTTTTACTTCTTCCACGTTTGCTTTTTCAACTGCTGCAAAAACTATTTGAGCAATTTTGGAACCTTTTTCAACAACATATGGTTTTTGTGAATGGTTTACCATTATAACCTTTAATTCTCCTCTGTAACCTGAATCAATTGTGCCCGGAGTGTTAAGCAAAGTAATTCCGTGCTTTGCAGCCAGGCCTGATTTTGGACGAACCTGTGCTTCATAGCCCTGTGGAATTTCCATTGTTAAACCTGTTCCAACAAGTTTAACCTCGCCTTTTTTTATTTCAGTATTTTCAGATGAATAAATGTCCATGCCTGCATCTCCTTCATGCGCATATCTGGGCATTTTTGCATCTTCATTTATTTTTTTTATTTTTATTTTCATTTTGAATCATTTTTTTTCTTTGCTTGAATACAAATGGTCATAATCCATTTTTTCATATGAATAAATTTCTTTTTCTGTGAAAAAGCGTTTTATTTCATTTTCTGCTGTTTCAGCTGATTCTGATGCGTGAATTACATTGTTTTGATTGCTTAGTGAATAATCTCCTCTTATTGTTCCCGGTTCTGCGTCAATTCCTGATGTTGCTCCGACAAGTTTTCTTGCAACTTTTACAGCTTCATATCCTTCCAATACAACCAAAATTGACGGAATTGAACTCATAAATTCAATTAGTTCCTGAAAAAATTCTCTTTCTTTGTGATGAGAATAATGTTCTTCCAGTTTTGGTTTTTCCAAGTGTTCAAGTTTCATTGCTGAAATTTTTAATCCTTTTTTTTCAAATCTGCCTAAAATGTCTCCTACAAGGCTTCTGTTAACCGCGTCAGGCTTTAATATGATTAAAGTTCTTTCCATTTTTTTTCACCTCTTTTTAATTCCTTTTTTTATTTCCTGATGTTCAAATGTCCATTTTTGCTTTCCGGCTTTTCTTTTAAGCTTTAACTGATTTTTTTCACATTTTGAAGAGCAAAAAAAATGTTTTTTGCCTGTTTTTGTCACGTACAGAACTCCGGTTCCTTCTCTTGCATCGATTCCGCAAAAAAAACATTTCATTTTTTTTCACCTTTTGCCTTTTATTTCTCCCACTTCTCTTTCAGTGTTTAGCAGAATGACAACATCTCCTTTTTGAACATTGCCTTTAATGTTTCTTCTTTTAATTCTGCCTTTGTCAGGCCCGTCTAAAATTCTCAGCATTGCCTGTAATATTTCTCCGTGAACTCCTGTTCTTTTGGTTACTTCCAGCACTTCTGCCGGAAAACCTTTTTCTTCTTCAGCCATTTTTTCACCTTTATTTTAATTCTTTTAATTTTTTTGCCAGTTCATCTACTTCTTTTTTTACTCCGCCTTCTTCTGTTATTGCAATAGCAGTTGTTCCAACCTGTATTCCTGCGGATTTTCCCAAATCTTTTTTTGAATCAGCAAAAGAAAACGGAATATTTTTTTCCTTGCAGATTAAAGGAATGTGCATTACAATTTCTTTAGGGTCAGTGTCTTTTGCTATTAAGACAAGTTTTGCTGTTTCTCTTTCAGCAGCTTTGGTTACCTCATTTATTCCTATTTTAATTTTTCCTTTTGATTTTTTGACTTTTTCAACCAAGTCAAGTTGTGCTTTTTTTAACGCTTCCGGAACCTCAAATTCCATAAAAAATACCTCCTAAAAGTCATCGGTAAAATCAGTGAAAAAAACCGAATTAATATATAAAATGCCTTAAAAAGGTTTAAAAAGCTAATTAAAAAGCAAAAAATTCATTTATGTGTAAAAATCAGTTTAACCATTTTTTCATTTTTTTGCTCAATTTTTGCAAAACCAAGCCTGTCCAAATACACTAATTCCCCGACATTTTTATCCAGCAACTCGGAGCCGGCATAACCAATTTCTTTTGAAGCATCAGGCATTAATAATTCTACAGGCATTGTTTCAAGCATCCAGCCAATCACCGGCTCAATTTTTGTATCCCCTGAAAATTCTCCAAAAATCTGCAAATCAGCTTTTTGTTTAATTCTGACATTATAAGCCTGCCTTAATCTGACAGTTTTTCCCTCTTTAATGTTTTCAAAAGATTTTTTGTCAACATAAAATTGCTGTGTTCCCTGATTTAAATTAATATTTTTTCCATTAATTTGCACTTTTTTTTCCGGAGCAAATTCAACATCCAGTCTTACAGCATCGCTTATAAAAGAAACTCTTTCACTTTTTGTTTCAATCAGTTTTTTGTTCAAATTAATTAAATGATTCCATTCAATTGTTGAATCGACTGAACTAATGCCCGTTTCAATCAAAGCCTGTTTTAATGCTTCAGCTTCAAATCCACGCCTTCTCAAAGCCTTAATTGTTCCTAGCCTTGGATCATCCCAGTCAGCATATTCTCCTGATTCAATGCCTTTTTTTATTTTTGAAGTTGATAAAACTGTTCCCTGCAGTTTAATTCTTCCAATATAAATTTCGTGAGGATATTTCCAGTCAAAATATTCGTATAAAAATTTTTGTTTTGTTCCGTTCTGTTCATGTTCCTGCCCCCGAATAATCAGAGTAATGCCCATTTCATGGTCATCTATGGCGGAAGCAAAATTATAAGACGGCCATACAAATTTATTTTTAACACGAGGATGTTCCGGTTTATTAACAATTTTTGCAGCCCACCAGTCTCTCACACTGGGATCTTTGTGTTTTAAATCTGTTTTAATTCTTAAAACCGCTTCCCCTTCCTTTAATTCATTATTTAACATTTTTTCAAATTCTTTTAATTGTTCTTTTTCATTTTTTTCCCTGCAGGAACATGCTTCTGATTTTGCAATTTTTTTTCTCCATTCATCTGGTTTGCAGAAACAAACATATGCTTTTCTTTTTTCCAAAACTTTTTTCATATAATCATAATACAAATCCAATCTGTCACTTGCAAAAAATGTTTCCTGTTCTTTGCAGTTCAACCAGTGCAAATCTTCTTTAAAAAGTTCTTCAGCATTGTCAACCGGTTTTTTTACTTTTGGGTCGGTATCATCAAATCTTAAAATAAATTTTCCCGTATATTTTTGTGCAAATTCATGGCTTAAAACGGCTGCTCTTGCGTTACCCAGATGAAAAGGCCCGTTTGGGTTCGGAGCAAATCGTGTTACAACAGTTTCCCCGGAAGCCCAGTCCAATTCAGGCAAACCTTTTTTTTCCTCTTTTGCCGTTAATTCAAATCCTTTTTTGTCAAATTTTTTAAACTCTTTTTCAATTTCTTCAAAATTTTTAGAATTAACATCTTTTACAATTTGCTGCAATAAATTCATTTCTGTTTTTAAATCAACGTCAGGAAAAAGTGCTTTTATTTTGCCTATTACTGCCCCCAAATCGGCTTTTCCTTTATGGGCAAAAGCGTTTCTTATTGCATACTTGTATGCCTGTTCTTTTAATTCTGACATGATACAAATAGGTTAAAGCTCAATAAATTTGTTTCTTTTTATTCATTCCAATGCTTCTCAAAATAATGAGCTAATGCCGGAACCATTGGTGACTTGTTCCAAATTGTAAAATGGTATTCCGGTTTTTCTTTTTTTAAATCACTTAATGCAAGAACCAGTTTTTTATCATCAATAATAAAAGCTTCCAAACCATGTTCAACATGTTTTATTTCCACACCATGTTTTTCATAATGGCTTAAATCATCATCCTTGTTTGAATGCAGCATTTTAACATGAACATTTCTTTGCTTTGCTTCCTGTAAAGCTCTTTTCAATGCATTGTGTTTTACAGTTTTTTCAGTAAAAGTTATTACTGAATTTTTAGCATTTCTTAATTCCTGTTCCAGTATTCTCATAAAATCGTTCTGGTCTTTTACTTTCAAAACTTTTTCCTCTTCGTCATCCAAGTCAATAGTGCTTGAAACCTGCTCTTTCAAATCTTCAACATGCTGCTGCAACTTTTTCATTTCTTCTTTTTTGTTTTCCATTAAAATAGTTAAAGCTTTTGACGGTTCAACAATTCTGTACTTTTTAGGACGCCCCTGAATTTCTATAACCAAACCTTTTGCAACCAATCCATCCAAAACATCATAAACTCTTGTTTTTGGAACCTGTGCATCTCTGCTTATTTCAGGTGCTTTTTCTTCTTTTAACTGAAATAAAGTATTAAGAGTTTTTGATTCATATTCAGTCAAATCAAGTTTTTTAAGCAATTCGTGAATGTCAGTTTTCATTGTAAAAGCCCCGCAATTAACGCTATACTAATAATTGAGTCAACCTGATATTTATATTTACCCCTTTCAGTTATTAAATTAGTTTTTACGCGTGTTTCGTCTTTTAAACAATGCAAAAAGCCCTTTTTAAGCTGTTTTTACAGCTTTTTCCGGATATGTTTTTTCTTTTTGTTTTTCACCTTGAACAGGATATTCAAAGCTTTCAACATTTTCTTTAAAATCTGAATCTTTTTTTATCAATTTTTTGCTTTTCAAAAATTCTCTTGCCAGAAGCCAGTAAGCCAAAGCCAAACTCTGCCTTCCATTATTGTTTATTGGCAGAACAATATCAATATTTTTAGTTGAATTATCTGTTTTGCACAATGCAACAACCGGAATTCTTATTTTTACAGCTTCTTTTATTGCCTGCCAGTCAGAACCCGGGTCAGTTGCAAGCAATACTTTGGGTTCAACAAATTTTTTTCCCTCAGGATTTGTAAAAGTTCCCGGTATAAACCTGCCTAAAATTTTTTGTGCACCTGTTGCTTCTGCAAACTTTTTAACAGGAACCTGGCCGTATTGTTTTTTCGAAACAACAACAATGCTTTCAGGTTCATATTGTGATAAAAAACTTGCAGTTGTTCTTATTTTTTTATCAATTGTTTCAACATCCATTACATTTAAGCCGTCTCTTCTTTTTTTGAAAATGTATTTTTTCATTCCTCCTGTTTTAAATCTTGCACCAATGTGTGAACCTGTCTGCAAATATTGTTTTGTCGGAACAAGTGTTTTTTCAGCCATTTTTTTTACCTCTTAAATTAAGTTTTGTATTTTAAAACCTCATCAGTTAAATCTGTGTGGCTTGCAATCATTCTTCTGCAGCAATATCTGTTCAAACCAAGTTCGTCCAAAACTTTTTCAGGTTTTTTTCCTTCTTTTACTGCTTTTTCAAATTTTTCAAAATAGTTTGCAATCACTTTTCCACATGAAAAACATCTTACTGGAACAATCATTTTTTTTTCACCTACCTTTTACTGCTTTGTTTTTTGGCTCTGGCGCCTCTTCCAAGCTGTTTTTTGGATTCTTTTCTTCTGATATCATCAACTAAAAGAAGCCTGTCATACTGGAGCATTTTGTTTTTTAATTCTTCATCTGCTGAGTATTCAACCAATGCTTTTGCTATTGCACCTCTTGTTGCCACTGCCTGACTCATAAAGCCTGAGCCTTTAACTTTAACATTAATGTCAACTTCTTTTGTCAGAGAACCTGCCAGGCTTAAAGGTTCTTTTATCAGCATTTTAACATATTTTGGTTTTATTATTTCAAGACTTTTTTTGTTTATTTTGATAATGCCTTTGCCTGTTTTAATAACCGCTCTTGCTGAAGATGTTTTCTTTTTTGCTTTAACATGAATTCCTGTTGCTTTTTTTTTGGGAGAAGGTTTCCTTAATTTAACTTTTTTTACTTCCGGTTTTGTTTCTTTTTTCTTTTTTTCTTCAGCCATTTTTTCACCTATAATATACTGCTTAACTGTTCTAATGACATAAATCTTTTTCTTTCACGCATTTCAGAGTTTTTAATTTTTTCATGTTCTTTTTCTCTGAATTCAGAAGGAACACCTATAAACACTTGGCAGTTTTTTAAAGCTTCTTTTGCCCTTTTGGTTTTTTGAGGAAGCATTCCTTTTACTGCCTGTCTGAAAAGCATGTCTGCTCTTCTTTTTGCAAACTTTGGTCCTTTTTCAGGATTTCCTTTTGCATGCAGATTAATTCTTCTCTTATAAGCTTTAACAATTGTTTCTTTTGAACCGTTAATTATTGCCTGTTCTGCATTTATTATTACAATTTTTTCTCCTTTTAAAAGTCTTTCAGCTACAATTGAAGCAACTCTTCCCAATACACAGTTTTTTGCATCCACAATATTTTCAGTCATTTTATTATCACCATTTGTGAAGGCTTTTCTTTTGATTTGACCAGTTCAGATAATGTTAATGTTTTTCCTTTTTGATTTATTTCTTTTTCGGCTTTTTCACTGAAACTTAAAGCGGCAACAGTTGCTTTTTCTTCCATTAAACCCGAACCTAAAACTTTTCCGGGCACAATTAAAATTTTTCCCTTGTTTTTTTTAGCCATTTTTGACAATTTTGACAAATTAACTTCTGCCCTGTTTCTTCTTATTCCTGTGATTCTTTTAGCCAGATCTTTCCAAATGTTTTGCTTTTCTTTTTTTAAGTCTCTTGCAAGTTTTATCGTGCTTAACTTTGTCGGACCTGTTGCATTCATTTTATCACCAAAAATATGCAGGGGGCAGGATTCGAACCTGCGAAGGCACTAAGCCACAGGATCTTAAGTCCTGCCCCTTTGACCACTCGGGAACCCCTGCCCAGACTGCCTTTAATTATTTTGCTTTTTTTAAAGCCTCCTTTAACTCGTTATTTTTTTCAATCAAAACATTAATAGCCTCTTCAAGTATTTGTTTTGTTTTTAATCCTCCATGACTTTCAACATATAAAATGAATGAATTTTTGTCAAATGAAATTTTTCCGTCTCCGGCTTCATCCAATGCTCTTTGAGGATCACATTCATAAGGGTCTAAAACAAGTTTTCCCGCTTTATTTTCAATAACAGCGTTTTTGAAAGCTGTTTCAATTTTTTTTAAGGAAGTTGTTTTTGCTTCAATTATGGGCAACTGGGAATATGAAACGATGGCCGGCTGCCATTTTGCATGTTCTTTGCCGGTGTTCATTTCAGCCTCCATTTCAAGTTTTATTTTTTGTTTTTCTCCAAGTTTTATTATTGGAATGTTTTTTTCAGCAACCACTGCAGCAGGGTCAGCTGATTTTATGTCGGAACTGTAAACTATTCCCGGTCCTTCTTTTTCAAGTGTTAATTTTATTTTGTCTCCTTTTTTATAAGTTTTATCTGTTTTAATCGGCAAACTTCCCAGCCTGCTTGCAAGAAATTCATCAAAGAAAACTGAAGTGTTCTGATAAATTGTTATATCTGAAACTGCTAAAATTGGAACATTGTTCATAATTGTTCTTCTTATTGCGTTTACAATCGCAGTATCAGCTTCTTTTATTAATATTTTTGTAACGCCGTCTTTTTCGCCTATTTTTTTTATTTTCATTTTTTTTTAACCTCTTTTTGACCTGTATTTCTTTTTTTTCCTGCAACCGTTGTGCGGAATTGGTGTCACGTTTTGAATATTTTTTATTCTTATTCCGTGTCTTGTTAAACTTCTTATTGCTGCTTCACTTCCTTTTCCCGGTGAAAAAGATTTGATTCCTCCGGGGCCTCGGACTTTTACTGAAACCTGTGTAATTCCTCTTTCTCTTGCTTTTTCAGCGATTATTTCAGCTATTTTCATTGCAGTGTACGGAGTTCCTTGTTTATGATCTGATTTTATCACTTGCCCTCCTGTGCATTTTGCAATTGTTTCTCCGCCTGTAATATCTGTTAACAGCATTAAAGTGTTATTATGTGAAGCGTAAATGTGAATAATTCCTTCATTATCCCTTTTTGTAACCTGCATTTCTTCTTTTTTGTGTTTTTCAAAAGTTTTTGTTTTTTCAGCCATTATTTTTCAACCTTTTCTTCTTTCTTTTCCTTTTCTTTGTCATCTTTTGCTTTTTCTTCTGCTTGTTTTGGTTGTTTTTTATCTTCTTCTTTTTTTTCCTTTTCTTTTGTTTCCTCTGTTTTTTCAGCATTTTCAGTTTTTTCTGATTTTTGTTCGGCTTCTTTTTTCTTTTCCTCTTCCGGAATTGCTTCTTCAAATTTTTTCTTTAATTTTTCTTTATCTTTTTTTGTAACCTGTTTTAATTTTAAAGGTTTTTTAAACCATGATATTTTTTCTTCTTCATCTCTTGTCACAAGATGTCCTGGAGCTGTTGTTTTAACTTTATTAATTCCTATGTGTCCGTGAACAATTATTTGCCTTGACTGGTTTGGTGTTAAACTTAAATCTTTTCTCCAGACAAGTGTTTGTAATCTTCTTTCGGCAACCGAATTAACATTCATTGTTAACACATCTTCAAGTGAAGCTTCTCTTTCCAGCAAACCCTGCCTGTGAAGCTTTCCCATTAATTCCGCTTCTCTTTTTTCTCTTCTTTCAACAGGCAATGCCAGTAATTTTCTTGCATTTTGTCTTATTTTTCTTAATTTTGTTTCCATTTTCCATATTTCTTTTTTTGACCTCAATCCGTATTGTTTTCTTAAATCTGCCTCTTCCAAAATTCTGTCTTTGTCCCATCTTTTTTTGGGACTTTCAAATGTTTTTCTTCTTTTTTTCGGATCGCCCATTTAAATCACTCTTTTTTTGAGGATGCTTGTTTTGCATCTTTTTTCATTACACCCACAACTCCGCCTTTTCCTCTGTGAGTTCCTTTTGTTCTTTGTCCTCTGACTGTTAATCCCCAGCTGTGTCTTAAGCCCCGGTAACTTTTTATTTCATTTAATCTTTTCAAATCCTCTCTTTTTGAAAAAATTAATTCACTTGAAACCAAGTGCTTGTTTTCTCCTGAATCAAAATCTTTTCTTCTGTTGGCAAGCCATGCCGGAATTCCGTGTTTAACCGGATTTAATATAATGTTTTCAAGCATTTTATCCTGTTCTTCTTTTAATTTTCCCAATTCTTCGTTGTACGGAAAACCTGTTTCTTTTTCAAATGTTTTTGCAACCGCTTCCGCAAACCTTTGGCTTATTCCTTTAATTTTTGTTAAAGACATGTAAACAGGCAGTTCCCCATTTAAATCAGATTCGGCTATTCTGACAATATACCTGACATCTGTTCTTTTTTTTTCTTTTGAAACCTGTTTTTGTTTTATTTCTTTTGAGTCTTTTTCCTGTTTTTGATCTGTTTTTCTGGCTTTTTTTGCTTCTCTTTGCTGTTCCTTTTTTTTTCTGTCTTTTTTAGCCATTTTTTATTTCCTCATTTTTTATTTTTTTCTTTTGGTTTCGGTTTTCCTTTGTGCTGTTCTTTTTTTTTCCTGACTTTTTTGGGTTTTTCTTTAATTTTTTTAACATCACTTTTTTCATCCAGCGGAAACAAATGTCTTATGTTGCATTTTTCTTTTTGCCCCAACGAATTTGCAATTGTTACAACATTTTCATCTGAAACTGTTACCACTATAACCTTTTCTCCTGCAGTTCTTCCTGTTGTTTTAATGCAGACTCTTCCTGTTTCAATTGCCGCCATGTTTTTCACCTTTTTTTACCGCAATTTCAACGTATTGTTTTAAACGTAAATCAACATCTTCAATTTTTTTAATTTTCACACGCACTTTTGCAGCTTCTTCCTGAACAAGTTTTCTGCTTTCTCCTGTTAATATTCCTCCGAACAATGCACTTGGTCTCTTGGTTGTTTTCTTTTTTCTTTTTCCGGCAATAACTCCGTGCAATTTTTTACCTGTTAATGCGTCTTTTCCTTTTGATTTTCTTTTTTTAATTTTTTTTACTTTTGTTCCGCTCGGAACTTTAACAAATTTAATGTTTCCTTTTCCGTATTTTTGTGAACTCATTTTTGTTCCCCTTTTATTCTTTTTAAAATTCTTCTTCCTATGCCGTAAAGAATTGAAATAAACAAATATGATGCAAAATACCAGCCAAACCAGTTTGTCTGTTCAAAGAATTTAATGTTTAACCATGTGAACGGATTAAAAATTTCAGCATTTTCCCACCATGGCAATGGCACAGGCAAATCAATTATTGTTTCTCCGTATACAAATCCCATTAAAAAAAACACTCCCAAAAACAATGGCAGTGAAACCATCATGTAACGCATTGAACCCTGCATCATTTTTTGGCTCATTTCAAGCATTTCTCTCTGAATTTTTTCAGCTTCTTTTAAAGATTTTTCATCCTGTTTTGACAGCAATTCTTTCATCCGGTCTCTTTTTTCATTCATTTCTTTTCTTTGCTCATCCATTAAATCCCGATCCATAAACCGGTTTTGCATTAACCTGGATACGATTACCAGAATGGCGGTAATGCCAAAAATGCCTATAATTGGAGTTATTTCAACCATTAAAATCACTAAAAACAGGTTTTTTCTGAAAACTCTGGTATAAAGTTTTCCAACCAATTCCTTTTAAAACCCTCGTTAAACTCATTTAAACCACTTTTTTTATTTAAAAATTCTTCCAAGCATTGGATGCATTTCAGATAACTGTTGTCTTGCCAATTCTTCATATAACCTGTAAACAATGTCTATGGTTAGCAAAATTCCTGTGCCTGATGTTAATCCTCCTAAAACCATGTTTCCCAGTCCGGCCAGCATTCCGACAAAAATTGAACCCATTATTACCACAGGGGGAATATACCGGTTTAAAACTTTTACAATAATTCTTTCATCTCTTCTGAATCCCGGAATATACATTCCTGATGATTGTAATTGTTTTGCAATGTCTTCCGGGCCTTGTGCTCCTAACATTACCCAGAATTTTCCAAAAACAACACATAATGCTGTTAGCAAAATCAAGTAAACAAATCCCTGCAACAATTGCGGTCCCATAAATGTTAACGTTTCAAGAAAACCGCTGCTTGAAGCCTGTAAAATAAAACTCGGAATTAAATTAAACGGAGTTGTTGTCGCCCATGTTAAAGCATTCAAAATATCTCCAAGTATTGGCAAGTTTCCCACAACTAACGCCCATATTCTGATGTTTGCAAACAATGCTACTGCCAGAATTACTGGCATTACTGAAACATACAAAAATTTAACTGAGTATCGCCCACCGGATCCCCGGTGCCCCATTGTAATAGGAATATTTACATGAATTGCGTTTGCATAGGCAACTATTAGGAAAATAATTATTGCCATTATTATTGTAAACAAAGGGAAAAAGTTTATTCCGGTTGTAAAACTTGCAATAAACTGCGGAATTAATCCTCCTTGTGGTTGTGCTAATGTTATTGCGGGAGGCATTAATGCCTGCCATAAAAATCCGGCACTTACTCCTCCTGCAATAAATAATCCTATTCCTGAACCAATTCCGTATTTGCTTACAATTTCATCCAGGTATATTAAAATAATTGAACCGAGTGCAATTTGAGCTGCAACAATCAAAAGCATTCCGGGTGCAGGTGTAACCAGGCCGGACAACGGGTAAACGAAGCCTTCAAAAATGGATAAAATTATTGCAAAAAATTTCTGCATTCCCTGAAATTTTATTCTGTCAGCCGGGTTTGTTAAATCAATTCCAAGCAAACCGCCGCCGACAAGCAATTGTAAAATGATTGATGATAAAACAATTGGGCTGATTCCTGCAGTAATAAGTGTTCCAATCTGGCTTGCCAAAATAACCTGTAATCCTGCAAGTTGTTCCTGTGCAGCTGAACTTAAACCGATTAATTCAATTCTTCCTAAAAGAAAGAAAATAAGCAAAGCCAGGGCGCTCCATAAAATTTTTGTTTTAATGCCGGGATCTTTTGCAGGTTTTCTAACTTCCGGCAAAATCCTGTAAACCGGCCCTAAAAAATCAAGTAAACCCATTTAATCACCTTATTCTTTTACTGTTGTTTTGGTAACAGTTTCAGTTTTTCCTCCTGCTTTTTCAATTTTTTCAGTGGCTTTTTTGCTTGCTTTAATATTAACAAGCTTTACTGCTATTTTTATTTCTCCTCTGCCTAAAACTTTTGAAATTTTTGTTTTTTTGCCGTTTATTACAAAAACTTTTCCTTCTTTTTGAACAAGTTTTTTATCAAGCCATTTTTGTAACAATGTTTCAATTTGTTCAACATTAACGGATTTTCCGCGTGATTTTGCTTTAAGTGTTCCGTGTTTTCCGAATGTTCCGTAATATTTGCTGTATTTATGTTTATGTGAACCTGCTTTTCCTTTTCCCCCTCTGGTTCCGGCTCCACGTTTGTTTTTGGTGTCACCTTTTCCATGGGTTCTCTCACCGCGTAACCTGTTTTTCTTTTTTCTTTTTCTTACTGTCATCACATCATCCTTTTAATCAACGTATTAATATCCTGCCCTCTGTATCCAATTGCTCCGCCCATGCTGTAATTTTTTTTGATTCCTTTTGTTTCAAATCCTTTTGAAGGCGGGTTTAATCTTATAACCGGTTTTAATCCTAAATCTTTTAGTTTTTTGTTTTCTTTTAAAAGTTTTTGAACAATTTTTTCTTTTTTTAATTCATCTTCCTCAATTCTTTTGTTGCCGGATTTTCTTGCCCTTTTAATTAAAAGTTTTTCAAGTGTTTTTTCTTCAATTTCTCCCCAGGTTATAAAAGGTTCAACTTTTTTAATCATTTTTTCATTTGAATCGTTTTTCTGAATCAAAACTAAATGATTTGGTTTATGCAGCATTAATAAATCCAAAGTTTTTTTGTTGTCAGGATTTATTCCGACTGTTCCTTTAACTCTTATTACTGCAAACATTTTATTTTTTCTCCAGTTTTATTTTTCTTTCCAAATCTTTTGAAACACTCATTTTGTTGGTATTATTTAAAGCATCAACTGTTGCTCTTACAGAATTTAACCGTGTTCTCGTATTTCCATAAGTTTTAATCCAGACATTCTGAATTCCTGCCAGTCTTAACACGTTTTTAATGTTTGGAGGTGCAACGAGTCCGACTCCTCGTGGAGCAGGTATTAATGTAACCCTGACAGAAGCGCTTTTTCCTGTTACTTTGAACGGAACTGAATGCATTGCCGTAGAAGCGTCTTCCCAGCTTCCAAAACCTCTTTTTACCCTGAAAAGGCTTAATTTTGCTTCTCTTGTGGCTTTTCTTATGGCAGGCAATCTTTCTTTGTCTTTTCCTGTTCCCACTCCGATATAGCCATCGCCATTCCCGACAATAATTGATGCTCTGAATGAAAATTTTCTGCCTGCTTTTACAACTCTTGTGGTTTTTTGAACATCTACAAGAATTTCTTCCAAATCTGTTAAAGAATCAACAATTTCAGGTTCTAAAATTGGCATATTTTTGTCAAAAATTTCATCTAATGTTTTTATTTTTTCTCCTCTTACAAGTTTGCCTAATTCAGTTTTTGGAAGCCACACTTCCAAACTTTTTTCTTTTTCAGCTTCCTTTGCTTTTTTTATTTTTTCTTCTCTTGAATCTTCTCTGTTTGTCATTTAACCACCTTTTTGGCTGAAAATTTTGAATCAATTTCTTTTTTTGTTTTTTCAAATTGTTTTATGATATCTTTTTTTTGCCCAAAATCTTCAATGTGTTTTCCTTTGAGTCTTTCTTCTGAAGGCAAAGCTTTTTCTCCGAAGGGAATTTTTATTCCTCCGTCCAGAACTCCTTTTAATGCTGAAAATGCTCTTGATTTTCTCACAGGAGTGATTAATCCTATGTCAAAAATTGCTTTTTCAACATTTTTTGATTTTTTTGCAAGCAAATATCCTGTTAAGTATGCGGACGGCGTATTTTTTCCGTTTTCCCAGCCGAATTTTTTTAATTCTTTTGAGTTTGCACTTGTTAAACATTTGTCTCCTTTAACATCAAATTCAGTTATCTGCATTTTCACATATCTGTTTGAAATTCTGAAAATAATTCTTGGTAATCCTGATTTTACAAATGCAAGTCTTTTTGCATAATTTGTTTTGTCTTCTCTTCTTCTCCTAAAAGGTGTTTCATATGTTGTTTTCATTTTTTGTCACCCAATACAAATTTTTCCAAATATTTTTTTCCCCTGAAATAATTTCCTTTTACCATTACGTAAAGCTTATGATAACCTATTTTTTGAACCTTTTCCGGATTTTTTTCTTTCAATTCTTTCAATTTTTTTCTCTGTGACCTGACTCTTGAAATCCATCGTTTTTTTGACTCTGTTCTTGCTTTTCTTGTCCCTTTTCTTTTTCCATGTCCTTTTTTTCTTCCTTTTGATTTTTTTGCAGCTAAAATTCTTGCTCTTCCCCTGCTTTGTGCTTTTATTTTTTTCTTTTGTATTATTCCTTCTTTTATTAATGCTCTGATATCCTCTTTTGTTATTGCCTCTTTCACTCTTTGCATTTCTTTTGAATCAATTTTTATGTTTTTTTTGCCTGTTTTTAGCATCAATGCACTTGCTTGTTTTGCTTTTTCTGCGTTCATTTTTTCACCTAGTTAAAAATTTTTATTTTCATTTCTTTTGCTTTTTTGATAAAAGTTTTCTTTTTTCTTTTTCCGACTGCCGAGGCAACAATTATTCCGGTGTTTTCAGGTTTAATTTGTTTTAAATCATTCAAATTGTAAACAATAACCTGTTTGAATCCTGATGGGTGTAACCCTTTCAGTTCAGAGTTTTTTCCGAAACCTGTTTTTGGAGTTAGTCCGTCTTCTTTTCTAACATTTCTTGATTCTCCTCTTTTTTTTCTCCATTTTTGCCATTTTTTGTTTGAAATTTTTCTTGAACTTCCTCTTTTCCCAAATCTTCCCCTGAATTGTCTTTTTTTAATGCTTCTTATTTTTTTTCCGGTTTTAATTATTTTTTTGCTTCCTCTGGAACCTGAACTTTTTCTTTTCTTTTTAACATTTTTTGGCTTTGCTTTTGTTTTTTTAATTTTTTTAACCGGTTTTTTCTTTTTTGCCACAGGTTTTTTTGTTTTTTTTATTTGTTTTTTGCCCGGTTTTGTTTTTTTGGCAGGAATTTTTTTGGTTAATTTTTTTGATGTTTTCTTTTTCTTTTCAGCCATTTTTAATCACTTTTTGTTCCTTTTTGAACGAGGTAAATTCCGTCCTGAAATATTCTCAGATCCTTATCTGTTAATCCTGTTCCAAGCTCTAAATTGGCAGCAGTCTGAGCCACATGTTCCTTGTTTGGCCCTTTAACCGTTATATCCTGCCCTTTTACTTCAACTTTTGTTGCTTCCCCTATTATTTTTATTTTTCTTGTTTTTTTTCCACCCATAAAATTGCTTACCTCAACAATTTTTCCCTCAACTTTTACTGTCATCGGAAAATGGGAATATTTTACGGCAAGCTTGTATTCATATCCTTTTTCCACTCCGGTTATCATGTTTTTAATGTGTGCTGCAACTGTTTTCATAATCGCATTTGTTTTTCTGTTACCCGGCTTAACTGTTATTTTAATCGAATTGTTTTCTTTTTCAAGTGTTAAAAGTTTTGACCTGAATTTTCTTTCAACAACATTATCTCCTTTGCTTATTTCAACAATTTTATTTTCAACTTTTGCATTGATTTCTTCCGGAATTTCCACTGCTATTGTAATACTTTCTCTTTTCATTTTTTTTCACCTAATAAATATATGCCAGAAGCCTTCCTCCGATTCTTTTGTTTTTAACATCTTTGTGTGAAAAAACTCCTTCAGGTGTTGTAACTATCAGCATTCCCATGTCTTTTGCCGGCAAATATCTTTTTTCAAATTTTTCAAAATCATTTTTTTTAACAGCATGCCTTGGCTTTATTGCCCTGCAGTCATTTATTCTGCCGAACAATTCTATTACATACAAATTGCTTCTTCCGTCTTTAACCAGTTTGTAATCTTTAATGTATTCTTCTTTTTTCATTACTTCAAGAATTCTTCCAAGCAATTTTGAAGCCGGTTTGCATATGCATCCTTTTTTTGCAGCTTTATCACTGTTTTTGATGGAAACCATCGCATCTGCTATTGGGTCAACTAAGCTCATTTTTTTTACACCTCAATGATAACCGTATTTTTTAAAACCAAGCCTTTCTGCCTGTTCCTTGAAACATCTTCTGCAAAGCATTAACCCGTATTTTCTTATGAGTCCTTTTTCAGAATTGCAGATTCTGCATTTTAAATCTCTTTTTTTTTCTTTCAGTTTTCCTTTCATTCTATTTTCACTTCAAATTTTTTTTCAACAAATTCAATGGCTTCTTCACGTGTTATAACGTGTTTTTTGCCAATTTTTGCTTTTTTTAATTTTCTTTTTTTGACCCGGTAACCAGGCCTTTCCACTGTAATCAGAACATCAAAGCCGGTAATGCCCAAATTGGGGTCATATTTTTGTTCCGCCAAATCAATGTGTTCATGTATTCCGAACCCAAAGTTTCCGAAATAATCAAAATTTTTCTTTTTCAAAATATTATCTTTTGCCTGTAAAGCCTGTTTTAAAAATTCTTCAGCTTTTTTTCCTCTTAAAGTTGTTTTTATTCCAATCGGTTTTCCAAGCCTCAAATCCCATTTTGGTTGTTTTATTTTTGCAACCGTTTCAACATTTTTTGTTTTTGTAATATTTTTCAAAATAGCTTTTCCTTTTTCCATTTCATCTTTGGGAACAGTTGTGCCGATATTTATTGTAACTTTTTCAATTCTGATTTCTTTCATCGGATTCATTTTTTAACACCTTCAACAACAAAAACATTGTCAACAACTGTTTTGAATTTTCCATTTTTTCCTTCAAAACTGACAAGTTTTGGTCTTCTTATTGTTCCTTCAGATATTTCACTTATTTTTGATGTTTCTCCTGAATGTTTTCCGCCGATTATTAACGCGTTCTGTCCTTTTTCCAGTTTTAAGTGAGTTAAAATTTTTTGTTCAGGTATGCTTATTTTTAAAGTGGTTCCGACTTTTATTTTTGAATCTTTTGATTCAATTGTTCTGCCGTCATTTGTTATTAAAATAATTTTTGCTTTTCTTGTAACTTTTTTGTTTACAACTTTAACCAGTTTTGTTTTGTCTTTTTCAGGTTTTTTTGACTCCTCCGCATACAATCTTCCTTTCTGGTCAAACAACATTCTGTATTCAACATCCAAATCTTTTAAATAAATCAAATCAAACAATCCGACAGGAATTCTGTGGTCTTTTTCTGTTTTTCCGTTTAATTCAACTTTTCCTTCAGTCAATATTAGCTTTGTTTCTCTTGCATTGCTTGTTACTCCGATTAAATCTCTTAAAACAAATCCAAGCGGTACAGATTTTTTTCTTGTATTTGGCCCTGGTTTTGAACGAATTGTCCATTTTTTATGTTTTCTTGAAAGCTTCCTTATTTTGCTGGAAACAAGCCTTTTTTCATGCTTTTTTCCCCCTTTACTTGCCACTTTTTTTCACCTTTTTCTTTTTTTCTGTTTTTGGTTTTTCTTTTGCAATTTTTTTTCCTTTAACTCTTTTTTGGTCATCCCTATTGATTTCAATTATAAGCAGATTTGATGAGCTGATTCCTACAGGAATCTCGGTTCCGTCAGATTTTTTTCTGATTATGCCCTCAATAAATACAGTCATTCCGCTCCTGTCAATTCTTAAAATTTTTCCTTTCTTTTTTTTGTTTTTTCCCCGCATTATCTGAACATCATCTCCTTTTC
Source organism: archaeon (assembly GCA_028279805.1). GTDB lineage: Archaea > Iainarchaeota > Iainarchaeia > Iainarchaeales > JANQMZ01 > JANQMZ01. Next base: position 486,634 of record JANQMZ010000007.1, on the reverse strand, counting down.
TTAAAGGCAGTGTTTTTTTTCCAAGTTCTTTTCTTAATCCTTTATCCAAGCGTGCGCTTAAAATTTTGCTTGTCTGATGCAAAGGCATTTGATAAAAATGTTTTCTTTGCTTTCCTGGTTTTTGTGACTGAATATTCATTTTTTTTCACCTTAAACTATTTGTGATGCGATTCCGGCAATTTTTGGCCATCGTTCACCTGCTTCTTTTGCAATAACTCCTTTTATTTCCGAACCTTTTGGATTTCCTTTTTCATCAACCAATACAACTGCATTATCTTCAAATTTTACTCTTAAACCGTTTGGTCTTTTGAAAGCTTTTTTTGTTCTGACAATTACAGCCTTTTCAACTTTTTTTCTGATTTCAGGTTTGCCTTTTTTTACAACAATTGTTATCATGTTTGCAATTCCCGCTTTTGGAATTAATCTTTTTCTTCCTTTGAATCCTTTTACACTTATTAACTGCACTTCTTTTGCTCCGCTGTTATCTGCGCAGAGCATTCTGCTTTTTAAGTTAAGCCCTAAAGCCGCTTTTGCGTTTATTCCTTTCATTTTTTATCTTTCCTTAAAATTTTTATAACAACAAAATTTTTTGTTTTGCTTATTTTTCGTGTTTCACCTATTCTTACAAAATCTCCTTCCTGTGCATTTATTTCAGGAGGATTGTGTGCCTTGATTATGGATGTGGTTTTTTTGTATCTTTCAAATTTTCCGACAAAAGTTGTGATTGTTCTTCTGACTTTAACCGTTTTAGGGTTTTTGGCTGAAACCACAAAACCTTCAAAAACAGCTCCTCTGACACTTAAAGGCCTATTTTTTTCCATGTTGTTTCCTCCAGAACAGTTTTATTCTGTCTTCAGGTTTTCCCACAAAATTTTTTCCGTCAATAACTGTTTTTTTTCCGTTAATGCTGAAAATCAAAACGCTTTCTTTTTTTGGAATAATTTTTTCATTATTTTTTTGTTCCAGTAAAAAAGTATGCATTGTTTCATTCACAAGCTTTCCTTTTATTTCCTTTGAACCCTTCCTTTTAACTCTGACTTTTTGTCCTATGACCTCGTGTGCTGTCAGATTTTCCTGGTTTATTTGAATTCTTTTAATCATTTTTTTCCCTCATTTGTTTTATTTTCATTTACTGTGGTTAAAATTCTTGCAATTGTTCTTTTAATGTTTCTGATTCTTCCGGGTTTTTCGCTTTTTGTTCCGGAAGCAAGTAAAGCTTTTTCTTTTGCCAGTTCTGTTCTCAGTTCTTTTACTTTTTCCAAAGATTCTTTTTCATTTAAAGATTTTATTTCTGACAGTTTCATTTTTTCACCTTTTTCTCATCAGATTTTTCTTTTGTTTCTTTTTTTGCAGATTTTTTTTCCTCAGCTTTTTTGGTTTTTTTAACAGTTTTTTTCTTTGTATCTTTTTCCTTTTCTTTTTTTTCTGAAAGTGTTTCTTTTTTTACTTTTTCTTTTTGTTCTTCCGGTTTTTTTTCCTTTTCATTTGTTTTTTCTTCACTTTCTTCTGCTTTTTCATCTTCTTCTTTTTTTTCTTTTTCCAAATATTCTTTTATGTTTATTTTATCCGGAAAAAAAATCCCGGGTTTCAATATTTTTAATTTGACTCCTACTGCTCCTCCTTTCAGGTAAGCATTGTTTTGAGCATAGTCAACCAGTTCGGATTGCCCGCCTGCTTTTTTCATATAACCTTTTGCAATTCTTTGTTTTCTTGCTCTTCCTCCTTTTCCTCCGAGTGAACCGCTTACTATTAATTCAACTCCTTGTGCGCCGGCTTTCATTATATTGTCAACGGTTCTGAATGCAACACCTCTCCATGAATAACCTCTTTCAAGCATGTTGACAATGTTTTCAACACTTGCTTTTGCATCCAGTTCAGCGTTTTCAATTTCAAGAATTTCAATCTGCGGATTTTTTATTCCGAATTTTTCAGAAATTTCATCTGTTAAAATTTTTATGTTTTTTCCGCCTTTTCCTATAACCAAACCGGGTTTGGTGACTTTTAGCACAATTCTTGTAACCAGAGGCGTTTTATACAAATCCATTCCTGAAAAACCCGCCCGGTTTAACTGTTTTTTCAGGTAATCCTCTATCTGCATATTTCTGAGAGACTGGCTTATAAACGTTTTTTCAATCATAAACTTTTAGCCTCCAATGCAATCATTTCAATATGAGTACTTTTGCTTTTTCTTCTTTTTCCGCCAATTTTTCCGTGTGACTGATAACTTACTCTTTGATAACCTTGTGATGCGAAAACGTGTGTGATTAACAATTTGTTTTCATCCAGTCCTTTGTTTGAAGCATTTGCTTTAACATTGTTTATTAATTCCAAAAAAGCATCGCATACTTTTTGCGGATATTTTCCGGTTCTTGCTTTTGCTCCTTTTCTGTGCCCAATTTTTTTAACATATTTTTTTAAGGGAAGAAAATCTTTTTTCTCTTTAATATTTTCAAGTAATTTTTGAGCTTTTGAAACAGGCTTGTTTTTAATATAGTTAGCCATTTCGGTTGAATACTTTAAACTAACCGGTTTGCTTTTAAGAATAGCTTTGGCTGAATTTTTATTATCATAATTTTCAGCCTGATAATTTTTTTTAACCATTCACAATCACCGTTTATTTTGCAGTAATAGCAGTGCTTGACTTTGTAGCACCAATTCCTGCTTTTCCATGTGCTAATTTTTTTCTTGACAATGCAAATTCTCCGATATAATGCCCAAGCATTTTTGGCTTAACATCAATTCTGACAAATTCGTTTCCCCTGTAAACCATGAAAGTCAATCCAATCATCTGGGGAATAACAATCAAATCTCTTTTATGCGTTCTAATTGGTTTTGGATTATCTTTTCCCTGCAATCCTTCAATTCTTTTTAAAATTTTCTGATTAAAGCCTCTGTTCAAACTTCTTTTGGCACGCGTCCCGCATAATTCCCCGAATTCTTTCAAACTCATTTGTTTTAATTCAGGCAAAGTCTTGCCCCGGTAAGTAAATTCTTTTCTGGCCATTATTTTTTCTTCCTCCCGGTTCTTCTTGAAGCAATCGCTCCCACTTTTCTTCCCGGTGGAGCATCTCTTTTTGTACTTTTACTTTTTCCGGCATGATGCTGTTCTCCGCCAAACGGATGTGACAATGCATTCATTGCAACTCCTCTTGTATTCTGATACTTTCTTCCCAAAGCCTTCATTTTATGCCATTTGTTTCCCGCTTTAACAAAAGGTTTTTCCTCTCTTTCTCCTCCTGCAGAACAACCAACTGTTGCTCTTGAATTAACTGAAAAAGTTTTGGTTTTTCCTGACGGCATTTTTACAAAAGCCCTTTTAGTGTCCTTTGAAACCATTAAAGCATACAATCCTGTTCCTTTTACCAGTTTTCCTCCGTCTCCGGGTGTTAATTCAATGTTAAAAATAGGACAACCTTCCGGAACAGTGCTTAAAGGCAAAACATTTCCTGTTTTAACACTTGCATCCGGTCCAACATGAATAATCTCCCCAACATATAATCCTTCAGGTGCAACATGGTATTTTTTTTCCCCGGTTTCAAACAAAACACAGCTTAAAACATTGCTTCTTCCGCTTTCTTTAACCAGGCTTAAAACTTCTCCTTCCACTGTTTTCCCATTACTTTGAACATACTGTGATTTAACAGGATTTTTTCTCTGAGACTTAAATGTAAAAGAACCTTTTCCACGCCTCTGTTGTTTCAATCTTTTTCCCATTATAACACACCAAGTTTTATTGCAATGTCATTTGCTTTGAATTTTTTGTTAATCTTAACAATTGCTTTTTTTCTTCCCTTCATGTCATTCACAATGTTGACTTTGTCAACTTTTACTTCATACAAAGATTCAACTTCTTTTTTTATTTCATGTTTTGCTGCTTTTTTTGCAACAACAAAAACCAGTTTGTTTTCCTCTTCAATAATATTAACAGCTTTTTCTGTCACCATCGGATAAAGCAAAACCTGACTCATTTAATTTCACCCAGTTTTTTTACCGCCCCGGAAGTCCACAAAGTCAGCCTTCCTGCTTTTGTTCCCGGCGCAAAAAGTTTTGTGTTTAAATTTTTAACAGCACAAACATCAGTTCCTTCAAGATTTCTTGCAGCCTTATAAACATCACAATTTTCTGATGTGACAATCAGCAAAGATTTTTTTTTCTTATACTTTCTTCCTCTCATTTTTCCTTTCCCCGCTCTTATTCTTCTTTTTTGTTTTGCGGTTTCAACATCCCGGTAAACATTCAAATCTTTCAGAGTTTTTACAACATTTTTTGTTTTTGTAATTTTTTCAAACTTGTCTTCAACAATTAAAGGCAATACAACTTTTTCCCCGAACGAATGCCTGTCTCTCACCAGTGTTTCATTCAAACTTGAAGCAATTGCACTATGCAATGCTTTTCTTTTTTCTTTTTTGTTTATTTTTTCCTCGAGTTTTTTTTCCTTTTTTGGAGGATGAGCCGCCCTTCCCCCAACTGCCTGGGGAACTCTTGCAACAACTCCCGCCAATAAACCTCTTCTGTTTTTTTTTCTTGGCAGCCTTGCATGCCCTACATTGATTGTTCTCTGCATCTGAGGCAAGTCACGGTTCATTCTTGTTTCAGCAGATGTATTCATTCCGGCTTTTGGTTTAACGCCTTGAGGCTGAAATCCTGCGGATTCTATAGCTAAAACCGCTCTTTTAATCAGTTCAGGGTCATATTCTGTGAAAAATATGCCAGGCAGCTTTATTTTGCCTGAACTTTTTCCTGAAAGAGTTAAAACATTTCCCTCTTTTTTACTGTGCAACTATTTTCACCTCTTCAAGCACAATTTTTTCTTTCTCTTTTTTTCTCAAGCCTTTTCTCATGGCAACAATTCTTTTAACTGGCCCCGCGACAGAACCCTGAACCAAAATTGCAGCATTTTTAATCAGACCATAATTTGTAAAACCGCTTTTTGGATTTATTTCATCCGGTTGTACAATTTTTAACATTTTTTTATTGTATTCTGTTCTTGTATGATAACCCGTTTGTCCTGCTCTTGCGGTTGTCCATGGAACAGTTGCAGGGTGCCATGGCCCGATTGAACCGACAATTCTGTGTTTTTTTGCTTTTCTTCCCTGAATTTTAATTCCGAATCTTTTAACAGGACCCCCAAAACCTTTTCCTTTTGTAACCGCTTTAACATCAAGAAAAGTTTTTTCTTCAAAAACATCTTCTATGATTATTTCCTTTCCAAGTTTTTCTTCCCCGAATTTTACCTGTTCTTCCGGTTTTCCTGACAATCTTACCTCAACAATTTCAGGTTTTTTTTTGCCAATGCCTGTTAACTTTGGCTGGGTGGCACATAATAATCTTACAGCATCAATTCTTTTTCTTTCAAGCCATTCCGCAATTGTTTCATCAAAAGTTTTTGCTTTTGAATCTTTTGGTTTATTTTTTTCCCTGGCTACCTGTTCTTTCGGTTTTTTGGGTAATGTTAAAATTTTTTTAATTTCTTTTCCAAGTTTTTCCGTTTTCTTTTCAGCCAAAACTTTGAAGCCACGCGGAGTTTTTTTATAATATTTTATTCCAAAAACTTTTAACGCAGGGGTTTCAATAACAGTTACAGGCATTATAATTTCCTGCCCTGCACTTAAACTGTTTTTGCTTTGATTTGTTCCGAACACGTGAAGCATTCCTGCCTTATAGCCATAAAAATTCAAAGGCTTGACTCCACTTTCATCTGAGTTAAAGCTTTTGAAAACAGCTTTTTGTGTTTTGGCTTTTTTTCTCGGATGAAAAGCCAGTGAACCTGCTCTTGGCTTATGTGTTTTTCCCATGTTTTTTTCCTCATTGTTTTTCAGCTTAAATCCAGCGATGGCTCTAGCCGAAAAGCATGCAAAAGTAGCCAAATTGGCATTTACACATCAGGTTTGCATCTTGACTGATGCAAAGTTGTAAAATTCCTGCTGTGCAGTTTGCACAATATAAATAGTCCAAATTAATGTTTAAAAAGCTATCTAAGCCGTTTTAACCTGAAAAACCCAAAAAATTAGCAATAGAATTCCAGGCATTAAATCCGCCCAGTGTTATTAATCCGACGGCATTTCCAAGCTGTGAAGTTATCTGAAAACCGGGTGCCTGTTCAGCCACTGTCTGAGGTTTTTCAAAAGGATTATCTGTAAAAATCTGAACATTTTTTGATTTAACAAAACAACCGTTAACATTGCTGTTAAAAACAAGCCATGTTTTTTGTTCAAAAGGCATTACATTAACACTTTTTTCAACCGTAGTCTGAGCCGGAATTGAAAAATATTTTGTTTCAATTCCCAGGTTTGCTCCTGAAAGCCTTACTTGAATTCTGTCATTTGTGATATTTTTAACAGTAAAAGGAATTTCGTTTACATTTTCAACATTTTCAGGAATTATTAATTCAAATCCCTTACATTCTTCAATTTTTTCCTGCTCTAACTCAATTTCTTCTGCAAAAGCTTCATCCTCATTTTTCACAAAAACATTAAAATTTTGGGTTCCAATATCCTCGATTGAACATTTTGTGCCGCTCAAAAAATGCCCTCTAACCTCAACAAAACCTTCAATTTCCTGATCTTTTTTAACATTAAAACTTTTAATCTGCACATTAAAAAAACTTTCATCTCCGGGAAGAACAATTCTTTCCCAGCCTTTTCCCTCAACTTTTATTGAAGAATTGTAATCAAAAGCATTAATTCTTTCAATGAAAAATCTTTCAGAATCCTTGTTTTCAATTGAAAAAGTTTTAAGCATGCTTGATTTTTCATCCAGCCTTGCATTGCTCACGTTAATGGAAATGTTTTCACAATCAGCTCTTGTTCCGCTTGCATTAACATTTAGTGTTAAAACAAGCAACAAAAAAATTATGAGAATTTTGCGCATCATATGATATATATGCTGCTAAAACCATATAAATATCTTTCCTTTTTAACGTAAACCAGTTAATAAGCCCTTTTTTTTCACTTTTTGTATGTTAAAGGATGTTTTTTTCCGCCTCCGAATTTTTTAAATGCAAAAAATCCGCCTATTACTCCCAGAACAAGCAAAACAATTGCCCCGCCTATTAACATTAAAATGTCGCTGTGCTGTGCAAGTGAAGCCAGTCCGAACGATGTTGTTATTTGTAATTCTACAAATGATTCATTTTGCGACGAATTCAATCCTGTTAATTTTGCAGTAAAAGTTCCTGCTGAATTGTAAGTGTGTGTTACATTAACATCCCTCGAATCATCAAGTGTTTCTTCTGCCTGTCCCAAAATTTTGGTTAAATCAACCTGTTTTCTTGGAATTGTTTGTGTTTCCCCGTCCCCAAAATCTATTTTGCATGTTTCAAGTGTTCCGCCTTGCCCGTCACAGCTTCCTGTAAAAACAACTGTCAAAGGAAATGATCCGGATGCCGGTTCAGCGTTTAAATCAACTAATGGTTCATCCAGTCCTTTTACTGTTATTCTTACAAGTTTTTGTGTTGTTAATCCTTCATCATCTGTTGCTGTAAATCTTACATCATAAATTCCGGCTTTATCAAAAGTTATTTCCCCCGGAGTTTTTGAATTCACATCAGGATATGCTCCGTCAAAATCCCAGTTGTATTCAACAATTTCACCATCATCTGATGCTGTTCCGCTGAATAAAAGTGTTTCTCCAACCTGAATTGTTGTACTTGTTTTTGGCAAAAGTATTTTTGTCTCAGGACTCTGAACTTCTTTTTCCCAGTACCAGTCAGCTGTTTCCAATGGTTCCCATAAAGACAAATTGTTTGCATGTCCTTTGCAAGCTGCTTTTATTTTAAATGATACAAATTCAATTCTTCCAACAGTCAGATCCTTGTCACGCAGTTCAACATTGTAAAACCAGTTGCATGAAGGTGAACCTGCTTTTGTTCTTTTAATTGGTTTAACCCTGCTTGCTTCATAAACATGCCCTTCAACCGGAGTAAACTGTATCCATTGTTCTTCCGAATATTCATTTAAATCCGGGTAAAAATATTGCTCTATAACAAGCTTTACTTTGGCATAAGTTCCGTCAGGATTTTTTTCCATATGGTTTTCAGGAATAAAAAAATTTGAATCAATTAAAGATTTTTCAATAGTTTCCCCGTGAACAAAAGGCATAATTCCTGCCACAATGATTAAAAAAATTAAAATTTTTTTCATTTAACACTATTTAACAAAAAAAGGCATAAAAAGCTATCTCAGCCCTTCACATTGGCCAAAGGCATAACCCTTGCAACCTTTAAATTAACACCGGATTCATGCATAACATCAATAACATTTTCAATGTTCTTGTAAGCCAAAGGAGCTTCTTCGGCCGCCCCTTTAAAAGAATGAGCCTTAATCAAAATTCCTTTTTGTTTCAAATCCTGAATAATTTTTTTCCCCTCAAACTGTTTTTTTGCCTGAGCCCGACTCAACAACCTGCCTGCCCCGTGCACAGCAGAACCAAACGTTTCGTTCATTCCTTTTTTTGTTCCCGCCAAAATATAGGAAGCTGTTCCCATACTCCCTCCGACCGCAATCGGCTGTCCTGCTTTCTGAAACTCTTTCGGAATTTCTTTATGCCCCGGGCCGAATCCACGCGTCGAACCTTTCCTTAAAACCAAAACTTCTTTTGTTGAACCATTAATTTTATGTCTTTCCATTTTTGCAGTATTATGTCCCACGTCATACAGCAAAGGCATTTCATCTTCATTCAAATTAAAAACTTTTTCAAAAGATTTTCTGGCCAAATGAGCCAGCACATGTCTGTTAGCAAAAGCAACATTTATGCCGGCATTCACAGCACCAAAATAATTTTGCCCTTCCTCTGAATGAAAAGGTGCTGACACAAGCTCCTTATCTTTAACTTTTATTCCGTATTTTCTTGTTGCATCAGATAAAACCTGTAAATAATCTGTGCCAATCTGATGACCGCAGCCACGTGAACCGCAATGAATCGAAATCAAAACCTGGTTTTCAAACAAGCCAAAATCTTTTGCTTTTTCTTCATCAAAAATTTTTTCAACAAACTGAACCTCCAGATAATGATTTCCTGAACCGACTGTTCCAAGCTGTTTAAACATTCTCTGTTTTGCTTTTTTGCTCACCGCATCAACATTTGCCAAATCTGATTTGCCATTCATTTCAGTAAACTTCAAATCATTTTCATTTCCATAACCTTTTTCCAAAGCAAATTCTGAGCCATTCAACAACAATTCATTAACTTCCTTTTCATTCAGTTTTATTTCCCCGCCCCTGCCCAATCCGGCGGGAACATCTCTGAACAATTGATTTGCAATTTGCTCCTGTTTTTTAATCAAATCCTTTTTTTCCAAATTTGTTTTTAGCACGCGCACGCCGCAGTTAATGTCAAATCCCACTGAACCAAAAGTAATCCATCCGTCTTCAGGGTCAACAGCTATAACTCCCCCAATGGGAGACCCATAACCCGGATGAATGTCAGCCAAAGCCAGAGCATACTTTTGAACGCCTTTCAAATAAGTCAAATTTTGTAATTGTTCGAGGGAACTCCAGCCTGAATCCAGTTCTGCTTTCAGTTCTTTAACCATTTGTTCATTTGCGTAAACCCTTGCAGGAACAACCATTTCCCCTTCTTGAGGAATTTCCCATAAAAATTTTTCAATCTGATTCAATTCCATAATTACACATCCAGAACACACTGAACAGTATTTTCTTTTTCATCAACTTTTAAGCCTGACAAACTTGCAGCCTTAACTTCAACACCTAAATCATGCTTTTCCTCATTAATTTTTTCTCCAAAAGCTTTTCCTTTTAAAAAAAAATTTTCATTTTTTTCAATTTTTTCAAGTTTAAAAGAAGAAAAAAACATTTCATTTATTCCTGACTGAAAAATTAATTCATTTAAAAAATTTACAAACAATTCATCTAATTTTGTTCCACTAACTTCAAAATTTATTTCTTTTTTTTCTTCAACTGAATCCAGTGAAACCATTACACTAAACAATGCTTTTCCCGCTTCTTCAAAAGCCTGTTCAATTGTTTTTCCGGAAGCTCTTATTGCAGTTTCTCCTTTATGTTCCAGTATTTCAAACATTAAAATCAGTGTTTTTCAATGTCCATTATTTTTTTAACCCTGCCAGTATGCCTTCCTTCACCAAACTTTGCTTCAAGCCAGCCGTCAACAGCTTTTTTTGCAGTTTGTTCATCAACCACGCGCCCGCCTAAACAAATAATGTTTGCATTGTTATGTTCTTTTGCCATTTGCCCGGTGAATTCATTATGAATTGTTGCTGCTCTTATTCCATCAACTTTGTTTGCACTCATGCAAATTCCTATGCCTGTGCCGCATACAAGAATTCCCAAAGCATTTTCTTTTGCAACTTTTTCCGCAACTGCAATTGCATAATCCGGATAATCACAGCTGTCCTGAGAATGCGTTCCCAAGTCTTCTGTTTTCAGGCCTTTTTGTTTTAAATGTTCAATTAAAGCTTTTTTTAACTCCAAGCCGGCGTGATCCGAGCCAAAATAATATTTCATAAACACCGGTATAATTACACATAAAGGTAATTAAAGAATTTGGTTAAAATTTTATTCTTTTAATTCGATTTCAACATGAACTTTTTCAGGAATTTCTACTCGCATTATTCGCCTTAAAGTTCGTTCATCTGCATCAATATCCAAAAGCCTTTTATGAACTCTTAACTGCCAATGTTCATATGTTTCTGTTCCGCCGCCACAAGGACTTTTTCTTGTGGGAATAATCAGTTTTTTTGTCGGTAAACTTATAACACCTGAATGCTTTACCCCTGTTCTGGAAGCCACTTCAAGTATTTTTTCAGCAATTTCATCTAATTCGTTGTGGTCTGTGCCAGAAAGTTTGACTCTTGCTTTCTGACCCATTTCAACCCACCTATTTTTTTTCAGTAATGCTTACAATCATTCCTGCTGCTACTGTTTGTCCCATGTCCCTGATTGCAAACCTGCCAAGCTGCGGAAACTTTTTGTATTCCTCGGCTGACAATGGCTGAGTTGGTTTTATTTTAACAATTGCAGCGTCACCTGTTTTCAAAAACTTTGGATTTTCTTCTTTCACATCACCAGTTTTTGGGTCTAATTTTTTCTGCAATTCTGTTAAAGTACAGCTTAATTGTGCTGTGTGCAAGTGAAAAACAGGAGTATAACCCTGTGGAATTGCTGTAGGATGGCTTAACACAACAATTTGTGCTGTGAATTCATCTATAATGCTTGGAGGATTGCTTGTTGGTCCGACAACATCACCACGGGCAATGTCATCTTTTCCCATTCCTCTTACATTAAATCCGATATTGTCACCCGGACCAGCTTGTGGTAATTGTTCATGGTGCATTTCAACTGTTTTTACTTCACCATCAACTTTTGGAGGATTAACGGTTATTTTGTCACCCGGTTTTATGATTCCTGTTTCAACCCTGCCTACTGGAACAGCTCCAACTCCTTTGATGCTGTAAACATCCTGGATTGGCAACCTTAACGGTTTGTCTGTTGGTGCTTCCGGTGCTGTTAATCCGTCTAATGTTTCTAATAATGAACCGCCTTTGTACCATGACATTTTTTCTGTTTTTTTTGCAACATTGTCCCCTTCCCAAGCGGAAACAGGTACAAAATTAACTGTGTCAGCTTTAAATCCGATGCCTGTTAAAAGTTTTTCAATTTCTCCTTTTACATCGTTAAAAGCTTTTTCGTCATAGTTTGCTTCGTCCATTTTGTTAACTGCAATTGTCAACTGTTTAATTCCCATAACCTGTGCTAAAAATGCATGTTCTTTTGTCTGAGGTTTGATTCCTTCTTTTACTGCCACAACCAAAACAGCTGCGTCAGCCTGGCTTGTTCCGGTAATCATGTTTTTAACAAAATCTTTGTGGCCCGGAGCATCAATTATTGTAAAATTGTTTTTCTGGGAATTAAATTTTTTATAAGCCAAATCGATTGTAACTCCTCTCTCCCTTTCCTCTTTTAATCGGTCCATTGCATATGCAAATGCAAATGTTCCTTTTCCTGCTTCTTTTGCTTCAGATTCAAGCTTTCTGTATTCCTGTTCGCTTAAAGCTCCTGAATCGTATAATAATCTTCCAACTAAGGTACTTTTACCATGATCTACGTGGCCAATAAAGACCAGATTGATTTGCGATTTTTCAGCCATTCTTTCATCACCTAAAAAACTATTTTTTTTTAAAAACGCTTCCTAATGCTTTTAATTCAACACCTAAGTGCAATGCAACTAATATTATTCATACATTAGCTTTAAAAAACCTCTTTATTCAAGGAAATAAGCGTAATTTTTGGGTTCAGGTTCCATGCCTTTTCTTGTTCTGACTTCCTTTATAACTTCTTTTTGCATTTGTTCCGGTAATGGGTCATAACCTGAAAATTCAGCTGTCCAGATCGCCCTGCCCTGCGTAACGCTCCTTATTTCTGATGAAAACCCTATTAATTCTTTTACAGGGGCAATGGCAAGCATTACAGTTGAATCTCCTTCTGTATTCATTTCACTAATCTGAGCTCTCCTTTGATTCAATTCTTTTGAAGCCGCACCCATAAAATCTTGTGGCACGGAAATATACAGTTTTTGTTTTGGTTCCAAAATTATGGCACCGGCTTGAAGCATACAGGCATAAACTGTTCTCTGGACAACAGGCAAAATCTGGGCTGGTCCACGATGAATAGCATCTTCATGTAATTTTGCATCATGCAGTCTTACAATTAATTTTGTGCATTTTTCCATTGCCAAAGGCCCTTCATTCATTACATTCATAAAAGCTTCACAAACTAACTCCTGAATTTCATGCAAAGCCTGTATTCCCCGCGTATTGTTAACCAAAACATTGTTGTTGTGCAGCCACCAGACTTTTTTTGATTCATCTGTTGAAAAGCCTGCGTCCTGTAATTTTTTCAAAGCATCTTTATCAGTTTTTTTAATTTTTCCGTTCAAACCGGATTCTGATAATTTTTCAAACATTTCTTCACTCATGGGTTCAACAGTCATTTTTAACTGGTTGTGTTTGTTTGGACTTTTGCCCATTAATTCCTGGCTTTTGCTTCTGATTGTTTCCCTGTAAACAACAATCGGCTCTGAAACATTTATGGGAATACCATGGTCAACGCTTATTCTTGTCTGAGTTACATCCAAATGCAGTTCTCCCATTCCGCTTAACAAGTGTTCCCCGGTATCCTGGTTAATTGAAGCCCTGATATTTGGATCTGCTTTTGTTATTTCCCTTAACACTTCAACAAGCTTTGGCAAATCTTTTGTTTGCTTGGCTTCAACACTGATAGTCATAACCGGTTCTGCTGCTGTTTTAAAGCTTTCAAACTGTTCAATTTCCTGCGTGCTAACAGTTTCACCGACATAAACATCTCTCACGCCCACCAAAGCCGCAATATTTCCGGCCGGAATTTTTTCAACATTAATTCTGTTGGGCCCCATGTAAACTCCGACTTGCTGAATTGAAACATCTTTTTTCTGGCTCATTAATTTTAATTTCATTCCTTTCTGAACAGAACCCGAATATATTCTGCCTGTTGCAATTTCTCCTGCATGCGGGTCAACACTTACATTTGTTATCATCATTGCAAGAGGAGAATCTTTTGAACATTCAATCATTCCTTTTCCGGCTTCTGATTCTGACTCCCCTTTCCATATTTCAGGAATTCTGTATTTTTGTGCCTGGGAAGGATCTGGCAAATGCTCTATAACCATTTCCATTATTGACTTGTATAAAGGAATTTTTTTGGATAATTCTTTTTGCCCGTCTTCTTTTGACAAATTTTCATAAATGTCCTTAAAAGTTATTCCTGTTTTTTTCATCTGAGGCACGGATATTCCCCATTTGTATAAAGCTGAACCGAATACCACTGTTCCGTTTTCAACACTTACTTTCCATTCATCTGCAAACTGTGCCGGAGCATTTTTTTCAATCAACGCATTAACTTTTGCAATATTTTTGACAAATTTTTCCTGCATTTCTTTTTCATCAACCTGCAGTTCATTAATAAGCCTGTCAACTTTGTTGATAAACAAAGTGGGTTTGCAGTTTTCTTTCAAAGCCTGTCTTATAACAGTTTCAGTCTGAGGCATCGGCCCTTCAACAGCGTCAATTAATACAACAACGCCGTCAACAGCCCTCATTGCCCTGATAACATCCCCGCCGAAATCAACGTGTCCCGGAGTGTCAATAACATTAATCAAAAAAGTTTCATTTTCATAAGGATATACAACTGAAATGTTTGCAGCATTAATTGTTATTCCTCTTTCCTGTTCCAAATGGTATGAATCCATGAACAATTGTTTTCCTGCTAATTCTTCTGATATTAGTCCGGCTGCTGCAATTAAAGAATCAGTCATTGTTGTTTTGCCATGGTCAATATGTGCAACAATTCCGATATTTCTAATATTGTTAAGATTGCCCATTAAATCTTCAGCTTCTTTTACCATGTCCTCTCTTCTGCCCATACTAACACCTTTTCATTATCTGCTGCTTTTTGCAATTCTTTCAACTTCATCTCTTCTTTTAACTGAAAAACTTTTAATGTCTCCTTGTGAAGCCAGAATAAGTTCCTCCGCCAGAGAATCAGATGCTTTTCTTTTGTTATTAAAAGAACTTGAAAAAGCTGATAATGCCAAATTTTTTAAAGCTTCATCCATTCTTCTCATTGGGGCAATGTCAACTGCCTGTGAATAGGAAATGCCTCCTTTTTTTATTCTTGTAATGTCTTCTCTTGGAGCTGCATTTTCTATTGCTTCAACTAAAATCTGAATAGGATTTTTTTTTGTTTTTTGTTCAATTTTTTCAAAAGCATTTTCAACAAGATTTATTGCCTGAATTTTTTTACCGGTTGAATTTCTTCCCCGGATATATTTTCCTGATAATTTTCTTTTGCCCTGGCCTGAACGCATTACCTTGTTTATTAATCTTTCAACAACATTTATTGTGGCTTTTTCAAACCTTCTCTGGTTTTTTCTTCCGAAAGAATGTGGTACTGTAGGCGTATCCAGGCTAATATATCTGGCCAGGCTGATATCCCTTATTACAATGCCTTCCGTTGACCATCTGTCAAAAATTAAACTCATTTTATTTACCTTTTAACTTTTTCTTTTTTGCCTGTTCTTAACATTTCCAGACTTTGATTGTTTACTTTTACAACTTTGTATTTTACTCCCCACAAATCTCCTTTTGCTCCTTTTTTACTGCCGCCAATTCCTTCAATTGTAACCTCGTCATGTTCATCTATAAATTTTATTGCTCCATCCCTCGGGGCTAACGCGGTCAGCTGTTTTCCGTTTTTAATTAACTGGATCCTGACACATTTTCTTATTCCTGAGTTTGGCTGTCTTGCCGTAACTCCTCTTTTTTCAATAACAATTCCTTTAGCCTGAGGAGCTCCCTCTAAAAGGTCATATTTTTGTGTTAAACCTTTCATTTTAAGCTTGTAATGCGCTTTTTTCCATCTCCATTTCTTTCTTTTTTTTTCAAGCTGTCTTGCTGCAAATTCTCCTACTGCCATATTACTTCAACCTAATTTCCTCAATATTATAATTTCTGTTTGTAAAGTTTTTAATCCTTTCAAATCGTTTTTTGTTCCTTAAAATGTTCATTTTTGCTTCTGCATCAGTCTGAATAACCACTTTTTCGTTTTTAATTTCAATTTTTGTATCATATTTGTTAAAAGCTTTTTGTAAAAATGTTTCAGCATTTTCAAAAAAACCGATAATTTCAATTGTTTTATTTAATTTTTTTGCAAGTTGTTTTATATTATTTGCATTTTTTCCGATTGCTTTTCCCATTTTTTCATCTTCAACAAGAAAAGAAACAGTTTTTCCGTCATTAATACAGTCTTTTGCTGTTACTCCGGTCACAGACTGAAACTCGTTTATAAAAAAAATATCATCTTTTGACAGTTTCATTGTATCCCTGTTATTTTGTTATTGTTAAAATGTCGCTTTTTCCCTCTTTCTGAATTAACAAAACTGAAACCGGAAAAGGTTTTCCGCAAACTGAGCCAAGCTGAATAGAATTTCCTTTAAAAAAATAAATTTTTATATCTGAAAGTTTTGCCACATGTTCCAGTTTTTCTCTTTCCTTTTCATTCAAATTGTTGCTTACAACAACAAGTTTTCCGTTTCCTTTGAGAACATTTTTTTCAGTTTCCCTTAATCCAAGCAAAACTTTTCCTGTATCAACAGCTCTTCTGATTTCAGTTGTTTCATCCATTTGAATCATTCCTTCATTATCAGTTTTACTACGCCTGTGCCAAGTTTGATTGGCTGTCCCACGATAATGTTTTCAATTACTCCCTGCAGTTTTTCTTTTTCTCCCTTGAAAGCTGCTGCCAGTAAATGTTTTGTTGTTTCCTCAAAAGCTGCTTTTGCAAAAGGGCTTGATTTTGCTCTCATTACCCCTGTTCTGACTGTTCCTTTTATTTCACCTGAAAATGAAACAAGGTCTGCAAGCAGAATAATATGCCTGATGTCAACCAGTATGCCGTTTTCTTCAAGTGTTTTGTTTAATTCCTCTATTAATGCTGTTCTTGAAGCTTCAATTCCCAGCACTTTTGAAATTTCAACAATGTCATTTGTAATTGTTCTTGTAGGGTCAACTTCTTTTTTTCTTAAAACAGATTTCAAATTTGTTCCGCTTGTTTTTATAATGTATTCCCCGTTTTCATGGAACAAAATTGTTTTTTCAATGCCTGCAACCCCGCCGACTCTTTTTTTCAAAAGCTTGATTAATTCTTTTCTTATTTTTAACAAAGGATGTTTTTTATCATAATTTATTGTTAAAACATTTTTTCTTTTTGAAGTTTTTCCGTTTTCAATCTGGCTTTTTAATTTTTCAACAAGTTCTTCTGCTTCAATTTGGTTTTCTTTTGCTTTTTTTACATTAACTTCAATTGAAACAGTTCTCTTGTCAAAATCTTCATTAATTGAAACCAGGTCCTGCGCTCTGACATTAATTAAAGATTTTGCAAACGCATCAGCTTTTTGCTCATCTTTTCTTAATTCTTCATTCAGATAAATTGTCATTGTGGCATATCTTGCCTTGCTTCTCCCGTCAACAATTTCTTCAACTCTCTGAATACCTGAACCCACTGAAACCTCTGCAGCACCTGCAAAGTGCTTTGTTCTCAAAGTAAGCTGTGTTCCCGGTTCTCCCAACGATTGCGCTGCCACTATGCCAACAGCTTCCCCGTTTTCAACCTGTAAAGCGTTATACATTGATTTTATTTCATCCAGCAATTTTTGTTTTTCCGCATCAGACAAATTGTTTTCAGCTGCAAAAGAATGCGTTTCATCCCAGACAAGTTTTGGCAAACCAAAATCTTCCCAGTCTTTTTTAACCGGTTTTTCTTTTTTTACAACTGTTTTAACAGTTTTTTTCTTTTTAACAGCTTTTTTAATTTTTTTAACGGTTTTTTTTGCCTTTTTTGTTTTTTTCACAGAAGCCTTTATTTTTTTCTTTAAAGTTTTTGTTTTAACGGTTTTCTTTTTAGGCATTTTTTAATCACTTTTGTTTTATTTTTTTGAAAACTTTTGCAACATCTATTGCTTTTCCTTTTTTTGTTTTCATCGGAAAAACTCCGTCTTCTCCGTATTTTAACTGCACTATTTTGTTTGCACTTGTCCTGACAGTTGCATCGTTTTTAACGCTTAATTCTTTCAGAGAATTTGCCAGTCTTCTGTACAAATAACCTGAAACTTTTGTTGAAACACCGGTATCAACTTCTCCCTGCCTTCCACCAATTGAGTGGTAAAAATATTCTGATCCTTTTAATCCTTCCAGCAGGCTTTGTTCAATAAATCCTCCTGCTGTAGCCCCGACATCTCCTTTTTGGCTTAATGCCAGAATTCTGTTTGAAAAACCGCTTTTTGGCCTGCCTGCCCTTACAGATGCCTGCCCCCAGAATCCTGCAATGTTCATCAGATTTGTAGCATTTCCCCTGGAACCTGCTATAATCATCAGGCTTGTATTCAGAACAGGATTTTCCTGTAAAACTGATTCAAGTTTTTCTTTCATTAATTCTTTTTCAACTTTTCCTTTGACTTTTGCTCCTAACTGTAACATTTTTGTTTCAAAACTTTCATCCAAAGTTCTTCCCGGAATTAACTGCAAGCTGCCTTTTTTATATTCTTTTACAAGTTTTTCAGCTTCATCCAGTTCCTCTTTAACCGCTTTTTCCCTTAATTTTTTTATTTTGTCATTAATTTCATATTCATCAAGCCCGACAGTTAAACCTTTGATTGTGATAACCCATCCAATAATTTTGTTTAACTTGTTGTAAAAATTTGAAATAACGTCATGAGGATATTCTCTTGCAAGCGTGTCAATCAAAACCCCGCTGATCTCCCCCAAAGAATTTTCATCAATTGTTCCTGAAATCAGTTTGCCGTTTTTAATGTGAACCCAGTGTTTTGATTTTTCTCCTAAAGTTTTTTCTTTTGAATCAAGTTTTTCTAAAACTTCAAAAGTTTTTGACTTGTAAGACAAATTCAAATCTTTTGGCAACAACTGTGAAAAAATTAATTTTCCTGAATAGTTTTTGCCCCGGTCCGGTTTTGGAAACTTGTCAAAACCAAGTTCGTAAAACAGTTTAAATGCTTCTTTCTCTGAAAACTCTGTCTGATCCATTGTCAGAATATATGTTCCTGTAATGCCATCTTCATCTAAAACAATTACAGGCGCTCCGTACCTCGGGCTAATAACCTGTTCCTGGACATACATTAATTCTCTTGCTTCTGCAATGCCTTCCTGTGTTTGTGGAACATGCATGTTCATTTCATCCCCGTCAAAGTCGGCGTTATATGGCTTGCATACAACCGGGTTTAACCTGAAAGTTTTTCCGTCCATTATTCTGACTTTATGTGCAAGCATTGATAATCTGTGCAAAGACGGCTGCCTGTTAAACAAAACAATGTCTCCGTCCTGTAATTTTCTTTCAACAATAAAACCAAGGTCAAGCTCTTTTGCAATTTCTTTTCTTGTTTCTTCTGTTACAATTTTTCTTCTCTGGTCTGTTCTTAAAACAGAAACAGCTTTATCTGTTTCCTTAATAAGTTTTTGCAAATCTTTTTTGTTCCAGTCCAAAACTTTTTCAGGAACAGTTAAATCATCTGCAATTCTTTGAGGAACACCAATTTCATTAATTGAAATAAACGGGTCGGGACTGATTGTCGAACGGGCCGCAAAATTAACTCTTTTTCCTGTCAAATTATATCTGAATCTGCCCTTCTTTCCTTTCAGTCTTTGGACAAGCGTTCTTAGTGCCCGCCCACTCCTGTGTTTTGCAGGCGGCACACCAGCTGTCTGATTATCAAAATATGTTGTAACATGATACTGTAACAAATCCCACAAATCTTCAATAATTAATTGGGGAGCACCGGCATCAATATTATCCTTTAACCGGGTATTAATTCTTATAATGTCAACAAGTTTGTGTGTTAAATCATCTTCTGATTTCATTCCTGTTTCAAGTGTAATGCTCGGCCTGATTGTAATTGGAGGCACGGGCAGAACAGTCATTATAAGCCATTCCGGTCTTAAAATGTCTGGTTTAAATCCTAAAAGCAAAGCATCTTCATCTGAAACTCTTTCAACCCATTCTCTTATTTCAGCCGGATAAATTCTTTCTTTTCCCAGATAAAAATTTGTTGGCTTGTCTAATGAAATTTTTTCATCTTTTTTTGAACAATGTGGGCATTTTTTGATTGTTTTTGCTTTATCCCTTATTTTTTTAGCCATTTCCTCAGAACCCGGTTTTGAACGGATTGCTTTTATTTTTTCAGCGGGCACCAAAATTTTTCCACATTTTCTGCATGTAGACATTAACAGTTTTTCCAGATTGATTGAAAATTTTGGATGAATAATAGGGCGAACCATTTCCAAATGGCCAAAATATCCGGGGCAATTTTTCATTGTCTGCCCGTCAGTTTTGCACCGCATTCCGGGGCTAATTACACCCATGTGCAAATCCATTAAACCCTCTTCAACAGGATAACCATCCTTGTCATAAGTTTCAGGTGTTTTTATTTCAACAACTGACATTTTTCTAATCATTTCAGGGCTCATTAACCCGAATTCCAATTCCTTTATTTTTTTTTCCAGCATTTTATCACGCTTTATCTTTTAACACAAGCCTTGGATAAATTCCCAAAGCCTTTAATTCATCTAACAATAACTTGAAACTGTGTCCCATTTCAACCGGGTAAATTTTTCCGCTGCCTCCGACCGGGCAATATTTTCTGTTCCTGATTCTGTCATTCATTGCAATTAATCCTGATTTTTCTGAAACAAACTGCACTGACTTGTCAGAATCTTCAACAAGTTTTTCCTGCAACAGCATTGCCGCTCCGTGCCCTACCAGTGTTTCTCCTTCCATTTCCCCGAATCTTAAGCCTCCTTCTTTTTCCTTTCCTTCAGTCGGCTGTCTTGTTAAAATTTGCACGGGGCCTCTTGACCGGGCCTGCATTTTATGGGCAACCATGTGATACAAACGCCTGTAAGCTACAACGCCTGTAAAAACTTCTCCCTGAATTTTTTCCCCTGTAATTCCGTCGTAAAAAATTTCCCTGCCTGTTTTGTTCACATTTCTTTTTTCCAGCATTTTTTCAAGTTCTTCCATTGAAGTGCTGTTAAAAGGAGTTGAATCAATTTGTTCTCCTTTAAAGCTTGCTGCTTTTCCTGCAAGCATTTCAAGCAAATGCCCCATTGTCATTCTGCTTGGAATTGAATGCGGGTTCAAAAGCAAATCAGGTTTTACTCCCTGTGAAGTAAAAGGCATATCTTCTTCCGGAACAATTAATCCTACAACTCCTTTTTGCCCGTGCCTTGATGAAAACTTGTCACCCACTTCCGGCTTCATGTCGGAACGAATTTTTACTTTTACAAGTTTTGAACCGTTTGTATCTTCTGTTATTAAAACCCTGTCAACATATCCGCCTTTTTCTTTTCTGACAGAAACTGATGCATCTCTTTTCTTTTCATCCACAACTCCAAAATCTGACACCTCCTCCAAAAATCTCGGAGGGCTTGTTCTTCCAATAACCGCGCTTTTTTCTTTAACTTTTGCTCCTATTTCAGCAAAACCATCCTCGCCTAAAGCAGCATAAGTTTCATCTCCTAAAAAGCCAACTGTTTCTTCATCCGGAATTTCAAAAGCATCTTTTTGCCCGCCCGGATATCTTTTCTGGCTTGCTTCATAAGTCCTAAAATAAGCCATTCTTCCCATGCTTCTCTGCAAAGCCGCTTCATTTATTATGACCGCGTCCAGCGTATTAAAACCATAATATGGCATTATTGCCACGACAAAATTTTGAATCTGAGGACGCCTGTCCAAGTTAATCATATCCATTGTTTTTGTTTTAACCAGGCTTTTCTGAGGATAATGCAGCAAATAACCCTCTGTATCGGTTCTCAAATTATAATTAATCTGCCCCAGGCCTGCTGCCTGTTTAAACATTTTGGCTCCGTGCAATGCTTTTCCTGCCATGTTGTGATTCAAATACGGAATAAATGAAGAAATGACACTTAACATTGTTAAAGGATTTATTTCAATATGGGTGTGTCCGGCTGTTAACTCTTTTTCTTCTTCTGCAATCAAAGCATTTTCTTCTTCTTCTGCATCCAAGTATTCAATTATTCCTTTTTCAACCAAATCCTGCCATTTTAATTCTTTTTTTTCAATTTTTTGCAAAATTTCTTCAGTTAAAGTTGTTTTTCCGTTTTTTGCAACAATCAAAGGCCTTTGAACTCTGCCCGAATCAGTGTTAATGTAAACCTCTTTTGTTTTGTCATTCAAAGCAACATTAATCTGAGGGTCAATTTTATTTTCACGCCTGGAATTAACCAAATCTTTTGAAAGTTTTTCAGGATTTGGGTGAAATCCGACAAGTCGTCCATCAATATAAACTTTTGATTTTACACTCATTTAACTCACTCCAGTTTTACTCCCTGTTTTTCCAAAATTTTTTCAACATTTTTTTCACTTGCATCTGTTGTAACTTTTGCCAATAATGACAAATTTTTAACCAAGCCACATTGCGGTCCGTCAGGAGTTTCAATTGGTCCTAACCTGCCCCAATGTGTTCCGTGAACATCTCTTGCTTCATACAGTTCACGGTTTTTGTTTAAAGGACTTTTAACTTTTCTGATGTCAGTTAAAGGACTTAAATAATTAACCCTGTCCATAAATTTTGATACGCCTGTTGCCCTTCCAATCCAGTTTCCTGTTGCCATTGCAAACCTTATCCTTTCAGTAATGGCATCAGGCCTTACTACTGTACTAATATTCAGTTTTCTTCTTCTTGTAATTGTTCTGTCAATCTGAAACTTTAAGTCTTTTGCAAAATATTTGAATGCATATCTGAACAAATGTTCCATTAATTTTCCTGACAATTCCAGTCTTTTGTTTGCATAATGGTCTTTGTCATCTTCATCTCTCAAATCGTATGCCTGTTCAATGCTTTTGGTTGCCATCATCACCAAATAATGTGCTTTTGCAATTCTATCCTCTTTATCCTGGCCAATATGCGGCAACAAAAACCCGTCAATTACTTCCTGTGCTCTTTTTAATCGATAATCAATTATCTGGCCGGGTGCAACACTTTTGCCAATTTTGTCCAAAGCTTCTTCCTGTTTTTTTACATCCAGTTCTTCCCAGTTCAGTAACAAATCGTTTTTCACAATTTTGTCATCCGGAAAAGCATCCATTATTTGTTTTTGTGATTCCAAACCCAAAGCTTTTAACAATGTAAACAGGCTCAGCTTTCTGGGAGAGCTTGGAAACTTTACATCAAAGGAACCATCTTTTTTTCTGATAACTCTGACTCTGCCCTTAAAAGCTCCTTTTGTACTGATAACTTCCGAAATAACATCTTCTGTGGCTGAAGTTGAAATTAAAACTCTGTCTGAAGACAAAACTTCCTGTGTCATCAAAGCTTTTTCAGAACCGTTTACAACAAAATAACCGCCAAAATCCATCGGGTCTTCTCCCATTTCAATTAATTCTTCAGCATTTTTTCCGTTTAGCCAACAACGATTACTTTTCAGCATGATTGGTAACTCACCAATGTATGCTCTCCTTACATCCTGTTCAACATTTCGCCTTAACATTTTCATTGTAATAAAAATTGGCCCGGAATAAGTTCTGTTTCTTATTCGTGCTTCCATTGGATAAAAATCTGTTCTTGGCGAACCGTCAGCCTCAACAATTCTTGGTTTTAAAACTTCAATGTCAGATAATTCAATTTTAACTTCTTCAATTTTTGGAATAACTGTATCATTTTCTTTAACAATTTCCGGTAATTTTTCATCAACAAACTGGTTAAATGATGCTATTTCCTGGTCAACAAATGATGCCTGGTCAAAATATGATTTAATTAATGGCCATTTTTCCATTTAAACCACTCTCCTGTAATAAGTTGACTCGCCGGCAGTTTTACTTATTCTTTCAATTCTTACAACGCTTCCTTTTTTAGCTTTAAAACTTTTAATCGCAGGGTCATTTTTTTTGATTTTTGGCAAATGAATTAATTTGGAGCCGAGTTGTTGAAGAATTTTTTCAGCATCCTCTTGATGTAAAATAGTGTGCTTTGGAACCAAAAAATGCTCTTCAACTTTTAATGCCACAATACAACCCTCATTCTGACCATTTTAGCCACAGGCGTCTGTATCGTCATTTTTCAGCTTTTTTACAGCCATTGCTCTTGAAAAATATTATAAAAACGACAGACCCCACTCTAAAAGAGTATAACCTAATAATTTTCAAACAAAAGTAATTTAAAGCTTGCTAAAACGCCTTTTTTCTTTAAAATCAGGGAAAAAAATAAGAAAAATAAAAAAAAATAGAAAAAAGCAAAACCAGTTTTTTTTTAAACCGGCTGCTTTTCATTAAATTTTTTTGTTATCCTGCCCAGGGACAGCCTTTATGACTTTCCAGGCATCTTTCATAGTCTCTTTTTGCTTTGTCAATGCATTGCTGTCTTTTTTCAGCATCGTGTTTGAATCTTACCTTGCAGCTGTCTACTTCCATCTTGTAAGCGAACCACATATTTGCTTCATAAATGCATCTTTCTCTTTTGTCCTCGTCTTTTATTTTTTTACAAGCTGCTTTTTTTCTAAGATATTCATTAAGAATTTTTTGTTGTGACGGAGTATAATTCTGATCCAACACTTGTGGTTGCCCTGGATTTTCGGGAATTAAATTATCCTCAATGTCTATTACCAAGCCGTTTGATGTGTTAAGCAGTTGTGGTAACTGGGGATTCTCCGGAATCAAATTGTCTTCAAAGTCAATGTTTTTTGTTTTTCCGACAGTTAAGGACGCGTTTCCTGTTATAAAAAATGAGCTTATGAAAATAAGCATTAAAAATGCTGCCAAAACTCCTTTTCGTTTCATTAACAATTCCTCCTTTTTTTAATATAATTTTAAAATTATTAACTTAGCCATCTGTCCCGTGCAGCATCCTTACATTCTTCTAATTTTTCCCGATTTTCAGAATATTTGTCTTCACATTCAATAATTGCTTTTGCATAGACATAATCATTTCTTGCTTTCAACAGGCATTGTTTTCTTTCCTCTGAACCTTTTTCATATTTTGCCCTGCACCCCGCTTTTGCGTTGTTATAGTTTTTTTCAGCCTGATATTCTTTTTCTACCCGGTCTCTGCATTTTTGACCTTCATCACCAGACTTTTCAAAACAAGCCGCCATGCCAAGACCGTAAAGAAGATCTGTTCTGGCATCATCCAAACAATTTTGTTTTTCGTCTTCATCCTCTATTTTACTGCATTCTTCCACTTTTTCGTGATATTCTTTCCACGCCTCTTCTCTTATTAGACATATTAACTTGTCTCTTCCTCTTTCCAGCGCATCACAATGTTCAAGATCAACGTCAGAGTTAAGCAATTCAGGCAGTCCTGGGTTTTCTGGAATCAGATTATCTGGATAATGGTTTTCAACACTCATTGGCACCGGCAAACCCGGATTCTCAGGAATATCATTTTCCCAAAAATTTAATGCAGTTCCTGTTGGAAAAATCGTACTTATTAAAATTAATGCCAATAACGCTAAAACCCTTTTTTGCCTCATTTAAAACCCCCGTGTTTTAACTTTTTAATATTATTTAGTTCTTATTATTTTTATTTTTTTCGTTATAACTCTATTTTTAAACTTTTTTAAGTCAGTTTGTTTAACATGTTTGATTTGCCTGATTTTCCCGGTTTTAATCAGTTGTATTTTGGAAACACTTTGGAACAATATTTTGTGTTTTTGGTTTTCATTGCGATTGGTTTTATTCTGGGAAAAGTTGCTGTTTTTATTATTGATAACATTCTCAAAAGATTAACAGCCAAAACAAAATCTGAAATTGATGATATTTTACTGGAAATTGTTGAAAAGCCTATTCCTGTTCTTGTTATTTTAATTTTTGCATTTTTTGGTTACCAGTTTTTAACATTTTCACCTGAAATTGATTCAATTTTTTTAAATCTTTTAAATGTTATTTTAATTGTTGTCATAACACTTTCATTGGTCGCGGGAATTGACAAACTAATCAAAGCTTTTGTTGTTCCTTTAACAGAAAAAACTGATTCAAAACTTGATGACCAGTTAATTCCAATTTTAACAAAAGTTTCAAAAGCAATTGTAATTGTACTGGCATTGGTTGTAATTTTTTCTTCATTCGGTTATGATTTAACCGCGGTTATAGCAGGACTTGGTATTGGAGGTTTGGCATTTGCTTTTGCGGCAAAAGAAACCATTGCTGATGCATTCGGCGGTTTAAGCTTATTCACTTCAAGACCTTTTGTTGTTGGGGATATAATTGAAGCAGCCGGCGTAATGGGAACAGTTAAGGAAATTGGCCTGCGTTATACGCGCATTAAGGATTTTGACAAAAGATTAATTGTTGTTCCAAATTCAAAACTGGCAAATGCCATAATTAAAAACATTTCATCCGAACCGGAAAAAAGAGTCAAAACAAAACTAGGCTTGGTTTATTCCACAAGCACAAAGCAAATGGAAAAAGCTTTGCAGATTTTAAAAAGCATTGCAAAAAAACATAAAGGCGTTGATAATGATTCTTATGCGCGCTTTTCAGGTTTTGGCGATTCATCTTTGGACATCACTTTTATTTATTATGTGACAGATCTGGATAACAAGTTTGATGTTATAAGTGAGATTAATTTTGAAATTAAAAAAGAATTTGAAAAATCAAAATTAGAATTTGCTTATCCGACCCAGACAATTCATCTGGAAAAATAAAGATTATGGAAAAAGGCTTATTGTTATTATCGGGAGGCATTGACAGTCCTGTCGCCGGGCATATTGCTGCAGAACAAACACCTGTTGCAGCACTGCATTTTTCGGCGGTAAAATTTTTAGGCCCCCAATCAGAAGAAAAAGCGTTAAAACTGGCAAAAAAGCTTAATCTGAAACAATTATTTCTGGTTGATTTAAGTCAAGGCTTTAAAGAAATTGTAAAAAAATGTGAACACAAATATTATTTTGTTTTAACAAAACGTTTAATGTTCAGAGTTGCAGAAAAAATTGCACAAAAACAAAATTTTTCTTTTTTAATTTCAGGAGAAAATTTGGGGCAAGTGTCAAGCCAGACTTTGTCAAACTTAACAACAATTACCCGGGCAGTAAAAATTCCAATCATCCGCCCTTTATTATCTTTTGATAAAATGGAAACGGTTAATCTGGCTCAACAAATTAACACGTTACAAATTTCCACAGGGCCTGAAACTTGTGATTTTTTAGGGCCAAAACATCCTGCAACAAAATCTTCACATGAAGAAATGTTAAATGAAGAAAAAAAATTAAATTATGAAAAAATAATTAATGATGCTGTAAAACAAATGCAAATCAAAAAATTATAAATCAATTTGTTCTTCAGTATAACCATTTTTCAAAAGAGTTGCTTTAACCGCTTCACCGTGTTCTCCCTGCAGTTCAATTTCCGTTCCTTTTGATGTTCCGCCGCAGGCTAATTTCCTTTTCAGTTCTTTTCCAAGCCTTTTTGCTTCGTCTTTTGATTCAAAACCTGAAACCGTTGTAACAAGTTTTCCAAAACGTCTTTTTACAACACGAATTTTAATTTTTTCCTGTTGTTTTGAAATTTCTGTCGCATCAAGCAATTCTTTCGGCAAACCAGTAAGCTTGTCTATTTCCGCTATTTTTTCACCAACCAAATATCGATTAGTAAAATAAGAATGTGAATATTTTTAAACAGAATCAAAGTCAGCAAATTATCACTTTTCCTTTTTTTCTGATTTTTACAGCGTACTCTTTTTTGAATTCAATTGTTTCGTTTCCTTCAAAATCCGAATGTTCTGCCCCGCCAACCATTATCAAAGCATTTGTTCCTTCCCTGTGAACAGGCCTTTCACCATACTTTGATTCAACTGTTTCAATTTTTATTTTTTTGTCACCAATTTCTGCCTGCATTCCGGGCCCGACAACCCCTTCAACAAGTTTGCCCATCAGGCAAATTTCCTTTGTTCCGAAAAATTTGTCAACTTTTTTAACCTCAAAAACCCCTTTTTTTCCCTTAAAATTAACTTCATTTGGCTTTGTAACGCTTGTATTTGAGCCTTTTGCGTTCAAACCAGGATATTGTTCTGTTCCGAATGTTAAGGAAATCAAACTCATCAAAAATCGCCCCTGCGACAGTATTCGAAGCTTTTAAGCCTCTGATTACAAGATTGATAAACTGATATATATCAGTTTATACTATGGAATCCAAACTGATATATAAAGGTTTACTTTGAGTTTTTAACCTGTTTTTTCCATTATGAGTGTTACTCCGTTCAAAAATTTTATGCCTTTTTCTTTTTTGAACGATTCAACGCTTTCAATCTGTGCTTTTTTAAAATAAGCTCTTTCGCCAATCTGCTGCAAAAACCTTGCATCCCCTTGCTTCATTTCACCCAGAAAATCAAGCTGCCCGTTTACAAATTCCTGCATTCTGAAGCTTAACACAGCCATTCCGTTTTTTTTCAAAGAGTCAAGTGCTTTTGTTAAAATTTTTTCAGAATTGCCAATTTCATGTAATGTCCTGAAAGAAACAATCAAGTCAAATTCTTTAGGCCATTCTGCATTTAATGCATCTCCAATTATTTTTTCATCTGTTCCTGTAAAATCAATCAAATCAATTCCGCTTGTAAAAACTTTTTCACCAAACTGTTTTTTCAAATCATTTAAAAATCCTGCATCGCCGCAACCAACGTCCAAAACTTTTATTTTGCTTTTTTCTTTAACCATCCACCCAATTAATTCTCTTAAGGAAATGTTTTCAAAAAAGTTTGAAAAAAAATCACTATATTGTCCCAAAGAATTTTCCCTGTCCTTTCCTTCCTCATACAATTCTTTGTATTTCTGAATAATTTTTTTTCTGACCATTATCACAGAACAAGTGCAACATTTTATTTTCTTTTTGGAAACAAATTTGTCCAACAATTTGTGTTAATTCAAACCTGATAACGCTTTTAAAACGTTTCAATATTTCTTTTTTCAGGGGTTATTCTTGTGAAACACAAAACTGAAAATGCCGAAGAATTAAAAGAATTGGCAAGGCAAATACGCATTTTGATACTTAAAATGACTTCTAAAGCTGGTTCAGGGCACCCCGGAGGCTCAATGAGTGCAACCGAATTATTAACAGCCCTATATTTTAACACTTTAAATTTGGATTCTGATAATTTAAAAGATGAAAACAGGGACAGGTTTTTGTTAAGCAAAGGACATTGTTCTCCGGGCTTGTACGCTGTTTTATCAAAACGGGGATTGTTTCCCGAAGAAGAATTAATCAATTCGTTCAGGCAAACCAATTCAAGATTTTCAGGGCATGTTCACAGGACAACGCCAGGAATTGAAATGTCTTTCGGTTCTCTGGGCCAGGGTTTGGCTATCGGAAGCGGAATGGCTTTATCGGCAAAACTTGACAACAAATCATTCAAAACTTTTGTAATGCTGGGTGACGGAGAAATGCAGGAAGGAATGATTTGGGAATCTTTTATGTTTGCCGGTTTTAAAAAATTAAACAATTTAATTGCAATCATTGACAGAAACAAATGCCAGAATGATGGTTACGTTGCGGAAACATTGGAAATTGATCCCTTGGATGAAAAAATCAAATCATTTAACTGGAATGTTATTGAAATTGACGGCCATAATTTTGAAGAAATTTTTGAAGCATTTGAACAGGCTTCAAATTCCGATAAACCTTTTGCAATTATTGCCAACACAATAAAAGGCAAAGGCGTTTCCTTTATGGAAAACGACCCGCAGTGGCACGGAAAAGCCTTGGATGAAGAGCAATTAAAAAAAGCGTTAAAAGAATTAGGTGGATGAATGGAAACAAAAATGGAAGCAATCAGGGAAGGTTATGGCAGAGGCGTAATAAATATTGCAAAAAAAGACCCAAATGTTGTTTTTTTGGATGCTGACCTGGCTATGAGCACCAAATCAATTAAGGCAAAAGAAGTTGACCCTGAAAGGCATTTTTATTCAGGCATTTCAGAACAGGCAATGATAGGAGAAGCGGTCGGTTTAGCTTTAACAGGAAAAAAAGTTTTTGCTTCAACTTTTGCAATTTTTTTATCACGGGCATTTGAACCAATTCGCCAAAGCATTTGTTATGGAAATGTTCCTGTTAAACTGGTTGGCTCTCATTCAGGTGTTCATGTTGGTGAAGACGGCCCTTCAGCACAAATGACTGAAGACATTTCAATTATGAGGGCATTGCCAAACATGAATGTTATTGTTGCAAGTGATTCAGTTGAAGCTGAAAAAGCAACAGAATTTTTACTGGATTTTGACAAGCCTTGTTATCTGAGAACAGGCAGAAACAAGGTTCCTGTTCTGCATTCTGACAATTATAAATTTGAATTCGGAAAAGCCAATGTGTTAAAAAATGGCAATGATGCAACAATTATTGCCTGTGGCGTAATGGTTTCAATTGCTTTAGAAGCAGCCGAATTATTAAAAAAAGAAAACATTTCCCTGCGTGTAATAAACATGCACACAATCAAACCTCTGGATAAAAAAACAGTTGTTAATGCTTCAAAGGAAACAAAAGCAATTTTGACAGCTGAAGACCATCAGATTAATGGAGGCCTTGGCTCTGCTGTTGCTGAGGTTTTAGCTGAAAAAAATTTAAATGTTAATTTTGCAAGAATTGGCATGAATAATTCTTTTGCTGAATCCGGAAAACCTGATGAATTGTTTGAAAAATATGGTTTCACTGCAAAACATTTGGCTGAAAAAGTCAAAACATTATTATAATTACAATAAATCATAATCCTTAAATATTTTGAAATAATTCTTTTTTTTATGACAAGAAAATCTACCGGAAGAAGAATAAGACCAAAAAGGCAATTAAATTTTTCAAAAAATGTTAAAAAAACAGCAATTGTTGTTGGTGGCTTGCTTGCTGGTTTTTTTTCAATAAGGCCTTTTATAAAATCTGAGTCCTCGATTCAACATTCCAATTATATTGGAGGAAGAGAATATTTTATTGAAGAACGACCCAGAGTTAATTTTGATAATACAACCGGGCATATTTTTCATGCGGATCTTCTGAAAGGCGAAAGGTTAATCTGGAAGGAATTGTCAAACATGCCTTTTGGTGTTGAAGAAGCATGGTTTTTCGACTCAGCAACCGGAAAATGGTTTGAGGTGGGTCACAATGAGCCTGAAGAAAAAGGACGCATTCATTATTCCAGTCTTCACATGAGCATATTAACTTCGCTAATATTGGAAGAATCACATGAAGCAAGACTTTATCATATACATCCAAAAGGCTTTGAGGAACCATCTACTGTGCGTGAACTGGCTAAAGAACTTAATGAAATTTTTAGAAAACATGAAACTGATTTGTCCAGTGTAACTAGTCAAACTGAAAGGCAAGGACTAATTCGTAGAATGGAAGAGGTAAAAGAAATGCTCAGATTAACTAAAACATATGGCGAATCTTTTGCTGAATTTTTTGGCTTTATCTCCGTGGCAATCCCAAGCCCTAATGATATTGTAAGCGCAGGTGAGTTTCATGAAAGATTTGGAATCGCTCATTTTGGAAATATAAACGAGTATGGTGTTACAAGAATTGAAGTTTTAGAGGGAATTACAAAAGAAGAATATGTTGATACTGTTCATCTTAATTCAATCCCTGAATCATTTCTTCAATCTGCGCATATTCAAAACGCAACACCCCGTCAGAGAATCTCAGCCGCGATAAAGTATTTTAACAAATTATTAAAAGGAAAAATAAAGCTAACTTTCATACCGCTTAAATAAAAATTAAATCATTATTGTAATTCGTCAATTTTTGCAGCTAAAATAAAATCATTTTCATGCAAGCCATTGATTTTATGTGTCCAGATATCAATTCTTACTTTATTGTATGAAACAAATATGTCCGGATGATGCTGTTCCTCTTCTGCTAAAGCCGCAACAAGGTTAATGAAAACCATTGCTTCTTCAAAATTTCTAAATTCAAAATTTTTGCTGATTTTTTTATTATTTTCAGCCAAACTCCATTCCTGAACTTGTTTCAAAAAGTCTTCCGCTTTTTCTTTTTCCATTGGAGGAATTCCTCCCTCGCAGGCAACACATTTTTTTTGGCTTAATTGCATCAAACACTTACTTATTTTGTTTATATTAAAGTTTTGCTTTTGATAACAAACATTAAATATTCTGAAACAATTCTTTTTTTATGGAAAAAAAACCTGCCCAAAGAAGAGCAAAACCAAAAAGTCAACCAAATGTTTCATCAGATGCTAAAAGAACGGCTATCGCGATTGGCTCCATACTAGCAGGAATATTTGGGGGCTATTATACCGGAAAAGCAAGTCATCATTTCAGGGAGCAAGAAATGATTTCACATTTTTCAGAAAGTCACTTTTTAGAGAGACCAGGTCCAGAGTTCAATCCTAATATTGCTGATGAAAGAATGCGTATGTTTAAAGCAAATCTTGCTGACGGTGAAAGATTAATCTGGGAACAATTGCCAAAATTTCCTTATCTTGTTGAAGAAGCGTGGTTTGTCGACTTAAATCAGGGGAAATGGTATGAAGTTGGTAAGAATAAACAGGGGGCAATTGGAGTTGGTTTGGATTATTATCGAATAGGTATTTTGTCTGAAATAATTGTAAAAGAACCCAGGTTTCTTGGTCTTTATCATACACATTTTGAATATTCTCATGAAAAACCTGGAAGTTTTATAAGACTGCGTCGTCAACAAATTCAAAGAAGGGAAAAACAATTATCTGTTGAAAAAAATGAAAGGAAAAAACGCATTCTAAATAAACGGATAAAAGAAGCACAAAAACAAATCGAATTAACAAGAGCTTACGGGGAAGAATTTATTGGATTTTTGTATTCTTTTGGAGGAATGTTTCCAAGTGAAAATGATATTAGAACTAGTTTTCACTTTTTTAGAGACTACGGAATGAATACTTTTGGAGTTGTTGGAAAACATGGTGTAATAAAATACGAGTTTTTGGCAGGCGCCGAACTTGAAGAAATTGTTAATCCTATTTTTATTAATCCCTATATTGATTTTGGTTCAGAAGCATTTCTAAGAACCAAGGAATCTGAAAATTTGACAATGCATCAAAAAATTCAAATGGGAGTAAGTTATGCAAATGAATTATTTAAGGGAAACTTAAAACTGACTTTTATTCCCCTTTAAACAAATCTGGCAAAACTCTTTTTAACAAACAATTACTCTTATTTTAAAAGGAGGTTATAATTATGCCAAGATTAGTTGAAAGAGTTGCTCATGGTCCGAGAGAAATAACACAAGAAGATGTCGGAAAATGGAATTGCATGTGTGGTTTAAGTGCAAACCAACCATTTTGTGATGGTTCTCATCAAAAAACAAAAACTGAAGAAACAGACAAATTATACATGTATGAAGGAAAAACTCATGAAAGAAAAGAAATTGAAAAGCCTTAAGCTTTTCAATCCATGAATTTTGCAATAACTATTGATCCAGCCATTAACCAGATTAGTCCGCCAACAATGCTGTCCAAATGAAAACCTAACGGATAAGTCATTGTTGTAAAAATAATGAAAGTTGTCGGAACAGCAGTCAATAACCATACAAGAAAACCAAATCTGATTCCTTTCTGAACAAATGTTCCCTGCATGCTTCCTTTAAAGTGTGAATAAGCGTATGCCATTGGAAAAGCATAAACCCAGCCAACCAAAAAGAAAAACATCATTAAAGGATCATCAATTGAACGCATTCCAGCCAAGCTGAAAATATCATATGGTGCAATTGCCTGGACAACAAATGACAATGCCATTGAAACAATAAAAATTGCCAGTCCGCCCAACAGTCCTGCTAACAAAAATTTTCTCATTTTTTCACCTCACTTTAATTTTATCTTCAAATTTTACCAAACGAAAAATTCCTTTTGACGGTTTGTAAATTTCGTCAGGAAATTTTTCAACAAGTTTCCAGACACACCCGTTAACCGTTTTCGGATGAAAATTACTATCTGATTCTTCAATTTTTGAACGCAATTCCGTCCAGCTTAAACCCTCCGGATGCTGTTCAAGCAATTCAAACGCTTTTGCGTTTATACGGCGGGTAACAGGAACAACTGACACATTCTCCTGCCCTGTACTTTTTTTCATTTCATTCACTCCATTTAATATTGCATCCCTGTGATGGTTTTGTTTCAACCGTAATTTCTTCCCCTGCCAATAATTGTTTTATTGCATCTTCCATTTCACTTGTATTAGCTTCTTCATGTGAACCCTGCGGAGAATCATCAAACCTGCCATGATAAACCAATTCTAAATTTTCGTTAAACAAAAAAGGATCCGGAGTACAAACAGCCCCGTAATTTTTTGCTGTTTCCTGTGATTCATCAAACAAGTAAGGAAAACCAAAATCATATTTTTGAGAATATTCTTTCATTTTTTCAAAACTATCTTCAGGATATTGTTCAACATCGTTTGCACTAATTCCAACTATTTGCAATTCAGGATAATTTTTTCTTAATTCTGAAAAATATTTCATTTTAGGCTGAACATAAGGGCAGTGATTGCACATGAAAATTATGAGCAAACCTTTTTTTCCTTTTAAATCTTCCAGAGAATAATTTTTTCCGTCAGCACCCGGCAAAGTAAAGTCGGGAGCGGAAGAATTTTTTTGTAAAACTTTATAGCTTGAAAATGTTAAAACCATTTAACAAATCAGATTAGAAAAAGCTTAAAATCATTTGTAAGGCAATGCTGATGCTTGTTTTTTCAAACAAGGATTTTTTTTACAGCATTATTCTTGTTCAATAAATTTTGAACAAGTTTCATTGTGCTGTAAATGGTTTAAGATTAAACCTTCCTCTGTCACAATCACTTCAGCCCTTTTTGCGCATTCCGGGCATGTTGCAGATTCTCTTAACAGCATTTTTCTCCACCTTAATAATCAATGATTCAGAGAATAAAAAGATTGCCTTTTTTCGACAATTGCAGTATTTTGCTTCGTATTTTTTGTTCTATTCTTTTTTAATTTTAGCTGTTCTATTGGTTTAAAGATGGATCCTTTAAGGCTTTTTAAAAAAAATGTTTGGTATTTGCTTGGCGCCAGCCGGGGCGGGCCAATGCGTGCCAAAATAATGCATTGTTTAATGGACAGGCCTTTAAACAAAAACCAGCTGGCTAAAAAAGCAGGTGTTGACTATAAAACAATTTTACACCATGTTGATGTTTTGAAAAAAAACAACTGGATTACAAGCAGCATGGACAAATATGGTGAATTGTTTTTTCCGGCTTTTACGGATGAAGAAAAAAAAGCTTTTGAGGAAATATGGTCAAAAATTGGGAAAAAGCTTTAAAAAACTAAAAAAGGAGGTATATGATGGAATTTCCGGTAATATTGGAATTAATCAATGTAGCATTGTTGTTATTCCTATTAAGTGTTTATATTCAGAATTACAGGCAAATGAAAAGCACTTTTTGTTCAGGTTTAATTGTTTTTGCATTTTTGTTATTATTGCAAAACATTTTTGCAGCATATTTTCATTTTGTACAACTTGATTTTTATACAGCCGAAGCAATGCAGCACGCAATTTTAGTAAGCGGAGCACAGACAGCCGGCTTGCTTGCATTAGCCTGGGTAACATGGAGAGAATAAAATGAAAACATTGCCAATACTTTTGCTTTCAATAATTTTTGTGTTCGGCTGCACGCAGGCAGTCAGTGAAACAGATTTTTCACAAAACAATTCAAATTCAAATCCGTCATCAAATTCCAATGAAAAAGAAAATGAAAATTTAAATTTAACCGGAAACCAATACAAAGAATTTTCTAAAACAACTTATCAACAAGCTTTGCAGAATAATAAAATTATTTTTTTAGAATTCCATGCAGACTGGTGTCCTACATGCGTTGTTCAAAAACCTGTTTTGGTTGAAACTTTTAAGGAAATTCCGACAGATGTTGCAGGAATAGAAGTTAATTATAAGGATGCCAGAACCGATGCAGATGAAGAAGATTTGGCAAGAAAATTTGGAGTTTCATTACAACACACTCACATTATTATTGATTCGGAAGAAAATGTTCTGGTCAGAGGAATCGGCCAGTGGAATAAAGCTGTTATCCTGGATAAAATTAGTTTTGCAAGGGACGAATTGGGTGAATAAAATTGACTGAGTTTACAATTATAATTGCATTTTTTGCAGGAATCGCATCTTTTTTAAGTCCCTGCATTCTTCCATTAATTCCCGCATATTTAACTTTTTTAGCCGGAACAACAACAAAAGAATTGCAGGAAAACGCTCCCCGTGTAAGAATTACAATTTTTTTAAGTTCAGTGTTTTTTGTTTTAGGCTTTTCATTGGTTTTTTCAATTTTAGGAGTTTTACTGCAAAGCGTTTTGTCAAGCATTGCTTTTGATTTAAGAAACACTTTAAGCCAGATTGGCGGAATAATCATCATATTATTCGGCTTATTTTTATTAGGAGTAATTAAAATTCCGCAACTGCAAGGCGACAAAAAATTAACAGTTAAAAAAACACGCTTCCAGTACCTAAGTTCCTTTTTATTCGGTGCGGCGTTTGCGGTGGGCTGGACTCCCTGTGTAGGGCCGGTTTTAGGAGCAGTTTTAACTTTAGCGGCAACCCAGCCTGAAGCAGCATTCCCTTTAATGCTGTCCTATTCTTTGGGTCTGGGAATTCCGTTTCTTTTGGTAGGAGCATTCACTTCAAAAGCATCAGGCTTTATTCAAAAATTTTCAAAACATTTGAAATGGTTTAACATCGTGTTCGGAATAATTTTAATAATTCTGGGAATTTTGGTTTTTACAAACACATTGGTTTTGGTTGCCAATTTAGGTTTTGTTAACCAAATGTTGTTGGGATAATTATGAAAATTTTAAAGCCAAACAATCCTTTTTTGGTAGGAGGAATATTGTTAATAATAATTTTAGCAATATTCGCATTGCAATCAACAAAAAATTTTAATATTAATGAGATTACGCCTATTGAAACAAAAAACGGTTTGCAAAAAGCTCCTGAATTACAAAAAATTCACAATTATATTAACACTGAACCTGACATTAAAATTGCAGATTTGAAAGGAAAAGTTGTACTGGTTGATTTCTGGACATACAGTTGCATTAATTGCATCAGAACCCTGC
Organism: archaeon; assembly: GCA_028279805.1. GTDB lineage: Archaea > Iainarchaeota > Iainarchaeia > Iainarchaeales > JANQMZ01 > JANQMZ01. The sequence goes on along the minus strand of JANQMZ010000007.1, from coordinate 450,008 downwards.
CTTATTTGAAAGACTGGCATGAAAAATATTCAGACAATGGCCTGGTAATAATTGGCGTTCACTCCCCTGAATTTGAATTTGAAAAAAATTTTGACAATGTAAAACAAGCTGTAGAAAAACACCAATTAAAATATCCGGTTGTTCTGGATAACGATTTTGGCACATGGCGTGCTTACAACAATCGCTGGTGGCCTCACAAGTTTTTAATTGATTCACAAGGCTTTATCCGCTATGACCATATTGGGGAAGGGGGCTATGAAGAAACAGAAAAACAAATACTAAAATTATTATCAGAAAAAGATGAAACAGTTAAAGAAGAAGAATCAAATTTGGGCTCAACAGAAAACCCTGATTTTTCGCAAATCGGCACGCCTGAAATTTATTTCGGCTATAAATTTATTCGCGCACCATTCGGCAACAAAGAAGGGTTCAAAAAAGACGCAGTAACGGAATATTCTTTGCCTGACACTTTTATTCCGAATCTGGCTTATCTGGACGGAGAATGGGAAACAAAAGCAGATTTTTCAAAATTGGTTTCAGATAAAGGAAAAGTTGCCTTAACCTTCAAAGCAAAAAATGTCAATATAGTTGCCGGCTCGCCAGACAAATCAAATTTAACAATTGAATTAAATCAAAATCCTTTAACAGAAGAAAATACCGGAACTGATGTTCAGAATTTAGCTGTTCCGGTTGAAGAACAAAAATTGTACAATTTGGTTTCTTCACAGGATTATTCCCAGAAAACAATTGTTTTTGAAGTTACTGGAAAAGGATTTGAATTATACACTTTTACTTTTGGTTAACTGAAAATAATTCCAAAAGCATTAGTTAACATCGGATAAGCCAAGTAAATTAAAGCAAGCCAGAATAAAATTATTAAAAAACCAATTTTTACTCCTAATCCTCGGAATCCTTTTTGGATTGCCATTTTAATAAACCAGTATAATTCTCCCAGCAATGCCAAAAATGTTACCAATAATAACAAGTAACCTGACAGGTTTTTCAATGCAGGCGGGTTAATTAATAAAAAGTGAAAAACTGAAAACATGAAAGCAAAATATACAAGTCTGTGCAAAGCTTTCCATCTTGGCGGGCCCATTTTTTCATAAGCCCAGTCTGTGCTTGTTAAAAACATTAAAAAGAAAATGGGGTAAGCTGCCAATCCAAATATTAACAAATTTTCAAAAGGATTTAAAGGGAAATATAACAGCATCGGATTTCCGTCATAAAAAAACATTGTTGTTGTTAAAAAATGTAAAAAAATAAAAGTAAAACCCATTACTCCAAACATTCTTCTTGCAGTCCAATACTTTGCATACTGCGGCCAGAATTTAAACATTGAACTTGACAATAAAGCTATTGCAAAAAATGTTGCTCCGGCAAAACCTAATGCCCTAACCAAAGCCAGTTGCCAGTTATCCGGAATAAAACTTAACTGGTAATAATACTGCCATAATAAAAAAATCAAGCCAATTATTAACAAGCTTAAAACGTATTTCCAGTTTTTTACTGCCCCTTCAAACAACCTGCTCATGGCAAAAATACAATTAAACCCTTTTAAATACTTTTTCCAAATTTGCCTTTTTAAACCATAAAACTATTTATACTCAGCTTTTCCTTATTCATATCATGCTGAAAAAAAGAGGGCAATCAAAGCCTCGAACTCGAGGAAAAACCGTCAGGCAAAGAGCTTTGGCAGGAGAACTTTCAAGAGAAGAAATTGAAACATTTGTTCAAAGAGCAGCTGCGAAGGAATCATACTTTAAGGCTTCTGAATTTTTATTAAAACGTGGTTTGGGCGGAAGAACTTTGAATGATGTGTATGAAATTGATTTAAGCGAATTCAGAAGAATTTATCCGGTAACTCTAACTGCAGGACATGCGCGCCAGCTTGAGTTTCCAATTGAACAACTCCTTCGCCATTATTTGCTTGAAGACCTGGTTAATTCTGGGGTTCCCGGAGATGTTTTAATCCGTGCAGGTGCTGATTCAGAAGATGTTGGCAAGCTTGAAACCGGTTTGCAAAGAAAAAAAAACGCATTTGGGGGGCCGGGAACCAACGCATTGCCTGAGGGAATGTCCGGTTTTATAGAAGAAAGAAAAAGAAGAAGAAGGGCTTTAAAACCAGAAAAGTTTTCAAAAGAAGAAGCTGTTGATTTGATAAAACAATCAGCAAGACTTTTTGATGGAAGAAAGCCAGAAACCATAATTGATTCTGTGAATTTTTTAAGTCAAAATGGTTTGTTTGGTTATGAACTGGTAAACAGTTATGATATAACTCTTAAAGAATTTTTTAACATTTTTTCAAAAAAACCCAGAACACAAGTTGCAGCAAAACTGGCAATAGAATTGCATTTTCCACCTGAACAAGTTGTTGAAATGTTTGAAAATCCGAGAATTTTATATCAAGCCGGAATGGAAATTCCTGTTTTGCTTGGATTTTTTCCGGAAAGAGATTTGGTTAGAAGATTTGATTTTAATCCTGAAATCATTCAATATGAAAAATATAGGCATCAAAAAAAAATTGAAAAAGAGTCCAGAAGAACAGGAATAACTTTAAGTCCCAGAGGGAAAAGGAAAATAAAAACCGGATCATCTTTAAATCCTAGAAAAACAAGAAAAAAACAAAACTAATTTGGAAAAACACTTAAATTCTCCCATTCTTTTAATCTTTCATGGATTTAGAATGGAATGACTGGAGAACAAGAAAATTTGTTTCAAACATTGGCTTAATAACAAGCAATGGCCCTCATGGCCAGAATATTATGGCTGCTGAATGGACTAATCACGTGTCCTATAAGCCAAGTTTGATGGCAGTTCATCTGGGTTTTCAGAAAGCAACTGTTGAAAACATCAAAGAATCAAAAGAATTTGGAATAAGCATTGCTTCCCAGCAACAAAATGTTGTTTCCAGCGTTTCAGGCCAAAGTTCTGCTAAAAATGTTGATAAAATTGCTGTTTTAAAAGAATTGGGAATTGCAGAATTTTATGATGCCAAAAAAATTAATGTTTTAATGGTTAAAGATGCTGCAATGAATGCTGAATGCAAATTAATTAAAGCAATTGAATTGGGCGACCATGTAATGTTTGTTGGCGAAGTGTTAGAATTATCTGCAATTGAAGAAAAAAAACCATTGTTATATTTTGGCGGCAATTACAGAAAAATCGGTGAACAAATTCAAAAACCTGAACAGGATTATCTGGATAAAATCAAAAAAACAGTTGAAAAAAATCAAAAATAATTATTTTATTCTTTCCATTGCTTTTTGAATTTCACTTAAAACTTCTCTGAAATCATTTCCAACACTGAATAAAACTCCTTCAATCATTTTTCCTTTTGCTTCTGAAAAAAAATCACTTTGAGGTTTTGTTTCACTTTCAAGAACACGCTTAAATCTTTCCCTGAATGTTTCCAAATCCAAGGAACCCAGTCTTATTCTAATCAACTGTTCATAATCATGAAGAAGATTTTTTGCTTCTCCTGGTGAATGTTGTTCAACAATTTCCCTGATTTTTTGTCTTGCTTCCTTGGGCATTGAAGGATTTTCCTTTTCAATGCCTTTTAAATCTTTTCGCCGGGATTCCAAAACCTCTTCATACATTTTCACCAAAGATTCCTGAAAGCTGAAAAGATTATTATGACTTCCATGCATTCCGTATAATCTTTCCAGTTCACCAACTCTTTTTGATAAGCTGTCCAATTCTTCTGCTGTTGCCGGAGGATTTTTTTCAAGCTTGTCCTTTAATCGCATCAATTCCTTTCCACCCTCTATTTCCTCCGTTCCTCTTTGTGCGATTATTCCTTTGTAAGATTTCATCTGAGATTCAAGAATTGCAACCAACGCCCTCAACTCTCCTCCCACAAGAGATTCAAGTGTTCTAATCCCTCTTACATGTTCTCCGGTATTTAAACGCCTGTAATGACGGGAATATATATCTGGATCAATATATTCTCCTTTCCTCTTTTTTTTATCAAGGCTTTCCAGTATTCTCCTCCTTCTCCTTAAACCGCCGGAACCCATATTATTTGAATAAGTTTTGATTCTTTTAAAGCTTTTGTCCAAGAATTTGTGTAATTATTTAATATTCTCATATTTTACTTCTAAATAAAGCTCAATTGCTTCTTTTATATTCTTGAAAGTTTCTTCCTTTGTCTCTCCTTGCGTATTGCATCCCGGCAGGGAGGGAATATGTGCAAAATATCCTCCGGTTTCATCTTCTTTAATAATCGCATTAAATTGTTTTTTTTTAACTTCCACTTTAACCATTTAATTCACAATTCTTATTGCTTTTTTATCTGGAACCAATGTAACTTCTTTGTTTTTCTTTAATCCATATTTTTTTGCCAGTTCTTTTGGAATTCGTAAAGCCAAGCTTGTTCCCCATTTTGAAACTTTTGCTCTGTATTTTTTCATTTCTCTGTATTTTTCAGCAACTTCATGCAACTGTTTCATGGTTAGTATCTCGTCCTTGCAGTTTTTACAACTGAAGTACTTGTAAGTAAACCCTTCCGGAGTTTTATCCTTTTTTTCAATCATTTTTCCTTTGCATCTAACGCAAGTTCTTTTCTTAGTCATTTTCTCATCTTTTTTGTAATAGTAACTATTATTATTTCATTTTCAATAATTTCATCAACGCAAACTATTGAAAATTTTTTAAACCTCTTTTCAAATTTTATTCTGTTTTTTGCAAACCTCTTCATTTTGCCATTAACAATGGAATCATCCACAAGTTCAGGATCAATTCCTCTTTGCAACGCTCTAATGTAAGCATGCCTTGTGATTACCACAGTATAATGGCCTTTTTTAACCCTCTTAGTAATATGGATCACTCCAGATATATAAAGATATCTTTTGGATATCTTTCCTTTATAGAATACGCCCTTTATTTATATCTGCTTTTCCAAAGCAGATTTCCGCTGATTAAAACAATCCAAAGAATTCTGCCGCCCTGAATAAAACAAATCCCAAGCTAATGAAAAAACCAACAATGGGAACCCAGATAGGATAAACTTTTACTCCGTCTGGTGCCGGTTCCATTGTTTTAATTTTCCATAAAGCTAAATTGATTATTGTAAAAACGCTTAAAATAATAAAACTTGTCATTTGAGCCAGTATTCCAATTGGAAAACTTAAGCTTAAAATCAAAATAATTCCTGTTATAATTGATGTGGAAATTAAAGGAGTATGAGTTTTTGGATGAATTCTTCCAAACAATTCCGGAATCCATCCATGAGAACTTAAACCATATAAAATTCTTGAACTCATAATAATCTGAATCATTGCACCATTGGTTACAGCAAACAATGCAATCAAACTAATAACAATTGGAACCTCCCCGGTTGCATTTTGAAAAATCAAAGCCAATGGTGCTGTTGTTGCACTTAAATCTTCCAACGGAACAGCCAGCACAGCCAGCAATGAAACCAAAAAATACAAAATAGTTACAACAATTAAAGCAATAATAATTGCACGTGGCATATTTTTTGTCGGATTTTTAACCTCTTCAGCAACATTAACCATGTCCTCAAATCCTACAAATGCAAAAAATGCCAGAAAAGCTCCCAACATTATTCCAAACCCGCCATCACTTAACCCCATTAAAGGAACCAATTCCGGTAATCTTTCCGGAACCTGTAAAAATAAATCTTTTCCAACCCATAATACAAATAATATTCCTCCAATTTCAAGCAAACTGACAATTGTTGCAACTATTGCCGACTGTTTTATTCCCCATGCGGCAATTCCGCCTAATAATAATATTACAAATCCTGTTGAAATCCAGTGCGGAATTAAAACAAATACATCCAGATAACCGGTGAATCCTTTTACTATTGTTGAAGCTGCAATTATTCCCGTTATTGCAACCATTAATCCTATTAATATTGAAAAGTTTTGAATTCCAAAAGCTTTTTGAATATAAACAGCTTCACCGGCACTTTTGGGCATTCTTGAACTCAATTCAGCAAAACTAAAAGCACTAAAACCAGCCAAAATCGAAGCCAAAACAAAAGCAATCGGAGTATACAAACCAGCAGCCCCAGCCACCTCCCCAATCAAAACATAAATACCCGCGCCGATGATGTTGCCGATACCGTAAAAAGTCAACAAAGACAAAGTTAAATTTCTTTTAAGCTTAGGATTTTCTTTAACCATGCTTGAATAAGAACGCAAAACAAGTATTTAACGGTTTATGAGTGTGAAATTGCAAAACAATGGAAATTGCCTTTTTTAATATTGGTTTTAGGTGTAGTGTATTTTGCTTGCTATTTCTGGCTCTTTTTGTGGCATTCTTTTTCTAGCTATTTCTTCTTGTTGTTTTATAAATTCCTTGAATGATTTCCATGTTTTTTCGCCTATTTTTTTATCCAAAATTTTTATAATATAGTGTTTTGGTGCGTGATTTTTTTGCGGAGTATAATCAACTATAACAAAATCTGATTCTTTTATTTTGTTTTCTATTTTTTGCTCAACGTCAAAAATAAATCTAGGCCCATCCCACATTTCAACAACCGCTTGTGTCGTATTGTCTGATGAAGTTACTTTTGAATTTTTATGGCTTAAAACCTGTAAAACTTTTCCAACATGATGCATTTTTTCACCTCCTTTTGTTAAAACAGGAACAAAGAACATATAAGGCAACTTGGAGTAGATTTCCGTTGAATCAGTGTCCAATAATTTGTGTAAGACAAGCTTGATTCGTTTAACCATTCTGCCTTATTGTTTGTCCAAGTTGCCATCCTACCCAGTTTGTGGTATTATCAAAAATGTTTTTTATGTCGCCCTTAATTTCCTCTAATTTTTTGCCCGGAGAATCTGCAAATTGCTTTCCAGTTTCAATAGTGATTTCGGCAAATTCTGAACTTTTTTCACTTAATCCGCCGCGGATTGCCCAATGCGTTTTGTTAAGCACTATAGATATAATTGTAGGGTGTGTAAAAGCAAGCCGATTTAATCCTGAAGCCCTGTACAAATATCCTGTTGTGGTATAAGCAACTCCGTAGTAAGCTATGGTCACTATTAAAAAAGCTTCAACTCCAAATTTTCCTATTGCCATGTAAAAGGCATATTCTTTTTCAGAGTTTCCTTCCTCAAATTCTTTTGCTGTTAGGACAACTTCATTGTAATTGTCTATAAGTGGTCCATATTCTGTTGCAACACGAGAAATTTTTCTATAGGTTTCAAATTTGATATCAAGCTCTTCCAACTCTAATCCCCCCTCCCTGTTCAGAATCATAATTATGGAATTAACCGAATTAAGAGATCCTTTAAATCCCTCATAACTTTCCAGGGAGGATGGATCTATTTTAGGCAACTTTGCAATTTCATCAGCAAATTTGGGAAGAAGTTTTTTGGCTTTTTCCGGAACCATCGTTTCTGCCTCCAAGCAGCCAGAAGTTGTCACTATTATTAACAGCATAATTCTCAAAATTTTTTTTGAAAGTTTTTTCATATATTCTCACTGTGCCTTTTAATCACTTGAAGAATCGCCAAGTCACATTCGCTCAATTCGCTTATTTTTGCTTCGTACAAGTTGTATTTTTTAACCAGTTCTTTGAATGCTTTCAATGTTTTCTTTGACTTAAACTGCTGATTCAAACCATTTTCATTCATTTTAACACCATCACAACAAATTGTTCTGAAGCCGGAACTCAAAGTATTTTCTCAAATATTTATTTGTGTTTGCATCTCCAATTATGCTTTGCATGTATTTTTTTTTGAAATTACCAGCTTGTTTTTCAAGCTTTTTTGAAAGCTTTGTTTTGCTTCCAAGGCCAATCAGTTTGGACACCAAGTTTTTTGAATAAATTAATTCCTCTTCCATTGTTTCAAAAATTTTTGCAAGAACAAACAAATCCATGTCAGTTGTTTTTGCAGGCGCTTTCTCCATCATGTCATTTATTTTCACAACGCCTGCTGGATTACTAAACATAATCGCATTCCATTCAATCAAAGTATCAACCTCTTCCTCTTTTTCTTTGCTTAATTTCATTTCTTTAAAACCCCCCCATTCAACAAGCTTTTTCATTTTTTCCCAAACTTTTCTGCTAGGTTTCATTCTTTTCCACAAATTCCCGAACATTTAAATATAACACAAGAAAATATATAAACGTATCGTTTATAGTATACAATTCTCTTTTTCATTACAATAATTGCATTATTAGTAAACTATTTAAATTTTGGCTGTTTTTATTATAAAGAGGCTTCAAATGGCTAAGGTACTAATAACAACAACTTATTCAAGCGATTCAATTGTCTTGCTTACAACAAAGCTTGGAATTGACAGGATTTTTTTGCTTGTGGACAAAAAGCCTAATAAAACCCAACAAAAAACAATTGATTCAATTGTTGAAAGCTTTGGAAATGTTCTTGAAGTAAAGCAAAGAAAAATTGAATTGTATGACATTGTTAAAATTGCAAAAGAATGCGTCAACATTATTGATGTTCTTCCAAAAGACGATGAAATTTTTGTAAACATCACACCAAGCAAAAAAACACAAGCATTAGGATTATTATTTGGCTCTTATTCCCGGTCTAAGAAAATCAAAAACATTTATTATTGCCCTGCTGATGAAAACCAAATAATAACCTTGCCAATATTGTCATTTGATTTAAGCGAATCACAACTGCAAATACTGGAAAACATTGAATCAACACCAAATCTGTCAAAATTAGCAGGAATCTTGAAACAAAGCCGTGCAATGCTTTATCGGAACGTAAAAGAATTAAAACACAAAGGCCTCCTGGAAGAAAAAGACGGATTAAAGCTAACCGACGCAGGAAAAATTGCAAGGATGTGAATTGATGTATAAAAAACGCAAGATAACAGTGTTTTCAAGAAAACTTTCTGAAATGATTCCAGATAATCCTGATAATAATTCAAAAGTTGAATATGATTACACTATTCCTAAATTCCAAAGGCATTTTGTTTGGGATCCAAAAGACATCAAAGCTCTTTGGGACAGCATATATAAGCATTATCCTATAGGCAGCCTTATAATTTGGGAAAGCGAACAAAAACTTCCTGATAACCGGCAAATTGTTGATAATTTTGAATTTGTAAGATCAATTAGTCAAGACCGTACTGGTTCTTTTTTCAACTATGTTTTAGATGGACAACAAAGATTAACTTCTTTGATCGTTTCTAGTTTGGGCGGCAAAAAAACACCTCAAAATAGAAAAAACCCAATTGATTTCACAATATATTTTTCTCTAAAAGCAGCTAAAAAGGAAATTGAAGAGGAGGATTTAGAAAAAAAGAAAGATATTGACTTATTTTTTACTGAAAAAGAATTCCAAAAAATTCAAAAACAAAATCCTGAAGAAAAGGAATATTTTGTTGAAGTGGGTAAGTTAATAAAACCGGACATGGATTTACTTCTAAAACTAAGAGATATGGACAAATCTATTGCAACATTATATCATGAAGTGAATGAAAGATTAAGTTCAAATTACTCTTTGTCCATAATAAGTTTACAAAATGTCCCAATAGAAGAAGTGTGTGAATTATTTACCAGAGTAAACATGCGTGGAAAGAAACTTTCAACTATTGATTTAATAACAGCTAACACTTTCACTGATGATTTTTATTTGAGAGACAATTTAGAACAATTATATGATGAAACAACAGGATTGGGTAAGCTAAATTATGATGATTTGGATGAAACTTCAATTATAAGACTAATATCTTTAATTAGATTTGGAGCGTGCAAGGAATCCGATTTATTTAAACTAAAGTCAAAAGATCTTGAAGACAACTGGGATAAAGCATCAAATTCTCTTAAAGAAGCAATACTTTTTTTAACAAACAAACTTGGAGTTGCTTCTCCAAAAATATTACCATATTCTCCAATGATAGTTTCCCTAGCATATTTCTTTTATTTGTTAGAAGACAATCCACAATCTGATAACATAAAAAAAGCTATTGAAAATTGGTTTTGGACAAAATCGTTTAATGCAGATTACTTGGGGGCAACTAATGAAGAAATAAAAAATGATTGTAACCTTTTCAAAAAATTTCTAACTAAAGCATCTGATTTTAACTTTAAACTTGAAAAAGATTTTAGTGATAGAGAGGCATTGTTAAGCGAAAAATTAAATTTGAATAGTGGTTTTTGCAGATCACTTCTATGTTTAATGGCTAGTCAAAAACCATTTGACATCACAAATCACACTGAGATTCCAATTTATGATTCTTTCATAAATCCTAAAAAAAGCGAACTCCATCACATTTTTCCCAAAAAATCTAATGCGGTTATAAATTCTAACAAAGATAAAGTAGATTGTGTTGTTAATATCTGTTTTCTGCCAAAAAAATCCAATCAAATAATCGGGAATGACAATCCTTCATCTTATTTTGAAAAAAAAGTAAAACAAAAGAATAAGCATTATGAAGAAGACCTAAAGTCAAATCTAATTCCTCCTTATGAGAAAAATTCTGCCATTTGGAAAGATAATTTTGATGCTTTTATCGAACAAAGAGCAGATCTAATTATAGAAAAAATAGCAGAGCTGACAAAACCATCGTGATTTTCAAATGAAACCAAATAAAGAAAAGCAAGAAATTATTAAGCATGATGGAAATGCTTTGATTATTGCTAACCCAGGCACCGGCAAAACCCTCTTATTAGCGTTTAAATATGTGGATTTAATCAAAAAAGGCTTGAAACCGGAAGAAATTTTGTGCCTGACTTTTACCAATAAAGCCCGTGCTGAAATGGAAAACCGAATTATTAAAATTTTAAATGATGAAAAAGTTGAAATTGATTTGGGAAAATTGCAGGTTTTTACCTTTCATTCGTTTGCATTGGACAACATTGACAATGATAATATTATTTCCTCAAATCTTTTGCGTTATTCAATTTATGATTATTTGAAACAAAATGAAGTTTTAAACTACGGCGATGAATATTTGATTAATACAATTGTTCCAAAAATAGAAAGCCTGATTAGGTATTTGAAAAGTTTTGGCGTCATGCCCGATTCAATTGATTTGCAAGATTCAAAAACTTTTTTGGAAGATTTTAAAAATTATTCAAAAGAAGAACTTGAACAATTTCTTGAAGAATTTGTTAAAATTTTTCAGCATTATGAAACAATTAAGGCAAACAAGGGATTTGATTACAATGATTTGCTAATAAAATTTTTGGAATTAGACAATGTTAAAAAATTCAAATATGTTCTAGTTGACGAACTGCAGGATGTAAACAAACTGGAAGCTGATATTGCCTTGAAATCCTGTGAAAACTTTGTTGCGGTTGGAGACCAAAAGCAGGCTATTTTTGGTTTTCAAGGAGGCTCCATTTTAAATTTTGAAAAATTCAACAACTCAAAAGAATTTGTTTTAACTGAAAATTTTAGAAGTTCAAACGAAATTTTAAATTTTGCAAAAGAAGATTTTTCTAAAAAAACAAAAGAAGAACAATATATCAAAGCATTAGAAAACCTTGAAAACAAAACAGCAGAAAAAGGACCAAAACCGGTTATTTTTGATGTGCAGGATAATCAAAACCAGGCAATTAGAGCATTAACTCAAAAATTGTTAAAAAATTCAAACCAAGTGGCTGTCATTGCCAGAACAAATAATCAAATAAGGGAAATTTCAAAAGAATTTGAAAAACACAACATTGAACATTCTTCCACTTATTTTTCAGCTTCAAATGAAGCAAAAAACAACATTATTACTTTTCTGCGAGGAATTTTTTCAAACAACATTGAATTTGTTAAAAACGCAATGTTTACCAGCTTTTTTCCCATTTCCTTGCATGAAGCATTTGAATTATCCTCAAACTATAATTTAACATTGAATGATATTTTTGCAAAAAGCTCGGAATTCAAACAATTAAGAGAATCAATTTCAAGCATTGAGGATATCAATTTGTTATTTAAAGAAAAAATCATACCGGTTGCTTTAACTTATGGAGAAGAATATTTGCTGGCTGCCCAGAATGTTCAAAGTTCCTGCAATGAAGCCATTTCCTTATTAGAAAACAAGGATTTAGCCAATTTTACTGCTTATTTAGAATCAGCTGACCTTTTTGCAAATGAATCAGACATTGAACAAAAAATCATTCTAACAACAATTCATAAAGCAAAAGGAAAAGAATTTGAAACAGTTATTTTTGCTCCTTCAAAATCTTCAAATAGTGCAAGTTTTCAGGATGCTGTTGTTGAAGCAATTTTAAAATCCAAAAAAATTAACGCAGAAGAAGAACTGGAAGAAGAAACACTGCGTTCAAACTTTGTTGCATTTACCAGAGCCAAAAAAAATCTTTACATTTTAACTGGCAAACCAGCTGATTTTTTGAATGATTTTTCAGAAAAACAAGAATTACAATTTGAAACAGAATCACCTGAAAGCTTTAACGAATTGCAAAAAAGAGCATTTAATTTATTTGTAAATAAACAATTCAAAGAAGCCCGGCAAGAATTAGAAAATAGTAAACCCTGGTTAAAAGATTTTGTTAAAAAACATTTTGCCGGCGTTAATCGCCTTTCTTATAGTGCTTTGCCTAAAAGTTCTTATGATTATTTTGTTAACAGGATTTTAAAAATTCAAACAATTCCGTTTAAAGCTTCAACTCTTGGCTCAGATGTTCATAATGCTGCTGAAAAAATTTTAAAAAACCAAAAATTTGAAAAAACCAAAGAAACTGAACCATTTATTAAAAATGTTCAGATGTTCATTAAAGAAATTAAAAAAACTTATCCAAATGTTGAAGAAGTTGAAACCACAATAACCTTATCAATTTCAAAAATTGTTGACACAAAAGATGAAATTAATTTTACCGGAAAAATTGACAGTGTTTTTTCCAACGGAGAAGAATATCTAATAGTGGACTGGAAAACAGATAAAAGTGCTGATTATTCATCCAATCACAGGCAACAATTAGAATTATACAAAAGAATGTTATCTCAATCAAAAAACATTCCCTTGGATAAAATAAAAGTAGCCATCGGCTACATTGGTTTAAGAAAAAGAATCAATGACGGCACAATTTCATCAAAACTGGATGACAGACAGCCATCCCAATCAGCGTTCACAACAGCCTCAACCAAAATAAACCAATTTTTGCAATGGAAAAACAATCCGGAAACATTCTTAGAAGATTTGATTGAAAATAAGAAAGATGAAGTGCTTTGGAGGAGTATGGTTGAGCAGGTTGAAAAATAGTTTGTGATAAAAAAATTAATTGGAAAGTGAGTAAAAAATGACTAAAAATTTAGCACAAAAAGGAATTGATATTGTTATTAAATATGAAACAGCTAATGGTCGATTCCCAACAGATGTTCAGAGCAATAGAAAATATTCAGGAATGGATATAATAAGTGTTGATTTAAAAAAAAAGAAGATCCTAGATTAATTGAGGTTAAAACTTCAGAATCGGACAAAGGAATTCCTGATGCGTATATATATGAATTTATTGAAACCCCCTCAGGTCTAAAGTTCCGTCCAACACATTTGTATGTTATTCATTTTAACACAGAGACTAAAAAGCCAAAGTTAGCAATTTTTAAAAAATCAGATATTGATAAATTTAAGCACACACTAACAAAGCATGTTAGATTTAATAATAAAATGTCCACAGATATTGAAAAATATAGAAAGCCTTTGGATTAATAAAAAATCAAAAAATTCCTCAAAAGAAGAAGAAAAACGAATATATTTTCGGAAAGTTTGAATTCAATTACACCATTGAACCAAAAACCAATTAATAATAAGAATAATTCTTTTTTTTATGACTGAATTAACTAAAACTGAAATAATTGAATTAAAAGAATTTTTGAATTCAAGAAGAGAAGAAGACAAAATAATGGAAAAATGGAACGAAAGAACCGCCAGAGCTGTAAAAAACGCAAGTTGTAAAAAATGTGGAAAAGTGAAAGTGCATAACTGGGTTTCCGGAATGATGTCTGGCGGAAATCCATGTCAGTGTAAAAATTCGCAGTAATTTCAGCGGAAATGTGCTCTCAGTAGCTTTAAACTGATATCGTCAACTTTTAAATTATAAAAGTATTATGTTATAGGTTCGTCTCAAAAGTTTGTTTTAGAGACAGTTCACTTTGGAAAGGGAGAATGAAAAAATGCCTCGCCATAAAGATTCAAGCAAAGGCCAGACACTTTCTTATGTAAGCCTTTTCAGTGGTGCTGGTGTGGGATGTAATGGGTTCAATCTTACAGAATTTAACTGTGTAGCTACAAACGAAGTTTCTGAAGAAAGACTCAATATTCAAAAATATAATAATAAATGCGAGCATGATTCAGGATATATTTTAGGAGACTTGAGTCAAGAAAAAATCAAAAAAAAAGTTTACAAAGAAACAGAGCATTGGAAAAGAAAGACCGGCTTAAAAGAAATTGATGTTGTTGTGGCTACGCCTCCTTGTCAGGGAATGTCTGTAGCGAATCATAATAAAAAAAACGAGTTAAAAAGAAATTCATTGGTAGTTGAATCCATAATAGTAACTAAAAAAATTAATCCAAAAATATTTTTGTTTGAGAATGTTAGGACTTTTTTAAATACAAAATGCACTGACTCTGACGGAAATCTAAAGTCAATAAAAGAAGCAATAGAGTCAAATCTCACAAATTATAATGTTCATTCTGAAGTTATAAATTTTAAGGACTATGGAAGCCCTTCTCAAAGAACAAGAACTCTTGTAATTGGAGTTAGAAAAGATTTAATAGATATTTCCCCATTAGAGCTTTTTCCATCAAAAGAAAAAGAAAAAACCGTTAGACAAACCATTGGAAAATTAAAACCTTTAAAAAAAATGGGCGAAATAGATTATTCGGACATTTATCATTCCTATAGAAAATTTCCAAAATATATGCTTAAATGGATAGAAAATTTGAAAGAAGGGCAATCTGCCTTTGAGAATAGAGCTCGTGCTAGAATTCCTCACAGAATAAAAAATGATAAAATAGTGTTTAACAAAAACAAAAGTGGTGATAAATACAAAAGATGTTACTGGGATAAACCAGCTTATTGTATACATACTAGAAATGATATTTTAGCAAGTCAGTGGACTATACATCCAAGAGACCACAGAGTTTTTTCAATTAGAGAAATCATGAAACTAATGACAATTCCAAGGAACTTTAAATGGTCAAAAATTCCTTTTGACGTGCTCAATCATAAGTCTTTGGACAAGAAAAGATTTTTTTTAAAGAAAAATGAGTTGAACATAAGGAGGTGTGTGGGAGAAGCTGTGCCAACAATTATTTTTAGAAAAATAGCTGGAAATATAAGAGGGGCACTGAAAGATCAAGAGTTAACAAAACCTAAAATAATAAAAATAATAGAAAAAAACAAATTAGACTCTCACAGTAAGCTTAAGTCATTTATTAATACAAACCTAAAAAAATATTCATACAATACACTTTCTAAGATCGCCGAACTTTCTAATGCAAAAAGATTAAAAAATTCCGCTTACTATACCCCCTCAAATATTTGTTTTTCTCTTGTTAAGGATTTACCAGATTTTAAGAACAAGAAAGAGATTCACTTACTTGAACCCGCAGTGGGTGCAGGAAATTTTTTACCCTCACTTATAGCTAAATATAAAAACAATAAAAAAGTAAGTTTAGATGTTATAGATATAGACAAAAAATCAATAACCCTCTTAAAAATTTTAGTAAAAAAATTAAGAATCCCAAATAATTTCAAAATAAAATATATAAACGCTGATTTTATTTTTTATAATGGCAATTTTAAATATGATGTTATATTGGGGAATCCTCCGTTTAAAAAAGTTGTTAACAACAAAAAATTGTTAAAACATTACAAGCGAGGGAAAAATAACAAAGATACAAATAATCTTTTTTCTTTTTTCATTGAAAGAGCAATAACATTGGGCGATTTTATTTCATTTATTGTCCCAAAAAGTTTATTGTCTACTCCTGAATTTAATAAAACAAGGGAATTAATGAATCAATATAACATTGTAAAAATTGTTGATTTTGGCGAAAAAGCTTTTGATGTTAAGATAGAAACTATTGGGTTCATCTTGAAAAGAAATAGAAGAACCCCCAAGAATATGGTAAAAATAGAGTCTTATGTAACTAAAAACGCAAGATTTTTAGAGCAATTGGAGATGGCTTCAGATATTTTTCCTTATTGGTTAATTTACAGGAACAATTTTTTTAATAAAATAAGTAAAAAGATGAAATTTGACATATTCAAAGTTTTTAGAGATAGACAGATTACAAATAAAATTCTTTACGACAAAGGAAAATATAGAGTTTTAAAATCTAGAAATATTGGGAATAACAAAATAAAAGATATTTCCGGTTACGATAAATATATCAGTAATAGAGAGGCATCTTCCTTAACGGTTAAAAAATTTTTAAATTCTAGAAATTCTGTTTTAATACCAAATCTTACTTATTATCCCAGAGCATGTTTTATGCCGGAAAACGCTATTTGTGATGGTTCAGTGGCTATTGCTCAACCAAAAAATGGAACAGAAATTGATGAGAAAACATTGAATTATTATAGCACTTCTGAGTTCAGAGAATTTTATAGCGTTGCTAGAAACAGAAGCACTAGATCTATGAACATCGATAGCAATTCAATTTATTTTTTCGGAAAATTAGAAACTTAGTTGAATTTCTTTTATTTTTTTTCTGATTTCATCAAAGGAGGTTATTTGAGACATTTCGATTCCTAATGTTTCGTTCAATAGTTCTATGAGTCTATCTTTATGGTAATATGTTTCTTTTTTTGATAAAGAATCTTCTATGCTGTATATTTTAGCTATAACCAAATCAAGTTGATATGTTTTATCTATATCTTTTGTACTATTGTTTGGGTGTGCTTTCGTGAAATGCTGGTCTGGTGTTAGTTTTATTAGGTTTTCAAGATAAGCTGCAAATTGTGGATATTCGTGTTCCGGAAAAATATGGTGCACTTGTGTTGCTTTTCCTCCAGCCCACCGATCTTTTATTTCTGTTTCTCTATATTTTTTTCTTATTATCCTTTTGGCTTTTTCAACAGTATACTTTTCATATTTTTTTACTTTTTCCAATTCTCTATTTTGTGCCTCTGTTCTAGTAGTTCTCTTGTCTTTTTTTATATCTCTCCAATTTATTTCATTGTAAGTTAAATCTGAAAAATTGAATCTGTGTCTGGAAATTCTTCCCTTTTTACTTCCTCGTATGTTCCATTTTACAGAAAATATGTTAAGCACTTTTGGAAAGATCCTATTTATCTCAACATCTGTATTTATTTTTGTGTTCCCTCTAATAAATATTTGAAACCTATTTTTCAATTCTCTAAAATTTTGCGGGTTATCATTTTCCTTATATCTTTCTATATGTTGTAAAAATCCGCTATCATCTAAAACTTTTTTTAGATATAAATAAAGAAAATTAAATGAATATGTTTCATTCATTGATATATAGTTGAGTATTTCTGGATTTGAGCACCAGTAAAAATTAGCGTTCCCTTTTTTTTCTGATTCTATTATTTTTCCGTAGTTCAAAAGTCTCATAGGTTGTCCAATAAACTTGTCATATTCGTGTGTCGCCGTTTCATTTTCTGGTGACGGCTTGCTATATATTTGAATTACGTTTTTTTTGAAGTATTCGGAGTTCCATATGTCCTTTACTCTAAATTTTTTTTCTTCATTTCCTCCAGTATGTGCCATTATACAATCTGCAATGAAAGATAAAACGTCTGGAGTGACTTTTTGGTCGATAAATCTAGAAAATCTAGTTTTTCTTAAATCTAAGTCCAATGTTGAAAAATGTTCTTCTATTCTCTCATCCATAACCACCATTAAAAAGCTTTAATTTTTTAAATAGATTTGTAGTGAAATTTTGGATGAGAGATTCTATTTTAAAAAGATTTAATGAGCTTATAAACGAGGTAGGATTCGAAAGAGTGCCAATAATGAGAAGCAGTATTAGAAACTTGGGCCGTATAAGGGATACTGATGGATATTATCTGTGGTTAAAATGGGCACCTTCTGCTTTAAACTTAATTGAAAAAACTTTTGGTAAAGAAATCCACTATAAAATGTTGCAAAACGCTTTGAATAGCAGAGGGCTTAATTATCGTGGGAAATTATCTAGCGCAGTTAGGATACTTGAAAGCGCAAAAGAGGAAATAAAAAAAGGTTTTTTGTACAAAATTAATCATTTGGTTGCTTCTGATATTTTTGATTCTATTCTTCAACAGGCAAAACATTTTTTGAAAAATAAAAATAAAGACACAGCAGCTATTTATGGTAGAATTGTTATTGAAGAAGAATTGAGAGATATTTGTAAGAAAAAAGAAATTAAACTTTCTGGTAATGAAATGGTCGGTACAATTAATGATAAATTAAAATCTGAAGGGGTTTTTGATAAATCTTTTTGGAGAAAAATTCAAGGACATATTGATGTTGGTAGTGACGCAGCACACGGACATTTTGATAAATATAAAGAGTCAGATGTTAAAGAGATGTTAGATTTTATCGAGAATCGTTTAATTCCTTTTGATTAGTGTCTGTACAAACAATATTCAAACCCCAACCAACCCAATAATCAAATAAATTAATCCAAAACCAATCGCAAACCAACTGAAGCTAATCCTTTTAGCCAGTTTCAACAGCAAATCAATTGATATTAATCCGAATACAAAAGCAAATACTAAAGCAATTAAGGAATTAAATTCAAAGCTAAATCCTTCAACTAATCCATAAGCTATTTCTCCAATTAAAACTGTTGGAACACTTAGCAAAAAACTAATCCTAAAAGCTTCTTCCGGTTCAAATCCTTCGAATAATAGTGTTGCTGTTGTTATTCCTGACCTACTTATTCCTGGTAATACTGAAAAGCCTTGCATTAAGCCTAATATTATTGAATTTTTTTTGTTTAATTTTGGTTTTATTTGTTTTTGTTTAATTTTTTGTAATAATCCGGTTATTATTAATAAAAATCCGATTAAAAACAATAAAATTGTTGAAGAAAAAATTAATTGTTTTAAAATAAAAAAACTCGGAACAGCAGTTATAATTGTTGCCAAAACAGCAATTAAAATAAAATTTCTTAATTCCGGGTTTTCTCCTTGAATTATTTTAATTAATTCTTTTCTGAAAAAAATAATTGCAGCAATCAAAGTTCCTGTATGTAAAAAAATTGAATGCTTTAAAGCCTCCTGTGTTGAAATCTGAAAAAAAGCAATTGCAACAGCAATAATTTGACCCTGACTGCTAACAGGCAGCCATTCAAATACTCCCTGTAAAATTCCTAAAATTATTGCTTCAAACAAATTCACAAAATCACTTAAAAAAAACCAGAAAAAAATTCAAACAAAATTAATTGTCTTCAGGCAATTCATCAAATTCTTTTTGCTTGTTTTCCATCCATTCTTTCAAAGCATCAGGATTATTCATTAGTTTTTTCATTTCTTCCATAGCTTTAATATGCTCTTCATCGTTTTTTTCAAACATTTCCATGCCATGATTTTTACTCATTTCAGCCATTTCATCAAAAGTTTCAGCATGAAATTCTTTATCACAAGAACCCCCAAGCTGTTTACAAGTCATTGTTTTCATTCACATCACCATTATTTTAAAGCGCCCTGGCCGGGATTCGAACCCGAGTCACAGCCTCGACAGGGCCGTATCCTAACCACTAGACTACCAGGGCACAACCGATTGCGTACGGTTACTCCGCGTGCCATTTACAATGGCACTTGCTCGCTTGAGCTCGCAATTAACAAAAATTAGGCAAAATAGTTTAAAAAGGTGTTTAGCGAGGCTGATCAAAAATCCTTCCTTCTTGCACATCTTTATCAAATAAAGAATAACATAAATCAGCGCGTTTAGCAGTTTCTTCATTTTCACAAACTGAAGAATCCTCTAAATCCAAAACACACTTGTTTTCAACACAAACTGGTTTTGCAAACCAGTCAATTGATGGCCTAGGCATCCATGCTTGACAGTAGCAACCGTCTTGATGTAGAAATAGACTCCATTTCTGCTCATATTTTTTATTTATTGCAGTTCTGCTAAAAGAACAACAAGTTTTGTTTACTCTAATACAATCTGAATCTTGGTCACAGCTTTTCCAATCTATGTCATAACAAAAGCCCATGCAACAGTTTCCAGGATGTCCTCCAATTTTTAATCCGGCACAAAAATTGTCTGATTCGCAAAATTTTCCATTGACAAGTCCGCATGTTGCTATTGATTTTATCTGCATTTGATCCTTAAATGAAAGATTATTAAAAACAAAAATTAAAAAAATCAGAAATAAAATTAGAAAAAATAGTTTCTTCATTTTCTCACTTTAAAATAAGTGAAGAAATAATTTAAAAATGATTTAAAGAATTATTTCAAACCGTTTTGTTTTGCTTTAATGCTTGAAATGTTGCCTCTTGCTGCTTCAGCTTTTAAAACTCGTTCAACAGCTAAAACATAAGCACTTTTTCTCATCGGAAAAGAATGTTTTTTTGAATAATCATTCATTGCATTAAAAGCATTAACCATGAATTCTTCAAGTTTTGTTTCCAATTCTTTTGTTGTCCAGTCTTCTTTTTTTAAATTCTGAGTCCATTCCAGATATGAGCCTGTAACTCCTCCGGCATTTGCCAGAATGTCAGGAATTATTGTAATTTTATCCTGCAAAAAATCATCAGCTTCAACACTTACAGGACCATTAGCCATTTCCATTATAACGGATGCTTTAATGTTTTTCATGTTTTTTTCATTAATCTGGTCTTCAACTGCAGCCGGAATCAAAACATCAACATCCAATTCCAATAATTCTTCATTTGAAATTTTTTCACCATTTAATCCTTCAAGAGACATTGCATTTGGATTTTTTTCAAACAATTCCTTAATATCCAACCCGTCTTTGTTGTAAACAGCACCTGATGCATCGCTTACAGCAACAATTTTTGCATTCCATTCATCTAAAATGCGGGCCATATGTGAACCAACATTTCCAAATCCCTGAATTGCAACTGTTATTCCTTCAAGTTTTTTTCCAATGCTTTTAAAATATTCTCTCAAAACAATTGCACCTCCTAAAGAAGTTGAAGAATTTCTTATTTCAATTCCGCCTAATTCTTCAGGCTTGCCTGTAAAAGTTGCTGGAACACTTTTGCCCAAAATTGTTTCATATTCTTCCAGCATCCAGGCCATTATTTGCGGATTGGTATTAACGTCCGGAGCAGGAATATCTTTTTCCTGCCCTATAAACGGATGAAAATTTTTAACATATAATTTGCTTAAAGTCTGCAATTCCCGTTCACTTAAATCTTTTGGATTAACGGTTATGCCTCCTTTTGCCCCTCCGAAAGGAATATTTGCCAGTGAACATTTTAATGTCATTAAAAAAGCCAGTTGTTCTACTTCCTCCATGTTAACATTGGGATGAAACCTTATTCCTCCTTTTGTAGGGCCGCGAGCATCATTGTATTGAATTCTGAAAGCAGGAAACACTTTTATTTCCCCGGAATCCATTTTCATTGGAATATTAATTGTTATTACTCTTGCCGGATGATTCAATAAAAACAATTCATAATCTGTTAAAATTTTTACCATTGAAACTTTGTCTAACTGAATTTTGCAAACTTCACAGATAACTTCGTTAGGCGTGTCCAGCATTTGAATCAATAACAAAAAAAGAATGGAGAGAATAAAAATCTATGCCATGATTTGTTCCAATTATAACGGCAGGTATAATGAGAATATTATGCTTACTACTGCAGACAATATCCAGATCATTAAGCCGTTTACTATTCCTGTTTTGAAAACTATCCAGATCATTACAAGGCGTATGAATAAAACGCCTAAAAGTGTTACAAGTAATGCTCCTATGCCGAATGAAACGCTTGAAACAATTAAGGGAACGGCAAAATGTCCGACCAGGTAAGATACAATTGTTA
Source organism: archaeon (assembly GCA_028279805.1). GTDB lineage: Archaea > Iainarchaeota > Iainarchaeia > Iainarchaeales > JANQMZ01 > JANQMZ01. The sequence goes on along the minus strand of JANQMZ010000007.1, from coordinate 428,125 downwards.
TGATTAAAACGGAAGCAGCTCTGTTTTGTTTAACGCCAAAAAATCCTGCTACAAAAAATAATGCAACAACATCTACTAAAAAATTTAAAAAAAGACTTGCTGAAAGCATTTTCAATCTTTACTCTGAATCTTCATCTGATTCTGATTTTTTTTCTTTTTTTTCCTCTTCCAAAACCTCATCAAATTCTTTCATATCCTCGTCAGACAATCCTAATTGCTTTAGTTTTTGATGATGTTCTTCTTCTGACATGTTTTCATATTCTTTTTTCCACATTTTCATGTCAGCAGTTTCAGGTAAAGGCTTCCCTTCCTTTTTTCTTGTTTTAGCCATGTTATCCAATTTTATCATATTTAAAGAATTTAAAGCTTTTCATTCAAAAAAAGAAAAGCCTTTTTTATGTTAAAACAGTTAATTTTTAATGGTAAAAGTTGTTTTAGAGCATGGTTCCTGGAGAAATGATTTATCTCTGATTTTTTTAACTCATGATGAATTCAGGCAAAACACCGGTTTATGGGAACAGGTGCGTTCCTTAATTGACCAGACTTTTGCCCGTGTTAGAGAGCCTGGTGACAGGATTCAAAATTTTAGAAGAATGTTTTTGAGAAAAAAACCGGGAAAATTTTATGCATTGGCCGTTGACAAAAAAGGAAACGTTGTTGCTTACACCGGCGGAGTTGCTGCAAGAAATGAAAAAGGTGAAAAATCCTGCTGGCTGGGTCACACCATAACCAAACCAAATTCAAGAATGGGCTGGCATCATATGGCTGAAATTGAAGAACATTTAATCAGATTAGGTTTTGAAAAAATTTACGGAACAGTTATTACGAGGGAGGGCGCAAGAGCGGGAAGACTTTATGGCAACAAAGTTTTGGGAAGAACTTCACGAGGACAAAAGCATAATTCTGATGATTTTCATGTTTATAAAAGAAATATTGCAGACAGAGGCAGGCAAAGATTAAGGCGCAAATAAATTATTCAAATCCTGATAAAATTTCCGTTATTTTTCAATTTTTATTGTGTTTTTTTCCGTGTTAATTGATGAAAAATTTACGCCAATTTTTGAATCATTTGACTTGCATGCATTTAATGTTATTTTAACAATTTGTTTTGGTTTTATTTCTTTTACTGAACAGTTTAAACAATTTTTAACCTTTAAATTGGAAGGATATTCAACAAACAATCTTTCAGCCAAATTTTTGCCTATGTTCTGAACATTAAAAACAAGATTTGAATACTGCGGACAATTTTGCAAAATTCCCTGAACAAGCTCTGTTTTTAGTTCTGTTTTTTTTACAACCTGAAAAGACAAACTGTTTGAAAGTTTTTCTTCCGATTCAAAAAAATTTTTTTCCTCAGAATTTTCTTCTGCCAATGCAACAAAACCTGTGCCTGAAGAATTGACAAAAAAAAGAAAAATTGCAGCTATTCCCAAGCCGGCAAGAATAACTGCAATTCTTTTAATTTCTTTTTTGTTCATTTATTCAAATCCTATTGAAACATCCAGTTTTGCCTGTTCAACGTTCACTTCTACAAAATTTGTTGAACTTGTGTCATTCAGGCGTGTTTTTGTTGAAACATTTGCTTTAACTTCAAAGTTTCCAACATCTTTCATCTGGGCAAAAATTTCAGCAGTCTTTGTTTCTCCCGGTTTTATTTCGTCAAAAAAATCAATTGAACCTTGTCCTGAATCAAAAACCCAGTTTTCAGCCAAACCATCCAATGTTATGCTGACATTTTCAGCTTTAACTTTTCCCGTGTTTTTAATCTGAACAACAAATTTTACAATTGAATTCAAGCCGGCCATTCCATCTGTATCCAATGATTCTGAAACTGTTAAAGGAAATTCTTCAGAACTTAAAGCAATTAAAGCTAAGCCTGTGTCCAGGGCATTTGAAGAATTGGTTGTTCTTCCAAAACTTCCATCCCCTTTTGCCAGCGTTTTTAAGCATTCTAAAGCTTTATCCGCTTTATCTGTTTCTCCGTGCATTCTGAAAGCAATGCTTCCCAATGCAGTCCTGAACCCGTCACTTATGCATCCCTGTTCGTTTTGTTTTGATGAAAGCCAGTTAACCGAATTTTCAGCTGACCGGTTTGCAACAGCCAAAGCAATTAATGCTTCCTCTGTAAAATCAATGCTCTCTTTTAAATCTGAAGCATTGTAACCATAAGAACCGTTTTCATGCTGTGCCGAAAGCAAATAATCAACAGGGCTTTTGCCATCATCATTTTCAGGCATTTGGTATCCTGCCTGTGCAAATGAAATCATTGCCCATGAAGTTGTGTCAACATCGCTTTCATTTGAACCGCTTTTAAAACCACCGTCATCCATCTGGTTTTCTCTTAAGTTTTCAATGCTGTTTTTTCCTGTTTTTAAAAAATCTGTTAATTCTTTTCCGTTTGAAAGCAAGGCCATTATCGCTGTTGCTGTTGTCAAATCGTTTCCGAACCCTGCATCATTTTCCTGGTGTGTTAAAAGATTGTCAATTGCATCGTTTACAATGCCTGAATCTAAACTTACATTGTTTTGTCCCGCCATTGACAATCCCATTAATGCAAAAGAATTCTGAAAAGAGTTGTTGCCAATAATTCCGCTTTCCTTTTGGTTGTCGGCAAGCCATTCAATTGCATCCTCCTCAAATCCGTTCAGATAATCCAGTGAAACAGTATCCCCGTCATCAGGAAAACTTGCACTTATTCCCACAAAAGAAGATGAATTATTTTGTGAAAACTGCCAGTATTCACTCCAGTCTTCTGATGCTCCCAAGCCATCAATTTTGCTTATGAAAGCCGATTCCAATGAACCATCACCATCAAAATCATAATAGTCTATTGAAAGTTCAATGTTATTTGCTTGCGCTGCCAAAACAAATGCAGTGTAAGCATTTTCATCATTATTTATTGTCACAGTATCAAAAACATCCTGTGTTGCAAAATCAAGAGGAAAATTAAATTTTACATTAACCTCTTTTGCCCAGACAAGTCCTGACATTAAAGTCATCACAATCAGTATTATTACAATTTTTTTCATTTTTTTACTCCTCCTTTTTTTTGGTCAGTAAATTATGTCAGGCTTTTTTAATACACTTTCTAAAAAGATAAAGACTATTAGCTTTATGATAACGCATTTTTGGTTATACCTGTTAGAAAACAATTTGTTAGCAAAAAGCAAACAGGTTAACAGGTTCTTTTTAAATCAAGCTTAAGCCTTTTATAGCCCGGTTTTGGAACTGGGAAAACACTTTTATATAAAAAAACCCTCAGCTTATCAAATTATCAACTTTTAGGGAGGAGATATTTTATGACAACTTTTAAATGTGAAAGTTGCGGAGCAACAGCAGAAGCGGAAGAAGCTCCTGAACACTGTGGTGCTGCAATGAGTGCTGTGGAAGAACAAGCACCGGCTGCAGAAGATGAATCCGGTTCGCCTGAAGAACCTGCTGCAGAAGCATCAGAATAAAAATAAAAAAAACTTTTTTTCTTAATACTTTTTCTTATGTGCCACTTTGAATAAAATCTTTTTAACTTTTTTTTATTTTAAATTTTTTTCAAACCAGTCAACTGTTAATTCCGCCATTTTTTCCATGTAAGGCGATGTTAAAAACAAATGATCCGCATTTTCAATTAATTTAATGTCTTTTGGTTCCTTTGCATTGTCATACAGGTAAGCGGCATTCATTAAATCCAGCAATTCATCTTTGGTGCCATGTAAAACGCGAACAGGGCAATTTATTTCTTTAATTGTTTCACCGCACTTATGCTTGATAATATTTTCATAAAAAGAATAATTTATTTTAACCGGGCCTTTTTTGTGTGACTGAAATTCAATCCAGCCCTGTTGCTTCCATTGTTTTACTTTTTCATCATCAAACAAATGCTCCCATTCCGGTTTGGCTAAAGCTGCAATTGAAACCAATGCTTTCACACGATTATCAACAGCTGCATTTATTGCTGTTGTCCCGCCCAGTGAATGGCCGCAGATTCCGATTTTTTCTTTGTTAATTCCTTCAAGTGTTTCAACAAAATCCAGTGCCGATATTGCATCATTTACCTGATTATCCAGTTTCATTTCCTCACATGTTCCGCCTGATTCTCCGATGCAGTCTGAAAAATCAAATCTTAAAGCTGCAAATCCTTTTTCAACAGATTTTTTGGCTATGGCGTGCAATTGTTTTAATTCTTTGTAACCTGTAAAAGAATGGCAAATTATAATAATTTCGGGATTTTTTTCCTGAGGCAAATCCAAAATGCCGACAATTTTTTGCCCTCTTGAATTTTCAAATTCAACTTTTTCTGTTTTCATTCAAGTGTATTGTTTTTTTCTTTTTTTAATGTTTTTGCCAGATTTTACCAATTTTTATAAACATTTAAAGCATTATTTTTTTATGGGAAAATTTGTAAAAACCGGAAAAAAAGTAAAACGACAAACATCCAAACCTGTTTCATTTTCAACTGTTCCTCATAGAAGCAAAGCTGTTGAAAATTCTTTTTCTTTTAAAACAGTAAATGGCTGGGATTATGTGGACAGAAAACCTGCCGTTTTAAATCCTTTACAACAAGGCTGGACTAATAATCCCCACTTTGTTTTATCTGACGGGAGCGGGCGTGCAAGAGTTACTTTACAGCATTCTCCAATAGCTTCAAATCTTGTGAGAATTTTTTCAATTCAAAGGGAAAGGACTCAGTATATCGGCCAGCCGGGTTACTGGAAATGGTCTGCTGAAGCTGAAACAAGGGAAAGCAAAAAATTCGGAGAAAAACTCGGAATGCATCCCTCCGAATTTTTGTTATCAGAATTTCTTTTTGAACACAGGGAAAAGATAAGGCAGGGTTTGAGAATAATTCTTGACCCAAACCCGGAACAAATTCATTTATATATGGCTTTAATTGAACGATTTTTTAGAAAAGTTAAAAGAGGCAAAGGATTTTTTTACGAATTAAACCATGATAAAAAAAGGGTTAAACAAATTCTTGAAATAAATTAAAGTTTAAATATTTCAAAGCTGTTCTGGTTATATGAAAGAAATTGATTTCAGGACAATTGGAAGCCTTTTGTTTCGGGGCACTCTCGCTTTGGTTGCTTATCTGGTCCTGGTTTTGGCTTTTATTCAGCTTGATCAGTTAAAACTTGATTTGCCATCCGCATTTGATGTCGGAAAAGCGGTTGTTGCAAACTTTTTGTTCTGGGTGTTATTCTTTTTTCACAGGGAAAAACAGGTTAACCAAAAGCTTGAAGATATTGAAAAAAAACTTGACGATGTTTTGGATAAATCTCAAAAAGTTGAAGAAACTGTTGAAGCAACAATTCCTGAAAGTAAAAAAAAGAAGCTTGAAAAAAAGAAAAATAAAATAGGCGACTTGTTATAGCTGATTCTAATGGCAAACATTAATGCATTAAAAAAAGAAGCAAAATTGTTGCTTAAAAAAAATTCAAACAAAAAATTTATTCCCAACGTTAAATATTTTTTTAAAGAAAAAGTTAACCCGTTAGGAATTAGAATGCCAAAAGTAAGGCTTTTGGTTAAAGAATTTCACAAAAAACATCCGGATTTAACTTACAAAGAAGCTGTTATTTTATGTGAAGAATTGTTAAAAGACGACTTATTTGAACAAAGCATTTTTGCTTTTTTTCTAATTTCCAGATTTCAAAAAGACTATTCAAAACAAACCCTGAACGTGTTTGAAAAATGGATAAAAAAATATATAACAAACTGGGCTTATTGTGACAGCTTATGCCCCAACCCAATAGGTTATTTAATAACGGAATTTCCATCCTTAAAATCAAAAATTTTTTCCTGGCATAAAAGCAAAAACCGCTGGCTGCGCAGATGTTCCCTGGTTTCATATGTTAACATTGCAAGAAACAATGATTATTCAAATCAAGTTGTTAAAACCGTTTCCAGAATGTTAAAAGAAGAGGATGATTTGGTTCAAAAAGCAATGGGCTGGACTTTACGTGAAGCAGCAAAAGCCAACAAGCCTCCAGTATTAAAATTTTTAAGAAAAAACAAATTAAAACTACCAAGAACTACGTTGCGTTATGCAATTGAACGTTTCACTGTAAAAGAAAAAAAAGAATTAATGAAAAAATAACTCAAACTTTTATTTTTTCCAGAGCAGGCATTCCAAAAATGGAAGCAATAATTCTTAACAAAATTATTCCCAAAATAACGCTTAATGCTATCATGCCAATTGTTCTTGTCAAAAATATGCCACTTTCCAGCAAAACAATGTGAAATGCCACAAACAAAAAAGCCAGATAACCTGTTCTCTGCAAATTTTTCCAGTTATTATAACCAAGGCTTTGCATCCATTCATTTGTGGATGTTAAAGCCATTAAAATAAAAATTGCAAATGCAATGGCGGCAAAAGCCAGTGAACCGGCATCAGCCAACAAAATTTCCTTATTATTGCTTAACATGTTTGGAACTGCTAAAAAAGTATGCAGTGCAGCCAAACCAAATCCAATCAATCCATAATCTTTTCTGTCATGCAAATATTTGCCGAAAAATTTTACAAATTTTGCCAGTGGCCCGAACAAAAAAGACAAGCTGATAATAAAAGTTGAAGCAAAAGCAACAACTGCATTAACAAATCCTAATGTTATTGGGAATGCGCGGAAAATAAAATAATACCATGCCAAAATCAGAATTATTGCCAGAGAAACAAGGTATGGTCTTTTTTGCATATCAAGTATTTACATTTACCCGTATAAATTTGTTTCGTTATAAAAAAAAGAAAAAATCCTGGTTTTTATAATAAAACCAGAACTTCTGCCATTACAATAAGTGATACAAGCTGGTGTCCGACATCAATCAGGTAAAGTTCTTTTGACTGTTCGCTGAACAAGTGCATTGCAAACATTGTTGTTGCAATAAAACCAAACCAAATCCAGAAAGCTGTTGTTGCTGCAGCCATTAATGTTGTTGCCTGTGTTAAAATCAAAAACTGTGATAAAATCCATGCTGTAACCAGTGCTGCTGCAAATGAACCAATGTATGCCGGTTTTGCTTTTTCCTGCATTTTTTTCATGTCTTCCTTGGTTTTCATTTTAAACCCTTTCAGACTTGCCCATTTTTTTCCGAACAAAGCAGGAGAGTACCACAAAAAGCCTGCAATCATACTTGCAACTGCTGCTACAACCACGCCTATCAAGCTAACCTGTGTTTCAAGCATTCATTTCACCTCAGCTTGATTATGATTTTTTCATTTAAATAGTTTTTGATTAACAAAAAAGTGAAAAAAAGGAAAAGAATTAATTATTCTTTTCCAGTTCAGCAATTCTTTCAGAAATGCCTTTAGCTTCTTTTTCCAAAGAATCTTGATAGTCTTTTAACATTTCAATTTTTTCTTCTTTTGTTAAAAAACTTCTGCCACTTCCACGATAACTATAACCATGACATGAGCAATTACCATAACCCATTTTTATCAACCTCCGTTATATCGTATATACGATATAAACCTTTTTGTTTTTAAACCTATCGGACATCCAATATGTGTATGAAGGGTCATTATCACAAATATCATAATTGCTGTGATATGCGCGGAATGCTGTCATTTTTGATTTTATTTTTATTGTCAAAAAAATCTATGCATGGCCAGGAACTTGCTGATGAACTGGAAAAAAGAAAAGGTTCCAGGCCGAGCCCGGGAACAATTTATCCGGCCTTAAAAAGCCTTAAAAATTCCGGTTTTATTAAAGAAAAAAAACAAGGTAAAACAATTGTTTACAGTTTAACCGGTGAAGGAAAACAGGCTTTTAAAGTGTCAAAAAGACATTTTACCAGAACTTTTTTGGGTGTAATGTAATCATTAAATAGTAAAAAACACTTTTTTTTTAAATGCCTGAAAAGAAAATTATTAAGCATTACAAAAAACCTGTTTCGGATATTGGAAAAAATGTTCCTCAAAATTTAAGGTTTGGAATTATTGTTGCTATTGCAATTTTCTGGGCTCAGGCTTTCCGAACTTTTATTGACAAATATGTCACATTGGCTTTTTCTGAATCTCCTTTGTTTGTTGACATAACAGTTGCATTGATTGTTACAGTTGTTGGTTATTTTGTTTTAGCCGGCTGGAGCAAAATTACAAGAAGATTAAACAAGGTTAAAGTTCCAACTAATATTAAAAAAATTTAAAGTTATCTTCCATCGGCTATTTTTTCTTCTTCTCTTAGTTCTTCTAAAAAAACAAAATATTCGTATAATTTTTCTTCTGTTAACTGCCTGCCTAAAATTCCTTCTTGAATTTCGGTTAATTTTGCGTGAGGAAGATGACTCACATCGCCTCCTTCGGAGTACATGTCCCGAATATATTTTCTAATTATGTTCAAATGTTCTTGAACTCCGCCTTTAAGGCTTTCAAAATCAACTTTTCTAGAAAGGTTTTCAACTGTTTTTTTCCTATTATCTCTTTTTTCGCTTCCCTTATAAATCTCTTTTCCTTGCGAATCTCTTACAATAATAAAATCATTAGGCCTCGTTTCAGGCTGAACGTTTAATCGTCTTTTTTGTGGGTTTTGTTTCTTTTTTATGCCCATGAAAAAGAATTAATTTTCAAATATTTAATTGTTATTATTTAAACATTCGTTAACACAGGAAAAAGCATCAACTGAATCAGTTTTGCATTGTTCTACACAATTTTTACAAGTTTCAAATTTTTCATCTTCAATTAAAGTGCATTGCCCCTGAATTGTTTCACATGAAACAAATTGCCTGCACGTATCCTCCAATCTGAATTCCTGAGTGCAAGCTTCCGGAATGTCTGAACCGCATGTAACATCAAAACCGTGGCATTGTTCTATTCCGCACTTTTCTAATCCGGGGCCTGACTGAATTTGAGTACAGCCACTTAAAATCAGTGGCAAAAAAATTAATCCAATTAACAATTGTTTCATTTTAATCATAAATTTTAAAGTTAAAAAATAACTAGTTTCCTCTTGTAGTATAATACCTGTACAATAGTCCCAGAATTAAAAGTATTAAAAAGAACCATGGCAGTCCGCTTGAACTCAAATCCAGTCCGCCTAAATTAATTAATCCGGTTAATGAATCCATTAATTCTCCCAAGTCAAGGTCTCCCAATCCGAAAAATCCAGTTGGTCCTCCTGTTCCTGCTATTGCTTCAGGTGTTACTTCCTGTTCTTCCGGTTCAATTTCAGGTGCGCCTCCTGCACCTTCTTCTCCTCCATCAGAATCTGTTCCAGGCGGTGTTCCGCCACCTCCGCCTCCACCACCTTGGTCTCCGCGGCTTGTGCCTGCAGGTGGATTGTCTGAGGAACCATTTTGTGTGGCTGGAATTATTTCAAACAAATCTTCCTCTGTTCCGAATGGAACTCCGTTGATAAACAATTCTCCGTCATGGTCTCCAAGAGTTGTTGCAAAATAAGTAAATTTACAAATCATCGGGTCATTGGTTCCAAAACTTGAACCATAACCATATCCATACCCATAACCGTAACCAAAAGCAGAACCGTAACCCAGATAACCATAACCATATCCCGGTCCTGTAACATTTCCTGAACCGTCATCACTGAATCCAACAGACTCACAGCTATCAAGAGTTGCAAAAAATTTGTCACCATTCGGATCAGTTATTTCAAGCTGAATAGTGTCAAGAACTTCATCAACTTCCTGTGAAATTCTTACAAGTATTTCTATTTCATTATTTCGTGTTGTCGTTCCCGGGTCAGCAGACCAGTCAACAATTGTAAAAGCAAAAGCCGGTCCTGAAATGACCAAAACAAGTATAACCAGCGAAACAGCTGCCGCCGGCAAAAACTTTTTAGGAACGCCCCTATCCATTATTTTCACTGCCTTATTGAGTATAATTAATTTTTTTGGCGTACATTTTAAATACTGTTCCTTGACGTTTAAAACACTAAAAAAGCCTTGAAACAATTCCAAAAAAAGCAACAATTGCAGCCAAAAATAACAAAATTTCCAAGCCGATAAACCAGAATAATCCGGCAATTAAAACAATGAAAAAACCCAAAAAACTGGCTTTAAACAGTTTTTCTGTTAATTTTTTTACATTGGTTTTTTTCAAATTAACCAGCAAAGCCAAAACCCCTGAAAAAAACAATAAAACCAATAATCTTTCAATTAAACCGGGAAACAATAAAGGCTGGTTCCACAAATAAACAATTATTCCCGCTGATATCACCAGAAACAATGCAAAAAACTGCGTTATTTCCTTTGAATATTTTTCAAGCATTTTTTTTCATCCAAGTGTTTTTTATATACTTTTATCAGGGAATTTTATATATTCTTTTTTGCAGGGATTCAAAATGGATTTATCAATTGTTGTTCCTTTTTACAACGAACAGGAAAATGTTTCAATTTTATTCAAAGAATTAAATCAAACATTAAAAAACTTAAAAATAAAAAGTGAAATAATTTTTGTTGACGACGGTTCAACCGATAACACTTTTAATGAATTATTAAAATTAAAAAAACAAAATTCTATTGTTAAAATAATTAAATTCAGAAAAAATTTTGGACAAACAGCTGCAATGAAAGCAGGTTTTGACAATTCAAAAGGAAAAACAATTATTACAATGGATGGTGACTTGCAAAACGATCCAAAAGACATTCCAAAACTTTTAAGCAAAATGAGTAAAGGGTTTGATGTTGTAAGCGGCTGGAGGGCTGACAGAAAAGATCCCACAACAAAAAAATTACCATCATTATTATCCAACTGGCTTCATAAACGTTTGACAGGCTTGCAAATCCATGATTCAGGCTGTTCCCTGAAAGCTTACCGGAGAGAAACACTGGAAGACGCTGAATTATTCGGAGAAATTCACAGATTTATTCCTGCATTGGTTGCCTGGAAAGGATTCAAAGTCGGAGAAACAAAAGTCAATCACAGGCCGAGAAAATTTGGAAAAACAAAATATGGCCTTTTAAGATTATACAAAGGCTTTCTTGACTTGCTAAATATTAAATTCTGGTCACAATATGCAACAAGGCCCTTGCATTTGTTTGGAGGAATAGGATTGCCTGTACTAATTCTTGGAACATTGCTCGGATTATATTTGTCTTATCAAAGAATTTTTTTAGGAATTGGTTTGGCTAACAGGCCAATTTTGTTTTTGGCAATTTTAATGGTTATAATCGGAATACAATTCATAATTTTTGGTTTTTTGGCTGATATTATTATTAAAAATTATTTTCAAACAAAAAAACAAAAACCTTATTCGATTGAAAAAATTTTATAGTTGCTTTTATGAAAATTTTAATGCTCAACTATGAGTTTCCCCCCGTAGGGGGGGGCGCTGCCAACGCAAATTTTTACTTATTGAAAGAATTTGCAAAATCAAAAAACTTGCAGATTGATTTGATTACTTCAAGCCCTGACAAATTTAAGCAGGAAAAATTTTCAAACAACATTATTATGTATAAGTTGGATGTTGGCAAAAAACAATTTCATTACTGGAAAATACTTGAAATAGCAAAATACACTCTAAAAGCCTTCTTTTTGGCTAAAAAACTGGTTAAAGAAAAAGAATATGATTTGTGCCATTGCTGGTTCGGCTGGCCTTCAGGCATTATCGGTTTTTTACTGAGAAAACAAGTTCCTTACATTGTAGCATTGCGAGGTTCAGATGTTCCAGGCTACAATCCAAGATTAAAATTTTTGGACAAAATTTTGTTCAAACCTTTATCAAAAATAGTCTGGAATAATGCAAAAACAGTTACTGCTGTCAGCAATGACTTAAAAAAATTAGCCCGCAATACTTCAAACAAAAAAATTGAAGTAATTTACAACGGAATTGATTCAAAAGAATTTACTCCGGGCAGGAAAAAAGATTTTAATGTTTTATTTGTCGGGAGATTAATTGAAAGAAAAGGATTAATTTTTTTACTTGAAGCATTCAAAAATGTTTTACAAAAACATTCAAATATTAAACTAACAATTGTTGGTTCAGGCCCGCAGGAATCTGAATTAAAAAAATTTTGCAAACAAAACAACATTTCAAAAAATGTTAACTTTACCGGAATGGTTGAACATAAAAATATTCATAAAATTTATTCACAATCAAGCGTTTTTGTCCTGCCTTCAATTGAAGAAGCTTTGGCTAATGTTACACAGGAAGCATTAGCTTCCGGCTTGCCAGTAATTACAACAAAAACCGGTGCGGCAGAATTAATTCATAATAACGGCTTTATTGTTGAAAAGCAGAATTCAAAGCAAATTGAAAAAGCTCTTTTAAAATACATTGAAAATTCTGCTTTGTTGCAAAGACATTCAAATAATTCAAGAAAGCTTGCTGAAAAAATGTCCTGGCAAAACGTGTCCAAAAAATATTTGCAAGTTTATTCTCAGGTGAAAAAATGATTAAGCATTTGTGGCAATATTATAAGTTAAGCAGAAACCAGTGGCTAAAACCGGAAGAACTGGAAGAACTGCAGTGGAAAAAATTAAAACAAATTTTAAATCATGCTTATGAAACCGTTCCTTTTTACAGAAAAAAATTTCAAAAAGCAGGCATAACCCCGAATGACATTAAAACAAAAAAAGACATGTTGAAAATTCCGGTTACAACAAAAGAAGAATTGAGAAAAAATTTTCCAGTTATTTCTCAAAATTATTCATTAAATGAATTGCATAAGGGAAAAACCACCGGCTCAACAGGTGAACCGGTTGAATCGTTTTTTGACAGAGATTCATGGATTTATGGAAAATATTTGTTAAAGCTTAGAACAAGGAGGGCGTGCGGTTTAAGTGTTTTTGATAAAATAGCGGTAATTAGTGCTGCTACCGGTAAAAAAAAGGGCAGAGGAGAAAAACAAAAATTTTCATTAATGGACAAGCTTTCGAGGCTTAAACATTTTTCAATTTTTGAAAATTTGGAAGAGCCAGTTTTTTTCTATAAACATTTTAAGCCTACCATAATTGAATCAATGCCTTCATTTCTTTTCAAAATAGCTGAGTTTCTTGAAAAAAACAATATTAATTATGTTAAACCAAAAATGCTTTTCTCAACAGCTGAAATGTTATCATTAAAACAAAGAAAATTAATTGAAAAGATTTTTAATGCACCTCTTTATGATATTTATGGTCTGGTTGAATTAAAGGAAATCAGCTGGCAGTGCAAAGAAAGAAAACATTATCATATTAATTCTGATTCTTTTTTTGTTGAATTTGTTAAAAACAGCAAACATGTTAATGCAAACCAGGAAGGGGAAATTGTTTGCACAACACTTTACAATAAAGCAATGCCTTTAATCCGTTATACTGTTGGCGATGTAGGAAAACCGTTGGACGAAAAATGTTCTTGCGGCAGATCCTTCCCATTAATGGGTGTTTTAATCGGAAGATCCACCGATTTTATTTTGCTCCCTTCAGGCAAAATTATTTCCCCTTATTCCTTAACTTTTATTCTTGAAGATGCTTTAGGAGTAAAACAATATCAAATAATTCAGGAGAAAAAAAACCTGATAAGAATAAAAATAAGAACAACCAAGGAATTCTCAAAAAAATCAGAAAAAGACATCCGAAAAAAAATTTTAAAAAGGGTTAATAATGAAACGGATTTAATTATTGATATTGTTGAAAAAATTCCAAGAGAAAAAACAGGAAAATATCGCACTGTGCGTTCAAAGGTGAAAAAATGACTGACCCGGTATTTAAATCATTAGACGGACAATTGTATTGTTTAATTCAGGACTCTTCTGCAGGATTAAAAGGATTCATTGTAATTGATTCATCTGTTAACAGCCAAAGTGCCGGCGGCTTGAGAATGATAAAAGATGCCAACCTTGATGAAGTTAAGGATTTGGCCAGAGGAATGACTTTAAAAAGCGGATTTTTGGGTTTGCCCAAAGGTGGAGCAAAATCTGCAATTGTTGCAGACATTGAAAAAATTTCAAAAGAAAAAAAAATGTTTTTGTTAAAACGTTTTGCGGAAATAGCAAAACCTCTTGTTAAAAAGCGTGTTTACGGCATTGGCGCAGATATGAACACAAGCCAAAAGGAAGTAGACTCAACAATGCACGCAATTGGAGAAAAAAGCGTTAAAAGAACAAAAGGAATTTCTGGTTATTTTACCGCTTTATCTGTTTTTATTGCAGCAATTGAATCAGCCAAACTGAAAAATATTGAACTGGAAAATGCTTCAGTTGCAATTGAAGGATTTGGAAGTGTTGGATTAAATGCAGCAAAACTTTTTCACAAAAAAGGTTCAAAAATAATTGCCTTATCAACTCATCATGGAGCCATTTACAATGAAAACGGTTTAGATATTGAAAAAATTTTACAACTTCAAAAAAAACACGGAAACAAATTTGTTTTGCAAAAAGGAAACTGGAAAAAAATTCCGTTATTGAAATTATTAGAATTAAAATGCGACATGGTTGTTCCGTGCGGCCGAGGTTATTCAATTAATGAAAAAAATGCTTCAAAAATAAAAGCAAAAATTGTTTGCCCCGGTTCCAACAGTCCTGTTACCTGGAAAGCTGAAAAAATTTTACATAAAAGAAAAATTTTAAGTGTGCCATTTTTTGTTTCAAATTGTGGCGGAAGGCTGGGAAATGCAATAGATTTTACCGGAGTATCAAAACATAAAATAGAAAGCATGTATTTTGCTTATTTAAGCAAAAGAATTCAAAAAATGTTAAAATTATGTGAAAACTCAAAAGATTTTCCGAGAAAGTTTGCTGAAAATTTTGCTTTGAAAAATTTTGAAAAAGTTAAGAAAAAAACTGAAACAAAAACATTGTTTAATAAAATTTTCTGGAACTTGTTGCAGTTTTTTAAAAAATCAAGATTAATTCCGCAGTTTATTGTTGCATGGTATGCTGAAAAATATTTTAAAAAACTGATTCAAAGGTGGTAGCATTCAAAAATTTATTGATTTTTTTAAAAAAAATTCTTTCTGGATTAAAATAATTTTCAGTTTTTCAATTTTATGGCTGGTTTTTAACCAGATTAATTTAGACGAATTTTTGGCAAACATTCAAAATGTTAACCCTTTATTTTTGGTTTTTTTGTTTGTTCTTATTTTTCCAAAACTTTTTTTAATGTCAAAAAAATGGCATATTTTTTTAAACAAATCAAACCCGATTGAATTCAAGAAATTATTAAAACTTTACTGGGCAGCTGATTTTGTTAATTTGTTTTTTTTAGGAGCATTGGGAAGTGAAAGTTATAAGGCTGTTTCCCATAAAAACAAAAAAGACGCTTTTTTGTCCTCAATGATTGACAGGGTTTTTTCCTTTTTATGGTATTTAGAAGCCGGTTTTATCGCCTTTTTATTGTATTATTTTGATTTTGATTTTTTGTTTTTAATTCCTTTAATTTTAATATTTGTATTTATATCCATTCAATTGTTTTATTTGTTTGAAAATTTTTTCGGAAAATTTTCTTTTTTAAAACAGGCATTTGTTTCAAAAAAAGAATTATTTAAACATTCAATTTTTGCTTTATTGTATTTGTTTTTGGTTGCATTCACTTACCAGATTTCTTTTTTGGCAGTCGGAATAGAAATTAATTATTTTTTTCTGCTCTTACTGGTTCCTGTTGTAATAATTTTAACAGTTTTGCCAATATCATTCAGTGGTCTGGGAATAAGGGAATTTTTATTTATTCAGTTCGGAATGCTTTTTGCAATTAGTATTGAGCAGGCTGTTTTAGCTTCATTTATTTTACATTTTGTTGGACTGATTTACAGAGCATTGGGAACAATTCCTTTTATGCAAATCAAATCTAATTAATATTTTTTAAATCATAAACTTCTGTCATAGGAATTCCCTGAACAAAAATAACATCAATCGGCTCATTTTCATTTATTATTTTCTGCACAGGATGATTTTCATGCAATAAAACCCTTTTGGAAACTGAAACCAGCAATAAATCCTGGTCTTCCCAGCCAGGATGCAGCGCAGCTATTGTATTTCCATGAGAATAATAACCTGTATCATAAGAATAAGTAAAAGCCGCAATGCTTGCATTGCCATATTTTTCATTTACAAATTCTGCAGCTTTTTTTGAATCTTCTCCCCAGCCGAACCTGATATAATTCTGAGCATTTTCCGTTTTGCCGATTAAAGAATTATAATACAATCCGTAATTTGGCACAACAATTAAAATATTTAACAAAACAAAAACAAGTGTTAAAGCCATTAACATTTTTGCCATTTTTAAATTAAATCTTGCACGAATAAATTCTGTTAATGTCACAAACCCTGTTCCTATTATTAAAAGCAAAAAAGGCCACACGGTTATCAGATAACGGTCAGCCATTTTGGTGCTGATTGAAGTTAAAATCATAAACAATGCCGGAATTAAAAAATAATTTTTTTTCAAAGAACGCAAAGAACCCAGTAACAAAAACGCTAAAAAAATCAAAGGCAGTTTTATCAGCAAAATAAAAGCATAATAATAAAACGGCAAAGAGCCAAGTGTTCCGAACCAAAAACCTCTGTGAGTTTGGGAGGTGGAAATGTCCCCGGTGTAACCAACCAAATCAAGGCTTTTTTCAACAGGATTCTGAATTAAACCCGGCCAGGCGGCAACAATCAGGCCCAAAACCACAAAAGCTGCAATAAAATAGTGTTTTAGGTTGATTTTTTTTGTTTTTGAAATTTTTGTAATTTCAATAAAACCAATTAATGGCACTAAAAATAACGCGGTAACTTTTGTTAAAATCGCCAGTCCAAAAAATAATGAAAATAAAATCAAATTCTTGTTGTCATGTTTTTCCTGGTAAGCATAATAAAAGTACACTGTTAAAAAAATAAAAAAACCCAGTAAAAAATCCAGATGAATTTCCCTGCTTAAAAACTGAAAAAAAGGAGATAATGACAAAAAAACTGTTGCAAAAAAACTTGTTTTTTTATCAACAAATTTCTGGCTTAAAAAATAAAACACAATAATAAAAACAATTGACAATAAAGCAAAAGGCAATCTTGCAACAAAAACAGGGTCAGTTGAAAAATTAAACAAATAAGACAAATACAAGCTCAAACCAACTAAAAAAGCACTTGTTAAACCAGGAGTATTGGTTAGCTCCCAAAAATCCAAATCATAAAAGGAAATCAGTTCCTGTTGAATTTGTTCTCCGAAAAAATAAGAAAAATAATTAACTCCGCGTCCTAACCATTGCTGTGCATCAGGATTAATGCTGATATCAGTAAAACCGTTAAAAGTGAAAAACAAATTCAGCAAAATAATTGCAATAAAGCCAATTTTATAAATCCTGTCATCAACAATCCATTCATGCTCTGTAGCCAGCAAATGCTTGTTTAACCAGAAAGTAATTATTCCTAAAAAAGCGGTAATTATTGCCAGAATAACTGTAAAAGATTCCAAAAACAAAAAATAAGCATCAACTAAAAGCACCAGCAAAAGAAAAAAGAAAAAATTTGTAACAACTGTTTTTAATTGTTTATTTTGCTGAACTTTTTTCAGAAAATTTAAAACATTGTTAACAATTTTACTCCGGCTTTTTGCAATATATTCAGGCAAATAAATTATTACAAACAAAAAAAGTGTCGGAATTAAAGCTAAAAAAATTCTGTCCTCAATGTTTGGCAATAAAAAAGGGTTAAAATTTCTTGCAATTAAAACAAAAAAATAAAAAATAATTAAAGCCGGCAATAACAGTTTTATTGTTTCTTTCATTGTTTGTTTCATTTTAATCACGTTGAATAAATTTTAATCCAGAACTTGTCATTAACAAATTCTTTAATTTCCACCATTTGATTCTGAATAACATTTTTTTGCTCCGGCGACAACTTAATCCATGCAGTATTATCCATCAAAAGCCACACTTTTTCATCCTGTTCCAAAAATTCTTCTAATTCTTTTTTATCTCTCAAAGCAACAGCATTTGCATAAATTTCATGAGAATCATCAATTAAAAGGTCTTTTTTTACGCCGGTAATGTTAAAATAAATCCAGTAATCTGATTTTCCCCTGAAATGCTTTCCAACAGCAGGCCACGAATCAATCACAATTTGAGCATTGTTTTCTTCCAGAAAAGAATAAGCTTTTTTAAAATCCGGCTGGGGAGAAAATCTGTCCAAATAATATTCATTTTGAGGAACAAAAGTAAAAGCATTTGAAGCAAAAACAATTAAAACAAAAACAATTATTCCAAAAATTTTTGCAATTTTTAAATCAAACTTGTTTTTTAACAATTCATAAAAATAAAAAATTGAATAAGCTGAAAAAACAAACATTAAAGGCAAAATAAAAAACAGGTAACGAAAATGTAACAACAACACAGAGCTTGATAAAACAACAAAAGGAATAATAAATGCCAAAACCATTAAACTTGTTTTAATTTTTTCCCTTAAAGCAATAACCATTCCGGTCAGACTTAAGTAAAAAAATACAAAAAATTCATTATGCAAATAATTTAAATAAATCCAGAAATAGTTAACCCTGTTCTGTAAAACATATTCAATTGCCTGATTCAAACCAAGAAAAAACAATCCAGCCAAAAGAATTCCGGCAATCAAAACCGGTTTTAATTCTAATTTTAATCTCCTCTTTTTATGCCATTCAATTCCTTTTATTATGACAAAATAAAAAGCATAAATTATCAAAAGCAAATAAGCAAATTCATGCGAAAAAATTGCTGCTATTGTACTTAAAATTGTTAAAATCAAATATTCCGGTTTTTTTGTTTCAGTATACTTGTAAAACAGAAAAAGTGAAGCCAGATAAAAAAACTGCAATTGCTGATACATTCTGGCCTGCCTTGACCAGCCAATAAACAATGTTACAAATGTTACAAAAAAGCCTGACATTAAAGCCAGTTTTTCATTTGAAATGCTTTTAACAAAAAAATAAACAATTAATATTGTCAATAAGCCAAACAAAACTGCGGGAATTCTTGCAGCCATTTCATTAAAACCAAAAAATTGCATTGATAATCCGATTAAAAAAGTATTCAGAATTCTTTGATTATAAACATGCCCTGAATCAAATGTCGGAGTTCCAGTTTCAATTAATGCTTTTGCTGCATTTGTGGTTATTGCCTCATCCAACCAAAAACTTTGTTCTCCCAAACCATAAAATCTTAAAAAAGCTCCGAAAATCAGTAAAATTAGTAAAATTAAAAGTGTTCTTTTTTGTAAGTCCATACTAAAAATTTAAATAAGAGAATTTTAATATTCTTTTATGACTCAAGGGCGTAGGAGAGGTGTTTCAAGAAAACAAATTAAAGTTAACATAAAAAGAGCAGCTCAGGATGTTATAAGAGGCGCTCAGGCTGCCGGTTTGACAGTGGTAACTACTCAAATGGTTATAAATTCTTCCAGAAAATTTAATGTCAGCCAGTCTGAAGTAGCCAAACAATTACAGGGAAGAGGAATCGAAATCAGATAATCAACATTTAAATATCAGATTTCAATGACCGAAGAAGAATCAGCAAAAATGGATGAATTAATGGACCGCCTTATCAAAGACCAATAAAGGCTTTTCATTTTTTTCTTTTTTCATACATTTCAATAAACTTTTTCATTGAAGTTTTTTTAACAGCTTTTCCAATTAATTCAACAGGCAAATTTTCTAATTTTCTAAAACGAACACAGGATTTTCCCACATCCATTTTTTTTCCACTTTTTTTATATTCAGTTGTAAACCATTTACTTAATTTTTTATCAGCATAAATATTGCTTAAATAAACAGCCATATGATTTTTTTGAGAAGCAAGGCTTACATAAGGCAATGGCGTTTTTTCATCATTCAAATAACCTTTTGGATAATGTTTTAACGGAACAACATATCCAATCATTCCATACTGCATTGTTTCCTTATACCCTTTTGGCAAATTTTTCAAAATAATTTTTCTGACAAGAGAAATTGATTTTTTTCTTTCCTCAGGCAATTCATTCAAATACTCTTTAACCGTTTTAGCTTTACTCTGCAATTTTATTCACCTTCTTTTATGGTTTCTCCCACTAAATTGTGTTACTGGATTAAATAAAGAACTATGTTCAAAATCTCTCGGCCAGTGCGCTCCAATATCAAACCTTTTTCCGGTGCTTTCCTGTAATGCTTCTGCTGCAAGCGTCCCGCAAGTGTGTTTTTCTGCATGTGATAAATGTTTTCTTGTTCTTCTTCCAAGCACTTGTCCGAATGTAAATAAAAAAGATGCATATCTTTTTCCAACGGCTTCCGTTAAAAAATTTCTTAATGTTTCTCTGTTAATTTCTCCATGTTCTCCTTTTAATCTAAGCACTTTAACAGTAAATTTACCTTTGTCAGCTAATTTTTTCACATGCTCTAAAACAATTCTGTCATACGGCCAACCATATGCGCTTATCATCCAACCGTTTTCCAAATAAATTGCAATGTGGCTTGTACTTGCCTTTCTTCCCGGAAAAGCAGATTGCCAAAACCTTAACCATTTGCTTATTCTGGTATTATCTCTTGTTAGAATAACATCTCCCGGTTTTAATTCTTTTAATCCCTCATGGTACTGGGGATATTTTTGTTCAATCATTCGTGAAGCAGTTAAAAGCAAATCAACCAATTCTTTTTTTTCTTCAAAAGTTTTGCCGTAATATAATGTTCCAAAAAGAGGATACTCTTCCAAAACACTTCTAATTTTTTCAACATCGCGTTTTTCAACAGCATCTTTTAAACGTTGTAAATGATTAGCTTCTCTTTTAAGATATTCCTGAGCAGGAAAAATACTACGATTTCCGGAAAAACTTGCACTCATATAAAACCTATTCTTCCTGTAAATTTATTGTTTTGCATAAAATAATCAGTAATCCCAGCTCCCAGACTTGCCAGAATTAGGGCGAAGTGAGCGGTTTTTTGATAGTAGTCTTTTCATCAAATCACTCTTTTTTCTTATCAACCAATTTCATCCATTCTAATATGCTAAAGACAATTGGCAAAAACAATAAAAATACAAGAATTGTCAGGATATAAATTGAGTTCAAGCTAACAAATCCTAATAGGATAATTAAGGCTGATGAAAAAATTAATTTTTGCCTTCCCTTTGAAATATAAGCCATTTGTTCTTTTGGATGGTTTACTGTTCTTGTTAATAGGGCAATGCAGACAAGAACAATTGCAAGTGAAATTAAAAGAAGTAAATGAGCTTCAATTTGCATTATTTCTCCTGGATGCTCTAAAGCATTTAAAATTGCTGCTCCAGCTGCAGCAATTCCCATTGTCATTGGTAAATGTAAATAAAACCAGCTTGCAAAATGAATTTCTTCTTTTTTTGGAATCTTGTGTGAAACTGAATCAAAATAAGACCACCAAATTCCAATCGCAATAAGTGTTCCCAGTAGTGCAGTGCCAACGACTGTTAAGGATAGGCCATGATCTACAGAAACTCCAGAAACAACTCCTAAAACAACTTCTCCAAGAACAATGATTGTGAACAATCCAAATCTTTCAACCATTGAAGGTGAAATATTCCTTACAATATCCCATTGGGCTTTCGCTTTTGGATTGACTCTTGCCTGTTTTAGTAAAACAAATGGGAGAAGTAATGAAAGTAATACTGCAAATCCCCATATGTAATACCTTAACGGCTCTGCAAAGAAAATGGATGCAGCAAACAATATTGTGTTGAATAAAAACACGATTGAATATGGTTGAGATAAAGGTTTATGATCTAAATCATGTATTCCTGTTCTCCACCAAAGTATTGTCAAAGTCAGTTGAAATAATGCATATGAAATAGCAAAACCTACTGAACCTTCTCCAATAGCATTTTGTGCAAATAAGGCCATTCCTACTACAAAAAGCATTTGGAGAAAAGTATAGAACCTTGTTCTAATGTCATTATTTCCGTGAGTATCATGATAACTTGTTCCATTAAACCAAGCCCACCAAACAATTACAAATAGAAAAACAAAATTAATAATTCCTGTAACATTTAAATGGTGTGAAAGTGAATGGGCTAATTGTGCAATTAAAACAACATAAACTAAATCATAAAATAGCTCCAAAAATGTGACTTGCCTGTGCTCAATCCTCTCACCGGCTCTTCTTGGAACTTGCCACCATTCGCGAAAAGTGTTTTTAAATAATTGCATAAAATCATTCCAATTATTTCTTAATTGCATTCCAGTACATTTCAAAGCTTTGCTTTAACAGCTTTTTGTCAAATTTTTTCTTTTTATAGAATTCTGCTAAAAAGCTTCTGTTTATTGCAAATGTAATGCTTTCAAGCAGTTCAGGTGAAATATCCCTAATTATATTGTTTTTTTTAGCATTTTCAAAAAGCTTTCCTGCATATTTAAACTCTGATTGCATTTGTTCAATAGTTAATTTGTTAATATATGTTGAACCATAAAACCTTTCAAGAAACTGGTTTTCATTTCTGTTTTTAAATCCCCACTCCATCAAATTATTCCAAATTAACTTAATTTGGTCTTTTATTCCCATTTTTTCATTTACATTCTTAAAGGAAGCATTTGCCATGCTTTTCTTGACATAAGTGTAAATTTCATTTACCAAATCATCTTTTGTTTTAAAGTGATGAAATAATGTACCAGTTCCAACTTTGGCTTCTTTTGAAATTTGGGAAGTGGGAGTATTCTCAAATCCCTGTTTGACAAAAAGCTTCATGCCAGTTTTGATAATTTGTTCTTTTTTATCCATGAAAATCCATTATTTTAATAATGTTTAATGAAATAAAAGAGCTTTGTTATCCAAAGTTTCTTTTTATCATTCCATCATAAAACCTGTCTCCAAACCATTTTCTCATGAACATCATTGGCCGAGCCATTGCTCCAACAACATACCTTGTTTTTGGTTTGTCAGTTGAAATAATTTTTTGCACAGTTTCAGAAATAACACTTGGAGGAGAACCTTTCATTGAACTAGTATCAAAATTCTTCATTCGTTCAACTCTTTTTCCGTATGGTCCTTTTAACCATTCATCTGAAACATTTTTCAGCAGAGCATTATAGAATCCTGTTTCAATTGCTCCTGGTTCCAATACAACAACATTTATTCCAAAAGGTTCTAATTCTAATCTTAAACAATCTGAAAAACCTTCAACTGCATGTTTTGTTGCATGATACCATGCGCCTAACGGAAAGTAAACTTTGCCACCCATTGAAGAAGTATTAATAATCAATCCTGAATTTTGTTTTCTCATGTGCGGCGTTACAACCTGTGTCAGTTTTACAAGCCCGAAAAAATTCACATCAAACTGATGCCTCCCTTGCTCTAAAGGAATTTCTTCAACCGGACCATATAAACCATAACCTGCATTGTTCCAAAGAACATCAATCCTACCCTCATTATCAATCACTTCTTTAACGCCTGCTTCAATTTGTTCATCTTTTGTAACATCCATGTCCAGAATTTTTCCTCCCAATTTTTCAAGGTCTTTCATGTTTTCCGGATCAAAAGAAGCTCCATAAACAATATGCCCCTCCTTGATTAGATTTATAGCAGTAACCTTCCCCATTCCGGAACTGGCTCCTGTAATTAAAATAACTTTTTGTTCCATTTCAGTATCACCAATAGACTGATTAGTCGGTCGTTTATTTAAATGTATCGCCATCTCCAAATAATAGGCTAAGTCCCGCCTCCCGGACTTGCACCGGGGATCTCTCGGTTACTGCCATGCGCTGTTTCAATCCTAAAACGGATTTAACCGGTTTTGCGCTTCAAAGAGCGCCAGTGTCACCGAAAGTGACACGACCTTTTCCCGCGGTCAGGCGGGAGTCTACAGCCGAGCGCATTGGCTACTATGCTAAGGCGGGATTCTGATTTAGAATTGAGTCAAAGCGAGTTTTTAAAGCTTTTTATTCAATTTTAAGCCTTTTAAACCTTTATTTTCACAAATTGGTACTAATTCTATTTTTTTGTGATTGGAATGCTTGCAGTTTTTAAGAAAAAAGCAAAAGAAACCCGTAAAAGTTTTAAAAAAAAAATTCAGAATAGTTTGCATTTTACCAAAACTCATGAGCATTATTTGACAAAATATGATTTGAATCATCAAGGCGACTATTTGTTTATTCATGATAAAATTAGTGCAAAAAAAACTTTTCACAGGGAAACAAAAGAATTAGCTGTTTTCTTTTTGCTTGTTTTGGCTTTGGCTTTATTTAGTGTAAAAATTTTAACAGGTTTAAGTTTTGGTGTTTTGTTTGTTGTTTTTGCAATGGCGTTCTATTTTTTAACAATTTTTTTCAAAGCATTAGTTTTTTATTTATCTGTAAGAAAAGGTGTTCCAAATCCGACTGAAGCTGATTTGGTTGCAATGGAAGACAAAGATTTGCCCATTTACACGGTAATGGTTGCAGCTTACAAAGAATCGGGGGTTATGAAAACTTTAATTAAAGCTTTAAACAGGTTGGAATATCCTCGAAAAAAACTGGATATTAAATTGTTGTTGGAAGAAAATGACAAGGAAACAATTCAGGCTGTTGAAAATGTAAAAGATTTGATGGGACCGGAATATGATGTTATTGTTTTGCCTGATTCTCATCCTAAAACAAAACCAAAAGCGTTAAATGTTGGCTTAATGAAAGCAAAAGGAGATTTTTTGGCAATATATGATGCCGAGGACATTCCTGAACCGAATCAGTTAAAGAAAGCTGTCTGGCTGTTTAACCAGTTGGGTGAAAACACTGTTACTTTGCAGGCAAAATTAAATTTTTATAATCCGCATGAAAATTTGTTAAGCAAATGGTTTACAGCTGAATACACTGTTTGGTTTGAATATGTTTTGCCCGGTTTGCATGTTTTAAATTTGCCAATTCCTTTGGGCGGAACATCTAATCATTTTAGAACAAGTGTTTTGAGGGAAGTAGGAGGCTGGGATCCTTATAATGTTACAGAGGATGCTGATCTGGGAATGCGTTTATCCAGATTGGGTTATAATATTGCTGTTATGGAATCAACCACTTGGGAGGAAAGCATTTCAACAAAAACACAGGGCAACAAATACGGAGTCGGAATGTTTGATTCTATTACCTTGGAAGAAAGTAATAGTGTTTTAAGCAGCTGGATTAACCAAAGGTCAAGATGGGTTAAAGGGTTCATGCAAACTTTTTTGGTTCATTTCAGGCACCCGATTCAAACAATCCGGGATTATTCCTGGCGAGGCTTGTTTACATTTATTTTCATCATTGGCGGAACACCCATAACCCATATTTTAAACCTGATTTTCTGGGCAATGGCCATAACATGGCTTTTAACCCGGTCAGGCGTGATTGCGCAAATGTTTCCCGAACCATTATTAACCTTGGGCTGGATTTCCTTAATTGTTGGAAATTCCTTGTTTGTTTTGCTGCATGTCTGGGGTCCTTTTGTTAAAGACAAAAAAGGCGTTGCAAAATGGTCTTTGCTTATTCCTGTTTACTGGCTTTTAATGGCTTTGGCAACTCTTAAAGCTGCTTATCAATTGTTTTTTAACCCGCATTACTGGGAAAAAACGGAACATGGTGTTAGCCCTAAACAAAAAAAACAAAGTGAAAAACGCTGGGCTTATTCTTAAATTTTTTTAATCTTGGTGTGACTTATGGCATTAAAGGAAACAATTAAAGCAAAAGCAAAAAAAGCCCGTTTGGTCGGAGGCATTGTAAAAGATTCAGTTGTTTTTAATATTAAAAAAAAAACTGTCAGAAAAAAATTTCAAAAACAGCCAATTGATTTAATTGTTGTTGACATGGACGGAACATTATTTTCAGGAGATGTTTCATTAGAAGCTTTAAAATTAAAATATCCTGAAAAAACCGGGAAAACTGTTTTAGGAGAATTGTTATATGATGTGATTCTTGAAAGCATTGCTTCGGGTAAAAATTCGGTTGAAAGCGCAATTGTCTGGGGAAACGCTTTTTTAATAAGCAGAAATTTTTCAAAAAAAGATTTAAACAAAGTTTTAGAATTGATTATTCCAGGTTTAAGAATTGATTTGATTGAATCTTTAAAATTTTTAAAACAAACTTTTAACACAAAACTGGTTTTGGCAACACAGGCATCATTAGAATTTGGCGAATTGTTAAACAATTATTTAAAAAAAGAATTTGGCCTGGAATTTGATTTTGTTATAGGAAGCAAATTAAAGTTTGACAAAAAACAATCCTTAACCGGTTTAAAACAAATTGTTGCAATGAAAACAGGGCAATTTCAGGGAATTCCTGTCAGAACAAAAGCAGAATTACTGGAAATGCTGTCTTTCAGAAAAAAAATTCCGTTTGATTTTAAAAAATCTTTACTGATAACAGACGGTTATTCTGATATTGATTTGGCTAAAAGAATGAGAACAATTTTAATAAAAGTAAAACAAAAAAGAACCAATCAAAAAATTTCCCAAACATTAAAATTAGCTGATTATATTATTGAAGACAATTCTTATCTTGGAAAAAACATTGAACAAATTGTTTCAAATTCTTTAACTAAATAACCGGTTCGGCAAACTTGTGATGAAGCCAAGGGTAAATAAAAGAAACCCATAAACCCAGAACAAAAAAACTAATCAAAGAAACAATGCCTTCACTGACAATTGAAAACCATAAAATTGCAAACAAAACCAGAAAACCAAAAGCTTCTTTTTTCAGGCTCCTGCCTTTGTATTCCAGAGGATAAGCTTTTTTTAATGAAAAAAAACCAGCATAAAAACCCATTAAAGCTCCAAAAATTGGTGGAAAATCGCTCCAAAGCATTGCTGCTCCGAAAGCAATTACAGCCAAACCAATTTCAATTTCCCTTGTTAAAGTTGGTTCAAAACTGTATTTTTCCAGTTTGTTTTTACTCCAGTAAATAATTTTTCCCAAAAATATTCCCAAAAACAATCCGACCAAAACATCTGTAAAAAAATGCTGGCCCAAAACCATTCTGGATAAAGGAATAATTAAAGCCAATAAAACAAGCAAAGTTTTTTGATTTTGTTTAACAATATTCCAATAATAACCTACAGCTCCTCCCGCCATTGCTGCATGAGAGCTTGGAAAACCTGCATTGGTAATTTTTTGATTTCCAAACACACTCTCACTTAAACTTTGTCTTACAAAAAATTTTGCTTCATCAGGCCTTGGCCTGTCAAAAATTGTTTTAAAAAAACCTGAAATTCCGACTGTTAACAAAACCAAATTCATTAAATGAAATCCCTCTCTTTCTCGGCCGGTCCAGTAAACATATGTGGCCACGCCAAACCATAACAACGGACTGCCAAATTGAGTCAGAATATAAAAAAGTGTAATGAATGGTTCAAATGAAATGCTTTGAATTAACAAAAGGAATGCTTCATCAAATCCCTGAACCAATTCAAACATTTAAACAACTACTTTGGTTTTTTTCTCATTAATCTTTTCATTCCCGGAATTTCAATCTGAGAATAATCAGGCTGCAAACCAACTTCTTTCAAAATTCTTCTGGTAATATAAACAGTGCAAAATCCTTCCAGTTCTTTTTTTTCATTTTTCTGCAATTCTTCCAATTCACAAATTTCCTTAATTTGTTTGCGAACCTTTGCACTTTTAATAATCAAAACAGCTTCATTAACAGAATCCTTGTTCTTTCCCAACTTTTCAGTTTCTTCTTCAACAATTTTATCAAGAGAATCCAAATCAACCAGTTTTCTTAAATTTTCTTCAACCTTGTTATCAATTCCTGTTCCCAAACTTGCCAAGAATTCCATAATAGTTCTTGGATCAGTTTCATTTGTAACTTTTAATTTTTTAACCGATGTCCAACCCGCATAATTTGCAATAAACTGAATTACTCCGTCCATTAAATCACCTTTAACTTAATTCTTTTTTTCCTTTAAAACTTTTTTGATAAAAAAGCCTCGAGCGAGATTCGAACTCGCGACCCCCTGCTTACAAGGCAAGTGCTCTAGCCACTGAGCTACCGAGGCGAACCGATTGCGTACGGTTACTCCGCGTGCCACTTTCAGTGGCACTTCCGAAGCTTTGCTTCGGACATCCTGCCGAAGGCGGATGTTCTCACGCGGAACACCGCGTTTCTATTAATTGTTTTTGTAATTGTTTAAATAGCTTTTTAATCGTTTTCAGAGCCTGCTGAACCTTTTTTTAGTCTTTTTTCATATTTTTCCAAAACCAGTTCCAAAGCTTTTTCAAGATTAACATCAAAATAATTTGCAATTGTAATCAAAGAATATAAAGCATCGCCTAATTCTGATTCAATGTTTTCATTTTTTTCCAGTTTTTTTCTGCCATAGTCACTCATTTTCAGTATTTCTTTTGCAATTTCACCAGTTTCTGAAGCCAAATCCAATGCATGGTGTTCTGCTTTATGTTCCAATCCATGTTCTTTGCAAAACTGTTTGATTTTTTCCTGCAATTCTTTCATTTTATCACCAATGCCCTTGCCGGGATTTGAACCCGGGTTACAGGGTTGAGAACCCTGTGTGCTTGACCAGGCTACACTACAAGGGCGAGTTTCCAAAATTTTTTGAATCTTTTTTCATGTTTTGGATTTGAAAAACCTATTTCTCTGTAGTACCTCAAAACTTCTGCTCTATCTCCAATTGTACAATCTTGTGCTGCCTTTCCTGATTTTTTAACCCATTTTGAGCATTTATAATTTAAGTTCTGAAGAGCTTTTTTAAAATCTTGTCTTAGTTCTGGAATTGCGCTTGTAAAGTAAATTGTAGGCGTTTTGTGTTTTTTTGTTTTGGGATAAACACTTCCGTCAGTATCTATAAGTCCTTTTACACAAGCTTTCAAAAATTTATTATTGGAAAAAATCCAACTTGGGATTCCACAATTGTTTTTTGTTTTATTTCCTGGAATTAATCCAAAATGTTTTAGAGTGTGTACAACATCTTTGCTTTGTTTCGTAAGATAGATTGTTTTTCTATTTTTTGACTTATAAAAAGAAGGTTTTTTTCCAAAAAGATTGATAAACAATTTTTCTAAATAATCAAAATATGCTGCATCATCAATTTTATGTCCTGCTATCCTTACTTGGTAAATTCCTTTGCCATCTATTTCGTGAATGTTTCCATCGCCAAGCATAATTCCAATAAATTCGGCTAATTCTTCAGTTGGTTTTTCTATAAGATTGTTTGCTGTTTTAATTGAAAACCAACCATTTTTTCCCCTAGCATACATGTTATTATTTGGTTTTATTTTTAAATAAGAATTTTCAAAGCGGTTTTCCGATGAAAGGGCAAATATATTAATTTTATTTGCGTATGTATTAAAATCAATCTATGAAGAACAGGCTGAGCGCTGATTCAATAGAAAATGAAGACGATTATGAGTTCTGAGATTGATTTCTTTTTTTTTAAAATTAGTGCCGCAGGTGGGATCTGAACCCACGACCTCTAGATTATGAGTCTAGCGCTCTAACCAGGCTGAGCTACTGCGGCAATTTAGTGTTTTTTCTTAATAATTTTGGTTAGAAAGCTTTAAGTTTTTGCTTTTGAAAAATCAGGCATCATTCTTGACTTAACTTTTATTCCTTTTCCATCAGTTAAAACAATTCTGTCAGCATAACCAATAAACAAACCGGTTTCCAACACGCCGGGAATATTCTTTAATTCTTGTTCTAATTCTTCTAATGAAAAAATATCAGCAATATTAACATCAACAAAAAAATTCCCGGTTTCAGTTTTAACAGGATTGCCGGACTCTTCTTTCAATTTTGCATTTCCAAAATTTTCAAGTTGAATTAAAGTTCTTTTCCAGCCAAAAGGAGTAATTTCAACCGGAACAATTCCTTTTAATCTTTTAACAAAATTTTTTTCATCAGTCACAACAATCAATTCTGAAGCTGACTGTCCGATCATTTTGTCTCTGACAAGGGAATGTGAATTGTTTTTAATAAAACTAAAATGTTCATCTATCTGGTCAATAAATTCAATTGCAACATCAATTTCCTGCTCCGATATTCCGCAAACATCTAAACCAAGAGAAGCAATTATTCCCGCTAATTTTGTTGATGTGGGAACAATTTTTACATTCAAATCTTTCAAAGCTATGCTTTTAATAAATTTTTCAGCTTCGTTTGACGTTCCGATTCCCAAAACTTGTTCTTTTTGAATATATTTTTCAACCAAAAAATCAACTAACGATTCTTGCATAAAAATCATTCATATATTGCTTTTTTTTATTTTAAATGTTTGGGAAAGCCTCGAGCGGGAGTTGAACCCGCGACCTCTGCATTACCAATGCAGTGCTATACCACTAAGCCACCGAGGCATCATCGCATTCCTAAAAAAACGTCATTTAAATTAACCAGATTTTCTTCCCCGGATTCAAGGTTTTTCATTAAAACTTTTTTTTGTTTTAATTCTTTTTCTCCTAAAATCAAAGCAAAAGGAATGCCTTTTTTATCAGCATAATCAAGATTTTTTGACAAACCTCTTTGAAGCAAATCAATTTCCACTTTTGCTCCTTTCTCCCTTAACATTTGGGCAATTTTTAATGATTCTTTTTGAGTGTTTCCAACACTAATAACAAAAAATTGCACTGAATTCTTCAAATCAATTTTTTCTTCCACTGAATCCAAAAGCCTGTCAATTCCAAAGCTGATTCCAACAGCAGCTGTTGGTTTTCCGCCAAAAGATTCAATCAAATTATCATACCGGCCTCCGGCAGCAACACTCGGTCCTTTTTTCAGTTTAACTTCAAAAACAATTCCGGTGTAATAAGCCAAACCTCTTGCCAGACTTAAATCAATTTTTACAAAATCATCAAGAGAATTTTCTTTTAACAAATCCATTAATTCTTTCAATTCATTTAACCCTTCCAGCGATAAATTTTTTTGTTTTAATTTTGTTTCAATTTTATCCAGATTTGTTTCTTTAACCAGTTTTAATATTTCAGAATTAATGTGTTTTTGTTTTAATTCTTTTTTTACTCTGTCCAAACCAATTTTATCAAGTTTATCCAAAATTCTGAAACAGTCAACAATTTGATTTTCTTTTACTCCTGATAATTTTGCCAATTCCTCCAATAATTTTCTTGAATTTAAGCTAATAAAAAATTCTGTTTCAAGTTTTTTCATTATTTCAACTGCTAATGCAACACATTCAAAGTCAGCCAGAACACTTTTCACTCCGATTATGTCCACATCAGCCTGAGTAAATTCTCTATACCTTTTAGCCTGCGGCCGGTCATACCTGTAAACGCGTCCAATTTGATATCTTTTAAAAGGCATTTTTAATTGCAGATTTGTTGCAACAATTCTTGCCAGTGGAACAGTCAAATCAAACCTTAAACCTAGTTTTCTTTCAGCTTTGTCTTTGAATGAATAAATTTCTTTTTCAATTTCTTCACCGGCTGAACCTTTTTTTACCAGTAAATCCAATTCTTCAACAATTGGTGTTTCCATTGGCTGAAAGCCGTATTTTTCAAATGAATCCTTGCACAGGTTTTCTAAATATTTTTTTTTAGCAGCCTTGTTTTGTAAAAAATCCCGCATTCCTTTAACTGTTTTCATTTTAAACACCTGTTGAAAATGGGGCCGCGGCCGGGATTTGAACCCGAACCAGAAGATCCACAGTCTTCTATGCTAACCATTACACTACCGCCGCCATTGAAAGCTAAAGCTAAAATTAAGGAAAATTGTTTAAAACTGTTCCGCGGGCTAATCAAATCGTAAGAAAAAGCGTTATTTGTGAAGTAAATCCCTTCTCATTTTAACCCACTATTATAATCCTGTTTTGAGCATTTAAATAGTTTTTGTTTTTAGCTCTTAAGATGAATGCATATTAATAAACAAATCAAATAAAGAAATAATGTAAATGGAAAAGGAAGAATGTTATGGTTGTGGATAATCTCATTACTTTAAGTAATATGGAATTAACAAGATTTTTTTTTGCAATAGTATTGCTTTTAATTTCGGCACATAGTTTTGGTTATTTGTTTCAGCGATTTAAAATACCAAAAGTTATTGGGGAGATTGTAGGAGGGCTAATTTTGGGCCCGAGCATTTTGGGTTTTTTTTTCCCGGAAACATATAACTGGATTTTTAACGCATTTCCCTCTGAAGGAAAATTAATATCTGTGATTTACTGGTTCGGATTAATATTGTTAATGTTCATATCCGGTTTTGAAATTCAAAAATCGTTTAATAGTGGTGATAAAAAAACCATTTTTGCTCTTTTGGTTGGTGCAACTTTAATTCCGTTTCTTGCAGGATGGTTTGCTCCAAATTTTTACGACTTTTCTCCTTTTTTAGGTGTTAAAAATAACATGCTCGCGTTAACAATTGTCATTGCAATAGCTGTTGCTGTAACATCAATTCCGGTTATTTCAAGAATTTTTATGGATTTAAAAATAATAAATACGCGTTTTGCAAAAATTGTTTTAGCCACTGCCACAATTCAGGACATAATATTGTGGGTGGCTCTGGCTATAGCCACAGGAATTGTAAGTGCAGAAGCAGTATCCACATCCGGCATTATATTCACAGTGTTTATTACATTAGGTTTCTTTTTTGTTGCTCTTTTGTTAATGCCTAAATTAATCAGCTTTATTAATAATTTGAGAATAAATGTTTTGATTAAATCATCCGTTCCGGGATATATTTTGTTTATATGTTTCTTTTTTGCGGCAATAGCAAGCATCTTAAATGTAAACATTGTTTTCGGAGCTTTTTTAGCGGGAATACTTGTTGGAAGGCTGCCTAATGAAAAATTTGAAACTGCCAGAACTCACATTAAAGAAATTTCTCTTGCATTTTTTGTTCCCATATATTTTGCAGTTGTCGGTTTAAGACTGGATTTAATTCATCATTTTGATTTAATGTTCTTTTTAGGTTTTTTAGCATTTACAACAGCGTTTGCGTCAATCGGAACATTAATTGCTGCAAGATTAACTAAAAATGACTGGCTTTCCAGTTTTAATTTTGCTGTTGCAATGAACACAAGAGGCGGGCCGGGAATAGTTCTTGCCACAATTGCTTTTGATGTGGGAATAATTAATCAGACATTTTTCATGACTCTTGTTTTAACCGCAATATTCACATCTCTTTTAGCAGGATATTGGTTTAATCATGTTTTGTTAAAAGGCTGGAATCTTTTAAAAAATTAAATTGATTCGCTGTTAATTAATAGCTTTTCTGACTGCCTCAACCACATCTCTTTTTGCAATAATTAAAACTTTTTGGCCTTTTTTTATTATTGAATCAGGTTTTGGAATTAAAATATCATCATTTTCAAGAATCGCAATCAAAGAACAGCCCTCTGGCAAACCCAGTTCTGAAACTTTTTTTCCGACAATTTTGCTTTTTTCCCCAATTTTTACTTCCATTATTTCAGCCGAGCCTTTTGAAATAAAAGCCAAATCCAGTAATTCCGGTTTTGTAATCATTTCAGCAATATAACCAGCTTCAGCTGCTTCAGGATGAACAACAATGTCTATGCCTAATCTTTCCAAAACTTTTTCATTATAATCAGTTTTGCCCAATCTTGCAGCAACAGTTTTTGCACCCAGTTCTTTTGCCAGCAAAGAAACAACCATATTAGTTTCATCATGTGTTGTTAAGGAAACAACGGCATCTGATTCTTTTATTCCTGCATTTTCCAAAACTTTTTGTTCTGTTGCATCTCCATTAGAACAAACCAAGTCAAGTTCATTGGCAACTTGTTCGCACACGTCCTTGTTTTTGTCAATTACAACAACATCATGGTTTTCTTCAATTAATGTTTTGGCTAAAAATTTTCCCAATTCGTTCGCTCCAACAATTACAATGTACATGGTATCATTTTAGTTAATTGTTTAATATAACTTTTCCTTTTTTGCCTGAAAATAATGCAAGCAAAAAACCAACAATGCTGAAAAAAGGCAAAATTTCCAAACGGCCAATCCACATGTTCAAAATCAACATTGTTTTTGACAACAAAGGCAAACCTTGTTCCGATATTCCTGCCGAAATTCCAACATTGCTTTGAGCTGATACAACCTCAAACAAAGCCTGGCTCATTTCAAATCCTTCAAAAGTCAGGACAAAAACGCCCAAAAAAACAAATAAAGCATAAAAAACAATGAACTGAAAAACCTGTTTTATTTCAGAATCTTTTATTATTCTTTTTTCAAATTTTTTTGCAAAAACAGCTTCTTCTGGCAAAATTGTTTGCTTTATTTTCCAGTAAATGCTTTTAACAAAAATAATAAACCTGCTAATCTTTATTCCGCCCGCCGTTGAACCTGAACTGCCTCCAATAAACATTATTGCCGTTAAAACAAGCAAAACAAAACTTGGCCATAACCCGATTTGTTCAGGTAAAATTAACGAAAAACCTCCGCCTGTTATTGAAGAAACTGCGTGAAATATTGAACTTTGAATTCCAAGCTTTGGAATAACCGCAAATGCTGAAACCAATGAAGCTAAAATTAAAACTTTAAATTCCGGATCCTTAAAATATTCAAAAATGTTTTTGTTTTTCCAGAACAAATAATGCAAAGAAAAAGCTGTTGCTCCCATTAACATTATAAAAATTAAACTCAAGTCAACCCAGTAATTATGAATGCCTAAAGGCTGCCAGTAATTGTTTGTTGCTGCCAATCCTTCATAAGTCAAATCCATTCCTGTTGTTGAAATTGCTGACATGGAATAATTTATTGCCTGAAACAAAGTCATTCCGCTTAAAAATAACAACACAATTCCGATAATTGTTAAAACTGAATAAATTTTGAAAACAAGTTTTACACTGTTTTTCAAATTAGGCCTTAACCTTTCTTTTCCTTCCTCCGAAACAATTAATTTTGAAGCTTTAGTATAAGTAACAAACAATCCTAATGAAGCCAAAACAACAATGCCGATTCCTCCGATCCAGCTTAGAAAACTTCTCCACAAAACCAGGCTTTTTGGTGAATTCTCAATCAGATGCCCCATAACAGTCAAGCCGGTTGTTGTTAAAGCTGACATTGATTCAAATAAAGAATCTGCAAAAGACATATTCTGAATTAAAAAAAACGGCAATGCAGCCAAAGCCGGAAAAATTAACCAGGCCAAACTTGTTGTTAAAAAAGCATGCTGTAAATCTGTTTCAAGTTTTGTTTCAAACAATTTTTCCAAAACAATTCCCAGCAAAAAACCAATAACACCTGAAACCAAATAAAATGAAAAAATTTCAAACCCTTCCTGAAAAAACAGGGATAAAATTATAGGAATCAAAAACATTACAGATGAATACTTTAGAATAATGCCCGTATCACGCAAAACTGCCTTAAAATCATCAAAAGTAATGTGAATAAACATGCCAAAAATATGTTTTCAGCATTAAAAAATGTTTTTGAATGACCCCGCCGGGAGTCGAACCCGAGTCAAAAGCTCCGCAAGCTTTTATGCTATCCATTACACCACAGGGCCAACGCGGTGTTCCGCGTATGAACGCCCCAGTTTCACTGGGACTGGCGCTTTTGAAGCGCATTTGTGTGCTATCTTTAGATAGCACCCGCAGACGTGTCGCGGGAGTCAGCCCGCGTGTCCAAGAATTTGTGTGATTCATCTACGGCGGCACATTTTATTTCACCAGTGTTATAACTTTTTCTTCAAAAATTAAAACAGAATTTTCTGATTGTGAAACAATTTTGCCAGGATCTTCATGCAATATTGGAAAACTTTTCAATATTTTTTCCTGCATTAAAGATTTTAACCCAACTTTTAATTGAAATTCACTTAATTTTAATTTTTGTAACCAGCGTTCTGCAAAAGGCAGCCCTTGATATTCTTTTTCAACAAATTCTAAAATTTTTCTTGCATAAGGATTGCGAACGTTTCTTTCTTCTTCAATCATGTATATTTCTGAAACAGTTCCTTCTTTTACAAATCCAACTCCGTCAGTTGCAAATGGTTCAATTGCATAAACATGGTCATTTTCAAATCCGCGTTCATCATTTTTTTCAATGTTTGGAATGCTTGGAGGAGCATGCTGCATATAACGCATTAGTCCGTGGCCTGACAAATTTTGAACAGGATTGAAACCGTGGCTTTTAATTGTATCCTGAATTATTTTTCCGGTCTGTCCCAAATCCAAGTCATCTTCAACTGCTTTTATTGCATTTTTCAAAGCTTCATCTGTTGCTTTAATCAAATCTTTATAATCGCCTGACAAATTTAATGTAAAGGATGAGTCTGCAATGTAACCGTCAATATGCGCACCAATATCAATTTTTACAACATCTTCTTTTTGCAGCGTAGTCATTTCTCCTAAAGCCGGAGTTTGGTGTGCTGCGTTATTATTTGTGGATAAATTAACCGGAAAAGCCGGTTTTGCGCCCTTACTTTCTACGAATTTTTCAATTGTTTCAGCCAATTCAAGCAAATTTACACCACTTTTAGCCTTTTTTTTGGCTTTTTCTTGTGCTTCTTTCAATATTTTGCCTGCTTTTTGGTATTTTTTTGCAATTGTTTCATCCATAAAAAAACGCCTATATTAGCTTTTTTTAGCTAAAAGAACTTAAATCAACCTGTTTTCCCCCGTGATTCAGGTCATCTTCTGAATAACCTAATTCCCGCATTATTTTTATTACAGCCGGAATAACCTGGTTTGAAATGTAATATTCTTCATCGTAATCCCCTTCTTTTACATATTCAGCCAATTGCGCTTTATCACTAATGCTTTTTCCCCTGCGTGTTATAATGTATTCAATTATTGAACCAGAATCCAAATCTTTTCCTTTTTCCACAGCCTTTTTCGCAGCTGCAATGTGCGGCCCGACACTTTTGTATTCATCTAACCCTTGCCTGATTTGAGTAAACACAGTTAAATCTTTTTTCGGAGTTTTTCCGTCTTTTAATTGTTTTATTTTTTCTTTAACAATTTTTGCAGCTTTGTCCACATCCCCTTCATCCAAAATTGCTGCAATTACTTCTCTTTGAGTTTCTTTTGCAACGCCTGCCCAGTCTCTGCGAACATATTCAAAGCCGACAATTTTTAAATTTCCCTTAAAGTCAACCAATGCATATCTTTTTTTTGCCGCTTCACCTGACTCTTTTGTTACAAAAATTCCTCTTTTATAAAAATCTTCCAATTCCAAATTCATTATGCCCGGCAATTCTGAATTAATTTTTTTTACAAATTCTTTTACATTTTGCTTTGTTTTATTTTCAGGAATTTTTAAAAAAGCCGAATCTGTATCACCATAAATTGATTCAAAACCATTTTCATCGGCTCTTTTTGAAATCATTTTAACATATTGTCTGCTCCATGCTGTTACTGCTGCCCCACATTCTCTTGAATACCATCTAAATCTTGGAAAAACTAGTGTACCATAAAAAGAATTTAACACAATTTTCAAAGCATGCTGTCTTGCATGAATCAATTTGTATTCACGTGAACCTTTTTTCAATTCTTTTAATTCTTTTTTTAATTTTTTTCTCCTGTTAAACAATTCCTCCAATATGCCTGACATGAATCCTTTTTTTTCAGTGCAAAAATAGTCTCCGGTGGGAGCAGAATTTTTTTTCTTGCAATCAGCATGACCACAATTTAACGTGTCAGGACTGATGTTGTGTGAAATCATTATGCTCGGATGCAAACTTGTAAAATCCAGTACAGCCAAGTTTTCATGCAATCCGGGCCTTGGTTCTTTTACATATCCTCCGGTAATAGGCGACAAATCACGGCTTTTAACATCTGATTCAAATGGCTTATTTGGTATTAAAATGCCCTCAATAAAGGCTTTATTCATTAAAAGGTATTCAACCAGTTGTCCTGCGCTTGTTCTGCTTGAATCAAAGGGAACATGCTTTACAAGCCTGCTTAATTCCAGAAACAATGGCAGATATTGTTCTGTTAGTTTGTGGGTTGTTATTGCATCTGCAATATTATAATCTGCCAGTTTTTCTAAATCTTTTCCTGAATCCCAGATTTGATTTATTTCTGCTGCCTGAATTTTTTCTTTTTTTTCTCCCAGTAATGCTTCTGAAACTGATTCCAAATCATATTTTAATAAATTTATTACCTGAAATCTTGCAAGAATTCTGACTATCTGAAAAGCATCTAAATGAGGCCGGCCTTTAACCTGCACTGCTGACCCAAATCCTTTTCTTTTTGCTTTTGGTTCTGCTCCATCCAGGCCCATGTCAAGTTTTATTTTGAATTGTTCAGCCCTGTCTTTCAAATAAGGAAAGTCAAATGAATCCCCGTTATATGTTATTAAAAAATCAGGATTGTCTTTTTTTATTTCATCAACCAATGCCTGAATCATTTTTTGTTCTGTTTCTTCAAACTGAACATATTTTTGCTTAATTTTTTTTGTGCTTAAAACTTTTTCAGTTTTTTTTGAAGCATAAGAAATTGTTAAAATCGGATCGGTTTTTGCATCTGAAAATTTTCCCCTTGAATATGTTTCCAGATCAAATGAACCCATTGTAAAATCTTCTTTTGGCTCCCCTGCTTTTTTTATTTCCAGTACTTCATTTCCATCAGCTTTAATTTTAACCAGATTGGTCGGCTCTAATTGTTTGTCAATAAGATAACGATTGTGAAATGGAATGTCATATTCTCTTTTTTCTTTAAATCCTTCAATGTCAACAACTTTGTCCCGCCATTTTGTCAAATCAAATGTTGCGTGAAAAATTAATTTTAGCAATTTTTCAGGTTTTTCATTCGGAGATAATTGTTTTTCAACAATTTCAATTTTTTTAACTTTTACTCCTTCAAATTCTTTTTCTAACAGAATTTTTTTCATTTTTTCATTTTTTTCAGCTGAAACATAAAAATATGGCTCAAAATCCGGGTCAAACAATTCCTCCGTTTTTTCAGGTGTTTTTACAAACAGCCTGATAACCGAATCAGGCCCTTTTTGCCTGTAATCCGCGTCAATTAGAACACCTGTTATTTCTCTTGCCATCAAAAAAACTTAATGTAAAAGACTTTTAAAGAGGTTTGAGTTTACTTTAAACATGCCTGCAATTAGAAGACATTCGCCTCCGAGAGCCGGTAAACAGGATAATGCTTTGTTTAGCCATATTGTTGAGGATGTTAAAGCGTTAAACAGTTCAATTGACTTAATTTCACAAAAACTGAAGCATATTGTCCGCAATGAAAAAATTTTGGGAAAAAATTTGATTGTTTTAAGCAAAAAATTTGAAAAAACAGGCATTCAAAACGGATCCGGAAAAATTCCCGCAAATCTGGAATCACAGCTGAACAATTTGCAGAAACAACTGGAGCAGAATGCGTCCAAAATTGAACAGATGTCTTCCGAAATTGAATCCATTAAAACGGATTTTACTGTTGTTAAAGAATTAAAATCTGTAATTGAATCAATTAATCCTCTGGAATTTGTCACACTTGACCAGGCTAAAGATTTGATTAATGAAAAAATGGAAAAATCAAAAACATCCAAAAAATAAATTTTTAATTCTCCAGGTTTGAATTGCAGTCGCTTAAACTTGGTCTTATGGTTATTCTGTAATTTTTTTTGTTTTCCAGTTCTATTCCCACATCATCATCTTTTATTATTGTTAACTTGCTTTCAAATTCTTTTCTTAAATTTTCATCCAAGTCAGTAAAATGTTCTGCTTCTGCTATGAACCCAACGCCATATTCTGATAATTCTTTTAATGTTTCCGCAGTTTCCCGAACCATTGACAATTCCGATTCTCTTCTCATTAAAGAATCTGTTTTTGGAAAAACAATAAAAGAATTTAACTGGCTTGTTTTTTTTTCTTTTTTGTGTTTTTCTAAAAGTTCTTTGAAAATGGAATTGATTAAAAGCAAGTTTTCTCTTGGATTTTTTCCTATTTTGAGTATGCCTGCCCTTCCGATTCCTTTGATTCCTTTTTTTTCAATTTCTTCAACATTGTTTGTTCCGCTGAACAGCCTCGGATGGGTTTCTTCTATTAATTGTAAAACTCTCATGGTTCTTTGTTTTTGAAAACTGTTTAATTCTTTTGTTTCAGGCATTTGTTCAACCAGTTTTATTAATTCTTCAATGCTTTCTGTTTTGTTTTCATTCATTGTTTTTACAATTGTTTCAAGCACTATTCCTTTTTTTAATCCGAACAATTCAAGCAATGCTTTTGGGTTGACAACCTGTAAATTGACTTTTATGTCTTCTAAGGGTTTGAATGTTTTTATTGGGAAGCCAATGGGGTCAATGTCAACTCCGAATTCTTTTAGTTTTTCAGGTTTTGAGGTTTGCTGTTTTAACAATTCAAAATTGTCTTCCTGGTCTATTATTATTGTTGAAAAACCTGAAAGCAATGCGCTTTCACTGAAAACATGGATTACTTTCATTCTTTCATTATGGTTTCCGCCTATTACCACTGATTTTTCAAATACTGCCAAGGGCTCTTTTAACATTTCTCCTGTTTTTGTTTTTCCTAAAATAAGTTCTCCGTGTGTAACAGGTTTTCCTTCAATTGCTGATTTTATTTCTTTTTTTAGTTTGGGTGCTAAAATTAATTGTAATAAGGGCATTGTTGAAAAAAATCCTTTTTCTTCTTCTGAAGCTTTTTCAAGTTCATTTAATTCCAATTCGTTTGCTTTTGCTGACTCTTTAACTGTTTCACTGAATGCTGAAAGCTGTTCAATTTTTTGGTCAACTTCCTGTGCAAACAATTCCTCTTCAAATTTTACATAATCTGCTCCTGAATCAATCATTAAAATTTTTATGTTTCCGGCCTGTGAATGTTTAACAAAAGAAATTGCATTTTTTGACAATGATTCCGCAAAATGTTCCAATTCTCCTTTTGCAAAAAAAACCTTAAACAATTCAATTAATGCTCCTTTTTTTTCACCATTTTCTTCATCATAAATCATTGATAAAAGCATTCCTTTCTGGTTTGAATAAATTTCAACTTCATGTTCTTCTATTTGCCCTGAAAACAATTTGTTCCATGGCCCGTGATTTAGTTTGAAATCCATTTGAATCAGTGCATATTATTGTGATTAAAACAATAAAAAAGGTTAAGATTTAAATAATTCTATTGTTTGCTTTATTCAAAAGCATTAAATATTGTTTAACGCATATTACGTTGTTTTCCGGTGAGCAAATGGTTAATGAAAAAGTGGTAATGGATACCATTAAAAAAATGAAAAATTCAGGCGTTGAAGATTCAATTATTGTAACCACGTTGCAGGACATCGGCTTGTCATCGGAAGAAGCTCAGAATTTTTTAACCAAAATTGGCTCAGTTTCAGAACCTCAATCTGTGGAAGAACCTGATGTTGTTGCTGAAAACACTGCCAAAAAAGTAAAAGAACACCTGGATGTGCAGGCACAGGAACATGATTTCAGGCAAACTCAGACAGATGTTGCATTAGAACAGCAAAAACAAACAATGAACGAGATTCATTCAAAAATTGAACAATTAAAACCGGTGTCAGGTGAAACCGGTTTAAAAGAATTAAAGGATTTGTCAAAAAAAGTTGATGATTTGAAAAAAGACATATCCGATTCAAATGCAAATGCAAAAGCTGTCAAACAGTTAATGGAAAAAGTTTTAGAGGCAAACAGAAAAATTTTAAACAAACTTTAATGCAGTTAAACCTGGTTTAATCCAGAAAAGTGTGCCCCCACCAAAACAAACCTTTTGATTTTTTTTCAGGTGCTTTTCTCGCAAAAGGATTGTCCCATGCGGTTGATTTTGGTTCATTTTCTTTTTGAGGAGTTTCCCATGGAGAAATAGAATTTTTTTGATTTGTAATTGTTAATGGTTGAAATATTTGTTCCGGAACTTCTATCGGAACCGGCGGCAGCATTTCTATTGCTCCTGTATATTTGTCAAGCTCTTTTAACAAAACTTCTTCATTCACCGGACCAAAACCATGATCATAACCTGTGAAAAAATCATTCATTACCGAATTTTTTGTCGGCCTTATATTATGGAGTTTTCCTTCACACCCGGCATAATAACCTACTTCCCCGTCCCATGAATATTCCAATCTTCTTTCTTTTTGTTCTCCCGGTTTGTCAATTGCTGTTAATACATCTTTGCCGTTAAAAATATTATAAAAATTCATTCCCTCAAGCTTTCCTCTTTCAACTCTTTTTACAAGGCTTTTTTCATTTCCTCCGAATTCTTCTTCACTTAAAATTATTCCTTCAGATGTTTTTGTAATTGTTTTTGTTTCATTTTCAACCATGTGCCCCCATGCTTTTCTTGCCTGTTCAATATTTTCAACACAGTTTGGGCCGTCGGCAGCAGTGTTCCTTTCATCCATATATTCGTCTTTTAATTTTCCGAACTGGTGGCCAAATTCATGTGTTAATAGTTTTCCCCATTGGCTTTCCTGAACCGCATCCAGCCCCAAAAAGCAGCCTAACTCGCTTAAAGTAATATAACCCTTAGATCCGTCATTTGCTTTTACTTTAAATGACTGGTTTTGATAAGGGCAAAATGACCTGTAATCACCTTTTCCGTTTTTTGACAATGTTACTTTATAATCAACTGCAGGGCATTGTGAAAAAGCCTGTTTTGTTCCTGTTGTAACATTTGGTGCTGATTTCAAATCAATGTCCCCAATTTTACAAACCGGTTTATAATCACAAAACTTTATTCCTAAAATTTTTTTACAACCCTGAATCTGCACACAGCCTTGTCTTGCCAGTTCCTGTTCCGGTTGAACCATCCAAATATTAAATTTCATTTTATTATTGCCGCTGAAAGGATACATTGAAAATAGCCCTCTTTTATTTCCGTTAAAAGTAATCATTTCCATGATATCCTGTTCTAACTCGCCATAATTTTCATAACCGTCTCCTAAAAAAACAATGTCAGCTCTTTCCTCAGAACTTCCGGTGTTTATAACGGGAACGCAGGAAGTTGTTTTTTGAACACATTTGTTTGTGTGGAAAGAACAATATTCTCCTGAACCGCATTGTGAATCCCGGATGCATTCATACAAAACACATTGTTCATTTTCAAATGTTCCTCCATCACAAATTGGTTCCTGTTCAAAAATTGTTTCATTTAATCTTATATCATAACAACGAATTTGAACTTTTTCAACAGTATTCTCAATGTTTGGTTCAAATCCAATTTCAAATTTTTTTGATGCTCTTTCAACAGGCGAATCATATAAACCGTCAACAGGATTCATTAAACCGCTTTTTATTATTGCATCTTCAATTGTTTCATCAAAAACTTTCTGCGTTCCGATTAATTCTGCAACACAAAAGGCAATATCTGAATTTCCGGTTAATGTGTCATTGGCTGTTACTTCCAGTTCATAAACGTCTGGCTGCGGATTATCTGAATAAAAATCTTTTATTTCAGGTCCTGTTTCATCTTCACCCGAATTCTGGTTTTCAGGAGGACTTTCAATTTTAAGCGTTTTTGTCAAAACAGGTTCAGGCAAAGGAACAAGTTCCGGCTCTGGCTGAGACTCAGGCTCAGCAGGCAAATCAGATTCAGCTTCAACTTCAACCATTGATCCGGGCTCTTCCGGAATATCTTCAGTTAATTCTTCTTCCTGTACAAACCTGTTAAAAATTTCAGGAATTGCTTTTGAAAAACTTACATTTTTTTGTTTCAAAACTATTCTGTTTTTTTCAATTAAAACATTGTAAACATCTGCACCCAGACCTGAATTGATGTTTAAAACATATTCTCCTTTTTCAAGCTGAGGCAATTTTGTTGAATAAACCGCTGGCCTCTCCCTTAAACAATTATTTGTGGGATTTAATATTTTTTTTAAATTAACATTTATTTTATTTCCGTGAACACTTGTTTCGGCTGACAACCATCTTTTGCATTCAAATTGTTTCTGTGTTTCAATTTTTAAAAAAAGCTTTAATCCTCCTCCGCTTGGCCATTCTTTTAAAGAAACGTTAACATTTTCATTGAAATTTAAAGCGAAAACACCCGGGTTAAGCAAAATCAGGCCTAACACAATTGCCAGAATAAAAAATCTTTTCATAACTTATTCACTCTATAAAGTGTTCTTTGTTATTATTTTAGCGCTTTTTTTCTTTTTAATACTTGCCTTTCACTCAAATAACTCTTTAAATTGCTCTATAAGGCTTTTTGAGCCTTTTGCTATTCTTGTTCCTGTCCTGTGGGAACCCCATGGTTCATCTGATTTGACTATTTGTTCTCCTGTTTTTTCTCCAATTTGTTTTAGTGCTTTGCCCCATGGTTTTGTGTTTGGTCCGGGGGCTTCATGTTTGTCCATTTCCTTCAAACTTTTTTTTGTTTCCTTTAATCCTTTTTTTCCAGTTATTAAAAACAAGGTCAAAATTGTGTAAACCAAAAGCAATGCTGCGAAAAAATAACTTAAAAATATGTAACCAAAAAACCAGCTTGCCAGTAAAAATATAGCCAGAACAATAAACGGTTTTGCAAATTTTTTCATTTTACAATCCGCCGCCTAATCCTCCGAAGCCTCCTCCGTAATCTGGTGCGGGATTTTTTGCTCTTGAATCCAGAACAAATGCCAATATCACCAGTCCCACAATTATGTAAGGCCAGTAAATTCCTATTGCTTCTCTTGTAAAAAACAAAAAAGCCAGTGAACCAATTAAAACAATTGTTGCAACCCACGACTTTAAGGATATTATCATCAAAACAATTATTCCTGCTGCCAGCAAATTCTGTTCAAACTGTAATGACAATGCTATCATTATTATTGCTATTGCCAGTGTAAATTTGTCCATTCAAACACCAAATTTTTTAGTCTCTTAAATAATCGGGTTTTTCTTTTCCTTCCGGAATTTTTTC
The DNA here is from genome assembly GCA_028279805.1 of archaeon. Lineage (GTDB taxonomy): Archaea > Iainarchaeota > Iainarchaeia > Iainarchaeales > JANQMZ01 > JANQMZ01. The sequence continues at coordinate 383,589 of JANQMZ010000007.1, read as the reverse complement.
AAACAATCCTGTTCCAAAAAATGCCAACAGGTATAATATTACCGGAACCCATAACAATATCGGATTTGTAAAGAATCCAAAGTAAACAACTATTACCGCAAGCACAACTGAAATTTTTGCAGAGCCAATGTGTTTTTTTATCCAGGAATAAAACCATATTGTGTAAAGTATTGCCAATACTGTTGTAAAATTTGCCCATATGTCAGGAAAAAGCCCGTTTAAAAATTCCAACATTTTAATACCTTAATATTTTTACTTTTCCATGGTTTAAATAACTATTCTATCTCAATTCAGGCTTTCTTCTTCTTTTTAACCTTGCTTTTCCGGTTTCGCTTATTTCCTTCAAACTTTCTTCTGTTATGGCTCTTCCGTATTCGGTTTCCATGCTTCTAATACTAATCTCAGCCTTTTGTTTTTCTCCTTCATTTGAAATATTGGGCAAAACTTTTTCTTTGTAAATGTCTCTTATTCCGGCAAAAACTTCAGCTTCAGACATCCATGGGTTTGAAGCAATTTCTGCAATGTCTCTTGCAATTTCTTTTGCTTTATCAAATGGAATGCTCTTAAAATGTTTTTCAAATGTTTCAAGTTGTATTTGATATTCCATTCCAAAAGGAATTTTTGGCAACCTTTCAATATTTTTCCTGCGTTCCACTTTTCTCTTCATTTATTCACCTAATGCCTCATTTGTGTTCCTATTCCCCAGATTATGACACTCAAAAACTGGAACATTAATAATACGAAAAATATTACATAAATGCTTGTGGAAATGTAAGGATGTTTTATTACAATAAAATAAATTAACACAGCACTGATAATTATCGCCAAAGCATTTGAACCTAAATAACCTCTGACAGTTGTAAAAATTAGCAAAACCAGAATAATTCTCATAAGCAAATCTGCCAAAGGAAAAACCATCATTATTACGGGTGGCAGCAATGCAAGTATTACGAAAGCACCCAATATCATTAAAATTAAATTTCCACGTTCATTCATTTTAACCACCCGGCCTCATTGGAGGCTTTGGTTTTCCGCCCAGTCTTGCCTGAGCCTGATGAGCTGCTTTCATCTGAGCCTGTCTTCGTGCAATGTCAGCACCTGATGAAACAGGACTTAATTGTTGTCCGGCTTCTTCAGGTTTTCCGCCAGCAGGTCCTCCGGATACAAAGAAAAAGTCTATTAGTATTCCGCTTACACCTAAAGCAAGCAGCATATACAAAACATAAATTCCTCCGAAAAAAACCCATGCTTCAAAGAAAACAAAGTAACCGATTCCTAAAATTAAAATTATTGCCAATGGCCCTGTGCCCAAATGGTTTTTTATGAAAGAAATAATGCTTAAAAGTACAAATATTTTTAACACAAAATTAAAATCTGCAAACAATTCTCCGAATGAAAATAAAGCTGTTGCTTCCCCGAACATGTTGCTAAAAAATAGGATTAACTCATTTAAATAGCTGTTCTTTTAATCAGCCAATGCAACTGTTTCCGGCAGTTAAGCCGGCTGAAAAGCTTTCCTGGCTTACATTTGAACCTGAGGCTTCCCATAATTTTTCAGGGTTCCAGAAAAATTCTGATTTCAAGCCATTTTCGCTTACGCACAATGTTTCAGATTCAACCAGGTCAAACACCTCTTGTAATGATGACAAACTGTCTGCACCAAGCATGTCATTGCCTGTCATTCCCAAAACACCTTGTGCTGATATTTGTACTGCCTCAATTTCATTTGGTGTGAAAAAATTCAAAGAACTGTTTGAATGGGATGCAATCAAATAATCTTTTGATGCCGGAGTGTAAATGGTTGTATATAGATAAACATCACCTGTTTTATCTGCGAAAGGCCAGTCAATTGCATAAGCCTGCTGCCATCCTCCGATTTGGTCTGATTGTGTTGCCTGCCTGTCAGCATAATAATCAAATTCCTGTGAAATTGGTCCGCCTGTAAAATCTTTGCATTGTCCCATGCCATTCCAGTAACTTAATACCGGGCCAACATTTATTGCCTGTGAATTTTCAAACAACTGAAAGTATTCTGAAAAATTTTCCTCTGTAACATTTTGCTGTTCTGCATGCATTGTAATAGGTGTTGCAAAGCTTGGTGCAAACACCAGTGTTTTTTCTTTTTCATTTGAACCCTGATCAACTGTTAAAACTATGCCTCTTGTTGAACTAATTGAATTAACCTGCCTGAATCCTTTTTCAACATCTGTTTTTAACAAAAACAACGGATTTGAATTAATCAGATTTGTTGTGTCAAGAGGGCGAGGCAAATCTTTTAACAAAATTTTGTCATCTTCATTTGAATAATTGACTCCGTAACCCTGCCTTCCATTACTGCTGTCCAATCCTGTTTCCCCATTAAACGGAATATAATAAAACGGGGAATTTGGCACAGGTTCTTGTATTTTATCCAAAACAATTGTAATGTTTGTATTTGGCTGTGCATTATTGTAAAAACTCCAGTCATCTTCAAAAATTACATCAATATCAACCGCATATTCTCCCGGAGTTGCAAGCTTTGCATCCTCTTTTTTGTTCCACTGTTTTACAAATCTGATTCTGTTATCCGGTGAAGCAAAATAGTCAGCCAGTTTTCCTGTTGAATCGGATGCAAACCAGCCAGGTGCATCAAAAAAACTTGAAGTTGTATAAAATTCTGCAAAATCTTTTCTGAAATCAGAAGTATAACCATCCCTGATTAATTGAGCCCTGAAATGCAGCAAGTCATGCAATGCTTCAAAGCCAGACACATTTGTTGTCCAGACAACATTGTTTTCATTTACGTATTGCCCGGTTTGAGCCAGGTTTTCATTTAACCATAATTCAATTAACTGTGTTTCTCCAACTTTTCTTGTGCTTCTCTCAAGCCAACAGCTTGAGCTTGAACCAAAGTTTGTAAAAGTTCTTGTCAGAACAGAGTCCTGTTTTTCAACAGGATTTGAATCTGTAACCTGTGCTGCCACTGAATAAAAATCGTCAGGCACAACTTTTAATCCTGTGAAATCACATTCAACATTTGCATTGTTTCCAGAATCAATGCTCCCGCTTGTAACATCACATGAATCAGAATAACCATCCGGGCCATTTATTGTCATTGAAACGGTTGCAGTTGAAGCTTCCGAACCTTTATTCTGAATTGTTGCAATTATTGTTGCATTTTCTCCTGACAGGCTGTGAGCCAGGTTACTTAAACCAATTTTTCCGTTTTGAATTGACTGGCTTGAATTTTCATTATTTTCATTTTCAGCAGCTTCATTTGCCTGAATGTCAGGCCAGTTGTCAGGGCATGCAAAATCGTAATTGTTTGCAGCTAAAAATTCATCAAAAGTATTAATTTTTTTGCTTAAAGCTATTGAAAACTGTGTTGCATCACAGTAAATTCCTTCAGGATTATCAGCATCACATGAGTCAGCCTGAATTCCGTTTGAACCCCATTCCCAGTTTAATTCAATTTTTGGCAAAGCATTTGAACCGGTGTGCCCCACTTTAAAGTCTGACACGCATTGCTGTGCTTCTTTTGCAATTAATCCTTCTTCAGGCAATGCTTTTGTTTTAAACCTTAAATGCAATTTTTGCTCATATGTTGTAGTGTCACTGTCCGGAACAAATGTCGGACACAATCTTCCTTTCCCGCGAATATCATGAGGCTTTTGCCCCGGATTAATGTCCCAGGTATGCAGAGAATCACCATGAATATGTTCTTTTGCCTGTATTACTCCGATTGCATATGTTGGTTTTTCAAATTCTGCTCCTGAATTGTTTGTAAACTTTAACCCAATTTCTTCACTTAAATTTGAACCAATTTTGCTTGTTTCAGCAGGGCCAACCCATTCCCCTGTAAAATCATTAAAGCCCTGAACTTCAATTATTCCTCGGTCAGTTGTAATTGTGCCACAATCACTTTCAATATTATCACCCAATCTTATCACAAAATCCTGCCATGGAACAACATCCGACCGGTCACTGCAATCCGTGTCACCAATTCCAAACAGGTCAAGCAATGCTGCCACACCAACTGCTATTACTGCCGGAAGCCATGCTGACAAACCTCCAACGGTTAGTATGGCTGTAGCAACCTGAAAAGATTCTTCATAATAAGTATTGCTTCCTGCTGCTCTGTCAAGCTGGCAATAATTTGCCCTTATTCTCGGTGTTTCCAGTAACATTGTGTTTACAAGTGTTTTTTCATCCGATGCTCCCAAACCAATTAATTCAAAATCATAATTATGGTTTTTAAAATAAAAATAATCTGATGGTGATGGTTCAACAATTAAATCAATTTCTCCGGCTTTTATCTGGGAACGGAATGCTGTGTTCCCGCCCCGTACTCCTGCATGAATTCCTATTCCGTAAATTCCCGGAATATCTCTTGGCCCTCGTCCAACCTCAATTATTCTTTGTTCACCTGAAGCCAGATTAAATCGTCTATCTCTCGAATCCGGAAATTCTATTCCTCCCTCGGTTGTACCTCCTTTGCATCCCGGGTCATTTTTGCACAAATCAATATTTAGTGTAACATTGTTGCAAACATTTTCAATTGAAAAATCAGTTGTATCCCTAAAGCTTCCAAGCACAACTCTTCCATCAAACTCAAGGCATTGCTGTAAATCCAGAATTCCTATTTCTGCCTGAATGTCTTTAACAACTTCAACAGATGTTTCTTTTCCGTCAGCTATTACAATTGCATCCCATTCAATTTCAAAATCTGCTCTTTCCCCCAAAAAGTTTTGGGTTGCTCTCGGAGTAAAAATCAAAGTTGCAGAATAAGGTTTTTCAGGTTCAACTGCGAACAAAATATCAACCCACCTGTTTGGAGGCAATTCACTTGTTGTGGAACCAATCTGCAGGTTAACTGTTCCCATTCCGGATGGTGTTGCACCCAAATTTAATTTTGCCCTTATTTTTTCCAGTTCTATTGGAACAGAACCTGAACGGCATCTGTTTATAATGTCAAACTGTGTTCTTGCAGGAGAACCAAGCGTTGATGACTCCCATTCAGGAACATTTATTCCTTCAACAAAAACACATCCGTTTCCAATATCATCCGGTGTTGCGCCTACTTTTATTGAAATTTTTTCATCAAGAGTCAGAGCATGGTTAAAATTAAACCTGTTATTTTTCACAATTATTGTCAGAGTGCCGTCAAGGCTTACATTGTCTGAAATTAATTGTTGTGCATCCTGCCTTAACATTGCCTTGATTGTTAAAAGTTTTTCAGAATCCTGTTCAACTATTATGCCTTCCAGTGACTCCAAATGTGCCAAAATTCTTCCCTGGTCCAATGCTTCAATCCCTGGAACATTTTCAATGCTCAAAAACATGTCAATTATTTCAAAATCTTCAGCTGTTTCATTCTTTATTGTTATTTCTTTTGAATCTTCTTTTACTGTTTGAGTGTTAAGTGAAAAGTTTAATTTTCCTGAAACGGTTAAAGGGTCCGGATTTATTTCAAATTCTTTTACTGCCAGTTTAAACCCTGTTTTTTGGCCTGTAATTTTTATTGTTGTTCCCGGAGGCCTTCCAAGCAAATTAACTTTAACATTTCCAAATTCATTTGAAGAATAATTCAAAGTATTTGAATAGCCCGGAGCATTAATTTTAACTGAAACTAAAACGTTTTCAACAGCCTTGTCTTTTTCATCCGTAAAATTAATGCTTAACTCAGTTCCCAGAAAAGCAGGAATTGTTTCCGGAACAATTTCCATATTCAGAACATCTTCATCTTCCGCATTAAAAATCAATTTATTTTCTTCCTCTGAATCGAAAACAATTCTTTTGTCAGCCACAATCCATATTCTCAAATGGTTTGCTTTGGCTTTCTGAGGCATTAAAGTAATTTCCCCAGTAATGCTTTCTCCTTTTGAAAATTCTTCCAGGTCAACTCCGTCAATTTTAAAACCATTTAATTCAGAGCCCTGAACAAAGTTGCCTGAACCTGTTTTAATTTTATAATCTTTTAACAATAATCCGTCATCCTGTTCTCCGTCCAAATCAATGCTTTCGGCAAAAAATTCAACTGAATCATATTTGTCATCAGAATCATTTCTTATCCTGAAAGAATAATTATAATCGGATGAAACAATTACATCTTTTTTTTCAACAAACAATTGTTCCCTGAACCCGAATAATTCTTCCAAATCCAGGCAAAATTCTCCTGAACATAAGTTGTTCACGCCCTCAAACCATAAAGCTGATTCGGTTTCAGCATACAATTCATTGCGTGTTGCATTACTTCCTCCAAGCCCCAGGACAATGTCTTCAGGTTGTCTTAAAATTTTTCCATCACCTGTTTTAATCCAGGCCCTGTAATTCAAATGCAACGGTTCCTGGCTTTCAGTATCAGGCTTAACAGTCAAATCAACTTCAAATTCTGTTGTTGTTTTTAACGGGTTTTCCCATTCAATGTTAACCCATTTTGCCTTCCCCTCTGTTAATTCTTCATTTTCTCCAAGAGGAGAATCAAAACTTTTTCCTCTTATTACAGCCGAATAATTTGAAGCTTTTACATTGTTAATGTATAACGCGTCATTTTCAAAATATTTTGTATCACCTGCCCTCACATGCACTCCGGCTTTGTCAATATCTTCCCCCACGGGCATTGTTAATTCAAATCTTGCGGAATAAGTTTTTCCGGCCAAAGGTGTTGTAACGGATTTTTTATCATTAAATAATCCTAAAAATTTTATTTCAGGAGGGCCTGCCAAAAGTTTTGGCAACAGTTTTGCGGTTATTTCAAAATCCTGTTTTGGCCATAACTGTATTACATTGCTCTGGTATGACTGAAAATTTTCATTTTCTGCAATTATAAAAATTTTTTCATCAGCTTTTAAAGTATACGACCCTTCCCCGGTCACAAGTGTCTGTGTTCCCACAAGTTTTTCCCCGTTTGATTTAAAAATCTGGTAAAATGATTCCGGTACAAGCAAACCGGTTTCATCAACCGCTTTTATTTTCAAAACACTTTCCCCGATAACCATCTGAATATTGAAAACATTTTCCTCTCTTTCATCCAGAAGTCTTGCATTTTCTTTTGAACCGGCCTGCGCCGGATATTTAACTGCAAAAGGGTAAACTTCTTTGTCAAAAACATTCAGCAAAAAATTTGCTTCTCCTTCCAAATCTGTTTCTTTTGCGTTTCCTATTGCATCAGAATCTGAAATGTTAATAATGCTGTCATCTTCAGCATATCTTAAATAAACCAGTGCACCTGAAACTTTTTTTCCGGATTCATCTGTTACATTTACCTTTATTCTGCCGGTATTGGCAGGAGTCATTTTTTCAATTTCTATTATAATATTGTCATTCAGCTTAACATTTTCAACAATGTTTGCAAAATAACCTGTTCCAATGTCTCCGGCTTTTTTTGCCATAACCTGAAAATCGGTTCCTTCAAACAACAAAAATTGAACTGTTTCAGCCAATTCTCCCGTGTTTTTTTCAGTTATTAAAACGCCTAATTCATCCTGTAATTGTACAACTGCATTTTCAACAATGCTTCCGGAAACCTTGTCTTTTACTGTTACTTTTATTGTTCCTTTAATGTTTTTGCTTATCAGAATCTCTGTTTTTGTTGTTTCACCTGAATTAACCACAACGCTTGAAACATAACCCGAACTGTATTCTCCGCTGTTGTCTGAAACACTAACAGTGTATGTTCCGGGAATCAAATCTTCAAATGCTGTTGCACCATAAGAAACATTTTGTTTTTGTGTTTCATCCAGGCCTGTTACTGTTATCAAAAAATCTGATGAAACAATTTTATCATTTTCATCTCTTATTTCAACTTCAAGTGTTCCTCCGGGAGGCATTTCTTTTACAAGAACAACAACCTGTGTTTCTTCACCTGAAAAAACAATTGTTTTGGCTTCATATTCTGATTCGTTTACATTTATGGTAAGCCTTTCACATTCTTCCGGCACTTCAAATGAAATTCTTCCGTCTTCATCCGAATCTTCTTTAACCCAGTCTTCCACTGAAGAATCAGAGCATGAAAAGTTTGCTTTAATTGGTTCTCCTGTTATTATTCCAAAAGCATCTTCAAAAATTAAAGTTTTTTCACCTGAAAACAAAGCCGAACCCGTTCTCAAAGAAACTGTTCTGCTTAAATTTTCCTCTCCCATTTCAAAAAATTCAGTTTTTCTCTGAATACCTGTTCCGTTCACAGTCTGTTCTTCCACAATTATTTCAACAGTTGAATTTGGAGGAACGCGCAGGTCAAGCATTCCGCTTGAATTGGTTAACGCTGTAGCTGTTCCGGCTCCAAAAGAATATGTAACATTTAAGCCTGAAACCGGGTTTCCCAAAGAATCTTCAAATGTTAATGTTAATGCAACGCCGGGCAATAACAAAATAAAAGCTCCCCATAAAACAAGAATTCCAATAATGCTCAAAAACAATGCAAAACTTGGGACAATTTTGTCAACAGGGTCAATTATTTTGTATATAGGAATTTTTTCATTAGCCTTGTCTAAAAAATCGTACCATTTATTTTCCCACTCAAAATAAATTTCCTTTAAACCCATTACAACGCCTTTGAAAAAGCCATTTCATTAATTTAAACTCCGTTACTGTATGCATGAAGCCGGTATTGCAGCTTTAACCCCGCTGTATGCACCGTTAATTATTTTTTCAGGGTTCCAGAAAAATCTTGCAGCTGACCCGTTTCCGAATCCGTTAACACAAACATCTTCAGATGTTATTAAATCCAGCACAGCTTTTACATTGTCAATTGTCTGAGCTGACTGATCCAAGTCAACCTGTGTTGTTTCATTGCTTCCGGCATCATAAAACACTGCGTCGTCCTGTGATGAAATCATGCTTAATGTTGCTGTTTTGTTTAAAGGTGTGAAGAAAACGGTTTGCAGGTAAACATCTCCGCTGTTTTTAGTATTGCACCATTCCAATCCATATTCTGTCTGGTCAAATGTTCCGGAACATTCTGTTAATCCTACCCCACCCTGAACATCTGTTCTCTGCAGGTAATGTTCACTTAATTCCTGATCCAGGAAATCTTTACATCCTCTTGTTATTCCGTCCCAGACTGTTAAGGACGAACCAATATCCTGTGGTGTTCCGCCTAAATTCATTGAATAAAATGCATAAGCTTTGTCACTGTCTCCTCCTGTGACTTTCATTAACAGAGGTGAAGCTCTTCCAGGGCTGAATGTTAAAGCATTAGTGCTTCCGGTTCTTGAAACATCCAAAACAATTCCCCTGTTATCCATGTTAAGCGTTCTGAAATCTTCAATTTTTCTTGTTGTAATCAAACCGTTCTGAACCGGATTAGAGTTTGGAATTGATTCACTTACAACAAGCTGTTGTACATCGTCATTTATTCTTATTTCTTCCTGTGTTCCCTGCACATAATTCACACCATAACCCTGCCTTCCGTTTGCAGTGTCAACTCCGACCAAACCGTTAAACGGCAGATAATAAAACGGTGAATCCGGCTGAGGTGTTGCCAGTTTTTCCAATTCAACTGTAATTTTTGCATTTGGCTGGTCATTTTCAAACAATTCCCATGAATCATCATCATATGTTATGTCAATTGTAACCCTGTACTTGCCTGCCGGCAGTGGTGAATTCGGGCTTACCAGTAAAGGCGAGTCAAATTTGAACAAATCCGGGTTTGAAAAATATTCTCCTAATCCTTCACTTTCATAATAACCGGGTGTCTGGAAAAATGCTTTTGTTGTGGCAAACTCGTGAAAGTCTTTCTGGAAATCATGCGTATAACCGTCTCTCATCAGGTTTGCATTAAAGCTTGTTTTTTTCAAAATTCCTGAATCTTCCAGGCCTGTGGCTGCCATAAATTCTCCAAGCCTTGCTGTACTATAAGGCTCGCATTGCTGTAATCCTTCTCCCTGGTCTGCAGTGGCAAAAGTTAAAGACAAATCATCATTGTCCAGGTCTCCATTCAGACAGGTGCCTCCGCTGCAGCTGCTTAAATCAGGTGTAATATTAACAGTTGCTTCAAATTCTCCGTTGTTTATTCCAACCAAAGTGCATTCAACATTCCTGAAGCTTGTCATGTTAACAGTTTGTTCATTCCCTTCTTCACAGGTTACCGTTGTTGTTGTATCAATTCTGTTTATTACAAATTCTACATCCACATCCATTGAAAACTGGTTGTTGCTTGCCAGTTCTGCTGTTAACTTGTAATCATTTGCTGATGGCTGTGCTTTTAATCCTGTTATTGCAACGTCTTTGCTGAAATCATCCAAATCCTGTTCAGCTTCACTTAAAGCTGTTGTGCTTGTAGGGCATTCAAACGGAGCACTTGTTTCCAAAAAATCATTTATTTCTTTTATTTTTTTCAGTAAAGTGATTGAAAACTGTGTTGCGTCACAATAATTGCCCAGGCCATCGGAATCACATGCATTTTCCTGAACATCTGACCAGTTCCATTCCATTAAAACTTTTGGCCTTGCATTTATTCCTGTTTCTCCTCTCAGGTTTCTAATCTGGCATGACTTTGTTTCAATTAATTCAGGAGGCTGTTCTTCCGGTGAAAAAGAATTGAACTGTATGTGGAATTTTTCACTGTAATCTTTTCTTTCTTTTTCTCTTAATTTTCCTTCCGCAAGCACACTTCTATTATTATTGCTGTAATTTGTAACATATTCAATTTCTTCACCTGTTACTTTTAATACTCCGAATATTGGTGTAAACGGATTATCCTGCACTTCGTTGCCTGCATTTTCAAATATTAATTCAACTCTTCCCTGTCTTAACGCAATATCCTGCAAATTCCTTTGAGTTCTTTCCTCTCCTGCCATAACAGTAATGTTTCTTGCAAGAGGAATATCATTTCTTCCAGGCGGTTCCAATAATTCCAAAGGAGTTGTTGTTGAAACATTAATGTCTTCAACAATAACTGTTCCCTGAATTGTTCCGCTTTCCATATCAAAATATGTTAACAATGTTCCGATCAAAAATCCGTTTGTAAATCCTGTTAAAGGGTCTGCAACCATTTCCGTTAAAATATCCCAAACGTTTCCGATTCCGCCGCCTTCAAAAATTCCTCCAAGTGAAATAAATCCAACAGGGTTAACACTCGCAACAACATTTTCAGATTCTTCTGTTATTTTTTCTTCTGAATCAATTCCTGTTTCATTTCCTGCAAACACAAACAATCCAACAGGTTCCCTTAACAATGATTCATTTTCCGCTGCAAACTCAACTTCCTCTTCACATGTTCCGTTATTCGGATTCCAGTACTGCCCTTCGGGGCATTCCTGTTCTTCTGTTGCAACCGTTTCATTTGTTGCTGTTGGTGCATTTTCTCTTGCAGCGTCACTTACAAGTTCTCCGTGAATTTTGTCCAGCACCTGGTTAACAGTCCAGAATCTTGTGCCGTCAAAATAAAAGTTTGCACCTTCGTTCTCCGTTTCAACAGTATTTTTGAACAAATCATAATCGTTTGGATAATCGCTCTCCAATTCACTTAAGCTTATCGGCAATCCTGATGCTTCCAGTGCTTCATTCATTAAAGCTTCACTGCCGGTCAAAACAGGCTGTTCTATCGGAGCTTCTGTTGGGGTTGATGTCTCTACAGCTTTTTCTTCACCGCAAAGATTCATAAAGTCGGGTATTATTCCTCCTTCAACAGCCCCGCAGTAACCGTCAACCAAAAATCCCTGTGATTCCTCGCTTTGCTGTTCTTCAATTGTTTCAGTTTCCTCAGGTGTTTCTTCATTTTCTTCCTCGCTTGTTTCTTCACCTGATGATGATTCCGGCTGTGTTGCTACATTGTCTTTTTTCTTTTTGCCAAGAAGGTCGTCAAAAATGTCATCCAAATCTCCGTCATTTAATAATCCTAAAACTCCTCCGACTAAACCCCATTTTAATCCTTCTTCCATTGCTTTCATCCAGTCTCTTTCATCAAACTGTATTGTCACATCAACCTGTGTTTCCTTGCATCTGTTTGTTAAAATTCCTACATCAAACCCGTCATAAGGCGAATCAGCTGAATCATAAATGTCATATTCGTATGAGCTTAATTCAAAACATCCTGTTGAAGGAATTCTTGCCCTGATTAATTTTCTTAAAGAAAACTGTGTATCTTGTGTACCCCGAGCCAGAACATAAATAGGGTATTGCCCTGTAATCCATTGTTCATCTGCCAGAATTGTAATGCTTTTTGAATCGGTTGCCTGTAATGTTATTTCAGGCGGGTCAATATCAAGAGGACTTTCAAATTTAAAGTCAACTTTGCCCCCGCATGACTTTGTTTCAACTTTAAATTTGCTGTCTTTCCCTTCTTTCAGGTTTACAATGTCCCTGTCAAACCTTATGCATTCTGTTAAATTTATAACATCAATTTTTGCATTGATTTTATCTTCCAAAACCTGTGCTCCGCCTGCTTTTTCATTGTCTGCCCTGATAATTATTGTGGCATTTGCTTCTCCCAAAACTCCTCCGTCCGGAACAAATGTTAATGAAGCCGGAATGCTTTCCCCAGCCTCAACAATGTTTCTGACAAGTTTAAAGAAACCTGATGTTAATTCAATCTGGCTTGGGCCTGCCTGCTGGCTTGCTCCGACCTGCAGTGAAAAATCTCCCACGTGATTTGAATTCCACTTAACCATTGCGCTTAAATTTTTCAGAGGAACAGGCTGTCCTTTTATTGCACAATTGTTTTCAATTTCAAATGATAAAATTCTTTCGGAACCCTCTGTTCCTGTTTCCCAGTTTCTTTTTGTCACAACAAAACAGTTAGGATTATCAACTTCTCCTCCAACCCCTATTGACATTTTAACCGGAATGCTTTCAACAAAGTCTGTTGCTCCTGTTGTAACCTCCACGTTAAAAAATCCGTCCAATGATTCTGTTTTTGCCAGGCTTTTTCCCAACTCGCTTAATGAAAAATTTAACGTTAAAGGCAGATCCTCCTCAGCCTCTATGATGTTGTTGCTGTACTGTGAATCCAGCCAGTCCTGCATTCCTGTTTCATCCAAATATCCTCTGAAGTCTCCCTCAATTTCAACTTTTTTGATTTTCAAATCAAGCTCTGTTTCATTTTTTATTACAACAAATTTTTGCTGTGAAAAAACTGTTTTTGTGTTTAATGAAACGCCTAAACTGTTCGGGTCAATTACTACAACCCTTGAATCAACATTAACTGTTTCTTCAAGTGTTTCAAATTCTGCTTTTTCAACACTAACAGTCAAAGGTTCTCCCGGTTCTAATGCAGGCAATGATAATACTCCTATTCCCAGTTCATTTGTTGTTGCTGTAACCAAAACATCTCCGAACCTGTTTTTGGCCTTAATATCAGCATTCTGGACAAATTCTCCGTTTGCCGCATCTGAAGCCCTGACTCTCAAATTTTGTTCAATTCCGCTTTTTAAAATCGGAGGCTGCTGTGAAAACTTGTCATCATGTTCAAATTCCATATTAAAGGAATTTGGGGCAAGTATGTCAACAGTTATTGTTTTTTCAAATCTTATCCTGTTTCCCGACCTGACCTGTAAAACCAGATCAGAGTTTACTGACAATTCCGGTTTGAAGAAAAAATAACCGGAAACATCTTTTCTTGGTTTTACATCCCCGGCATTAATCAAAGGAGTTTCATAATCGCTTAAATCGTTTGTGATTGTAGAACCGTCTGCTCCTGTAACAGAATATTCTCCTATCAATATTGCTTCATCATCATTAATTATCTGGAGTTGCGCATCATTAAATGAATCAGTGTCAAACTGTGAATTGTTTAAAACTGAAAAAGTTAATTTGTACAAAGTGTTATGCTTTGCCGTATACGAATCTGAAACCGTTTCAACCAAATTTTCAGAAACATCTAAAATATTTGCATTAAAACACCACACATCAGAGCATAATGTTTCAGAGCCAACTTCAAATTCTTCTCCGTTGGTGTTAGCATACAAATCACTGGCTGAACTTGACGTTCCAAGTGAATTGTCTTTGGGACTCCTTATTATTTCCCCGCCATCTTCACCCCATGCTCTCCATCTTAAAGGCAAAAACGGTTCTTCTCCTGCATTTTCCTTAACTTTTACAATAACCTCTGATTCAATTATGCCTGTCCTGTTGTCAAAATCATGCCATAAAATGTTAACCCATTTTGAACCTGCCCTGCTTACAAATTCTTCATCATGTTCCTGCCCTTCCTCAGGATTAAACGCTGTTGACCTCTCATCAGATGCTTCAGGAGCATTTAATTTCTTAATAAACCATTCATCTGTTTCCATTGCATTCGAGTGCCCTGTTCTCACATGAAGCCCTAATTCATCATACCCTTTGTTTTCCGGAATTCTTAACTGAAACCTTGCAGCATATTCTTTTCCGGGCTGTACAACCTGTGCAATCAAATCCCCTTTAAACAATCCCAAAAATTTTACATCCAAATCCCCTGAAATGATTTCAGGCTCAAGCGTTACATTAATTTCCTGAACAGATTCAGGCTTAACATTATAAACTCTTGAAGTAAAATCAGCAAAATCGTTTTTGGTTACAACAGCAAAAACATCTTTATCCGCTTTTGTAACAATATCTAAAACACCGTCAGGACTTGTCACAGGCAAAGGCCCTTCAACTGCTTTCCATGTTATTCCGTCAACAAGCAAAACTGTTGAAAACTGTTCCGGTTCCCCGTCCTCATTTTTTACAACAACCCTGATTGTTCCGTCAGGGATTAACATTGAAACCTCGTACAAAGTTTCATCATCAAAATCTCTTACAAATCTTTGAGCATCGGACCATCCTGAAAACTGTCCCTTGTATGCAAACACTTTATATGAACCGGTTTGAACACCTGAAAAAACAGCTTCACCCTCGCTATTCGTAATTCTTTCCAAAAATCCCAAAGATTTTCTTTCATCATCAAACAATGAAACTTTTGCATCTGCAACAGGATTTCCATCCTGATCTTTTACAACTGCCTGAAGTTTTCCTCCGCATTGGCCTGTGTCTCTTGTCATTTTCAGTGTTATAACATTATCGGAGATCAAAACATTTTCCTTAACTTCCCTGCAGTAACCCTCTTTGTATCCGATTAAAGTGTATTCTTCACTTTCTTTTCCGCCACATTGAACAGTTGAATCCTGTTCGGTTGTCGTGACAAAACAAACTTCCTGCCCGTCTTTTTTAACGGTAATTCCTGTATCATCAAGTTCTGCTCCTGATATTTTGTCAACAGGCTTTACTTTAATAAAACCGTCAACACTACCGCTTAATGCAACATCAACCGATATTGTCTGCCCTTCCTGCACCAAAAAAGCCAGAGTTCTTGCTGATGCATATTTTGTTGTTGCATCTGTTACAATATAATAATTTCCTGCCGGCAGAACAAAATTAATTTCTCCTGAAACAGATGTTCCGCTGTCATATTTTACCCCTTCACCTAATGTGGATTTGTAAACCTGTACATTTACCAAATCCAGAACTCTTAAACTGTTAAAAGTAAGATTAACATTTAATTCTCCTGAACCGGCCGGAAGTAATCCTGTTTCTTCTCCTGCCAGCAAAATCTGCCCGCCGTCTGAAACATTCTGTCTTGAGCCCGAATCATAACCTGAAGCGTAAGCTTTCACGCTTAACTGCCCGCAGTCATTTGGAACAGGCACCTCAACATTTGATTCAAAAACAGTCTGGTCATCGGGTGCTGTTGCCGATGCATTTGAACAGTCAAATTCCAGTCTGACTGAAGTGTCCACCGGCCTGTTTAAAGAATCCAGTACCTGAAACCTGTAAACTCTTTGACCTGCATCCCTTTCAGTTAAAGGAATTCTTCGTCTGTCCAATCCGCCTTCAGTTGTATAATTTTTTTCAATCTCTCCAAAACCTGATGCAAAAAAGCTAACCGTTACATTTGTTCCCGGTGTTACGGTTACGGGCGCAGTTGAACCGCTTTGGTTTGTGGGGAACGTATCCGTTGTTTCATTATAGGAAAAGCTGACATTTATTCCTTCAACCGGTTGTCCGTCTGCGTCAACAATTTGAACCGAAAAAACAGATTGCTGAATTGTTCCAAAAACAAGTGCAAACAATCCCCAGCCTACCAATATTAAAATTATGCCTGAAAATAACGCAAAACTTGGAACAACTTTGTCAATGGGGTCAATTACTTTGTATACCGGAATTCTTTCCTGAACTTTGTCAAGAAAACCATACCATTTGTCTTCCCATTTGTAGTAGAGGTCTTTAAATCCGTCAGCAAGCCCCATTCTTAATTACCTCTCATTAATTAATTACTTTTCTTATAATTTATTGTTTTTTGTTATATAAAATGCTTTTTATTAGCATTTTTTAGTTTAAAAGAGTTGCTTTTCCCTGTGATACAAGGAACCATTTTATTCCTAAAACCATTAAAAAAGCAAGCACGAGAAAAATTATTGAAATTCTTTTTTTTTCAACAGGCTCATTTTTTTTAATATTTGAAAGCAAATTTTGGGCAAGAATTAATCCGCCTGTTGAGGAAAAAATTAAAGGCACCAATGTTAATCCAAGCAATGGTTCTTTTAAAATCTGTAATCCCAGCAGGTAACCTGTGCCTGCAAAAATTAAAGGGCTTAAATATCCGAAGAAAGGCAGTGAAAAAACAAACACTGCCAGCACAAGTAAAGCATATTCAACCAGGCTTATGTTGTAAATTGTGCCAATTTGCTCTGCTAAAAATATTCCGCCGCCAAAAAAAACAAAATTTAGCAGAATTAAAATAATTAGTCTTAAACCAATCCCTAAAAATTTTTCTTCTGCCACAAAAATCAACAATTTTGTTAAACTAATTAAACAGGTTAGGGTTCCATTTCAATTCAAGTGAAACCTGGGATGATTTGAAGCAAACATCTCCTTTTCTTATTTCATTTACAAACCTTGCAACAGAGTCCCCTTCAAAGTTAACTCCGTTTATTGTTTCACTTTCAAGCTCTCTTATTGTTATGCCCTGTCCAACTCCTTCATTCAAACCGTCTTTTCTTTTTGTAACCTGAATGGTTGCAGGTTTTGCAGAACACAATCTTGCAAACTTTGTGTTTTCAGGAAAAAATGATGTTGAAGTTATTGTTTTGTTTTCCGGCAATGCCTGTTCAAATGAAAGCCTTGCAATATCTGTTTTATTTTCCCATCCGTTGCATGTTTGACTGTCATTAAATTCTGTTTCAATAAAATCTGACTGTGTTTGTTCATCTGTTTCATTTATTTTCCATTCAATCAAATGCTCTGTATTTCCATAATCTTCTTTTGAAACAAATTGTAATGGTTCAGGTGAACCGTCAACTGATTTCAAAAAACCATAATAAACATTTCTTTCGCCTTTTTCCAGATTCATTAAAATTTTTAGCGGAACGGATGGCGTGTATGAATATTTTGTTCCTTCAATGTGAAACAAAATTCCTCTCTGCGTATCTGCAGCTTTTTTTCCAAGAACCGTTTCCAGCCTTTTTCCTTCCAAGCCAATTGTTGTTTTTTTGAGTTCAAGCTTGTTGTCAGAATTCTTTTCATTTACGACAAATAATCCTTCAAATTCTTCCGAACCCCTGTTGTAATGCCTTGTTCCGTATCCTTTTCTATCCCCAACGCCTTCATCTTCAAATCCAACATCTCCGTCAAAAGGCAGTTTTAACAGCATATTTTCACTGTAATTTGTTTTATTGCCTTTTCCTTCATTTTCAATGTCAATGTCTATCAACCTTTTTTGTTTTGCAAGTTCAATTACTGTTTCCGAATTTTCAAAGTCAACACTTGCCCCCAAATTTGTTAAAATGTTTTCAGGAATTGAAAAATTTTGAATATTAATTCTTGCAAGATATTCTCCTGCTCCGAAAACAACAGGCAGTTTTGCCGAATTCAAAAATTCATCAGTGTTTGAAACAGAAAAAGTCCAGTCATTTATTCCCACTCTGTATTTTTTGTCAAAATCTTCCCTGAAATCTTCCGAAAAACCATCTTCCATCAGGTAAACATTTGCTGTTCCGGATGAAGCCAAATCATTCACAATGCTTTCCCCGTTCATCAGATTGTTTCCGTTTTCCAGAATTTTGATTTTAACCGAGTCACTCAAACCTTTACTGTTTGTAAACCCTAAAACAAATTCTGCATTTTCTTCATCAACCAGTAATCCCAAAAATTCTGCCCATGCTTCAAAGCTTTCCTCAATAATTTTATCATTATACTGAATCTTGCAAACATTTTCCTGGCCACAATCTCCATTCTCAGTCAAAGCATTAATCAACTGCAATCTCATATGATAATATTCATCAAATGTCATGACATAACCATTATCAAACTGTTCAATTATTCCCAAACCTTTAAACAATTCAAACAAAGCATTTTCTTCAAGCGAAGAATTCAATAAAATCAAAACATTGTTTGTATTGTCTTCTCCTCCAAAATTTTCACCGTAACAGTTTTCAAGCCTTTTGTCAATTCCAATTGAACCGGTTTCATCATAAAGCGATTCAAATTGATCATCCTCCAAAAACGGTTCGGCAATCTGACTATTCAAAATTCCGGAAACATTTGCCCTGCATTCAGTTCCTTTTCCAATAAGCTCATTTGCTTTTAACAATTCTCCTTCTTTGCTAACAAAGAAATAAAAATTTTCTTCAGAAAGAACATTTGCCTTGTTTCCTGTTGTTCCCCCTGCATCATTTTCAATTTTTGCCTGAGCATACGACAACCTGTAAAATTCTTTCACACCTGTAACATCTGAAGCAAATTCCTGAATCAGGTCAGCCTGCACCGAACCCTGATTTACAGAATCAAAAAATGAATTAATTTCATTTTTTACACCGTTAACCCATTTTGAAGCCATTAAAGTAAACTGCGTTGAATCACAGAAAAATCCGTCCCCTTGAACAGCACATGCATTTAAACCGATTTCATTTTTTCTCCAGTCAAATTTAATCCTGTCAAAACCATATGATTCAAATGCGTTTTCTCCTGTCAATGCTCCTGAATCATTCGGGTCAGAACTGCATAACTGTAATTGTTCTCCCGGTGTAGGAGGCCTTACAGGAATGTCTCCTCCATCTCCTTTTCCGTCTTCACCTGGCAAATTCAAAACAATGTCAACCCAGTCCAAAGGATTGGTTATTGTTATTTGTTCTTCAAACATTCTTTTTCCTCTTGGTGTTATCATAGGAACCTGCAACAAAGCCTGACTTTTAACACTGCTGTGAGTTGAACCAAAAATTAAAACCCACGGGTCAAAAATGTCATCTCCCTCACTAACATCATCATATCTCGGATACAATGTGCTTCCCCTGCTGAAAGGTTGAGGTCTTTGCACAGACCCCAGATTCTGGCTGACTCCCGGATTCATTAAAATTTTTACATGCATTATTTCCTTGTTGTCTTCAACCTGTAAAGGCTGGCTTGAAATTGCATGTGAAATCAATGCACATCTTCCCGTAAAACCATAGCCCTGCGGAGCCCCGCAATTAAAATGTGAAGCATTAATTCTGTCAAGCCTGTATCCCAGTCCAAAACAATTGTTTGTAATTTTTAATTCGGTTTCACTTGAACCGATAAAAGGCACTCTTAAATTTGTAGGTTCCACAACAGGCCTGCATTGATTCTGCAAATCTTCAATTCTTGCAACTTTTATTGTTGCAACATCAATCTGTTCAGGTTCTGAGTCAGAGCCCGCTATTCTTCCTTCAACAGCCACATCATATAATCCTGTTATTGTTCCCGCTTCAACGCTTATCTCCGTTCTCCTGTTCGGATTCAAAATAATTGAATCATTTGACAACGAAACTCCTCCGTCCGGATCCAAAAATATTTCAACCGGATCAGAACAGGAATTGTTGACAACAAGTTT
The DNA here is from genome assembly GCA_028279805.1 of archaeon. GTDB lineage: Archaea > Iainarchaeota > Iainarchaeia > Iainarchaeales > JANQMZ01 > JANQMZ01. The sequence continues at coordinate 363,806 of JANQMZ010000007.1, read as the reverse complement.
TGCTTTTTCTTCAGCGCCGCAAGCCCACTGGCTGTTTGGAGAGCCAAATGCACCTGTCTGGTTTGTTCTAGGGTAAAGCGTTCCAGGATAATTTCCATAACCATAGCCTGCCTGTGCAAAAGAAGGCTGTCCCCATATTCCCGTTGCATAAGGGTCGTAAAAGCCGTATTGTGAATAATTTCCAAACCCGGTGTCAGGAGCACATGTTGCAACTTCAATATCATTATCTTCAACCTGAACACATTCTGATAAATTGTTCAGATTTATTCCTGTTTCAATGCCTGCCTTGATTTTTTCTTCTCCTGCAAGAGTCAGATGAGTTGCCTGTAAAATAATTTTTGAATTGACCCTGCCGCTTTTTACTGAAGCGTCAGGTGAAAATGTCAATGTAATTGTTTCATCAAAATTGGATGAAATTGTTTCACTCAGCAAACCAAATTCTTCTCCTATTGTCATGTTTCTTATTTCGGAACCGCTTGCTGAAAATTCTCCCAGTGCATTTTTGTTTCCCCAGTCTATTTTTGCCGACAAATTTTTCAAAGGAACAGGGGTTCCTGAAATTTTACAGTCATTTCTTACATCAAGCTCAACCGATTCTGTTGCTCCGCCTGAACTGATACGCCATTCTTTCGGATTTACAATCAAACAGTTTCTGAAATCAACTTCTTTTCCAAGCAATATTCTTATGTTCAGCGGCACAGACTTGTTCCAGTGAATCTGAGTGTCTTTGGCGACAACAGTAAATGTTAAAATTGACTCAATTAATTTTGTTTCTTCAACAAGTTTTCCTGAATCAGTTAAGGAAACTGAAATAGTGAAAGGTTTTGAGGAACTTGTTTCAACAGTTTCCCCAAGCAATGCATCCAACCCGTTAACCTGAATCAGTCCGGATAAATTGTCTGAAACTCTTGCATCTGTTATTTCAAGTTCAGCCGGAAGCAAATTGTTCAAAAGCATTTCAACATCCCTTTGTTCCCCGCTGCTTATTTTCAAATCAATATTCAGCTCTTCAGGGCTTAGTGTAAAAATGCTGTCATCAACTGTTACAATTTTCTCCAAAGTTTTATAACCGTTTTTTCTTACAACAGCCTTTAATTCAGAACCGGTTCTAGGTGCTCTTAAAACATGGGTCATAACTCCGTCAGAATTTGTTTTTCCGTCTTTAATCAGAACATCATTCAAAAGCAGGGAAATTGTTGCATTTGAAACATTTTTTCCGGATTCATCTGTCACCTTAAACATCAAAGAATTGTCAATCATCGGAGCAATTGTTTTTGGAATAATATCCAAATGCAGGACTTTCGGGGCTTCAACGATTATGTATAAGTTTTTGGTTGCTATTACCTGATTTTCCGATATAACGGATATGTTAATTAAATTTCTTCCAGGAATCTGCGGTTCAAACACAACGTTCCCTGAAATTGTACTTCCTTCCTGCAATGAGCCAATGTTTCTTGACACTTCATATCCATCCGCATTCCCGTTAAAAGTTTGCCCTGCGGCATCTGTTATCTGGTAATCTTTGAATAACAGTGAAGCTGTTTCATTTTTAATCAAAATAAAAGAATTTGTTTTTGTTATAGGCGAATCTTTGTTTATTGTGAAAAATAATTTGTAAGAATTTTCCATTTGAGCCGGATAATCTGTTATAATGCTTGTCCTGATATTCTGGGTTAAATCTTCAACTGCAAAAGTCTTGCAGAATCCTTCAAAGCATAAATTGCTTGGCCCGATTGTTGCAAATAATTCTCCTGAATTTGCATACAAGCCATTTTTTGAAGATGAATTCAGGTTTGTGCCAAGTTCATTGTCAACAGGATTTCTTTCAATTGTATTCCCTGAAATTCCGAAACCTCTGTAAGAAATTTTTGCGGAATCGCCTATGCTTGCCTCACTTTTTACCTGTATTTCTGCTTCAACTTCAAACACTCCTGTTTTTGGTAGTAATCCCTGAATTTCCCATTCCATCTGAACCCATTTTGCATTGCCTGATGTTAAATTTTTAGCATCAGATGAAAAACCTTTGTTGGGCGTATAAGACATTCCTTTTCTCAAACTGTCTGCCGACGTTTTAACATTTTTAATAAAAACCGAGTCTTCTTCCATTTTGTTTGTTTTGTTCAGAACTCCTTCCCCTGTTCTTAAAAAGAATCCGACTTTTGAATATGTTTTTGTTTCAGGAACAAGCAATCTCATTTTTGCAGTGTATTTTGTTCCCGGGTTTAAGGATTTTTCAGTTTGTTCATTCAAAAACAATCCTAAAAATTCTGCTTTTAATGCTGAAACATTTTTTACAAGTTCAACTTTTTTCTGCTGTGTTAATCCTTTAACAGGTTTTAATGTTGCACTTGTAAAAGAAGAATAATCAGGATGGGTTATAACAAAAAAAGGCAGCCTGTCAACTCTTAAATTAAAGGATGCTGTTCCCTCGCTTCCAAGTTTTTCGTCTAACAGTTGCTGTGAATAAAAATCATAAGCTTTAACTGTTGCTCCGCTTATTTTTTCCCCGTCATCGTTTAAAACAATTACATCAATCTGCCCGAAACCCAGTTTTAACTGAAATGTTTCAGTTTTCTGTTGCCCTGCATTTAAGGAAAACTCGTTTGTGGTTACCCCTTCAAATCCTTCTTTTACCGCGTGAACATAATATCTTCCCGGAGCCACGTCAAAAAACTCTGCCTTTCCCTTAATTCCCGTTATAACAGGCTCTCCGGCGGTTTCACCATCCGCATATTTTAACAAAATTTTTGCGTTTTCCACCGGATCTGATTCTGAATCAATAACTTTTACAACCAGATTGGCAGTGTTTGAAGCTGTTGCTTTTGTTAAACTAATTTCATAAAATTCTTCCCCGACTGAAACATTTGAAACTTTTGCCTCGGCAAATCCCTGCTTTGAAACAATCAAATTATAATTCAAAGAAGCATTAACCCTTAATTCCACTGTACCAGATTCATCAGTAAAGCCTGAATCATGTTCCACATCTTCTTTTACAAGTTTAACCTGCGCATCTTTTAACAATTCATTCTGTGCATTTTTAACTCTGACTTTTACAATTCCCGAACTTGTTTTTTCAAGAGAAACACTAAACGTTAAAGCTTCAAATGAAAGGCTCTGAATCTCGCTTTTCTTTTGTTCATGTTCATCGTCTGCCACAATCACATAATAATCTGACAAAGGCACAGACTCAAATGAAGCAATCCCTGCCTGTGTTGTTTCGCTTACCTGTTCCACAATGTCATCTTCCTCGTTTTTTGTTCCCTGTGTACTCATCAGAGAAACTGTTGCCCCGAAAACAGGCAAGCCATCTTCACCTGTAACTATTACATCAGCAATTCCGGTACTGCCCAGATTTTTTAAAACAATTTCAGATTCAGCTTCATTAACATTAATTGAGGTTGTTCCAGATTCAAATCCTTCAATCTGCCTGAAAGTCAGTGTGCCACAATCCCCCGGAACATTTTCAAGTTCAATTGTTCCGTCACTTAAAACACGTGTTGTTTCAAAATCAGAATCAGAACAATAAAAAGTTACAACCAAATCCTGTTCAATTAATGCACCGGTTTCATCGTCCTTGAATGAAATTATTCTGCTTCCAATTTTTTCCAGCAATTCAACATCAACAGTGCTTCCATCTGACAGTAAGCCTCTCAAAGTTTTGTCTTCAAACCCGGCTTTTGAAACCTGTATTGAAAAATTTTTTTCCGAAGGTGCAACCAATAAAACATTTCCGGATTCATCTGTTGTTCCTGAAGAAAAAATTTCCCCGTCCACAACCAATTCCACGTTAGCCAGTGAAATTTTTTGCCCGTTGCCTGAAACAGATACAAGAACAGTAGGCTGCAAAAATCCTGAAAGCAAAAAGCCGATTCCTAAAACCAATGCAAGAATAAATACAATAAAAACCGGAAAACTCGGAATATTTCTTTCCTCAATAAAATCAATAACTTTGTAGACAGGAATGCCTTTCCCGTCAATTGATTCCATTAAATCATAATACTTGTTTTCAATTTTCCGGTAAAAATTATCCTCAGGCATTTCTTTCACTTTATAACTTTATTAACTAAGTATTATTTCTTTTTCAGAATATATTAACTTATCGATAATTTTAGCTTTTAATAATATTTAAATGTGATTTAAGCAGGATAACATCCGCTTATTGTTCCCCCTTCAGATAATCCTCCCGCGCTTCCGCCATAACGGCATGTCCAGTCATTTTCATTATAATTTGGTGACGGGAAAGGCATCTGCAAAGAACATGCTGCGTCAGGCTCACCAATAACCATGTTTGGATTAAACGGAACATAATCGTCTGCCAAAACAAATTTGTAAGTCAAATCTGACTCGCTTACCTTATACCTTTCATCTTTTTCTTGAAATTCTATTGTTATTCTTAAAGTTTCAAGCTGTGCACATTCCGCAAAATCTTCAAAATCCGCATCATTAAAAAAAATCATTCCGCTTGTATCCGGCTTTTCATGTTTTCCCGTATTCGGATTAAAATATAGTCCACCCCAGCCCATTTGCTGCGAGTCAGCCAACTGTGCAGAACTCAGAGGACAAATTGAATTAGGATTTGCAAATGAAAGGTTTGGCCTTTGCACAGAAACATTTCTTCCGCCTCCTCCTGAGCCTCCGCTTCCAGCTATTCTTTTTGAAATTCTTGAATTTGAACCCGCAACAGCTTTGCTGATGAAAGAACAATCACTTGTTCCCTTTAATTCAAATGTTTCACCGGCCAATTCTTCCAACGATTTTCCTCCGTAAGCAACCTGTGTAAATTGTTTTTCCGCTATTTCGCAGGCTCTGTCAATCACAATATTGCCAAGCTGTTTTCCTGAATCCCTTGCCGACGGAGTCGGATTATATTTTGAAACATTTGTAAATGACAATGTTTCATCTGGGTCAAGCCTTATCGGATTATTTTCATAATAATCATTTACTCTCGGTTCATTAAACGGGCATGCTTCAGTTGAACTTTTTGATATGGGCGGATAATAAGGATTTGTTCTTGCTTTACAATAACCCGGATCACATAAGCCAAGCGCCATGCTGTCAAACTCGTTATGCATTCTTAAAGACAACAAGCCGTAATCTTCCACAGTATTATTCACTTCAAGTGCATCCACATTGAAAGCCATTGCCCTTGAATAAGCTATTGCTTTAAACAAACGCAGAGGAACATACAATCTTATTTTTGTTTTTGGAAGAACCGGGTCTCGTATTGTTCTGCTTGTTGAATTGTCTTTTAACACAATTTTTGGAATTTTTGTTTCATAATCTTCATCTGACAAAACACTCATGTCAAGTTCCAGGTAAAAAGTGCCTTTTTCACATGTTTCAATTTTTCCATTTTCACATCCAACCACCTGCAAAAAAGAATCATCTGCTGTTAAAATATCTTTTAATGCGTCCCTTAAGTTTTTCTGGCTTTTTGTATCAATTGAAATATCATAGGAGCCAACAGCACCAAAATCCGAACTTGAATACAGGCTGACCAGATTTGAAGCCATTAAACTTGCAAAAGCAGTTGTCTCAGTTTCATCTTCTCTTTGCCCTCCGAATTTTCCAACCCTTACATCTTCAATTAATGCATCCCAATCCTGCCATTTATCCCTTTCAAAAGTAATTTCATTCAGAGCCATATATTCTTCTATTGAAACACGCATTGCATGGTTAAATATCTGCAAAGCATCAGCTCTTGTCAGTTCAAGCACGGCTTCAAGCCTTGACTGTTCGCTTGTGCTTGACAAAATGCTTTGAGCATCGCCTTCAGCCTGAAGCATCGCATTCAACAATAAAACAGTTAAAATGATTAAAATGAATGAAAGTAACGCAGTAAAAAGATTAAACGCTTTTTCATTCAATTTAAATCACATTTTTTTAACTACAGGCATTTACTTCCTTAAAAGCTTTTGACAAAGATGAAATTGTGTTCAATTGACTTACACTGTAACCCAACTGGCCATAATTGCCATTAACCGCATTCATTTTTCCAGCAACACAATTAATTATTCCTGTTCTGTCTTCTTCGCTTTGCAAATCAAAGTACCATGTTTTGCTTGGAACTGAGCAACCATTAATTGTGTCAGCATCTGTTAACAGAACAGCAAGCAATTCATTTTCTTCTACTCCGTAAGATTCGCTTGCACCGTTTATTGCATCCAGATTTGTTGAATAAACAAATGCTTGTGTTTCATTAAACTCCTGCCTTACACTCTGGCTTGCAGGGTCAACCAGCAGCAGACAACCTGCTTTTGTTTCACCATAATCACTGCATTTGAATATTCCTTCATCCTGCCATAAAATCGATTTGTTTGCCTGAACATCCCGGTTCATTGTTTCAACAAGCCCGGGGCTAATTGTTTCATCAATAGGAACAAATTCTATTTTTTTCTTTCCATGCTGTGTTATCTGAATTTGTACCGGAGCTCCTTTTACAAATGCCCCGTCAACCAAAACACCGCCTTGCAATGGTGTTGCTCCCGGTCCGTTAGTCCAATACAAGTTCCACAATGCATAACCAACTGTCTGAGAACCAATTCCTTTAAACAAGCCCAATCCCATTGTTCTGGCTATTTGTGTCCAATGCCTTAAATTGAATCCTCTGGCAGTATTTCTTGCCAGCTTTCCAGCTTCTTCTGGATAAATCCTTTCAACAACTTCATCAAATTCTTTTGACAATTGCTGCCCTAATTCTTTTTGAGCCTGGCTTGAAAGGCTTTCCCTTAAAACATTTTGAACGTTTTCATTCTTTGAAACTTTTGCCAGGCTTTCATTCACTATTCTTTCAGTCAATTCTGATGATTTTGTGTTAACTTGCCATTTTGAATATCTTCCAGATTCAATTTGTCTTACATCTATGCTATCCGCAGAATTTCCAATCTTCTCTTGCAATTCTTTTCTTATAAATCCTTCAAGCGTCTCCCCACCACCTTCTTCCAACGGCTTACTTAACAGTTCTTTTCCAACTCGTCCATCTTTTTGAAGAGCCGCTATTGTGTCATCAATAATTTTACTCTGATTGTTTTTGAATACCTGCAGAGCGTTTCTTCTTGCTTCTCTTTGCTGCCCAGAAATGGTTTTATTTGTCAAATCTTCAAATGTAATTCCGTTAAGAACCTCCGGCGTTCCTTTTGAAACCTCTTTCGCAACATCTGCTGATGCAAACAGGCTTGCCGTCGCAACACCCAAACCGGCTGTAAACACTTTTATTCCGGCTGACTCTGCAGCCTGAGCCAAGCCATTGGTTACGCTTCTGTTGGAAAGAGTTTTAGTCAAACCGGTTTGCATTGCATCTTTTGATACCTCGACAATATTGTTACGCATTGTCACAGGCGTTGTTATTCTCCTGCTTTTAACATTTCTCAAAGCTGTTTCGGCAGCTTCAGCGGTATTTCTTCTCAAAGTGTTTCTGAATGCATCAACTCTTGATGTTTCATTAGGTGCGTTTTTAACAATGTCATTCAAATGAGCATTGTTCCATTCATCCACCACCACATTTGCCAGCCTTTGTGCTCCGTCTGTTGCGTTGTCACTTAACAATTGTGTTACAAGCCTTGCGCTCAAACCGGCTCTTCCCGGTCCTAATAATGTTTCTTCAAAATTGTTTTCAGTTTCAGCTCCCGGAATAATGGTTTCCAGCAAAGGGATCTGGCTCAAAAAAGGTTTAACCGTATTATCATAAAAGCTTCCAAAGTCTAATGCTATGTCTGCAGTTGCCCAGACACTCGGAATCACACAATCAAAAACCAAATCTCCGGGTCCTTTTATCCACATTCCTGCAATCAATGATGTGGCGGTACAACCCGCAAAATATGTTCCGACTCCGGCGTATTTTTTCCCGTCCAATTGCCTGCTTACTCCAACCTGTTGGGCATTTCCTCTTGCTGAAAATTCGCTTTCATTTTTTCTGTAAGCTGATAAAGCTGCTTCATCTATAAATCCTGCATCAAGCTTGTCAGGACCGTCTTCCCACATTGCAACAGCATAATATGTTCCCGGCTGAACAGTTGAAGCTTTTTTAACCAAATCTGTCGGATTGATTCCGCAAACCAGCAATTCAATTTCTTTTGGTTCAGTGCCCTGAGGCAATTTAACACTTTTTGCCTGCAGTGCAACATTTTGGTCACGAGCTTCAAACACAACAGGTCCTTTTCCGTCAACACATAACTGGAATTCATATTCAAATTGCCCTGTTTCCTCATTTTCATTTAATCTTATCGGCACGCCATTGTCTGTTGTATAAACATTGCTTCCATTGTTTCCCAGTTCTTCTCCGTTTGAATTTTTTAAAACAATGTTTTCAATTCCCGGCACCGGATCAGTTTCAGTGCTTGCTTCAAGTTCTATTTCCCCTCCGATTAAAGAACTTTCAACTTTGTAAGCTGAACAAAATTCTGCAGTTGTTAAAGGTAATCCTTTTGGTCCTGTTATTTTTGTATTGCCAACATCTTCAGCTGATTCCAACAACAAGTATGATTCATCCTGTGCAATACAACCTTTAATCTGGCTTTGTTTTAATGCAGCCAAAGCTTTTCCCGCTTCTTTTCCGATTTCATTTCTGTAAGCTTCAGAGCTTTGGGCATATAAATCTGTTAAAATTACTTTTGAATTTCTTGGCTGCGGTGTTTCTTCAGAACGCTGGTCTGTTTCAATTTTTACAATGCTGTTTCCTTCCAGTTCCCCTAATTCCAAATTCAATCTGTTTGTTCCCGTTGCTCCTGTGGTTGTCCTGCCTGTTTCAGTTCCAAACAAAGTGTTTGACAAGTCTGAAGCCAATTCCTTAAATCCTTCATTTCTTGACTCATACTGAATTAATCCAAGCCATGTTCCTTTCCTGTCAAGAGTTGTCAGGCCTTCATCCTGCGGCAAAAAGTTCATAATGTTCTGAATTTTTGTAGGATTGCATTCATCCGTATGGCTTTTTCCGATAACATTAACCTGTAAAACAATGTTGTTTTCTAACAGCTTGCCTCCGACATTTTGTACAGCTCCGTCAAAACTTAATTCATACCGTCCACAACCTCTTATTACTTCTGATATCATTAACTGGTTAATTGTAAAGCTTGCGTTTAATTTTTCAATGTCAACCTGCCTGAATTCAGGCTGCATTTTTTGAACACTTTTATACCTGCCCTGATCCTGAACATGTTTTATTACATCCTTGCTCAGCAAGTCATTCTGGAAATATGAATAAACAGGCGCCGATATTACGCCCATGCTTGAAAAACTGCAAAATGGTTGTGTCGGGTCACAGCCTGCAAAGCTTGCAGTATTTCCCGAACCTGCCCTGATTTTTCTCTGAACATCTGAAACTTTGTTGTCAAGTTTTTCAAGTAAAAATTCTGAAAACTGTTCCGCATCACAATAACCTGTTGTACAATCATTTCCTTTTGCAATTACCGGAAACTTGACAGCCAAGCCGTCTTCTTCTGGCAGTTCACATACTGGTATTGCGACAGGGCTTGTTGCTTTTCCGATTGCTTCCGCTTTTTGGCCTATTTCAATTATTATTCCGCTAATCGGGGCCGATTTAATAAATCTTTGAGTTCTTACAAGGAATCCTTTCACAAACAATGTTTCAGTTCTTCCTTCCAAAGTTGAATAATCCGAGCCTTTCTTTAAAATTAATTTAAATGATGCTCTTTGCCCCTGTCTCAAAAAAGATGTGTCCAACGGAACCAACTCGAATGTGTTTCCTCCAAAGTTTTCAGGTTCAATTGAAATATTTCTAACTTCTTCCCCACAGTCATTTTTAATATCAATATTGTGGCTGATGCTTCCCTCTGAAGAATCGCCGCTTCTGAAAGCCTTGTTGTTTGCTCCGAAAATCTTTAAGCATTGTGGTGATGATGCGTGCAGCCAAACTGTAACAGTTTTCAAAGGATATCTTCTTCCGTCAATTACTCCTGAAATTTCAAGAATTCTTTTTTGCGGTTCCCGTGGCAATGTTTTTAATGCACTTGTTTCCGCGTAAATTGTCATCGGCGGATTGATTTGTTCCCCGGGCCTCAACTGTTGTGTTGATACATCTAATCCTCCGTAAACAGGTCTTTTTGTAGGTGAGAAAGCCAGTGCCTGTGGTTCCAGGTAAGGTGTTTTTGCCGGAGTAAAAGAGCCTAATGATAATATGTCAAAAATTGTTGCAGCTCCTCTTGTAGGGTGTGGCAATCCAACTGCCTGTGACCCTTGCCCGTATAATCCTCCGACTGGCAATACTCTTAGGGTAATATTGCTTTGGGTTGCTCCTGGTGAAATATTTATTGCTTCAATTGCTCTTGAACCAACATTTTTTATGAAAAGATTTCCATGCCCTGTTGCTTTTGAGCTTCCTTCTTCAGGGCTTAAAAATACGTCAATGTTGTCATTTGTCTGCAGGGAAAATGAGGGGTGAGTCAGTAAAATTCTTATGTCCAAAACTTTTGTTATCTGAGGGCTTCTGTAATAAACTCTGAATTTTCTTTCCTCTGGTCCTGAATAGTAACGGTTAATTCTGTTTGAAACATCAACATCAAATTCTTTTTCTTCCCCTGCCCTTATGATAATGTCAGATGGCTGCAATCTTAATTCCTTATCCGAATGTTCTCCTGAAACTTCAGGCTTTAATTCCAATTGTTTTCCGCAATTGTTTGTTGCCCTGAACGAAACTGTTTGCTGGTTCCCCGTTATTCCCAGCATTGAAACATCTATGTTTTTTTTGTCAAAAGCCAGACATTCAGCATCAAACTGTTCATTGTATGAAACTCTTATTCTTGAAATTGTTTGAGAGTAAAATTTTCCGGCAATAAAACCTGATGCAATCAGGTCAGCTTCTCCGTACGCCCTTTCCTCCAGTTCTCCTGTGTATTCCGCTTCAATTCTGAAACTTGCTTTCCCGTTTGACCCGACTTTTTGAGGTTCTGTTACAAGCTTTAATCTTAACTCATCAGGCCATTGTGAATCCTCTCTTATTTCAATTGAAACATTTTCAAGAGAAAATTTGCTTTTATTTGTCAAAACAGCATTTACTCCTGATTTTGACTGGCTGTGAGCCAGAGAAATTTTAACATCTGCCAGTTCAATTAAACCTTCTTCCAGTATCAGCAAAGGATATTCAATTGTTTTGTATTCAGGTGCTGAAATTATTGCCCTGTATTCTCCTATTCCCATTCCTTCTTTTACCAAATATCTTCCGCCTGCACCCCTGTCAATTGAACCGTTTCCTATTACAGTCCTTACAAGTTCATTTTTTGTTGTTTCCAGTTGTATTGTTGCATTTTCAATCAAGCTTCCGGTTTCAGTATCTGTTAAAAGTATTACAAAATTGTCTCCTACGAAAATTTTTTCAGGAACAACTTCTATTTCAAATTCTTTTTGTTTTGAAACATTAAAGTAAAATGTTTTTTCTGTAATGTTTTCGCCTAATGCAATTTTTACATTAACAAAACTTGAACCTGCATTATCTGTTTTAAAAAATGCCCTGACATTTCTTTCCTGATTTGCCAGAATCCTTAAACCTTCAACTCTTAATTCAACTCTTTTTGCGTCTCCTCCCGGAAAAGCTCCGAAAGCCTGAACCTGGTAACTTGAAAACAAAATTTTTGGTTCCTGCTTTTCAGTTGAAATTAAAACGCTCGGGGTAACAGTTTGCCCCGAATTCAGATTCATTTGCAATGCATAAGTTTTTCCCAGAACAGGCTTGAATTCATTTTCTTCAAACACTAATCCTGACTCATCTACAAAAACATAATCTGCGCAAATGTTTTCACCGCAATGCACCTGCGATTCAGACACTTTTACACTTGTTCTCTGGGTTTCAGCATACAACCCTGACTTGACTGATGAAAATCTTTCATTTCCAAGTTCTTTATCCTGAGGTTCTCTGTAAATTTTTCCCGATGTTTCAACCCATGCCCTGTAATGAACATCAAATTCTTTTGCATCAAAAGTCTGTCTTGCCTGAACCTTAATTTTTGCAATTTCAATTTCATTCGGTTCAGAATAATACAATTCAACCAGTTTGTTGTAAGATTCTTTTCCACCGGAATTTTGCTTGTCAATTGATTCGTTTCCCGGCAAAGGTTCAGGAGTATAAGTTGTGCCTAAAAAATAATTTCCCGTTACAGCATCAAATCCTAAAATTCCCATGCCCTGCGAGTCAACATATTTGACTGAATCCGGACCCAGCCTTACATGCAGTCCAGCTTTTGCTGTTCCCGGTGCAAAAACTGTTTTAAATTTTAAATAATACGGCTTTTCTTTTGAAATTGCTTCAACTTTTTGACCCTGTTCATTAAATATTCCCAAAAATTCTAACTCCGGTTTTGCTCCTGAATTTTTTTCCCCTGCAACAGTTAAACTTAATTCTTTTTCATTTCCAATCAAAAGTTTTTCAGTGTAAGTTGTTCCGTCTTCCAATTCCACGTTAACAATAACCGATTTGTAATTATCAGAATTAAACAAAATTTTTCCTGACTCTATTTTTCCATCAAACAACGTATCCCCCGATTCTGTTGTAATAAGCACGGAACCTTTCTGATGTTTTCCTGTTTCATCAACAAAATTTAACCTTGTAATTGTTGGGGGCAATTCCAAAATAATCCTGATTTCATTTTCTTTTCCAATTTCGGGAACAAAACTTGCCTCTGATTCCATTAAACCTCTTTGAGCCTTAACCAAAACATTTGTATTAGGTTTTACTTTGAATTCAACCAGTCCTGTAATGTTTGTTCTTGCAGGAGGCAACCCTAAAGGCAATTCCTTGTCTTCAGTTATTTCAAAAAATGAAACAGTTGAATTGTTTGCCGGTGACACCTCTGATTCAAACACAAAAACTTTTGCATTAACTGAATTGGCAGGGCTTATTCCTTCAAGCCTTAAAATAACATTTTCAGTTTTAGCAGGTTCTACGTTCATTCTTTCAGCCAAAAAACCTGATCTTGAGCCTGACACAAAATATGCCAAATTCGGGTCAAGGTTTGCAAATTCTGCAATGCCATCAATTCCTGTTTCCTTGCTGTCAACAAATTTTCCTTCAAAATTGTGCAATGCAACAAAAGCATTGCTTAAAGGAGTGCTTGCCTGGTTTACAACAGTAATCGTTAATTTTTCCCCGCCTTTTCTTAAATTAACAGTGTACTGTGTTTCATCTCCTGTCAAAGTAAACGGTTCCGAATTAAAAATTAGGTAATCTTCTTTTTCTACGACAATCTGAACAATTTTTCTTTCGTCAAGCTGTGCCTGAAACGTTCCCGTTTCCGAGTCTTCCTCATAAATGCTTTCACCTGATTCGTTTAAAATTTTTATTAAAACATTTTTTGCAAATTCTCCCGTTTCATCTCTTACCTCTATTAACAAATCTGTTTTTGCCGCAAAGCCTGCCAGTATTGGCATTAATTCAATTGCAGGAATTTCATTTTCAGAAAAGCTTATGGTATTATCATATTCTTCATAATTTCTTGTTGTTATTAAAATGTCAAGCTCTTCTCCTTCCGGAACATTTGCAAACACAACTTTTCCGTCTGAAACCCTGCCCCGGTATGTTCTGCCTAACGCATCAGTAACAGTTGCGCCAGTAATATCTGTTATAACTGTTCCTGTTTCAGCATCAACAAAGCTTGCCTGCCCCACAATGTGATTAAAATTTGTTTCAAGAACTATTTTAACAGGCTGAGTTTCCCCGCTTATTTTTATTTCCTGTGTTGTGCTTGAATAATTTTCTTTTGATGCTTTTATTGTAACAACTGAACCAACATTCATCGGCGCCAAAGCCAATAATTCCGAGCTGCCCACATTTCTTGTAAAAGAATCAAATCCCGGGCCTGAAACATTTAATTGTACTCCGCCAACAGGATTGCCAACCTGGTCAACAACACTTAACTGCAATGTTGGGTTTATTCCCGCATTCATTATTAAAAAAAAGTAAAAAACTCCTACAAGCAATATGAATGTTCCTATCGTAAAAGGCAGTGAAGGAATGCCTTTTTCTTCCAAAAAATTTGTATAAATGGTTAACGGAATTCCTTTTTTTTCAAGGGCATCGGCAAAATTATACCATTTTTCCTCTATTCCTGCATAAAACCGCCCTATTTGTTCCATTACCATTCAGAACACCAACTATTAACCTGTTCTCATTAACTTATGAATAAATTACTATTTAATTCTTTTTTTCATCCTTTTTCTGCTGTTTAAAGGCGTTATTCTAAGGTATTCTTTGAATAAAAATATTTTCATTCTCTTGTTGCCCAGTAAAACCATGCTGCATATAAGCCTGCTATTACAGCTAAAAGGGTTACCCTAAACAGCACATCATGCACAAAAACGATTGTGTCAATGTTTGATTTTAGAATAAATTCCAGTGTTATAAAAATTCTTATAAGATTAAAAATCTGCGTCCCGATTAAGCCAAAAACCAGGCCCAGAATTCTTTTTCTAATGCTTATGCCTATTGAAGCAATAATGCTTGCCCATAATACAAACAATTCCATTAAGCCTGTGCACAAATAAGAAATTATAATCTGCAAACCTGAACTCATTGAAATCAAAACAGGTTCCTGTAAAACAATTTGCCCCTGCATTCCTTTTAATGTTAAATAAAACAAAGTCAGATGCGCAATCGGTAATTCAAAAACCTGTAATGGAACAAACAATAAGACCGAGTTTAATAAAATAAATGCAATTAAAAAAATAAACAAAAATTTTTTTGCTTTTGGTGATTCTTTTTCCAGATATTTTTTCTTTTTTTTAAAAAAATTTTCAAACATTTAACAACACCAGTTTTTTTTAACAATTTTAACATTTCATTTAATTTTTTTTTAACACTTTTTCCTTTTTTTGTTTCTTATAATTTTAATTTTGTTTAATTTTTTTTATTTAAATTTATCATATTTTAAATTCTTCTTCGGCTGGTTTTTTAACCGGTATCGCTTCCGGATTAATTTGTTCTGTTTTAAATAAATGAATTATTTTTAATCCGGGTAACTCCAGCGTTACTCCTGTTTCAATTTTACTTGTTCCGGTTTTTATTAAAACTCTTTCCACTTTTTTCCTTGCATTTTCTCCGCTGTGAACTGTAACGGTTTCAACGGGAAGCCTTTCAAGCAATGCGGAATCCCTGACTTTATAAGACGCCAGTATGCCCGTTTCAAACAAATGGTCTAATTCTCTGACTTCCATGGGGGGAATCCAGTTAAATGCTTTATCCAAAAGTTCTTTGTTTTTTCTTCTCAGCATTTCCCTTCTTTTTCCGGCACTGAACAATCGTTCAACCCATTCAGGCAGCCAGCGTTTTTTTCTCATGTTAAAAAAAGCCTTTTTACTCATATATAACTTTCCCTTAAAACATGCATTCCTGCTGATAAAACCGCTTTAAAGTTAAGTTTAATAATTCCTAACCCCTTTTTTAAGCAGTTTCAGGTGCTTGAATGAAAATAGGCGGATTTAAGGTAGGAGATTACCAGGTCAAAGAAGACGCGGGTAAAAAAAAATTATACTTTAAATGCAAGGACTGTGTTTATGGTGCCTCAATTGCTGATGACCGGCATTGCATGTACCACGTTTTATCAGTTTTGGACAAAGTTGATGCCGACCAAATAATTTTGTCAGATGTTTATGAAAGAATTTATGATGAAAACCAGACACAAATGCTGTCGGAGATAGCCGCATTAAAACAAAAATTTGAATCTGAAAACATGTGGAGTTATTCCCGTTTGGGAAAATCAAAAACACCTGAACAGGAAACAGATTATGCACGACGCTACAAAGTTGTTGTAAGAATTGCACATGATTTAATTTCGTTTGACCCGATCATGTCTTATTTAACTTGCCTGCAGGAATTTGCAAAAGAAAATGAAAAAATTGCAAACGGAACCGAAGAATACAAAGAGGATGCTGAAGTTTACCTGCAGACTTTAAATTATTTAAAGGAAAGTTTTGAGCAGACAGAATTAATCAAAAAAGCAAAAAAGTTTTTATTATCTTTAAAAGAAGTTCCTGAAACAAAAGACATTTATAAAAGTTTTTTTGAAGCAGAATTAAAGCCTGCTTTTATCGGAGCAAGATTAACATTTCGTGATGATGAAAAACTTGTACTGCTTGATGATTACAATGTTTTAAATTCCAATGTACAGATTTTTGAACATCCGAATGAAACCCAAAACCTTTACTTTATCAACCCGCCTGAATACAGTTTAACTCCTGACAAATATTTTGTTTTAAGCAAGGCAAAAGAAGTTGTTGCAGGATACAAGCCGGGCAAAACTTCTTTAAGCACGGTTGCACAGTCAAGAAAATATTTTGAAAGAATTTACCGCAGCACAATTAAGGATATTGCGGAACAAAATGACATTTCGCTTACCCCTGAAGAAATAAAAGAATTATCATCAATTGTTGCCCGTTACACTGTTGGTTATGGCATTCTTGAAATATTATTATCAGACAGAAAAATTACAGACATTTATCTGGATTCTCCCATTGGCCAAAACCCCATTTACTTAGTGCATTCGGATTACGGGCAATGCAGAACAAATGTAATGTACACCGAAAATGAAGCACAGGCTTTGGTTACAAAAATGAGGGCGATGTCCGGCAGGCCTTTTGATGAAGCTCACCCTGTTTTGGATTTGGATCTGGAAGACTTGGATACAAGGGTTGCAGTTATTGGGCCGCCTTTGGCTCCGGACGGCATAGCTTTTGCTTTTCGTTTACACAAGCTTTCTCCCTGGACGTTGTCACAGTTTATTGATGTTGATTTTTTGAATCCAATGGCAGCAGGATTAATTTCTTTTTTTATTGACAATCAGGCAACAATGCTTGTAACCGGTTCCAGAGGTTCAGGCAAAACTTCTTTGCTTGGTTCATGCATGCAGGAAATTTTGAAAAGCGCCAGAATAATTGTACAGGAAGATACACTGGAGTTGCCTGCCGAGTACATGAAAAGAATTGGTTTTAATGTTCAAAGATTAAAAACAAGGTCACCAATTGGTGTAAGCAAATCTGAAACAGAGGTTTCCCCTGAAGATTCTTTAAGAACCGCTTTAAGATTGGGTGATTCTGCTCTGGTTTTGGGAGAGGTGCGTTCCACTGAAGCTAAAACTTTGTATGAAGCAATGAGAGTTGGTGCAGCCGGAAACATTGTAATGGGAACAATTCATGGTGATTCTGCTTACAGTGTCTGGGACAGAGTTGTTAATGATTTGGGTGTCCCTTCAACAAGTTTTAAGGCAACTGATTTGATTGTTGTGGCAAGGCCGATTCGTTTTGCAGGTTCTTTGAAAAGACAAAGACGAGTTGTTCAGTTAACCGAGGTTGGAAAAAACTGGACAGATGACCCTCAACAGGAAGACGGCTTGCTTGATTTAATGTTATATGATGCAAAAAAAGACAAGCTTGAATTGCTTGAAGAAAATTTTAAAAAAAGTGTTTTGTTTGAAAAAATTTCAAGAACATCGGGTTTGACAACAAGTGAAATGTGGAAAGAAATAACCATGCGTGGAAATTCAAAATCTTTTATGGTTGAAATGAAAAACAAGCATAAAATTCCAAACCTGCTTGAAGCGGAAAACACTTCAGTTGCAAATGACAAACTTTTATTGTTAAAACAAAGGCAGATTGATGAACATGGCAAAGTTGATTATGATGAGGTTTTAAAAGAATGGAAACAATGGTTTGAAAAATCTCTTGTAAAAAAAGTGCTTTCAGAAAAAGGCTGATTTTATGGCTAAAAATCCCCGAAGAAAAATTGCTGAAAAAACGCCCAAAAAGCTTTCTCCCGGAGAAATTTACAAAGGCATTGCTTTTTCCGATGAAGGAGACTTTGAAGAAGAATCAGGCTTAACAAAAAAAGTTGACCCTGCTTTTGTAAATTTTTGCAAACGTTTACACAAGCTTTCCCCCGCTCTTGGAAAAAATGCAAAGTTTTCGGATGAGCAAAGAAATGCTGTTGCTTTTTTAGGCTGGGATTTGAAACCGGAGCAGTTTTCAGCTGCAGCAAAACTTGTTACAATTGCTTCAATTGTTTTTGCTTTAATTCTTGTTTTGCTTTCTTTTTCAGGCCCTGTTTTTACAATTTTTGAATCAGTTGCAGGCGGTTTGGCTTTTTTGTATGTTTTTTTTGTTCCTGTAATTGTTTTGTTTGTAACTGTAAACTTTGTTCAGTCTTATCCGAATGAAGCAGCCAAAGCAGAACAACGCAGGGCATTAACATATGTTCCTGAAATTGTCGGTTATCTGACAATGTCTTTAAAGCTTGTTCCCAATCTGGAAAAAGCAATTGAATTTTCAGCCAAGCATGGCAGAGGCAGAATTGCAGATGAATTAAATTTGCTGTTATGGAATGTTCAAATAGGTGTTTATAACACGCTGGCAGAGGGGTTGGATGATTTAGCTTACCGATGGGGAAAATATTCTGAAGAATTAAAAGAAGCTTTAATGATGATTCGTTCCTCTGTTATTGAGGACACTGAAGCAAAACGTTACGCTGTTTTGGACAAAACAATGGAATTTGTTTTGGAATCAACAAAAGAAAAAATGGAACAATATGCCCGTGACTTGTCACAGCCTTCCATTACCTTATTTTATTTGGGAGTTTTGCTTCCTTTAATTTTAATTATTATTTTGCCTGTTGGCTCTGCTTTCACCGGACAAGCTTTGGCTCGTCCTGAAATTTTAATTTTATTATACAACATCATTATTCCTGTAACCGCTTTTTTGTATGCCCGCCATACAATTAAATCAAGGCCTCCTACTTATGAGTCTCCTGAAATTTCAAACAAGTTTCCGGGTTTGCCGGGCAAGTGGAAAATTTCAACAGGCAAAAGAAAAATGGATTTGCGTTTTTTGTTATTGTTTGTTTTAATAGTCGGGGTGGGAGCATCTTTTTTTGTTTCCTCTCAGGGCTTTCCTCCCACTTTTTTGAATCCTGAGCCTGATTTAAACCCTGTTTATCTTTTGCCTCCTGACAAATCAGAAGCACAGGTTCTTCAAACAGCCGGCCTGCCGCCTGACCAGTTTTTCAGGAATGGCCCTGTCTGGAATGAAATAAAAGCATTTAATCCGGGTGCGAATGATGCTGAAATTCAGCAGGAACTGGACAGAAAAAAATCAGAGTTTTTTTTCCAGAACCAGAATGATACAACTCCTTACAATTTTATTTTCGGCCTGCTTATAACTTTTTCAGTTCTGGCTTTTTTGTTTTTGCATTTTTCAAACATTTATAAAAGAAAAAAACAACTTGAAATAATTGAATTGGAGGAAGAATTTCAGGATTCTTTGTATATTATTGCGTCGCGCATGGGTGAAAACAAGCCGATTGAAGATGCATTAAAACGTGCCCAGACTTTTTTGCCTAATTTAAATATTTCAAAAAAAGTTTTTGCAAAAATTTCGGATAACATTGCTTTAATGGGAATGCCTTTTGAAACAGCTATTTTTGACACACGTTATGGTGCATTGGTTAATGTGCCAAGCAAAATAATTCGTTCCGGAATGAAAATATTGGTTGACTCTGTCGGCCTTGGAGTAAATGTTGCGGCAAGAACTGTCATGTCTTTGTCTTTGCAGCTTGAAAATTCCCAAAAAGTTAATGAAACTTTGCGAATTTTGGTTTCAGATGTTAATAGCATGATGAAATCAATGTCAATTTTTATTGCTCCTGCTGTTTTGGGCATTACAACTGCTTTGCAAAAAATTGTAATTTTAACACTTGCCTCTGTCGTAGGAACAGATTTTGCATCCGGAAATGCTTTGGATACAGCCGGAGAAAGCCTTGGCGGGTTGGGCGGAGGCTTTGAAGGAATTTTGAATCCTGCAGTGTTCCAGTCATTAACAACTCCTTTGCAGTTTTTGTTAATTGTTGGTTTTTATGTTTTTGAACTTGTAATTATTATGACTTATTTTACAACAAACATTGAGGAAGACAATGACTTGCTGTTCAAATTAAATCTGGCTAAAAATATTCCCATTGCCTTAATCACTTTTGTTGTGGCTGTTATTGCTTCAAACATTTTGGTAGGGGGCTTTTTGGGATGAATCAAAAAGGCCAGGAGTTTGAAAGTTACCGCCTTTTAATCGGCATAATAATGGCATTATTTATTTTGGGAATAATAACGGGAGCCATAACTTATTTTGAACAATTGCGTTTGGATATAAGCGAGCAAAGGTTAACCGACGGGTTTCATAATGCAATTGAAAATCTGGCACCTGAAGATTTTGAAAACTCTTCCCCGATTGTAATTGATGACTTGCTTTTGGAAGAAGGTTTTTACAACACAGCGTTTTTTACCCAAAACACGATAATTTCAAAAGAATGCTTATCTTTTCAATCTGAAAATATTGCCAATTTTGATGTTAAAACAAACGGAATTGAAGTTAAAAAAAGAATTCTGTCAGACATTTACCTGTTATGCCATTTGTCCTCTGATTCGGATTGCTCGGAACAATGCATTGTTTCATTCGGCAAACCCATTACTTCAAGCCAGTAAGCTTTAAATAGTAGTTTTTCCTTTTAAATTGTCAAAACAGGTGGATTAATGTTAAACCAAAAAGGACAGGCTTTTGCAACTTTTCGATTATTAATTTCAGCAATTGTTGCAATTGCAATTTTAACAATTTTATTCAACATTTTAGGATTAATTCAGTTGCCGGGGCAGGGAAACCCGGATGATAAAGCAGCTGAATTAATAACAAGCCAGGTGCACAAACCTGGTTCTCCCAAAACAACTGATTCAGCTGTTCAGTTTAACAGGGATGATTCAATTTCTCAAACCGCTTTGGCAAACTCATCTTCAGCCGGGCTTGGATTTGAACAAATTTGTGTTCATCCGGGAGATTTAAAGGATTTATTTGAAGATCAAACAATTCTTTCAGGTGTTTTGGGAAAATCAATTTTTTATAACAGCAGTAATGCTCGTTCGGTTAAAATGACTGTTTTATGTGATGAAAGAGCACAGTTTTCTCCGGAAGTTTTTGGCGGAGTTCCTTTTTTGGAAGAAGAATGGGCAAATGAATGTGGCACGGTTTTTGATGAAGGGGATATTGATTCATCTACAACCGTTTGCGGAGTTTTCCTGAGAAACGCTTAAGCCGGTGTTCCGGCTATGAACATGCCATTTTACAATGGCATTAGCTCGCTGGCGCTCGCAGTTTAATTTTGTTTTTTTTCTTTCTCGTAACCATTAAATAGCACTTTTATTCTAATTATGGGTTATGAACTGGATGGATTTGAAAGAGTTTGTTAAGGAAGAAAAAGCACAGGGCAGCTGGTCTTCTGTTTATTTAATTTTGGTAGTGGCAATTGCTGTTTTAATTCTTATTACTGTAATTAAGCCAATGTTTCAGCAAAGCCAGCAGGTTAGAGAAACTTTTAATGAACAGGTTTCAAATCCGGGAAACTAAAAAAAGGTTGTTTTGCATGTTCAACCGTTCTGGACAGGAGTCAGCTCCTTTTGAATTACTCGTGGCAGTAATAATAATGGGTTTTGTTATTTTTTTTGGATTGCAGGCAATGCAGGAACTTGAAAAACAGCAATGTATTGCAAAAGCTGATAAAAAACTTGAAGAACTTAGAACAGGCTTGGAACAAACAGTCGGATTAAATGCTTCTCCTCAGATTGATTTTATTTTTGAAGGTTGTTTTCAGAATTATGAAGTTCAATTAAGACAGGTTGCCAACACTTCTTTGTGTTCAAGAATTTGCAAAGGAGCCAAAGAATTATGTGTTTTTTTGGAATTTGAATCGGAAAGCCCGAGTTATTCTGACAGAAAATGTGTAAACATTGCTTATCTGACAAATTTTGAGAGAACAGATTCCGGGGCTGAATGTGTTCAGGGTTTTGAAAAAGTTAATCCTTATGATGAGGGGCAGGTAAGAGAAGGATTTTACCAGTTGTCAAATATTACAACAACCCAGTCTTTTCCAAAAGTTTTAATGTGCAAAAGAGGTTAAAGGTGAATTGAAATGATTGCAGGTTTTACTTTAAGCAAAATTAATTTGCTAATTTTGGCTGTTGCCCTTTTTTCAATCCTGGCTTTTTTTACTTTTGGCTTTCAGGACATTTTATCTGAAAGAGAAGCTGACAATTTAATTGATGAATTAAAAAACGAGTTTTCTTTGCATTTAAATTCTCCGAGTTTATGCAGTGAAAACACAACAACAGTTCCCGACAATTTGTCTTTTTTCGGAGGCAAAAGATTGTTTTACATTCTGACTATAAGAAAAATTGAACAAACTGAAAATCAAAATTTTATTGTTTTGGCAATTTCAAAAAGAAATGAACCTGAAAAAACAATTGCTTCAGGCAGGCTTGGCACAAATGCAAACATAAAATTATTCAAAGCTGATTCTGAAACAAGTTTGGGCATTTCTTCAGCTGAAGAAAAAACAAATGTTGACCCTCAGGCTTTTCCCCCTACAAATGCCTTGTTTTTGGTTAAAGAAAATTTTGAAGGGGAAAAAAATTTTTACATTGTTCCGTGCAACAGCGAACAATGTGATGTTGCAAGAAGTGCTTTGGCTACAAGTGTTTTAACCGACAGGGAACTTGAAAATTCTTCATGTTTTAAAAAATCGGGAACTGTTTCAGATGTGTTTACGGAGGCAAATTAATGAATTTTAACAAAAAAGGTTTTCTGGGGCCTATTGGAGACGATTTGCCCAGTTTAATTCCGCTGCTTTTTGCTCTGGTTATTTTTTTTTCAACCTTTACTTCCACGTTTAATGTTTATCAAAAAGGAGCTGCAACTTTTTCCAATAACACCGATGTTTTAAGGCTTGCAAATGTGTTAAAAGGAGATTCTTATTTGCGTGATTTTTCAGAGTTTGAAACAGCCTGTAACCAGGTAACTGTTTCCGGAATTTCATTCAAAGCTTTTATCATTCCTTTAAAAATAGGCTCTCAAAATTTTAATTTTAATCCAAAAGAACTTGTAAACAAAGATGAAACTCAAATTCTTGTTTCGGACGGAAAAACAGAAACAATTTCAGTTCTTGAAAGAGCTGATTCTTCAAATGAACTTAAAAAATTTAAATGTTCAAATATTCCGGATGAAGAAAATTTAATTTTACAAAAAAAGGATATTGTTTCAAGTGAAGATTCGTTGTTTGTAAGATTTTTTCCGATTGCTTTTGAAGACAAATTAAAATGTGGTGTTATTGAAAACCCGCATGGCTTAACCGGCTGCACCAAAACAGGTTTTGCTGTTCGCCCTGTTTTGCTGGTGGTGGTTGCATGGCTTTAAACAGGAAAGGTCAGGCATCTGTAACGGATGCAATGTATTTTTTAATAATTATTTCAGGCCTGGCAACTTTAATGTTTTTTTACACTGCAAATTATGGTTCCCTTGTAACCACTCAGACTGTTAAACAGTATAACACAGAGTTTGCCACATCCGCACTAAAAACAATTTTATATTCTTCTACGGCAAGAGACAATTTGTCTTTAAATGAATCAGAGGAAATTGATTATTTGTTAGCTGTTTTAAAGGAGGATTATGCTATAATTGAAAAAAACGGTTCAAGGTTAAAGGATTCAACAAAAACAAGCCTTAAAAACAATATTGAAACGGTTATGTCTCCTTTTCAAAGAAATTTTGATTACCTTTACTATATTTATTCTTTGAAAAAATCTGAAGAAGATGAAAGATTGCTGGAAGAATTTGTCATAATTTTTCTTTACTCCGGCTTATCGGTTGAAGATGAAGATAGTCCCGGTGGGCGGAATATTTTACGCATTGGTTCTTTTTGCACTTCAAATGAATCTCTTGATTCAATCCGTGTTAATTTTGTAAGGCATGTGGGTGAGGTTTCCAGGGCCCCCGAGTTAAGTGTTTTTTTGCCTGATTACACTGATCCAAAAAATCCCAGAAATGTTCGGGCTTTATCAAGCCTTTTAATGTGGCCTTCAACTGATATTAAAGAGGCTTTACAGGCATCCAATTTAAACTGTCCTGAACTTCAAAATCTTACTCTGAACTAGTTTTTTCTTTTTTTTTCTTTTTACCCATTCCTTCCAGTTCCTTTAAGCTATCCTCTAATTCTGATATTGATGATTCTTTTTGTGTTTGGCTTTCTTTTAACAAATTTTTTACATCCATTTCCTCTGTTTTTTTTTCTTCTGGTTTTTCTTTTAATAATGATTTAACATCGGGAATTGGCTCTGATTCCAATTCTTTTGTCTCTTGTGTTGTTTCTTTCAACGGTTTAATTTCTTCTTTTTTTTTCTCCAATCCGGGAATTTTTTCTTCTTTTGGCTGCTGCCGTTCACTAAATCTTAAATATTCTCTTGGTTTTTGTTTTGAAACTGCTTTTGCAATTCCTGTTTCTTCCAATTGTTCTGCAACCTGTTCTGCTTCGGTTTCACTGCTTGTTCTGTTCTCAATTTGTTCATCTTTTATTTGTTCATAAATGTTTTCAGAAATTAACATCATTTCATCCCCGCTTGGATATCTTTCATTTTGTTCCCGGAATTTTTTAATTTCATTCATTGCAATTTTTTTTGCTTTTTCTTTTTTTTGAGGAACTTTTTTTTCCAGATGTTTTACTATTTTTTTTGCTTTTTTTTCATCAGGTTTTGTTCCGCGCCTGTAAAATCTTTGTAACCTGCGCGGATACATTTTTTGTTTTTCATCCATTATTTTTCCTCTTTTGATTTTCTTAGGTTTTCAAGATTTTTAAGAATTGCGTTAAGGCTTGAATCATCTTTTTTAACAGTTTTTTCTTTTTCCTGTTTTAGTTTTTGAACAATTTTTTCTTTATCATCCAAAACAGGTTTTTTTTCTTTTTTTTCTTCTAACATCGGAACATATTCAATGTTTCTGCCGTTCCAGTAAGCGGCAATTGAAAAAATTAAAAATACCGGTACAGCTGTTAAAAAAAACAATATTTGTGAATGTATTCCAAAAAACTGCAATGCAAGTGTTAATCCCAGCACCATAAAAGAAAAAATTAATCCTAGAACAATTGCCCAGCCTATTTTTAATTCTTCTGCGAGTTCAACTGCTGCGGGATTTAAGAGTGTAAAAAAATAATAACCAATTCCTGTTGACCCTGTTAACAAATAAATTAATCCAAGCCATTCCATTGAATTCATGTTAACCTTAACCTTTTATAGTTCTTTTTTCATACTTTTGATGGTTTTTATGGCTTTAAACCCTTTTGTTGATGCTTTGTTTTCAGTTTTTTCATTGTTAAAAGGTTCAGCCATTTTAACAATTCCAGTTTTTATTCTAGTGCTTTTTTTAACAATTCCTTTCAGGCATTTGCAGAAAAAATACAAGCTTTCATGGCTTAAAAGTTCTGCTTTGCTTGTTTATTTTGTAATTTTTGTTTTATTAATTTTATTGTTTTTTGGACCATTTCAAACAGCTTTAAATGAAACGCCTTTACAGGTTTACCCGCAGGAAATTGCACAGGAAACAGGTTTAACAGCTGAATTTTACATTTTTTCAATAATAAGGCTTTTGTTAATTTCAGCAATGTACACGGTTTTAACAATGCCTTTTGTTTTGCTGGGTTCATTGTTTTTGGCTTTTTTTAAAGACAAATTCAAATGGCCTCATTTTGTCCAGCTTTTTCTGGCAATTTTAGCTGTTTCAACACTTGTATCAATAATTTTGTTATTTGTAACGCCGTGGCTGTTACAAGGCCTGTTTTTTTTAACATTTTTTGGATTCACTTAATCCCATTAACAATAAAAACAAAGGAGAATATTATTAGAATAGGAGAAAAAGCAAAAATAAAAGGTTTTTTTATGAATAAAAATTTTGCCCAAAAATTTTCAGTTTTGCTTGTTTTATTTTTATTATTAAACTCAAGCTTTGCTTTTGCTTTTACCCATGCTCAAAGTTTTCCGCAACAGGTTCCTGAAAAAATTTTTTTAGCAGATGATAATCCAAATCCGGCTGTTATAAGTGCAAGGTTTGCATGCCAGACAAATTCTTTATCAGAACAGGACGCCCAAAACATTTTGGATTTGCTTGAAACAGGTTTTACCGGTGAAGAAATTGGCGCCGGAACAGAACCAAATGAAGAACGTGATTCAATTGAAAACTCTGACATTATTGTTCCGTTGGATGATGATTCAGCGGTAAGCATTTCGGTTCCGGATGAAAAAATAAAAGTAAATGAAATAACACATTTAACTGACAAATTTATAGACGGACCTTTTGCTTACGGAATTGTTTTAACTGATACGCTGCGTGTGGGCAGATGCAATGAAATTGATGAAGAAAACTGCCCGGTTACCGGAAAAAGATTAAAATTAAGAAATTCCGGAGTCGGAATAATTGCTGATACAAAACCAATCAAAGAAGAATTGTCAAAATTTGTTCCCGCTTTAAGAGAAAATGCTTTGGGAGATTTAACAGAGGAAGAATATCAACAACTTACAACAGAATTCCAGCAGCAAACAAATTTAAACGATGAACATTTTGAACAGGTTGAACAAAGGCTTGCAGACGAAGACCTTGAACAGGTTACAGTTCAAACTTTTAAAAGACAGCCTTTGAACCTGATTTCAAATTCTGTTTTAACAAAAAACTTTGATGCTTATTTTGAAACAAATTGTGCCACATCCGATTGCTCCATATCAGTTTACTCCTTGTTTGACAAATATTACAATTCATGGTTTTCAGCTGAAATGGTTATAAGCAGCACAGCGCCAATGCTGTTAAATGGTGCTGGAAAACTGTTTGGGTATCTGGGCAGAGCCGGTGAAGCTTCAAAAGGATTAAGTTCGCTGTGGCCTTGGCAGTTAAAACAGGTGCCATTGCTTCAAAGGCTTAACACCAGGCTGTATAACATTAATGATGCCAGTACCAGCGCTAGAACAATGGCAGAAAAACTTAATATTCCGATAGAACAGGCTGAAAGTGTTTTTAAAAATCTTGGTTTTGATGTTGGAAAAGGGCTTCCTACTTTGGGAGATTTCAGGGCGAGAAGAATTGTGGATTTAGCAAACAAGTATCCTGAATTAAGTCCAATTTTGTCAAAATTGCGTGAGCCGACTCATGGCACCGGCGGAATGGTTTTAATAAAAGGAGGAGAGTTCAGAAAATGGTTCACTGAAGAATTTAATGCTCCCGACGGAATCATTTCAAAAATAAAGGACCCGAAAGCAAAAAAAGCATTGTACCAGTTTGCAAAAGACCTGAGGGGAATAACAAGAACACAGGGAACAATGTTTAACCTGGCTGAACAAAAATACAAAAAGATTTTGAAAGATTTTCCAAGAGGGCATCCTAAAGAAATAGAGGCAAGAATCAATTATTCAATGGAAGCAATTCAGGCAATGCGTGGTTTTGACAATGCGTTTGCAATGGATATTCCGGCTTCACAGATTTTTAAAGGGGAACCGTATGGCTTGAAAAATTATTTCATCAGGCAGGAAGGAATTCATCACAGTTTTTTGCCAATATCGGAATCAACTGGAGCAATGTGGAACATTGAACAAAAATTTTTAAGGGACGGGCATTTTGGAAGCACTTATTCTCTTCAATCAGTTCTTGAAGTTGATGAATCGGGAAACATTTTGTCAAAATATTTGAGAAATTCAGGTGAACAAGTAAAATTATCCGATTTAACTCCAAACAATGCTTTGGAAAAATTAAAATCAAAAGTGGAGCTTTCAGAAAATAATGTAATTGATTTGGAATCAATGTTAAAATCTGACAGTCCTTTGGATCAGTATTTTACAAAAGGAGAAGCATCTGACTGGCTTTACCCTGAAGCAAGGTATGGTTCGGAAGGCAGAAACCTTATCTTGTATGAACCTAATGCAAAAGGAGAAGCAATAAGTGAAGGTGCAACAATTGATGATTTGAGAAAAAGTTTACCTGAATACAAAGAGTTAATGATTAAAACGGCAAAAGGTGAAAACATTTTGGTCACCCCCCACAATCTTGATGAAATTGAAAAAGATGTTATTGGAAATGTTGATATTTTTGAAGCTCATTTTACACCATCCCATAAGTTATCCCCAGAAGAATTTGCAGATATTTACACAAGAGATGAAATGAGATATAATGTCGGGTTTTTAGGTGTAAGGAACGGTGAAGAATTGTTTCAGTCTGTTGCAGAAAAAGGATTTGGGAGCAGGCGTTATACAAGCATTCTGGATAAAGCAATTGCGGAACAGCAGGAAATACTAAAAGATTATGCAAGTTTGAGGGGCGGGGCAAAATGGACTTTTAACACTTATGGAATGTGGTGGGTTAAAAAAGGAGCATTTTTGGGTGAAGATTTTTCAGCTTTCAGATTGCCTGATTCATGGAAAAAAATAAGCTTTTCTGTTGGAAATGCCAATCTTTACAATGATGCTTTTGTTGACTTTTTTGCTCAAGCCGGTTCAGACCAGGGAGACATGTTTGTCAGAATTTTAAACCATTTGCCTTATGACATGGTTTATGATTATATTTCTGAACAATTTGAACCAACAAAAAATGTTTACGATTTTTTAACAGGCCGAACAGGCAGGGACACAGTTGAAAATGTTGCTTTATACTTAACATCTTCAGAAGATTGTTCGGATTGTACGATTAGTGTCGCAAAACCTGACGCGTTAACAATTTCACCCGCATTTCATTCGGGAAGCCCGGTTGAAATGTTTTTAGTTGAAGATACTGTAACAGAAAAAGCAAGAGAAAAAGGTTCAACCTTGATTTCTTTTACAAGGCATATGGATTTGAAAGGTGAAATTTCAGATGATGCTGAAAGGCAGGGTGAAATTAATTTAAGGGACGGGCTTGTCAACAAGGAAACATGCAAAGATGCTGTGGAAGAATTAACGTATGGTTATTTTCCTGAAAATGCAGACCCTTCAACAATAGGATTGGCTTTGTCTTTAACTGAAAGCCTTGGATATGTTGCATTCGGCTGGTCCGGAATTTTGTTAACAGCTTTACAGCAGACTTTGCTTGCTCCGAAATTAAATGATTGTGTTGATGTGCACGGAGGCTATTACACTCATGTGTTTGCTCCTGCAAAAAGCAGTGCAAAAGATTCATCAAAATTGTCAACAGAAGCTGTTTCAGAACAGTTTGATGATTTTGCAGGGCAAGTCAGTTCATGGTTTTCAGATGATGAAAATTCTTACACCAATTCACAGGCGGAAGGCTTGAAAAAAGATGTTGAAAACTTTTTGAATACAAATCAAAAAGACAAAGTTGTTCAGGGCACAGTCAAAACAACCGGTTTTGCCGAAGGCTTATCCCAAGCACAGGAACTTTTCATGTTCTGGTTTAAAGGAGAAGCAACTCCCACTGAATACAGGACGGAAGGGCAGGAAGTTGTAACAGGCACGGATGGTGAAAGAATTGTTTTTGACCTTGAAACAGGGCAAATTTATGTTTTAAATGAAGACGGTTCAATTGGTGAAATTCTTGTAGAAGAAGAGGTTGCATCAAGATTAGTTTCTGATAATCTGCCGGCAGCAGCAAAAGAAATTCCCAACAAATACACTTTGGCTTCTTTGCCCGGGCATGAAAACCCTATTTTTGAAATGAACACATCTTCCAGAACATTTGTATTGGATTCAGATTTGCTTGACTGCATACAGCTTGGCGTGGAAGAACAAACAGGAATTGGCTTTGCTTCAAACGATTTGACAGAGGTGTTCGGAACAACTTTAAGCATTGTTACAGACACTCATCCCTCAGTCAAAGTTGTGCCGGGTGAAGATTTAATTGTTGCCGACGGAACTCCTAGACAACTGGTAAGAGGTCCTGCGGTTAAAGCTGTTGTTAAAGGAAACCGTGAAACCGTTTTGCTTGACCTGGATGAAACACCTGTAGGTTTAATGAATTCTTTGCAGTTTGAAAACGGTTCAATTACTTTTAAGCCTGATTCAAACCAGTTAATTGTATGGTTGAAAAGGAATGCAAAAGCAACAATTTCATCAGAAGATGTTCGGGATTTAAGATTAAATGAAGAATCTGTTATTAACCCCGAAAATCAATGCAGTGAAAATGCTTTCAATCTGGAGGCATTGCCAATACAGGGTTCTGATTTGGCAGCTGCAAAAGTCAATGCATTCAATGATTCAATTGAACATTTAGGACCTTTCCAGATTTTTGATACGCCTACAAGAAGATTTGTTTTTTACTCTGATCTGGAAAACGGGGTTTGCACTGAAAAATTCAAAATAATAAACAAAGAAACCGGGGAAATAGAATTTGACGGACCTATTTTGCCGCCTGTGCTGACACCTGACGGTTTAAAAATTACAGGTGAAGACGGTTCTGAACACAATCTTGATTTTTCTGCTCCGAACGGTGTTCCTACAATAACCTATAACAATTTCCCGCCTGAAACGATTTCTTCAGCTCAGGGAAGGAATGGGGCTTTCTGGTTTGACCCTGAAACAAATTCATGGTATGCTGAAAACGGCCAGTTAATTCCTTTAATTGAAGCATTTCGAAACGGTTCTGTTACTGCAGCTGGGCCTGACGGGGCTGTGACAGCTACAGCCGGTGGAAATGTTTTAAACATCGGGCAAATCGGAGGTCAGTCAGGTGCATTTAATCTGCCATCTTTGCCTGAAAACATTGTAATGCTTTTGATAACAATTACCGCAATGCTTTCATCAATAATGCTTGTGAGAAAAAGAATAATTGAATTAAGGTAATTTTCATGCGTCGTGTTAGAAACTTTTTTAGGGGGCTTTGGAAAGATTTGACTTGGGGTGGCGCCAATGATAGAAGAACTGAACCTGAAAGAGGTTTGCAAAGACAGGCCAGCAAAGGAAGGGAAGTTCACGCTAAGTATGAGAAGCAAAGAAGACAAAAAGGGCAAAGAGAAGTAGCCTGAACAGCTAAACATTTTTAAGTATTATTTACTCATTTTTTAGTATGAGGCAAAAGAATTTTGGCTTATTATTGTATTTGGCCCAAAAATGCGGTTTAAACAATAAATGTGAAACTTCCACAATTGAATTATCACATGAATTTAACTGTTCCCAGCAAACCATTAGCAGGAAGTTAAGGGAATTACAGGAATCCGGTTTTATTGAACGCAATCCGAGTTTTGCCGGAACAGAATTAATGTTAACACAAAAATCGGCAAGCCTGATTAAAAATCATGTTAATCAACTGCAAAAAGTTTTATCTTCAAATGCAAATGCTTTAAATTTAACCGGAAAAGTTTCATCCGGTCTGGGTGAAGGTAATTATTACATGTCTTTGCCCCAGTACATTAAACAGTTTGAAAAAAATCTGGGCTTCAAGCCTTTTCCCGGAACTTTAAATTTTAAAACAAACCAGTTTGAACTGGAAGAATTTTCAAAAAAATTGCCTTTAATTGAAATTAAAGGTTTTAAGGATAAAAAAAGAACATTCGGAGGGTTAAAATGTTTTAAAGTCAGGCTTCAAAATTATGATGACCTTGCTCTAATCATTCCGAACAGGTCTTCCCATAAATCAAATACAGGGGAATTAATTGCTCCGGATTATTTACGTGAAAAATTTAAACTGAAAAATGGAAGCAGGATAAAAATAACGGCTTAAGTGTACATAGGAGTTCTTGGAATATTGCCCTGCATTTGTTCAACATTTTTGTTTGTCTGTTTTATTTGTTCCAATTGTTTTAACAAAGCTTTTTCGGTTTCCTTGGCTTCTTTCATTAAAGGTTCTGTGTCAAGCTCAAGTCCCAAAATTTCGTCAAGTTTTTCCAGAACATTTGCAGCAGCTTCATAGTCCGCCCCTATTCTGACATTGCCAAGCAAAGAATAACCGTCAATTTTTGTGTTTTCCTGTAATTCCAGCAAAATCATTGCAGAAACTCCTGTGGTAATTCCCTCTTCAATCAATTCAACATTGTGTTTTTTTAACAAGTCATCGGTTTCTTTTGCACAACAGCTTATTCCGTAAATTTTTTCTTTTGAGCCTTCAGCATTTTTTATTCCCGCCAAAGAAATGACTCTTTTGATTCCTTTTTCTTCAGCCCATGAAACCAGGGATTTTGCAAGCCTGTCAACAATCAATGTGGGAATAATTTGCTCAGAAACAAGTGCAACAATTTTCAGCTTATCATTAATATAAATGCGAATAGGCCTAATCGGTTTTCCCTTATGAATTCTTATAATGGGAATAAATGCGTTTGAATGAACAAAACCGATTTTTTCAAAACCCATTTTTTCAACCAGAAACTTTGAACTGATTGTTCCAACCAAGCCTGCTCCCGGAAAACCCTCAATTAAAGTATAATTCTGCATGTTTTTTTTCTTTTTTTCAACAAATTCAATTGCGAATCCATTCTGCTGTATTTTCATAAAATCACATATCTTACGCAAAAGCAATTAATAAATTTATTTGAAAATCAATTGAATTTATGTGCTGTCTTTAGACAGCACCTGCGGACGTGTCGCCGGAGTCCGCCGGCGTGTCCAAGAATTTGTGTAATTATTTTTTATATCAAACTCCCTGCTAAAAAGTATACAATTAATCCAACGGGTATAAGCACAAGCCCGTACAATATTCCTTTTCCCACAGAATTTTCCTGCAATCCCAAAAATGTTCCTGCAATTATTGCGTATTCTGCTATGTATATTTTGTTTGCAAGCAAAAGTGTTTCAAGAAGCTGTTCTCTTTCCATAATGGTTTTGGTTTCAAATAAAAAATTTAAAGCATTAAAATCAAAACCCTGTGACATTGAAGACAGCAAACCCAAAACCAGCGGAACAATTAATCCTCCTGCAAATAAAACTGTGTATTTTTGAACAACAATTGAAGCATTTTTCTGGCTTAAAATATTCTGCGTTTTTAAAATGTCTTCGGCTGTTTTTTTAAAAGATTCAGCCATATCTGCTCCTGAGGAATAAAACATCAGCAACAATTCTGCAACTCTTTCCAAAACCTTGCTGTCATTCCTGTTGTTAAATTCTTTTAATGATTCTTCAACGCTTGCCCCTTTTTTTATCATTTCATAAACTTTTGCAAATTCTTTTCCCAGCAACCCGTATTCTTTTGAAGAATTTTCCAGAATTTTTTCAAAAGATGTTCCTTTTGGCATTATTGATGCGTCCAGCAAAAAATCCACAACCAGTTTTTCTTTTAATGCTTTTTTTGATTCAAATTTTTGAATTTCAAGTCCGATGCTTAACGCAAAAACAAAAACAATTGCAAACAATGCGGTCATAACAATTTCAAACAATCCAAATCCTGTAAAACTCATAAGACTGGCTGTAACCAGTGCAAGAAAAACAGACAGCCATAAATTTTTTTCAGCAAATTCTTCAAGCGTTTTGTTGTTTGATTCAAGTTTTTTTGAAAACAGGTCCAGTGCATTCATATCAAAATTCATTTCAAAAACTCCGGTGTTTTGCTCCATATTAATCCTAAAATTAAAATGTTTGCAGCCGGAAAACCCACTATAATCAAAGCCAAAGCTTGCAATGGCTTAATATTTATTTCCAGTAAAAGAGAGCCTGCCACTAGGAAAGCCTGAAATAATGCCGGCACTAAAGCAGAAAAAGCCACAAACAATAGTGCATAAAAGGCGGTTTTTCCTGAAAAAGCTTTGGCCTGGT
Organism: archaeon; assembly: GCA_028279805.1. GTDB lineage: Archaea > Iainarchaeota > Iainarchaeia > Iainarchaeales > JANQMZ01 > JANQMZ01. The sequence goes on along the minus strand of JANQMZ010000007.1, from coordinate 330,312 downwards.
TTTTCTGCGAATTCATCAATTCTGCTGCAAAAATTCTGAGCTGTTCTCCTCCTTTTGTGTCACTCATTAAATAAATCTGGTCAAGCTGTGATGCAACTCTTCTTGCATTCAGTGAATCAATTCTTCTGCTCATCTCCTTTAAAGCTTGTTCAAGTGTAGCTCCTTTCTCTTTAACACTTTTAACTATTTTTGAAAATTCTTTGCTTGCCATTCCGTAATTTTTTTTTGAAACTTTTTCCATGCTTTCTTCAAATCCCATTCCCAAATCAACGGTTATTGCCAGATCCACTAAGGCAAAAGGCAGGTGTTTTTCAAATTTTTCCTGCATTTTTCTTTTTTTTATTCTGGGAATCCATAACAAAAACAGGGAAACAAATACAAATGAAAAAAATGAAAAAATCAACGCAGTATTTATTGCAATTTCAATTGCCCATAGTGAAACAAAAATTATAACTGAAAAAAAGAATGAAATGAGGAAAATTTTTCTGAAAAATTCTTTCGGTTTTTCTTTAACATTTGCTTTTTTTAATTTTTTTTCAATTAATTCAAGTATTTTAATTCAAATCACCTGAAGCTTTTTCAAAAAATATTTCAAGATTGTCTTTTTCTGATGTCAATTTTTCCAAAAATTTTTCCCTCTTTTTTAATTCCTTGTTTAATTCTTTTTCGTTTAAAGAAAAAGAGCTTAAAATTTTTCTTTTCACTTTTTTGCTTTTGTTTTTTGCTTTAAGAAAATTTTTTGAAAAATCGTATTCGTATAACGTGTTTAGCCTGACTCCTTTTTTGCCTGGCAATATTTCTGTTACTTCGAGAACATTTCTTTTTTCTTTTCTCATCCGTGTTTTTTTATCAATAATTGTATGCCTTTTCTGAACTATTATTAAATCAAGAGCCTCCAAATCCATTTCACTTGTTCCCAGCATTTTCATTCTTTTAACAGCTTCCTGTGCTGAATTGGAGTGAAATGTTGCATAAGAGCCTTTTCCCTGTCCCGCAAGCAGTGTTTCAATAAAAGCTTCAACTTCCTTTTTTTTCCTTATTTCTCCTACAATAATTCTGTCCGGCCTCATTCTTAAAGAATTTATGATTAAATCCTGCATTGTTATGTTCATTTTTTCTTCGCTTGCCAGCCTTGCAACATGTTTGTGCGGAACAAAAAGTTCAGGTGTGTCTTCTGCCACAACAATTCTGTCTTCTTTTGGCACAAAACAAAATAATGCATTCAGGCTTGTTGTTTTTCCCGAACCAGTATTGCCGCAAATCATAAATGAACAATCTGATTCTATTGCCATCCACAAAAATGCAAGAGTTTGTGTTGTAAAAGTATTGTTTTTGCATAAAGCGCTTGGAGAAAACTTAACAGAATTAAATTTTCTTATTGTAAAAGTCGGCTCTTTAACGGAAAAAGGGGGAATTGTTGCATTTAATCTTGAACCGTTTGGAAGAATTGCATCAAGTTTGGGGTATTGTGTTGAAATTCTTCTTCCAGTTGAACGTGCCATTTTGTTTATCAGGCTTAAGGCAAAATCTTCTTTTGAAATGTAAATATTTGTTTTCAGCCAGCCGAATGAAATGTGGTAAACATATACCGGTTTTGTTTTGCCTAATCCCACCAGTGCAATTTCTTCCAGTTCAGTGTTTTTCATTATTGAATTTAAAGGACCAAAACCTGATGTAAGTGAATGAAGTATTTTTAAAAAATATTTTTTTTGTTCTTCATCCAGTTCAATTAATTTGCTTTTGCAGTATTTTTGCAGGGTTTTTTCAACACTGTTTTTTTGTTCTTTTAACTGGTAAATTTTTAAAACGCTTCTCAAAAACAATGCTTCTTTTTTTGTTAAAGGAGGAAACTGTTTGCATAAAAAAATTTTTTCCCCGTTACGCAATTCAACAATTTCCCATAATTCTTTTTCTTTAAATTTTCTTCTAATGCTTTTGTCCTTGTAGCATAATTGTCCCCAGCCTAAAATTTTTTCAACTTTTGTTATTTCAGACAAAGAACGCTTAAATTTCAATAACTGGGTTGCCATTCAACCAACTCTCTTAAAAACAGTTGAATGTATTTTTTTTTAAAAATATGTTTATGTTCAAAAAAAAAGAATTTTGGCTTTTTATGAGAGTAAAAATGTCTGTAAAGCCAGAAAAGCAATGTATGCTCCAATTAAAAATACAGCTTTTATTCTTGTAATGCCGTTTTTTTGCCATAAAAATGTTAAAACGATTAATGTTGCCAGCAGCCAGTACGGTACACCAAATCCTAATGCTGCTTCTTCAATTGTAAAATTGTTAACAGGGCCGACTGCCATCATTCCCAAACCAAGTGCCAGCAAAGGATTCGCAATATTGCTTCCAAGCAAATTTCCTATAGCCATTTTTTTTGCACCGTTTCTGACAGCATTTACTGTTATTGCCAGTTCCGGCAAACTGGTTCCCAATCCTACCAGTAATCCGATGATAAATTCATTTATTCCAATTTGTGTTGCAATTACAACTCCGTTTGCTACAACCAAATCTGATGCAAAAATAACCAACCCTATTCCTCCCAGCAAAAAAGCCAGCTGAATTAAAGGATTTATTTTTTCCGTGCTTTTGGGGCCTGTTTTCATTACACTGTTTCTTTTTCCCAAATAAACAATATACAATAAATAAATCAATACAAGCAAAATTCCCTCGCCAAATGTTAAAACTTTGTCAAAAGCTGCTGCCATAAATGCAGCAAATGCAAAAACCATCATTGCCCCGTCATGAACCAGTTCTCTTTTTGAAATCTGCAAAACTGCCAGCAAGCCAAGTATTCCCAAAATCAATGTAATGTTGGAAATTTGCGAACCAATGATATTGCCTACAGCAATTCCTGATGTTTCAATTCCACCAGCCTGACTAAAACCGGCTGCCATGTTCACCGCAATTTCAGGCAAACTGGTGCCAATTGCAACCAATGTTAAGCCGACAATTAATTCGTTTAAATGCAAAGCTGTTGCAAATTTTTTAGCAGCTTCAATTACAAGTTCTGCTCCTGCAAATAACCCAATTATGCCTATAATCAGGAATAAGATTTCAAGCATTATTAAAAAATCCAAGAAAATGCTTTTAAAAGCCCCTTTAAACTCACCAAATCCTTAAATATTATGACTTAACACTTCTTTTAAGGCGGTTTTTTTTAAATGATTGAAAGTGACAGAATCCGGATAAGAAAAGCGGAGGACCGGCTTATAGCTCTTTACACAGACTGGCCCCGAGAGCTAAGAAGAATAAGTTCTGTTGAAGAAGTTGAAAATATTGGAAGAATAATGCATGCACTTGAATTTGCAGCTGAAGCTCATGAAGGGCAAAGAAGAAGTAGTGGCGATCCATATGTTTTGCATCCTATAAATGTTGCTCTTGCAGTTGCTTATGACGGTGGGGATGCAGACATGGTTTCTGCGGCTGTATTGCATGATGTTTTAGAGGACACACCTGTTTCTTATTCACAGCTTGAAAAAGAATTCGGAAAAAAAGTTGCGGATATTGTTGCATTGTTAAGCAAGCCAAAATATATTAACAGGCGATGGGTTGACCCAAAAAGTTATGAATACAGTCAGCCTGAAGATATTCCTGAAGGAATCAAGCTTGCTGTGAACAAAAGAAAAGACGACTTATATTATGGGCCTAAAGGATTGGGTTCAGGCCTGCATGTTGACGCGTTGTTAATAAAATATTATGATAAAATGGAAAACCTTACAGATGTTCAGGGGCTGACTGCTGAGGAAATTAAAAGACAGATTGAACCTGTTTTAAGATTATGGGGCGATGTAAGACCAATTCTTCCTCCCGAAGCCGCTATGAGATTTTTTACAACTATTGAAACGTTGTCAAGGGTTGCAGAAAAACGTTTTTTGAGAGTGAAAAGAGGAAAAAAAGTCAAAGCAAGAACTGTTGTGTTAGGTGCAGATTCAAAACCTCAAAATTTTGGCGAACTTTTTTCAGGAAATGTTATTAAAATTTACAGGGATCCAAAAGAGGAAAGGATTTGGGTTCACATTCCGTTTGATTTAAGAGAACGCCCTGAAAATTCTCCTGAAGGTAATCCGGTAGGTTTTTTGCAGGAAATGACTCAAAGTAAAAGAGAACAAAGTATTATTGAACAATTGATAACACTTGGTATAAGAGGCCGTATCAGAACAGCCCGTTCTCCTCTGCCTTTGGGTTTTGTGAGGGATCATGCTTTCAGCATTTCAGGGCTTAGCGCAGCTTATCCCGGCTGGACTTATAACAGGATAGTAAACGATCTTAGAGCTGATTTAACCCGGTTTCACAAATATCATTATTCTCCACGCAGACTTCGGGCATCTGGAAATAGAACTCCACGAGATCCGGGAAGAGCGCAAAAAAAAGGAAGAGGTTTTTTCAGGCGAAGAGGCAAATAATCATTCTTTTAAATATTCTGCAACAGCCAGTCCTGCCTTGCTTCCTTCAGCTGAAGATATAACAAGCTGAGCTTTTGCAGCATCAGTTGAATCTCCCGCAGCAAACAATCCTTCAACTGAAGTCATATTGTTTTTATCAACAATTATTGCACCGTTTTCAGTTTTTTTACATTCAATAAATTCAGTGTTTGGGAGTTGTCCAATGTCAACAAAAACCGCGTCAACTTTTATTTCTTTTTCTTCTCCGGATTTTCTATCCTTATATTTAAATCCTGTTACAAATTTGTCCCCTAAAATTTGAGTTGTCTGAGCATTGTTAACATATTCAACATTTTTAACCTGCAATAATTTTTTCTTGGTTATTTCTTCTCCGCCTAATTCTTCTCCCCAGTTAACCAAGAAAACTTTTTCGCAAATGTTGCTTAAAAACAAGGCATCCTCCACGCCTGCATATCCCGCACCGATTACAGCCACAACTTTTCCTTTATACAACGGCCCGTCACAAACTCCGCAGTAAAACACGCCTTTATTTTTGTATTCTTCTTCTCCCGGCACGTTTAATTTTTTTCTTTTCATTCCGCTTGCAACAATAACTGTTTTGCTTTCAAATTCTTTTCCCTGTTCTGTTAAAACCTTGAAATGTTTTTCTCCGAGCTTTTCAATTTTTTTCACTTTATCAGGCATCAAAATTTCAACACCTTTATTTTCATATTCCCGCAAATGTTCTTCCAATGCTTTAGCCAGGTCCACGCCGCTGATATGCTTAAATCCTGGGTAATTTTCAACAAACTCTGTTTCCAGTAATTGCCCGCCAAAATCTTCAGTAATAACTAAAACTTCCAAGCCGGAACGTGCTGCATAAATTCCTGCAGTAACTCCTGCGCCTGACCCCCCTACAATAATAACATCTTTCATTTTACCACTTATTCTTTAAAGAAAAAACCAATATTAAACCTTTTTCCTAATTTGTGCCCATTTTAAGCCTAATTTTAAATAACATCAAAACAATTATTATTTTATGAAAAAAGCCATTTTCATATTATGCCTGATTTTATTGACAATGCCTGTTTTTGCAGATGAAACAAAAACATTTATCCGTTCAACTGAAACCACTTTAAGCACATTAATTTTTTCACCAAAAGAAATTGATTTAGGATTAAAGGCAATAGAACCAATAGGAAAATACAGAATTGTGTTAGACTCAGCTTCCGATAATTCCGCGGTTTTTAATATTGTAAATGACAATGGAAAAGAAAAATGCATTAATTTTGATTCAAAAGAAATCATAATCAATTCGGGCGACTCTTCGTTATGCGAATTTAAAATTCCTCCGATGGGTGAAGGGGAAAGTTATGAAGCGACAATTAAAGTTGAAAGCATTTCAGAGGAAAGATTTTTGTTTTTGTTTCCGTATCATTCTGTTAAAGTTTCAGTTGAATGGTTTGAAATAAATCCAGGTCAAAGAGAAATAGAAAAACAACAAGAGGAACCACAGCCGTTTGAAACAATTCCGCTTGAACCTGAATTATTGGAAAAACCTTTAACAAGAACAGTTAAATTTCAATGGTCAAACCCAAAAGATGAAATTCATTCAGTTGAAAATTATCAGGAATTGTTAAATTCAATTAGAATTTTTGATTCCCACGGAAAGGAATTTTCAAAAGACAATGTTGAAATTAAATTAATTAACGGAGAAGCTTTTAACATTTTTCAAAACATTATTTTAAACCAAACTTATGAAATTGTTTTTAATTATGATGAACCAAAAACAGTCAGAGTTCAGTTTGCGTTAAATGATGTTGTTGAAACCCAAAAAATCAATGAAGATTATGACATAACTCTTGGAACATGCACTTCAAAACAAATAATCTGCAATGAATTGCAAAAAAAAGCTGCATTCAAGTTTGACATGCCACCAATTCCTTCTCCTGCAGCACAATTCTGCGAATTATTTTGGGAAAAAGGTTTGGAAAAACAAATTGACCCTGCTTTTGTTTTGGCAACATATCATGCTGAATCAAATTTTGGCAGGAACGGCGTAGCCAAAGAAACAAAATCAATCGGCAATGAAGAATATCGAAACTCAGACGCAACACTGCCCTGCCCTGGAACTTTGCATTCAGATGAAAGGCATTGTTCTTTCAAATCATTTGAAGACTCTATAAGTCACACTTATAACGTGCTTGAAGCGTTTTACATTAATGATTCTCCGCCTAAAACCACAATTAAAGCTATTAGGGAAAAATGGGCTGAATTTCCAAACACTCCTGTAATTGTTAACAAAATGCAGCAATATTCCACAGCTGACTGCACCAATTTTAGCTAAATTTAAATAGCATTAATTCCATTATCATAACAATTGAAAGCGGTGAAAGGGTTTTTTGAATGAAAAAATTTTTAATTTTTGTAGCAATTCTTTTTATTTTATCCAATGCCTTTGCTGTCGGAGAAACAGTTTATGATTCAAAACAAGATTTTGAACAGGCTCTGGATTTTGACGAATTAAATTATAATAATCCAAGCTTTCATGACAGATTGTTTGTTTTGGATTCTGAAAAATTTTTAACAAGAAACGCTGATGGAGACATTGCACTGGTTTTTTACGGAGTAGAATTTAATAAAATCAGGAATAATGAAATTTTTTACCTTTTTGAATCGGTTAACAAAACTCTTAGGGATGAGACTGGGCTTTCTTATGAAGGAAACAAAGGAACTTTTTTTGATTCAGGAACCAAGGTTTATTATTTTGATTTGATTGAAAAAGAATTTGAACTTTCAAGCCCGAAACAGCTTGGTGAAACTTCAACATATTCTGAAACAATTCAGATTATGGGAAAAAATTATTTGGTTCAAATAGAAGCAGCAAAACCAAACCTTGCCAGTCCCTTGCTTTTATGGCTTCCATGGGTTCATTCGGATGTTCCCACTCAGGCATCAATTCAGAGGCAAAATCCTGCAGGCCAAAAACTTTCTTTAGCCACTTTTAATGAATCTTTGCCGCAGGCTTTTGGGAGTGTGATTGATATTGACGCTGAAGATAATTCATCCCAGAATTTAAAATTAAAATTTGATTTTAAGGTTAGTGAGATTACTGAAAATAAAATTGTTTACAAATTATTTGCTTACTCTATTTTGAATAATGATTTGCTGGACACTGAATTAAGGGTTCCTGTTGCAACCCTGGATTTCGGAAGAGCTTCAAAAGAATTTAATCACGATATTCTTGGAGATATTCATAAAACAAAAATTTTCATTGAAGCTGACCGTGTGGACAAAACAGGTGCTGATGATATTGACACCAAAATCTGGATTAAATCTGTAAACTGTTCACAGGATTCTGATAACAGTTTTTGCATTAAAACGGTTTTTGTGCCTGTGCCGGAACAGCCTCAACCGGAAGAAACTCAGCCTGAAACAGTTAAACCAAAAGCATCAGAGCAATGCGTTGATTCTGAGGGTGAAATAGCTTGTTCAAGCATTTTGCAGTGCCTGGCATGCATTGATGAAAAACTGTTTAACGGTTTTTTTATAAACAATTAAGGTATAAAAAGAGAGTTTAAAGAATTTAAAAAAAGCAACTCTGGAGGGAGAGCCTTTAATTCTTTTTTTCTTCAAACCCTCTTTTTAGCGTAATTTATTTCCGGGATTCATCCTCTGAATTTTTTATATTAACATTTTTTCCCAGGTTTAAAGGATTGGAATCTTTTTCATCTTTTGACCTGATGTCAATTATTTCATCATTATTTTCAAAGCTTTCATTTGTTTCAGAATTTTTTTCATTTCCCATGTTTTTTTCCTGTGCTGAACGAATATCAAGTATTGGCGTTTTTTTTCCGATTGTCTGAGTGTAAAAAATTAATGCTATAATTATCAAAACCAATGCCCCGATTATAAAGTCTTTGCTTATTTCCCCGAATGAAAACAATCCGACCGGAGTTACAGTTTTTTCTTCAAGATTTATTTCCAATTCTTTTTCAAGCATGCCTATTTGTGTTTCAATTTTTAAAGGAATTCTAAAAAGGGTTTCTTCAAATTCTTCTTTCAAATAAATAGTTGTCGGAATTGTTGTGCTTTCCCCCGGCTTTAATGTTTGTTCTGTAAATTCAAATTCTGTGTCAAAATTTTCAGCTGTAATGTTTTGCATTTCAAGTATTGTTTCTCCGTTGTTTACAAATGAAACATCTGCCAAAACAATCCTGTCCCCAACTGTTTTCACTTCATTAACTTTTGATTCGGCATCCAAACTTGTTCCTTTGGTTAAAGCATTTGTTCCGCCAAAACTTGTAACCTGTATCGGAATGTTTTGTGAAAAATTTGTTCCGCTTGCATTTAATGTTGCCTCATATGTTCCTTCTTCCTGGTCGATGACCGGTGCAAAATATAAGAAAAATTCTTCAGTTGTGTTTGGCTGAACTGTAAATTCTTTCGGGTTAAAATAAACCCAGTCCAGTCCTGAAACGCTTACTTTTACATTGTTTTCTTTTGTTCCAAGATTTGAAATTTTTAAAGTGTAAACTTTTTCTTTTCCCGCTTCAACTTCTATTTGCCTGTCCAAGTCACTTGAATCAAGCCTTAAAGCATTACATAATGCTGTGTTTATTTTCATTTGCTTTGTTGTTGTTTTGTTAAACTTGGTTGAATATGCCCTCACACTAAAATCGTAATTGCCTGTTTTTCTGCTGTCATCAACAAAAAGGGTTATTTCTTTGCTTTCTCCCCTTTCAAGCGAAAAACTTGTTTCTTTTAAAGAAAGCCAGTCTGGGCCTGTTAAAGATAATTCAAGTTCATCCGTTTCTTCTCCCAAATTCTTAACTGTAAAAATTTGTTCATGTTTTTTTTCCGAACACATTTCCTGCTGTGAAACTGAGCTTATTGAAATTTTTTGATTGTCAAGCAGGTTAAGAGTGAAAGGTTTTATGACAAAAAATTCTGTTCCCTTGATTCTTGCCAGAACATCAAACTCATATTCTCCCGCGCTTCTTCCGCACGGAACTGCAACATCCAGTTCAATTTTTTTTAATCCGCCTTTTTTCAGAAAAAATTCTTTTGAATTCAGATTATACCATTCTCCCGGCAAATTTTCTATTTCTATTGAAATTAATTCATCCGCTTTGCTGATATTCCTTACATTGAATGAAAACTGTGCTTCGGAACATTGTCCCGTATTTAATTCGTCTTTAACCGGCGTTATTTTTAAAACCCTGCTTTCTAAAACTTCAAAATCTATTTTTTGTGAAATTTTTTTGCTTCCCTCATGAATAATTAAATTAATCTCATAATTTCCCGGTAATGTTCTGCAATCCGGTTTAATGAATGCCCATAAGCCCTCTGTTTTTCCTGAGGCAAGTGAAAATTTTAGAGGTTCACCGCGTCCAATCCAGTGCCCTTCAAGGTTAATCCATTCCCCTTCTTTTCCTTCCGCTTCAATTACATATGTTTGTGTTTGACTTGAAGTATTAGTAAAATCAAAAAGCTCTTCTGCGGGAATAAAACAATCTGATTCTGTTTCAAGTGAATCAACAAATGTTGCATTAACACTTCCAAGAATTAAAACTAAAAATGTAAAAATTAAAAAATTTTTCAGCATCTTTTTTCCCCTTTTTTTTATTCTGTCTGTTCATCTGAAGTTTCAGGCTTTATTTCCATTAATCTTTCTTCCAAATAATTGGATTCTGTTTTGTTTTCATTTCTTTCTTCTCTTTGAGCACGATAACTCGGGCCGTCCATTCCCCTGCCTCTTAAAAAGAGCGCAATCAATATAATTGCTAACAGAAAAATAATTAAAGCTGGTCCTAATTCACCAACTACAGAAAACAATCCTGTTATCGGAGCAAAACCTGCTTTTTCTTTTATTTCCAAAACAAAGCTTTTTTCAACCTCTTTGTCTCCGGCTGAAAGTTTTGCTTTAACAGTATGCAATCCCGGCTCTGCATCTTCTGAAACTGAAAAACTCTGCATTAACGAAACCGTTCTTTTGCCTCTTAAATCAACAGTTCTTGTGGTTGTCTCAACTCCCTGAGGAAGCCCTTCAAAGCTTAACTCAGCATCAAACAAATCCTCTGTTGAAAAGTTTGCCAGAACAAATTCAAATTCTCCCTGTTCGCCCTGGTTTAATGTTGCAGTAATAGGCAACAAAGTTATGTCAATTTTTTCCAGTGCAAGTGTTCCCGGTTCAACAACTGAAAATCTTAAAAATGTTCTTTCAATATCCGTATTTGTCAGTTCAACTTCAATTGAATATGTTCCTGTATCCATGTCCAGCGGAACTGAAACACTTACAAAAACATCTAACTCGTCATCGTCGTCGACAGTATAAGTTTTAACTTTTGAAGATGTTGAACTTGTGTTTTCGCTTGACAATCTGGTGTCAGCATCAGTATCATTGTCAATTGTTACTTTTACGTTTCCGTTTGAATTGCCGGTGTTTTCAAAATGCAGTGTATACACTTCATTTTTTCCCTGTTCAATTATTAAATTGTTTTCAAGCAGGTCAAAAGAGATATCCGTAAAAGAACCGACATTTACACAAGTTGTTTTTGTTATTGTGTCCTGTGAATCCCAGACATACAAATCAATGTCATGTTTTCCTTTATCGTCACTTGTTCTTATTTCAACATCAATTTCAAAAATTTCTTCCTCGTCTGCAGGAACAGTGATTGTTAAAGGAACGCTTGTAATCAAATCTGAAATTGTGTTAACATTTAATTCAATTTCTTCATCTGTCAAGTTTTCAACTTTAAAATCAAGTGTTAATTCATCATTGTCTCCTGTTGCAGTGCAGCTTGAATCAAGTGTTACTTTAAAGTTTTCGCCGCCAAACCCGGCACATTGTACAACTTCAAATGAAACATTTTCAAATACAATTTCATTTTCTGTTTCAGCCCTGATTGTAACAGTATAATCATCCAAATCTGTTGTTGAATTTGTATGAACAAACATTTCAATTGTTCTTGTTTCATTTGGATCCAACCAAAATTCTTTTTCGCTGAATGTAGGCAAAAATGCCTCATTTAATCCTGATAATTCTACAAATTTTTGCTTGTTTGAATTGTTTTTAACTTCAACACTGATTGAATCATTGCTTGTTCTGCAAACATCTGTTCCCTGAACAGCATTAACAAGTAATGTTCCTTCATCCGCAACCTGTACAGTCAGATCAGCTGTTGTTTCAGTGTTATCAAATTCTGCCTTTACTTCAACATTATAGGTTGACAAAGGCGCATCAGTTGTTTCAACGTTTAAGCTTATTGTTGTTCTTTCTCCTCCATTTAATGTTAAATCGGTAACGCTTGGCTCTCCGTCAACATAAACAGACGAACCTTTCGCACTCAAATCCATGCTGATTTGATGGTTTGATGTATTTTCAACCTTTAAGCTTACTCCTTCAGAGTCATTGCTTTTCATTATAATTGTCTGTGTTTCAAGTGTTAAAACAATGTCAGTGCTTTCCTCCGGTTCTTCCGGAGCCGGTTCAACAACATTGATTGTAACGCTTTCCGTGACCAATGAAAACTTTAAATAATAAGCATTTGATGTTGAACTTACCTGTGTAAGGCTTGCACTGTATTCTCCCAGTTCAGTGTAAGTATAATCATATTCAAGTTCGCATGTTTCCCCTTCATCACATTCAAATCCGATAAACTCATGCGAACCTCCATCACCAAAGTCAACCAAACATGAATCAATATCATTATGGGATAATTCTTCACATAAAATGTCAAATGTTACGGTTTCTCCAAGTTCAATTTCTAATTCATCTTCTTCTCCGTTTGCAAGAATTTCCGTGTTTATTTGATAATCTAAAGGAGGTAACAATGTTAAATTTACAGATGCTTCATTTTCATCTGAATTAACATTTCCTGCAACAAGTGTTGCCGTATAAGTTCCATCCGGTTCATACGTGTGTTCAATTGTTTCGCTGCACAGTGTGTCACCCGTACTACATTCATCTCCCACAAATTCGTAGCTTGAAAAATCTCCAAAATCCAGAAAACAAAACTCTAATCCGTTATCATCAGAACATTCAGCATCAAATGTTATCTCAAACTGCCCGTCCAGATTAACATTTGTTTCCAGAGGACTTGCATTCAGTGAAACATTTGGCTGTGCCAAAACCATTGTTGATAAAAATAATACAAATAAAACTGTTAAAAATCTAAAATTCATTTTTCACCACGCTCTTTTAATTTAATTATGACTAATGCAATCAAAGCAACTGCAATAATTGTCAAAATCAGGTCAGTATAACCAAAATTTTCCAAACCAAATTCTTCCAGTGAAAAAAAACTGAAAAAACCTGTTCCCGGATTATTCAAACCAGGTTCAGCATTCCCTGTTTGCCCGTCCTTGTTGACAAAAATTATTTTAACCTGCCTGTTAACAACCTCATCACCCAATGAAACCGTTAAAGTTGACTTGTAAGATGTGTGTTTTGGTTCTTCATCCGGAATGATTCTCATTGTAATATCAACAGAGTCAAATGACTCAATCTTGACCGGAGCGTTCAAAAAGTCCACAGTAATATTTCTCGGGCCAATAAATCCCAGTTCCAAATCCTTGTCAACAGATGAATCGTTTGAAACAGTAATTGTAACATTTTTGACTTCTGAACCGACAAAAATGTTGCCGGGTGTCAAAACATCATTTTGGGAGAATGCAGCAGCATTGCCAAAAACAAGCAATAAAGCCAGAAAAGCCAACAAAAATCTCATTACAGACAAACCCTCCAGTATTCATTTGATAACATTACGTTGTAACTATTGCTGCCTATGTTATTTAAATACTTTTTGGTTAACGGGACAAAGTGAAAAGCCGCCTGACCGCGGCTATGGGTCGTGCCACTTTCAGTGGCACTGGCGTCTTGGGGCGCAAAAAGCCGGTGTTCCGGCTACGAACATCCCAACTGCGTTGGGATTGGCGCCTTTGACGCAAGTTTTGCTGTTAAATAGCACGCAGGTTGCCACTATACAATATGATCAGACTGGCTCGCTTTGCTCGCAATTCCTGTATTATTTGATAGAAATCGAATTAATCCGGCTTTGCTTTAGTCTAAATCCAGTACCATGCATCTTATTGATCCGCCGGCTTTCATGAATTCGCTTGTGGGGCAAAAAATTGGTTCAAATCCGTAACTGTTTAATTTGTCCTGTAAATCCTGGCTTGCTTTGTTTAACAAAATTTTATTTTTAACCGTTACATTGTTGCATGCAAAATATTCAGCATCTTCTTTGCTTATTTCAATTACATTTTCTGTAATTTCATAAAATTGTTGTGCTTGTTCTTTTTCAAATGCTTCCGGGTAAAACATTATTGTTTTTTCATTTAAAAAAGAAAAACATGTATCCAGATGGTAAAAATTAGGGTTGATTAATTTTACTCTTACATATTTTTTAAATTCCGGAAAAATGTTTTTTATGTGGTTAATGGCTTCATCCGATGTTCTGTAACCATTTGCAATAACAGCCGTATTTTTTGAATAAAGCATGTCCCCTTTTCCTTCAAATTCAAATTTTTCAGGCAATTCCACAACATCATAATCTGTGTTTTTTTGAAACCATTCAATTGCTTCTGTTTTTTCAGGCTGCCTTTCCTCATATTTAAAATTGCTTGCTAAAAATTTTTTATTAAAAGCAACTCCGAAGTTTGCTGTAAACACTTCATCAGGCAAGTTTTTGTCCTGTTCAATCAAATCAATTTTTACATTCAAATTTTCAAGATTCTGAACAACAGTTTCCCATTGTTCTAATGCAACTTTTTCGTTTACCTTATTGTAAACATGCATCCACGGATTAATCTCATAACTTACTTTAAAAAAATCCGGCTTGCACATTAACAAATTAGTTGTCATTAAAAAATCCCCGAAAACATGTCAAATACTGTTATTATAATCAAATTTTGTTGTAGAAATAATATGAAAACTTATTAATAAATTTTTTTCTAAAAAAAGCATTAAAATTCTTTTAATTAAACCAGATTTGCACCAAAACCTTATTAAGCGTTTTTTAGCCCTATTGATAAAAATTAGGTGAGTTTATGAGGCAAAGCGGCTTAACTTATTCTTTTACATCTGAGGCTATGACTGAAGGGCATCCTGACAAGGTTTGTGACCAGCTTTCCGATGCTGTTCTGGATGAAATTTTAAAACAGGACAAGCATGGCAGGGTTGCATGTGAAACTGTTGCAGGAAACGGTTTTATTCTAATAACAGGGGAAATTTCAACAAAAGCTTCTTTTAATGCTGCGGAAATTGCAAAAAAAACTTTGAAAAAAATTGGTTATACAAAACCGGAATATGGTTTTGATTATAATTCGGTGGGAATTTTAACAAGCATCAGCGAACAAAGCCCTGATATTGCTTTAGGTGTTAATTCAAAAAAAGAAAAACATGACGTTGGTGCTGGAGACCAGGGCATGATGTCAGGTTTTGCAGCAAATGAAACACCTGAATTAATGCCTTTGCCCATAATGGTGGCCCAAAAACTTGCAAAACATTTGGCTCAGGTGAGAAAAAACAAAACTTTGCCTTATTTGCGCCCTGACGGCAAAACACAGGTAACAGTTGAATATCAAAATAACAAGCCTAAAAGAATTTCAAGCATTGTTGTGGCAGCACAGCATGATTCAAATGTTTTAATGTCAAAATTAAGAAAAGATATTTTAAACAAGGTAATCAGGCCTGTGTGTCAAAAATATATTGACAATAAAACAAAATATTTTATTAATAATACCGGCAGGTTTGTCATTGGAGGGCCGGTTGCTGATGCGGGTTGCACGGGCAGAAAAATTATTGTTGACACTTATGGGGGCATGGGTTCTCATGGTGGAGGCGCTTTTTCAGGAAAAGACCCGTCCAAAGTGGACAGGTCTGCTGCTTATCAGGCAAGGCATATTGCCAAAAATATTGTTGCAGCAAAGCTTGCTCAAAAATGTGATGTTCAATTATCCTATGTTATCGGTTCAAAAAAACCTTTATCTGTTTTTATTGATACATTCGGCACAAATAATGTTTCTGTTAAAAAAATTCATAAAGCTGTTTTGAAAAATTTTGCTTTGTCCCCGGGAGGCATAATAAAAGAATTAAATTTGTTAAGGCCAATTTTTTCAAAAACTTCTTGTTATGGTCATTTTGGCAGAAAAGAATCAGAGTTTACCTGGGAAAAAACTGACAAAATTAAAGCTTTAAGAAAAGCCTGCGGGTTAAACTAATTTCATTCAACAAATTCAACTCTTTGAATTCTTCCCATTACCAGTCTTCTATAGAAATTTTCCCTACCTTTTTTCCTTTCTTTTCTCAATTTTTCTGCATCAATTTTAGCATATTCTTCCGGAGTTAAAACTCTTATTCTCATCAATCTAGAAGAAGCCTTGACAACTGTAAAAAATCCGCCTTTTTCATCTCTTGCTTGGAAACCATGAACCACTATTGTTCCATCCTGTTCATAAAATCCAATAAAATCTCCTCTTTTTGGGTATATTATTGTACTTTTAGGTTTTCCTAAAAGTTTTTCCAAAAAGGTTCTCTCTAACTCATAACTAAAACCTGCTTCTGGATTCGGATGGGAAACTCTGACATGCACTAAATCTCCGGCTTCAAGAGGCTGGTTTGATTTAACAGATCTCAACGAGCTAATGGGCACTTTTTCCTCCCGGTAAATGCTGCTTTGTCTTCTTTTGACTAAAGCAATTTTTGCATTATTTTTTCTTGGTTTTCTCATGTTTAATATAAAATATTTTCTTTTATTTTATAATTTTGCTTAAATTCAATACCTATTTAAAACAAATTTGGTGTTTTTTTACTTATCAGGTGCCTTTTATGAAACTGGATTTGCATAATCATACTCATCATTCTCATGATGCTATAACTATTCCAAAAAATCTTGTCAGAATTTCAAAAGAAAAGGATGTGGTTGTTGCGGTAACCGACCACAACAACACGGGAGCTTGGAAGGACATTTCAAATTATGCAAGAGAATTTAAGCATGACGCAATTTTGGGTGAAGAAATAAAAGTTGAAGAAAACGGAAAATTTTTAGGAGAATTTGTCGGCTTGTTCATGAATGAAGAGATTCCACGGGGAAACGTTTGGGAAGTTTTGGACAAACTCAGGGAACAGGATGCTTTTGTAACAATTGTTCATCCTTTTGACAGGCTGAGAAGCCCCGAGTTCAGAAAAAAAGAATGGTTTGAGGCAATGAAAAAAAAAGTTGACGCGTTTGAAATATTCAATGCAAGATGCCAGTTAAAAATTTTTAACAATCATGCTAAAAAAATTATTGAAAAAAACAGCTTGCCTTTTACTGCCGGTTCAGATTCTCATACTCCAAATGAAATTGGCAATGCTTTCATTGAAGTTGACACTGATGATTTGGAAGAAGCCCGCAGGTTAATGAAAAAAGGCAAAGCAGTTTTTTCAGGCAGACAAGCACCCCAAAAAGTTCATTTTTTAACACAGCTTGCCAAATGGGATTTGATTGAAGACAAGGATGATTAAATGTCTGATGTTGAAGTTGAAAAATTAAAATATGAAAACAAGGAAATTGTGCTTATTGGAACCGCACATATAAGCAAACAAAGCGTTGAACTTGTTGAAAAGACTATTACAGAAGAAAAGCCTGATGTTATAGGTGTAGAATTGGATTTGGCAAGATTGCAGCAATTACAGTCTCCAAAAAAATGGAGACAAATGAATATTTTGGAGGTAATACGCGGCGGAAAAACTTACCTGCTTTTGTTAAACCTGTTGCTTTCAAACATTCAGAAAAAACTGGGAAAACAAGTCGGAGTTTTGCCCGGTGCGGAAATGAAAAAAGCTGTTGACCTGGCTAAAAAAGAAAAAATTCCAATTGTTTTGCTTGACAGGGATGTCAGAGTTACATTAAAAAGAGCTCTGGCTAAAATGCCTTTTTTTGAAAAACTAAAACTGTTCTGGATTGTTTTATTGTCTTTTTTCGGATTTGGAGAAGAATTAACAGCTGAAAAAGTTGAAAAATTAAAACAAAAAGATGTAATGAATCAGTTAATGCAGGAACTGTCAAAAGAACTGCCATCAGTATCCAATGTTTTGGTTAATGAAAGGGATATGTTTATTGCCAACATGATTTTGGCTGTTAAAGCTGAAAAAATTGTTGCAGTTGTAGGTGCCGGGCATTTAAGCGGAATAAAAAAATATTTGAATAAAAAAAGAAACATTTCAGAATTAAATACAATTCCAAAAAAAGCATCTGTTTTAAGATTTTTAAAATTTGTTGTTCCTTTAATTTTTGTTCTGGCAATTGGCTGGGGTTTTTATTTCAAAGGCTTTGAAACAACTTTGAATATTTTGTTTTACTGGATAATAATTAATGGTTCGTTGTCAGCTTTAGGCGCTTTAATAGCAAGAGCTCACTGGAAATCAATTATAACCGCTTTTTTGGCTTCACCTTTAACTTCATTGCATCCTGCTCTGGCAGCCGGATGGTTTGCAGGATTAACAGAGGCAAAAATTTCCATGCCGCAGGTTAAAGATTTTGAAACATTGTCAGAATTGGAATCTTATTCGGATTTTAACAAAAACAGGGTTACAAAAATTTTACTCGTAACAGCGTTTACAAACATTGGTTCAACAATCGGAACAATTTTAGGATTTGCTTTTATTGCAACATTACTCTAATTTTGTTCCCGGTTCAATTGATTCATCCAGAAAAACAACTTTGTATTCATTTTTGCTGTTTTTTGCAGCCAGCACCATTGCCTGGCTTTCATTTTCCCCTATTTTCATTGGTTCCAGGTTGGAAACAACGGCAACAGTTTTTCCTGTTAATTCTTCTTTTGAATAAAATTCTTTAATTCCTGACAACATTGTCCTGTTGTCATCACCGCCAACATTAATATGTAACAGGTAAAGCCTGTCTTTTCCTTCAATGTCCTCAACTTTTTTAATTTTGGCAGCTTTCATTTCAACTTTTGAAAAATCTTTAAATGAAATCATTTTTTTTTCCTCCTTGTTTTTTTTATTTTTAAATATGGTAAAATTTTTCCCGATTTTTCAGCATTATGTATAAGATTTCTTGCGTAGAAAATTCTTTGAATCCCGCCTACAAATGTTATTATTACCAGCAACCACATTATTAAAGAACTGTAATATAACGCCAGATCCAGGTTGGGGTGAAAAATCAAAACGCCTATTGAAGCCAGTATTAATATTATTCTTTCAGCATGTTCTCCTATTGCAGGCCAGTCCTTGTTATCGGCAACAACAACTAATGCTGCTCTTGGTTTTGCATAGCTTTCAATCAACCCAAATCCTAATGCCAGAAATGTTTGCAGCGGAAAAATCACCAGCAAAGGCAAAAGCAGGATAACTTCAACATATTTGTCTATCATTGTTTCAAAATAGTTTCCAAAATTTGTTTTCTTTTTTGTTAATTCTGCAACTGAACCGTCAATCAAATCCATTGACACTGCAAGCAATGCAAATACAAATCCTGTTATTGCGTTGTCAATTAAAATAAAATAAACAGCTAAAACTGATAAAGGAATTGCAAGCATTGAAACAATATTGGGATGAATTCCAAGCAATGCAAAAGGCTTTGCTAACATCATTGAAAAAGGTTTTATTTTTTTTCTGAATTTTCCAATCATTTTCCCGCCTGCCTTACAAATTCTAAAAATATGGGATCAGGGTTTAAAGGTCGTGAAGTAAATTCCGGGTGAAACTGTGTTCCCATAAAAAATTTGTGTTTTGGAATTTCAAGTATTTGCATTATTGGTAATTTTGGAGCTTTTCCTGAAAACATTACACCAGAATTTTCAAACGTTTCAATATAATCAGGGTTGCATTCAAACCTGTGCCTGAATCTCCGCCTTATTTTGTTTTTGTTTCCATGTAACCTGTAAGCTTTTGTTCCTTTTTTTATTTCAACATTTTTGCCTCCCAGTCTCATTGTTCCGCCTAACCCTTCAATTTTTTTTGTTTCTTCCAATGGGTCAATTACAGGATTTTCAGGGTTTGATTCAAATTCTGTTGAATTTGCATTTTTTATTTTTGCAACATTTCTGGCTATTTCAATTAATGCTATCTGAAAACCTAAACATAATCCAAGATACGGAACATTGTTTTTTCTGCAATATTCTGCAACCATTATTTTTCCTTCAATTCCGTCTTTTCCGAATCCGCCCGGCACAATTATTCCGTTTAATTTTTTTAACTTCTTTTTTTCTTTTAAGTTTCCTTTGCCTAACAATCGTGTATTAATCCATTCAATTTCAACTTTTTTGTTTAATTTTCCTTCACAATGCTCTAATGCTTTTAAAATGCTGATATAAGAATCTTTTAAGCCGGTGTATTTGCCTGCTATTCCTATTTTGACAATTGGAGCATTTTTTGAAACAGAATTCTGTTTTGTCCATTCAATTAATTTTTTGTCATTTGCCTTAAACTTTTTGCCAAGTTTTAATTTTTCCAAAACAAGTTCGTCCAATCCTCTTTTCCTCAATTCCAATGGCAGTTCATAAATGCCGTCAATATCCTCCATTCCAATAACATTTTCAACAGGAATTCCGCTGTTCATTGAAATTTTTTCCCTGATTTTTTGAGGAATTTTTGTAATACTCCTGCAGATAACAATGTGAGGCATTATTCCAATGCTCATCAGATTTTTTAAACCAAGTTGTGCTGCTTTGCTTTTATGTTCGCCTAAAGATTTTGGTTCAATAATATAGGTTGCATTAATAAAACACGAATTTTGCTTCCCTTCCTCATAAACAAGCTGTCTTAATGCTTCCAATGCAAACATATTCTCATAATCTCCGACTGTTCCTCCAACCTCAATTAAAACAATGTCTGCCTTGCTTTGCACTGCCAGATTTCTTACAATTTTTTTTATTTCCCCTGTTACATGCGGAACAAACTGAACATCTCTTCCAAGATAACCGCCTTTTCTTTCCTTTTCAATCATTTGCTTGTAAATTCTTCCAGATGTAACAAAAGAATCTTTTGTCAGATTTTTGTCAACAAATCTTTCATATGAACCCATATCCATATCCGTTTCATAACCGTCATCCAAAACAAAAACTTCCCCATGCCTGAAAGGACTTAATGTTCCGGCATCAACATTCAAATATGCCTCCAGTTTCATTGGTTCAACTTTTAATCCGCGGTCTGCAAAAAGCTTGCATAAAGAACTTGTAATCATTCCTTTGCCCAAACCTGAAATTACGCTGCCTGTTACAATGACAAATTTTGTTTTTCCTTTTTTATAGCCTTTCGGCAGAGGTGAGTAAAATTCTTCTGCCATTTTTTTTGACACACTTTCAATTATCTTGCTGCTTTTAAATGAACCCAATATGTTCCCCCCGGTAAAGGGTAAAAACTACTACAAACAGACTAATTCTGGGGTTAAACACATTTATAACCTTAACTTTTTTCAACGGAAATTTTGACTCTTTAACATTTATTAAAAGATTGTTTCAAATTTGTACCATTAAAAAGAGGGAGGTTGATCAGATGAAAAGATCAATTCTAATATTGGTCTGTCTGGCCTTACTTTCCACCACTGTTTCAGCATGGTGGAATGAAGACTGGTCATACAGACAAAAACTAACTCTTGACACCTCAAGTCTGTCAGGGGATGTTACAAATGACCATCCAATTTTGGTTAAAGTAACATCTTCAAACACGGGTTTTTGGGACAATGTCAAGGCAGCTGGTGAAGATGTTCGTTTTATCGCAGAAGATGATAATACAGAACTGAAATACCACATTGAAGACTTTGACCATACAAGCGACGACATGTTTTCATGGGTAAAAGTAACTGATACCTTTGAATCGTCTTCAAATATTCACATCTACATGTACTATGGTAACTCTACAGCAACAGACAATCAGGATTCTTCAGGAACATATCCCGCTGACTACAATTATGTATGGCATTTAAACGATGCTGCAACATCAGCAACAGGAAACAGTAACACAATGACACTGGAAAACGGTTTAGGGTATGCTGCAGGAAAACTTGCAAATTCCTTGGATTTTGACGGAACAAATGACAGTTCCTATCTGGCAAACACTATTGAAAACGGAAACCATTCCTATTTAATGTGGATTAAAACAGAAAACACTCCGAATGATGTCATTCTTTACGGTGGAGGAACAGCCGGCAATAACAAAATAATGCAGCTGGGAATCGGAACACCAACTGACTGGAATGGCGCAGACCACAAATTCTGTGTTTACGAAAATGACCACACAGATGCCTGGGGAAGTGTTTGCAGTACAACAACAGTAAACGACAACCAATACCATCATTTGGTTGCAGTAAGAACAGGAACATTAACTTCAAGTGACTGGAAAATATACGTTGACGGTGTTCTGGAAAGAACAAACAGCACAGGAGAGTTTCCACCAGTATGGGCAACAACCAGGGTAGGAGTAGCCTACAACGGGTCAAGTTTTCCTTTTGAAGGAATAGTAGATGAAGTGAAAGTTTACGAAGGAACATTAAGTGATAATGAAGTAAAACTTTTGTTCAAATCTGAAGATAACTCGTTAATCACTTTTGGAGCCCAGGAACCAAATCAAGGTAGTGCCGGAAGCGACTTAAACTACTGGCTAACATTCACTTCAGACAGCGGCACAACTTCTGCAGACATGAACGGTGACACTTTAACAGTAACTGGCGGAACAGGAATTGACACAAGCATTGTCGGAGATGTTCTGACACTAATCTTTGACGCTACAGAAATTTTGACAACAACCTGGGGCAACGGTTCACTATTCACTTGGACTTTTGACGCTTCAGCTGGAACAGACACGTCAATGGCTTTTGGAGACAATTCAATTGACATTACATCAGAAACACTAACAACTTCAGGTAACCTGAATTTAACCGGCAACAACAAGGAGTTAAGGTTTTACGAAGCTTCAAACTATGTTGGTTTTGAATCACCTGCTTTAAGTGCAGACCAAATCTGGGTTTTGCCTGACAGCGACGGTTCAAGCGGACAGGTTTTGAGTACAGACGGTTCGGGAAACCTTTCATGGTCCGATTCTAGTTCTGGTGGTGTGACTAAGATCTTTGGTGGTTATGGTATTGATGTTAATGCTAACACCGGGGATGTGAACATTACTGCGAATACGAATGAAGTGTTTACAACAGTGGCTGTTACGAACAGAACTGGTTCAACTGTGAGCAAAGGCGATGTTGTTGTAATTGATTCGGATAATGACAATAGCGTCGAGTTTGCAACAACAACTGTTTCAAACTCAAGACGAAGAGTTTTAGGAGTTGTCCGCATCGGAGGACCAAATCTGACAACAATCTACGTACAAACAACGGGCCGAGCTACAGTAAATGTAAGCGGTTCAGTTAATGCAGCAGACTTTGTTGTTTCAACGAATGACAATGATGGAAAAGCAAGAAGAGACAATTCACCTGGAAGATTAAAGCTTGGAAGAGCTTTAACATCAGGAACGGATACTACTGTGGACATAGTAATTCAGACATAACAATATTCACGGTAACCATTAAGAGAGTTAAAAACTCTCTTTTCCTTTTTTTTTATTCAATCTGTTTTAATTTTCCAAAATAATATGGTTTTTCTTCAAACAGCCATGCTTCAAATTCTTTCAATTCAGCTTGTTTTAAAAAAGGGCTTAAAAGCCTGTCATTTAAAACATCTGTCCCTTCTGCAACAAAATTCATTGAAGGCAAAACAATCAATTCTTTTTCTTTAAATTTTCCTTTTAAAAAACATTTGAATTTTTCACTTTTAATTCCTTCACTTAAAACTATTGCAGGATGTTCATGTGCTATAACAATTGTTTCAGATTTTTTTAACAAACTTTTTTTAGGAATTTTATGGCCATGCACAAACAATATTTTTCCCAAAAAAAATTCATCCACAATTTTCAAATTTTCCCATTTTGCAACAGGTTTCAAAAAATTGTCATGATTTCCTTTAACCAAAACTATTTTTTCACAGTTTTTCTGAATAAATCTTAAAATTTCAATAACTTCTTTCCATTCCTGTTCTGAAACAGAACCAAATTCATGTTTTAAGTCACCATTAATTATTATTTTTTTCAATTTTCCCGTTTTTTGAAACATTTTTTTTAACATTTGCTTAATTTTTTTAAAATTAAACCTTGGAATCAAAAAACCTTTTTTATGCAAGTGTTCCTCGTAACCCAACTGGAAATCAGCTATTGCCAAAACTGATTCTTTTTCAAAAAACAATCCCAATCCAACAGCTTTTACTCCGGAGCTTATTTTGTTATTCATTTTATCATTTTTTTTTATTTGTTTTCTATTTTGTTTAAAACTTTTTGATGCATTCTTTTGATAAATTCCAACCTGTTTTCCATTCTGACAAGGTCAAATCTTCCGAATGCATAAACATTGAAAGCGAAGGGGCTCGGAGTTTCGCTGAAAATTTTTTCAATTTTTATTTTTCCGTCTTTAATTGATTCTATTACTTTTTTTGCACTGTTTATATCCATTAAATCTTCCAATACTTCCCTGCGGGCTTCTTTTAAAATTGGAAAATCTTCACTGATTCCATAAACTGACAACAACAATAACCTTGAACTCATCTGTTGTCTGCCAACACTTTTTGTCCTACCCTTATAATTCCTTAAAATCATTAAGGAACGGGCAGCACAATGCCTGAAACGCCTTTTTAACACCTCTGAATCCCTGATGGAAAATTTTGCAATTTTTTCAATATCCTCTTTTAGTATTGCATTCAACGCTTTTTCAAAAGGCAGGGCTGTATCCGCGGATAAAACAAAACCGTTATCGTTAATTGTTATTGCAACATCTCTGTGAACTGATTTTGAAAAAATCCATGCAAATGCCCTGCTTAAAACATCGTTTACTCTCCGGCCATAAAGTGAATGAAAAATTAAATGGTTGCCCGTTTCATCTTTTATCTGTTCCACTAAAAGTTTTTTTGAATGAGGAATTTTTGCAAACAAAAACTGTTCATTAAAATAATTATAAACAGCTTCTGCGGCATTTTTGTCACAATACAAATAATCATTAATGAATTTGATTATTTCTTTTTTTGATTTTTTTAATTCAAATTTTTCATTTAATAAAAACCGAAATTTTTGAATTTCATTAGCCAAATCAAAACTTAATGGCAGCATTTCCGAAACCCAGCTTGGCACTGTTGGCGGCCTGAATTCCGCTGCTTTAACCTGTAAAGTGTTTCCTCTTGTATACCTGAATTCATATTTTTCTCCGCCTAAGACAAACACATCTCCTGGTTTCATTCTTTCCAGAAAATGTTCATCAATTGTTCCCAAAACAGCATCTTTGATTTTTACTTTTATTCTGGCTTCATCAGGAATTGTTCCAATGTTTGTCATGTAAATAACTCTTGCAAGTTTTCCTCTTTTTCCAATCATTTTTGTTTCTTTATCCCGCCAAATTTTTGCATAAACATGCCTCACTTCCAACTCCGAATATTCCCCGCTTAAATACTCCAAAACCTCATTAAAATCGCTTTTAGGCAATTCTTTGTAACAATAGCTTCCTTTTACAATTTTTAAAACATCTTTTTCTTTAATCTGTTGCGCAATTGCAATTCCGTAAATTTGCTGAGCCAGAACATCCAAACAGTTTTCCGGAATGTGAATTCTGTCAATATGTGATTCTTTTGCATTTTTTAACAAAACAGAGCATTCAATTAAGTCATCCCTGTCCAAAACAATTAACCTGCCTTTAATTGTATCATGAAGTTTGTGTCCTGATCTTCCAATTCTTTGCAAAGCTCTTGAAATGCTTTTGGGAGAGCCAAGCAATAAAACTAAATCAATATAACCAATGTCTATTCCCAGTTCCAAAGATGTTGATGACACGCATGCTTTTAATTTTCCTTGTTTTAACTTGTCTTCAATTTCCAGTCTTTTTTCCCGACTAACAGACGAATGATGCGCTCCAATATTACTCAAATAGTTTTTTGAAAATTTTTCTTTTAAATGATTTACAACGCGTTCTGTTGCTGCTCTTGTATTTGTAAAAACAAGTGTTGTTTTATGTTTTTGAATTAGTTTATCAAGCTTTTCATAAAGTTTTTTTGAAATTTGTTCCTGTGTTGTGTTAATCAAATCAGGCAAAGGGCTTAAAACTTTTATATCCAGGTTTTTCAAAAATTGTACATTAACAATATTACAATTTCTTGGCTTGTCTTTTTCCATTCCAACCAAAAAGTTTGCCACGTTTTCCAGCGGAGAAATAGTTGCACTTAAACCGATCCGGCAAAAATCCGGATTATGGTGCTGAAGTCGCTCCAAACTTAAAGACAAATGCACGCCTCTTTTGTTTTCAGCTAATGCGTGAATTTCGTCAATTATAACCCATTTTGCTTTAAACAAATTTTCCCTGAATTTTGGCGCATTCAAAAGTATTGCCAGTGACTCCGGTGTTGTAATCAGAATATGAGGCGGTTTTTTAGCCATTTTAGCTCTCTCACTAACAGTTGTATCACCTGTTCTTACTCCGATGCGGATGTTAATTTTTTTGTTTTTCTTTTTTGCCTGTTTTTTTATTTCTTTTAACGGCTCATTTAAGTTTTTTTCAATGTCTCTTGACAATGCTCTTAACGGGCTGATGTAAATGCAGTAAATTCTGTCTTCCAGCTGCTCATGTTCAGATAATGTTATTAATTCACTTAATATTGCTGAAAATGCTGACAATGTTTTTCCAGTTCCTGTCGGAGCACTGATTAAAGTGTTTTTGTTTTTATGAATGTTTAAAACCGCGTATCTTTGCGGCTCTGTAAATGTTTTAAATTTTTTATAAAACCATTCTCCCAGCAACGGATTTAAATTTGAATAAATTTCTTTATCCGAATATTTTTCTGTTTGAAATTTTATTGACATTTTTTACCACAAAAAAAAGTTTTTTTTTAATAAAGGCATTTTACTTTTTATGATGAGCTGATTCAAAGCCTTTTATTAAATTAATTTTTAACATGTACAAATATGTTTTCAGTGTTTCAATAAACGGAATTGCAAAAACAAGCACCAAAATCAGTGAAATAAATCTTCCGCCAAAAAATTCTATAGCTGTCAAATCCAAAAAATATTCAATTATTCCTATTACTGCCAGAATTACAGCACCCGAAAATAAAACCAAAACTGTTTTGTTAAAATTTTTTGTAAAAAAATCAAAACTTTCTTTCACTGCATTCATTATATGTGTTTCATCGACAACAAGTGCCTGCGGTACAAACATTAAAACGCTTGCTGCGATTAAAATCAGTGCATTAACCACCACAGGATCAAGCCCTGATGTTATCAGAACAGTTCCTCCAAGTATTAAAATCAGGCCTAAAACTGTGTAAAAAATAAAAAGTTTCATTGTAAATTTTTGAATCATTTCCGTTAAATAAAAATCCATTCGTATTTTGCTTAAATTTCTTCTCACGCTTAAAATTATTGCGGAAACAAACAAAGAATAAAACCATGTGAAAATCAAAAAAGCAATTAAAGATGTTAAAAGATTTATTTGTTCAAATCCTGTTGAATATTCCCAGAACATTGAACCTGATGCAATTGAAATGTTTTCAAAATATGAAAAAACAGGAACAATTAATGCAAGCAATGCAAAAGCTATTGCAACTTTAATGTTTTCAGCATATTCCTTGAAAACCCGTTCAAAAATCATTCTATTCTCCCAGTAATTAGCATTATAAAAGTGTTATAAAGCTTTTTTTTTGTTTAAAAAAATTTTTCAACTGCAATTTTTTTAACTTTTAAGGAAAACCAGCCTAAAACGCCTGATAATAAAAACAAAACAAAAGCCGAGTTTCTTAACTCATTTGGATAATCCAAAAAAAGAACCGAGCCTGCCAATCCTGCCTGCTGCAATGCCTGCTGTTGTCCTAAACAATCCCATACGCATATCTGCATGGGAACCTGTGTTCCCCACACAGCTCCTATGAAAAAAAAGTATAACATTACATAAAATGCAATCATTCCTGTTAAAATAAAAGCAATTGGAAAAAATTTTGATTTTAAAAAATTGCTTTCAAAAAATTCTTTTGCCCACGGCAACCCTGTGAAAACAAAGAAAAATCCGACCAAAGGCATTAACAAATACAAAGGCGAATCAAAGTTGTTGAAAGGCAAAAAATAGTTAATTAAGGGAATGTTTTGTGTTCCCTTTACTGCCGACAATAAAAAAATTATAACATATGTTAAAACAACCAAAAACAATGTCAAAACATAATGCTTCAAATCATTGTTTTTTTCAGCCATTTTTTCACCAGTATGTTCAAGGTTACAAAGTTACAATGTTACCAATACTTTAAAACCACTATCCTTAATAATTTATCCAGATTCAACGTTTTAATGAGGTTTTTTGATGGAAATAGAGCTTCCATGGGTTGAAAAATACAGGCCTAAAAAGCTTGATGAAGTTTTTGGGCAGGCAAACATTTCACAAAGGCTTAAGAGTTATATTGAAAAAAGAAATGTTCCGCACCAGCTTTATTCAGGCCCTGCCGGCGTGGGAAAAACGTCCTGTGCAATCGCCTTGGCAAAAGAATTATATGGTGAAAATTTTTCTCAAAATTTTTTAGAATTAAATGCGTCAGATGAGCGTGGCATAGACGTTGTAAGGCAGACAATTAAGGATTTTGCCAGAACTCTTGCTTTTAATGCTGATTTTAAAATAATTTTTTTGGATGAAGCTGATGCTTTAACACGTGATGCACAACAGGCTTTAAGGCGGACAATGGAGCGTTATACTCAGACTGCTCGTTTTATTTTATCATGCAATTTTTCTTCAAAAATAATTGAACCGCTTCAGTCAAGATGTGTTGTGTTCAGGTTTACAGGAATTCCTTCTGAAGAAATTGAAAAAAAATTAAAAGAAATTGCAGAATCTGAAAAACTTGACATTGAAAAAAAAGCAATTGATGCAATTATTTATGTTGCACAGGGAGATTTGAGAAAAGCAATAAACATTTTACAGGGCTCTGCTTTTGTTTCCCAGAAAATCTCGGAAAAAAATGTTTACAGTGTTTCTTCTCAGGCCCGCCCTGAAGAAATAAAGGAAATGATTTCTCTTGCTTTAAAATCAAAGTTTATTGAAGCCCGAAACCTGTTAGACAAACTAATGTACGAATATGGAATGGGCGGCGAAGATGTGTTAATTCAGTTATATCGTGAGTTGCTTGATTTTGATGAAAAAGTTTTGAATAATAAGAAAAAAATTGAATTAATTGACACAGTTGCAGAATACAATTTCAGATTGGTTGAGGGCGCAAATGAAAGAGTTCAGCTTGAAGCTTTGCTGGCACAATTTATGAAATAATTAATTCCAGTCTGATAATTTTTTTTGATTTACAATTGAATCAACAACTTTTGAAAGTTTTTTATAATACTTTATGTTCACTTCAAGTTTTTGTGATAAAAATTTCCATAACAATTTTGAGTCAAAAAAAGTCATTGGTTTTTCCTGCATTGCATTCCTGACATTTTCCCTGATTTGCCAGACGCCCATCGGCACTTTATAATCAGAACCAATTTCCCTCAAAACAAGCACAGCCGCCTGTTTTTTTTGTTCTTCCAGATATTCGGCTACTCCGAGCCTTGCAGAATAATATGCTCCAGTAATATTTGAAGCATAATTTTTTCTGCCTCCATAACCTTCAAAATCCTGAATTATTTTTGGCGGTTTTGATTTGTCAACAGCATCAAAAGCAAGCCAGCATTCCAGCATTTCATACTGCCATGCATCCGGAAAAAGTATGACAAAAAACCTGTTATCCAGATAATTACTCTGAAACAACTGAATTTCATCTATTTGTGAATAAAATTTTATTTTTTCATTAACCAAATTTTTGCTTAACGTATCATCCGTTGCTGTAATTGACCATCTTGTCGGAACAAGTTTTCTGTTTTTTTTAATTCCCAAAGCACCGGTTGACAAAATTTTATAAATATTTGAAACATTTAAGCCTGAATCATATAATTCAAGCATTGCATTGGAAGATTTCAAATCAGTATCAGACGAAATGTAGTCAACTTTTTTTGAAATTTTTGGATTTTTTTCAAATTGAAATTTTTTCAGCAAAGCTTTCGGCCCGATTGGAGCCAGTACATCTGAAAACCTGATTTCAGGTGTCGGATTTTTTAATAATTTTACATCAACATCAACAGCGTTTTTGCTCATTGCAATTTCCTGCAATGATGTTAATTCATATGAAGGATTTTTTGCTTCACTTATCTGAATTTTTTTAACAGCGTGAACAAGTGAATGTCTCATTGTTAAAATTTTTTCTTCCGGCACGCCAAACCATTCTTCAGGCGTATCATAAATTCCTGCATTGTGAATCAGTTCAGTGGGAGAAACAGGGCTGATTTCCACTTTTGGATAACCGTAATGTGAAACAAAAACACTTGGCGGGCTGGAACCAACAAATTCTTTGTTTTTAATTCTTTTAACAGCAATTGTCCTGTAATAATTTTTTTTCAGTTCTTCCGGAATAGCCATCCGATTACAATAATCTTTTCAGGGTAATAAGCTTTTGTGAGTGGATTTCCGCAGAAATTATTTTCTCATATGCCTTACTCTTGTTCTTCTCTCGCTTTTTTCTGTTTTTATTCCGTGTTTTACTTCAAAAAGCAGTGGCACCCATTTTCTTCCAATAATTTCCAAAACTTTTTTTCCTGCTACAATTTCTGTCCCGTGAGTGGCATCAACCCATCTTTTTGCCGTTTTATGGGGCTTGAAAGCGCTTAAAAGTTCCGGTTTTTTTGTTAAACTTTTACTCACAAGATTTGTTATTCTTCTGATGTCTTCCACAATTGATTCATGAACAACTTTTTTGAATTTGTCATCTCTTAAAGCCTGTTGTTCTTCATATTTTTTTAATTCCGATTCAAGTACTCTTGCAACAATATCCATTTCATCATGGTTTTGAATTAGCCTGTTGTTTCCTTCAAATCCCTGTAAAATGTTTTTAAAAACAACCAGAATTTCTTCCTGTGTTTCAGGAAACCTGCCTTTTTTCAAAAATGCGTTCCACACAATTTCTTCTCTGACTGCATCCATTTAAATCCACTTTAAATATTATAAAAAAGCTCAAATTTAAGTTTTTGCAATGTTTTTTAAGTATTTATTGCGTTGTGTTTAGAATATGAGCCAAATAACAATAGAGTTTCCTGACAAGTCAAAAAAACAATTTTCAAACGGAACAACAGGAATGGAAATAGCCAAATCCATAAGCGAAGGATTGGCAAAAGCTGTTGTTGCAATGCAATTGGATGGCAAACTAATGGATTTATTAACGCCGATAGAAAAAAGCGGCAAAATAAAATTATTAAAAGACAATGATACTGAGGCATTAGAAGTTTTAAGGCATTCCACATCGCATGTCTTAGCAGAAGCTGTTCTATCTTTTTATCCAAAAGCAAAACTTGCAATTGGGCCAAGCATTAAAGACGGATTTTATTACGATTTTGACGTTTCAAAACCTTTTACGCCTGAAGATTTAAAAAAATTTGAAAAAAAAATGCTTGAATTGATTAAAAAAGATGAAAAATTTTCAAGAAAAGAATTAACCAAAAAAGAAGCATTAAAAATGTTCAAAGACAACAAATACAAAGTTGAATTAATTAAAGAATTGCCCGATAAAGAAAAAATAACAATTTATTCTGACGGAAAATTCACAGATTTATGTGCTGGCCCTCATGTTCCGAGTACCGGAAGAATTAAAGCTTTAAAATTATTAAAAACTGCTGGAGCTTATTGGCGGGGAAATGAAAAAAACAAAATGCTTCAAAGAATTTACGGAATATCTTTTCCTGAAAAAAAACAATTACAAAATTATTTAACCCAAATTGAAGAAGCAAAAAAACGAGACCATGTAAAACTGGGAAAAGAATTAGACTTGTTTTCAGTTCAAAAAGAGGCTCCGGGCTTCCCTTTTATTCATCCGAACGGTTTTGGTTTATGGGAATCACTGCAAAGATTTATTGTGGATGAATTACTGAAAAGAGATTACAAGTTTATCAGAACACCTTTAATTTTAAACAAAGAATTATGGGTTAAATCAGGCCACTGGGATCATTATAAAGAAAACATGTATTTTACCAAACTGGATGAAGAAGAATTTGCAGTCAAGCCAATGAACTGCCCCGGATGCGTTTTATATTACAACACAAAAAGACGTTCTTACAGGGAATTGCCTTTAAGAATTGCTGAGCTTGGCCTGGTGCACAGGCATGAACGTTCAGGAGTATTACACGGAACTTTTCGTGTCAGAAAATTTACCCAGGACGACGCCCATATTTTTTGCACACCAGAACAAATTGAATCAGAGGTATTAGATTTAATTGAATTGGTTGATTTTATTTTCAAAGCAGTCGGATTTGAAAAATACACAGTTGAGTTAAGCACAAAACCGGAAAAAGCAATGGGCTCTGAAAAAATCTGGAACATTTCCACAAAAGCTTTGGAAAACGCTTTAAAAAAATCAAAACTTGATTATAAAATAAATGAAGGGGACGGAGCATTTTATGGCCCAAAAATTGATTTTCATGTAATTGATTCTTTGGGCAGGCCATGGCAGTTATCAACAATTCAGGTTGACATGTCAATGCCTGAAAAATTGGGTGCATACTACATCGGAGAGGATGACAAAAAACATGTTCCTGTAATGATTCATCGGGCCATATTCGGCAGTTTAGAAAGATTTATTGGAATTTTAACAGAACATTATGCAGGAGCATTTCCAACGTGGTTGGCTCCGATCCAAGCAATTATTTTAAATGTTAATTCGCGTAATGAAAAATTTGCAAAAAAAGCAAAACAACAATTGTTAAATGAAGGAATTCGTGCTGATTTGGATTTGCGTTCTGAATCAATCGGAAAAAAAGTTCGTGACGCACAACTGCAAAAAATTCCTTACATGTTAACAGTCGGAGACAAAGAAGAAAAATCAAACACAGTTACAATACGCAACAGGAACGGAAAACTTTCAAAACCTGTTAAAATTGAAAATTTTGTTAAAACAATAAAAAAAGAAATTTTTTCAAAAAACAAAAATTTAACCAGTTTTTAGCTTTTTAAACAGCTTTAAAATAAGCCATTTTTAACCAAAACATAATTCTTTTAAGCTATAAACCCCTTTTTCTAACAAAACAAACTTTGGGGAGAAAATGAACAAAAACATAATTATAGCCATAATTTTCATTTTTTTCACTCTTTTTTCCGCATTTGCTTCTGCAGCTGTTTTAATTGATTCTGAATCCAATCTTGCAACAGCACCGGTTGGACCAGGTTCAATTGTAAGATGGTCTGACCAGAATCTTGCAGTTGTAGCAAAAGGAAATGACAATAACACGGTAAAACTTTACATTTCAGGTGATAATGGAAATTCGTGGACTCCTGCCGGTTTTGATTTAAACACAACGGCTTTGCCTCTGGATTCCGTTAAAATTGGAACGGATGATACTTTTAGCAAAATTTTTGTTTTCATGGCTTTAAGCCACAGAACAGGTGATGGAAACTTACTTTACAGGGAAGCTTCAACTGATTCAAACATTTTTGATTCAACAAGCTGGACAGCCCCGATAAATGCTTACAGTATTCAGGGAACTTCTGTCAGAACCGATGCAGGTTTTGATGTTAATTCGGATAATGCAGTTGTAACAATTGTTCATCAATTCACAGGACCTCTTTTATCCACACAAGTTAATAATTTTGCAAGGCTTGTTGCATGTGACCTGGATTTAAACTGTGGTGTTGCAGGCAACTGGTATTCTGTGCAGATTGATTCAAATTTTAATCATGGTGATCCAAGTTTTGCTTTTGACATCAATCAGGATTTGCACATAATGCGAAACAAAAGAACAACACTTGTTATTCTTCCAAGTGTAACAGTTTCGGACATTAATTATACTGTTTATGATGCAAGCGGAAATTATTCTTATCAGGGCGATACAAGTTTTGATGTTCCCTCAACAATTTATGGACAAATCGGAGTAACAATCGGCAAAACAGGTGAAATAAGAGGAACTTTCAGAGACCCCGTAGCAGATTTTAACACTATTTTTGTCCAGTGTGATGATGGTTTAAGCTGTTCTAATGCTTCAAACTGGTCCATTGATGCAAACATTTTTACAAGCGAGTCAAGAAACCCGCAAACAATGTTTAACATTTACCGTGATGGCTTGTTAACAGATTTAAATGGTGATGATTTTGCGGTTATGGGCAGGTGTGCAACATCAACATGCTCCGCCTCATTACAATACCCTGGGTACAGAAAAAGGCATGATGCAAACAATCACTGGACAAATTTTGTTTCAGTTGATGACAACCTTGCAAGTGCAGGTGTTCCCTACACTACAATGAAAAGGCTTAACAGTTTCAACAGGCTTGACATAATTTATCATGATTCAAATGCAGGAACATCCGGACGCTTATATTATGCCAAAACAACAGTGGGAAGCTTAAGGCCGGATGTAAACGTTTTTGCCCCTGAAGGACAGCTTCTGAACGGCAGAAACAACACTTTTACAATTGATTTTAATGCATCCGACCCTGACAATGAAGATTTGAATGTGCGCATAGCTTATTCCAGCGAATTCAATTCAGGTGCTTTTACCACAAACATTGTAACAAATGACAATTTAACAACGCCAACCGATTCAAATTTGTCATGTACAAAAGCATCCGGTGACAACACATTTGCATGCAATTATACATGGGGTTACAGGGGAGTAACGGACGGAAACTATTTTATTGACATTAATGTTTTTGATGCAACTCTTTTGTCGGGAAGCGAATCAAGCAATCCAAGCTTTATGATTGATGCTAATGTTCCTTTGATAACATTTGTTTCTCCTACAAACGGTTCAAGCAATCTTTCATCCAAAACAGTTATTTTTGATTTAAACGATTCAAATTCCGGAATCAATGATGCAAATGTTACAATTAACACTGTTGCAAGTACAAGTTTTTCTTTTCCGGGTTCCTGTACTGATAACGGAAACCATTATCGTTGCTCTTATACTGAAAGCAAAATTGGAAACGGAAGCAACACTTTGAGAATTGATACAAATGATGCCGCAAACAACATTGCAACAGGCTCAATCACTTTTACTTTTGGTCCTGATGAAGGTGGTGGCGGTGGAGGCGGACCACCAACTCCAACCTGTTCAAACGCAGGAGGCTTTATATGTGAGCCGCCTAAAGAATGTTCAGGAAGCTGGCTTGATGCAAGCAATACGGATTATTGTTGTTCTGTTCAGTGCACTGAACCAAAAGATTTGATTGCAAATTCTTTTACAGCTGCACCGGCAGGTTCAATTGTAAACCTTTTAGGTGTTGTTTTTAATGACAGTTCTTTTGATTCAGGTTCTTTTACAACACAAATAAGAAGAGATTCAACAACAGGTCCTTTGATTAAATCTGAAACATTTTCACTTGAACCTGATGAGGAAAGAAATGTTGTTGCAACAGATTTGCCCGGTGACGGAACATTTACTTATTATTTTATTGTTGACTCCTCTGACATAATTGAAGAATCTGATGAAACAAATAATCAGCTTTCAGAAACCATTACAATAGGAGAATCAGATTCCAATGCAGGCCCGCCTGGTTCTGGTGGCGCCGGAGGCGGGGGAGCCGGAGGCGGCGGAGGAGGTGGTGGCGGAAGCGGAGCCATTGTTTCGGAAATTTTCATTAAAGTACAGTTTGAAACAACCTGGCTCAACGCCAGGCAGATTGTAACGGTTGAAAGCCAGGACGGCAAGCCTGTTGTTGGTTCTTCCGTTAAAACAGATTTCCCTTCAGGCAAATTTAAACTGTTTTTTACCAAAGAAGACGGGCAGGTTTCATTTATTGTTGATGAATTAGGTGTTTATAATGTTAAAGCCACTCGTGGTGATCTGACCGCGGAAGACAAATTTATTGTTGTAAATGTGTTTGAATTTTTCCAGGGCAGTGTAATTGAAATTGCAAAAGTGTTATTTGGGGAGACAGCTTTAGATGAAATTCAATTGTTTTTGTTTTTAATAATAATTGAATTGGTTCTTGCTTTCATTGCTTACAGGTTAAGCAGGAATTGGTTCGGAAAAGAAATTGTTTCCACAACCACTGAAAGAAAAAGAAAACTGTTGAGAATTTTATTTGCATTAATTTTGGTTGTAATTCCGATGATTGTGAGCAGGTTTATGGGAAATACTTTTATTGCAATTGTTGTCGGAATTTTTGAAATAGCTTTAATGCTTCTTGTTAATTATATTATTGTCAAAAGAAGGGAAAGAATCAAAGCAATACAGGTCTGAATTATTTCAATTCTTTTAATGCCTGTTTTTCATTTTCATTTAATTCTCCGCATACAATTATTGAAGCCGGGCTTTCAAATTTTAATTTTTTTAATTCTTCAAAGCTTCCTGCAGAAATTTTTTCATTATCTGATCCCAGAACACTTAAAACAACAATCGGGCTTTTTTGAATAATATTATTTTTCTTTTTTTGTTCAATTTTTTCCAGTAATTTCAAAGCTTCTGTTATTGTCATCAATTTTTCTTCCTTAATATCAAGCAAACACAAAGTATGCAAACCATTTTCATTATTTTTGACAATTTTGTCATAAAATGAATCCGGTTTAAAATTTTTTTCATGAAAAACAATGCTGACAGTTTCCCCAAATTTGTACAAACTTAAACCTGTTTTTCCTATAAAATCAAACAATGACATTCCGGGAACAATTTTAATTTTAACATTTTCTTTTTTTGCATCTGAAACAATCTGAGAATGTGTTGTGGCAAAAAACACGTTTCCCTGAACCAAAAGGCCTATTTCAGTTGTTTTTGCTTTTTGCAGAATTTCATCAAATTCTTCTTCAACCTGTTTTCTGTTCAGAGGAATAATTTTTTTTCCCACAAGTTTTTCCATTTCCTCAAAGTTTCCCTCTGCAAACCTGCTTGTATAGTTTTCAACAAAAACTTCATCACAGTTTTTTAAAAAATTCAGACCTTCAATGCTGACATGTTCCGGCTTTAAACCGGTTCCAACCAGGTAAAGCATTCAAATCAGTCCCACTTTTATCAGCGAAGCTCCGCCTGTCGCAAAACCCAGAATTATTAAAAAAATTTTAATAAATCCTTTCAGGTTTTTATCTTCAACTTCTTTGTCAATATAATGTAAAATTAAAACTATTAACAAAATTTTTACAAAAACAAACAATGCCGGATTTAATGACAAAATTGCATTTGAAACAAAGTGCTGTTCCCCGAATGAATAAAAACTTACAGCCATAAAAGTTGCAGTTCCGTCAAGAACCTGTCCCGCCAGAACAAGCTTGTTTAACAAACTGTCAAGCAAATCTTTTTTTAACAAAAATTTTACAACCCAAAAAGTTGCATAGGTCACCAGAACAGTTAACAAAATTATTACAAGAAACCCTGCCCATTCTGTAAAATTAAAAAAGTTAAACAGCAACAAGGGCAGTGCAAAAATTAATCCGAACCCGGCAAAAGTTTTATGAAAATTTTTGCTTTTTTTAGCCACTAACAATCCCAAAACTGTTAAAATGAAAACCAGTATCCATACTCCCGGAGTAAAAGTCCAGAAGCCTAATTCAAAAGGATTTGCAGTTTTTTGAATCAAAGGATATAACAGTCTTGCAGATGTTATTGCTCTTAAACTTATTCCGATTAAAATGAAAGGAATTAAAGATAATGCAAATTTTTTATCAAACCCAATTCCCATTTTTTTAAGATTGGGATAAATAACATAAAAAGCCATTATCAAAAGAATCAGGCCATAAACAATTGTGTTCACAGGATTATAGCCCTGCAGGGAAGGGTCAACAATGGGCTTTACAAAATATTCATAAAATAATTCCTGAACCATGAAACAGTATTAAAACACTTAATTCTTTTAATACTAATACATGTCTTTTGGGGTTAAAGGGCCTCTGAAAAGGGCTCAGAAGCTTAAAGAATTTTTAAACAAAAAAAAACTGATTGACAATTACCTTGTCCCTCTCAGAACAAAAAATTTCATAATTTTTCCCATTAACAAAAAAATTTTGCAAAAAAATCTGCCTTTAAAAGATTTTGAAGTTGTTAAACAAACTTTTAAAAAAAAATCATTCCAGCCAAGAAATTTGAAACAGGCTTTAAACGGAAAAATTTCACGCTCAGGAATGGAGCATTTGATTTCATCTTTTGACATTATTGGTTCTGTTGCAGTAATAGAAATTCCTGAATTTTTGAAAGGAAAAGAAACAATTATTGCGGAAGCTTTAATGCAGGTTAACAAAAACATTGAAACCGTTGCAAAAATTGTGGGAGAACACCGCGGAGAATTCAGAGTTCAGCCGGTTAAAATCATTGCCGGAAAAAAATCTTTAAACACGTTGCACAAAGAGCACGGATGCCAGTTTAAAGTGAATCTGGAAAAAGTGTTTTACTCTCCAAGACTTTCAACCGAAAGAAAAAGAATTTCACAACTAATTGAACCCGGTGAAAAAGTGGGAGTTTTTTTTGCAGGAGTCGGCCCCTTTGCAATAATTTTTGCCAAAAATTCTGATGCGGAAAAAATTTTTACAGTTGAATTAAACAAAGATGCTTTTGATTTAATGGATGAAAACATCAAACTGAACAATGTTGAACAAAGGGTTCAATCTTTTTTTGGAGATGTTAAAAAAATTGTTCCGGAAAAATTAACGCATAAGCTTGACAGGGTTGTAATGCCTTTGCCTAAAGGCGGTGAAAATTTTTTAAAAGAAGCTTTTCTTTCACTGAAATCGGGAGGCGCAATTCATTTTTACCAGTTTGAAGAAAAAGAATCGTTGTATGACAAACCAATTGAAAAACTTGAAGAAACTGCAAAAAAATTTAATAAAAAAATAAAAATTTTAAGAAAAGCTGTTGTAAGATCTTTTTCACCTGCAAAAGTACAGGTTGTTTTGGATGTGCTGGTAAAATAGACTTTTATTTGTTTCTTTCATTAAAAAAATAGGTATTTTTAATGTTAAATCTTGTTTTTTTGGGGCCACCTGGTGCCGGAAAAGGCACTATTTCCAGAATTTTAAGCGGGGAGCTTAATATTCCCGCATTGTCCACCGGTGACATTTTCAGGGATGAAATTGCTTCAGAAACTGATTTGGGAAAAAAGGTTCAGAAAATTGTTTCTTCCGGCGCGTTAGTTGATGATGAAACTGTTGCACAAATTGTAAAGCACAGAATTTCAAAATCTGACTGTCAAAACGGTTTTATTCTGGATGGTTATCCGAGAACAATTCCTCAGGCTGAAAAACTTGAACAGATGAGTAAAGAAACAGGAAAAAAAATTAATGCGGTTGTTAATTTAAATGTTGCAGAAGAAGAACTTGTTAAAAGAATTTCAGGAAGAAGAAAATGCCAAAAATGCGGAAACCTGTTTAATGTTAATACGATTCAAGAACATAAAGGCTTAACTCATTGCCCTGAATGTAAAGAAAAATTGATTCAAAGGGATGATGACAAGCCTGAAATTGTTCTGGACCGGTTAAAAGTTTATGAAAAGCAAACAAAGCCTTTGTTAAAATTTTATTCTGATAAAAATATTTTAATCACTGTGAATGGTGAGGGTCCAGTTGAGCAAGTTGCTGCCAGAACAAAATCAAAAATTTTGGAAACAGCTGATAAAAAATGATTATTGTTGTTGCCGGATTGCCGGCTTCCGGAAAAAGTTATCTTGCAAAACGTTTAGCTGAAAATCTTAACATGATTCATTTAAACACAGACATCATGCGAAAAGAACTGTTTTCAGAGAAAAGTGAATATTCTCATGAAGCAAAACAAAAAGTTTACGATAAACTTTTTTCAAAAGCTGAAGCATTTGCAAAACAGGGAAAAAATGTTATTCTTGACGGAACTTTTTATAAAAAACATATAAGAGATAAAGCAACAAAAACAGCTAAAAATGCAAATGTTCCTTTCTTTTTTGTTTTTATCTCAATTGATTTTGACACAGTGAAAAAAAGAATGCTTGACCGCAAAACAAATCCCAATGTAAGCGAGGCAGACCTGAATGCTTTTAAAATTGTTCAAAAAGATTTTGAGCCAATAACCCAAAAACACCTTATTTTGAATGCTTTAATGCCTGTGGAGGAAAAAATTGAAAAAGTGCAAAATTATGTTAAAGGTGCTTTAAATGATTGAAAAAAGGCTTGAAGAATTAAAAAAACCTGAAGCTTATCCTTTTGAAGTTCAGGAAATTAAAATGATTCAGACTCACACTTCCTGGGTTTTTTTAACCGGAAATTATGCTTACAAAATAAAAAAACCGGTAAAATTTTCTTTTCTGGATTATTCAACCATGGGCAGAAGAAAATTTTTTTGCGAGCGTGAAATTTTTTTAAACAAAAGACTATCCTCTGATGTTTATCTGGATATTGTAAATGTGACAGATGATAACGCATTATTCTTTGAAGGAAAAGGAAAAACAGTTGATTATGCGGTTAAAATGAAACAATTGCCTGAAAATAAAAGAATGGATTTGCTGCTGGAGCAAAAAAAAGTTTCAACAAAACAAGTTTTAGAACTTGCCGGCATTATGAATAATTTTCATCAAAACATTCCCACAATTAAGGAAAAAAATTACGGTTCACCTGAATTTGTTTTTAAACATATTAAAGATTTGTCAAGCATTAGAAGCGTGGTTGAAAAAGAATTGTCACAGGAAGAAACTCTGGACAAATTAATAAAAAAATGCAAAAATTTTGTTGAAAAAAACAATTCTTTTATTAAGAACAGAAAAAAAAACGGTTTTGTTAAAGAATGCCATGGAGATTTTTATTCAAAAAATGTTTTTTTAACAGATGAAATAAAAGTTTTTGACTGCATTGAATTTAACAACGATATTAATTTTACAGATATTGTTACAGAAATTGCTTTCATGTCTATGGATTTAGATGCTTTTAATGAAAGAAAATTGTCAAAAAAATTTGTAAACCATTACATTGAACTTTCAGGTGACAAAAAAGGCTTTTCAAAACTTTTAAACCTGTATAAAAGTTATCGTGCCAATGTACGCTCAAAAGTAGCCGGATTGGCTTTTTTACAGTTAAAAGATGAAAAAGCAAAAGAAGAGGAACTTGACAAAGTGGAAAAATATTTGCATCTGGCATCAGAATATGCCGAATTTCTTTAACTCTTGTTTTTATTTTTTTTGTTTCTTTTGTTTGAGGTTGGTGATAAAATGAAAAAACACGCGGTAAAGGATTTGTCTTTGGCAAAACAGGGTCAGAAAAATATTGAATATGCTGAAATGCAGATGGGTGCCTTGTTGGAAGTTAGAAAAAGAATGCAGAAAGAAAAGCCTTTCAAAGGATTAACAATTGGATTGGCTTTGCATGTTACAAAAGAAACAGCTGCTTTGGTCAGAACTTTAAAATCCGGGGGAGCAAAAGTTGCAATTGCAGGATGCAATCCTTTAAGCACACAGGATGATGTCGCAGCTGCTTTGGCAAAACAAGGTTTTCATGTTTTCGGATGGAAAGGTCAAAGCAATAAGGAATATTATGAAAACATTAATCATGTTTTAGATTATAAACCTGAAATTACAATTGATGACGGATGTGATTTGGTTACATTGGCTCATACTCACAGAAAAGAATTGCTTGACAATATAATTGGGGGCACAGAGGAAACTACTACAGGCGTTATAAGATTGAGAGCAATGGAAAAAGATAACATTTTACAGTATCCGGTTATTGCGGTTAATGACAATAAAACAAAACATTTGTTTGACAATGTTTACGGAACAGGACAAAGCACTGTTGACGGCATTTTGCGTGCTACAAACACTTTGATTGCCGGTAAAACTTTTGTTGTATGCGGTTATGGTGACTGCGGTAAAGGCGTTGCAGGCAGGGCTTCCGGAATGCTGGCAAATGTAATTGTCTGTGAAGTTGATGCTTTCAGAGCATTACAAGCTGTAATGGATGGTTATAGGGTAATGCCTATTGCTCAGGCAGCAAAATTAGGGGACATATTTACAACGGTTACTGGCAACAAAAATGTTATCAGAAAAGAACATTTTACCAAAATGAAGGACGGGGCAATTTTATCAAATTCAGGGCATTTTGATGCTGAAATTGAAATTCCTGCTTTAAAAAAATTATCAAAAAGTTCAAGGCAATTAAGGCCAAGCATGAAAGAATATACTTTGCGTAACAACAAAAGAATTTTCATGCTGGCAGACGGACGCCTTGTTAATTTGTCAGCAGCTGAAGGACATCCATCCACAGTTATGTCTTTAAGTTTTTGCGGGCAAACTCTTGCAGCTGAATATGTTTTAAAAAATTCTTTAAACCCAGGTGTGCATTTGCTGCCTGAAAGCGTTGATGACCACATTTCAAAGTTACAGCTGAAGACAATGAACATAAAAAAAGATTCTTTGACAAAAGAACAATCAAAATATTTGGGTTCCTGGAAAGAAGGAACTTAAATTATTTGATTGATTCCCACATGACCCTGTCCTGTGGTTTTACGCTTAAACCTTTTTCACCAATTTCTAATGGATGAATGTTTCTTGAATGGTTTGTTCCACGCATTTTTCTTACAAACAATGACCTGTTTGGCGGTGAAAAATATAAGGCAATAACTCCGTCTGATACAAATTCTTCAACTCCGAATGCTGACAAATCTTCTTTTTGTGAACTTGTTTCAGTTGTTAATAAAGTCGTACAATTTAATTCTTTTAATTTGTCTGTAAATTCATATAACAGGCTTCTTAGTGTTGATTTTTTTTCAACCCATATTCCTATTGCGGTAATTGAATCTATGACAAGGCGTTTTGCTTTCAGTTCTTTAACCATTTTTAAAATCACTTCAAGCTCTTCTTTTAATTTTCTTCCAACCATTTCCTCATTATCAGGCTCGTGCAGGTTTAACCTGTAAGTTTTCATCAGTTTTGCGTCCTGCATTTTTTTAATATCCCATTTAAAGCTTGTCATATTCCAGACAATGTTTTTCAAATTTGTTTCAAGGCTGACAAAGATTCCGGGTTCTTTGAAATCTTTTGCTCCGTTGTAAATGTACTGCATTCCGAAAATTGTTTTACCTGTTCCTGTTCCTCCGGATACAACCACTGTTGAACCCTGTGGAATTCCTCCGTTCATTAATTCGTCTAGTCCTGCGATTCCTGTTTTAACTCTGTCCATTTGAAAACCCAAAAAACACTTTTTACTATATTGGCTTTTTTTATTTAAAATGCTTTGTTTTGATATTTTTTGGTTAAATAGCTTTAAATACTACTTTTTCACT
This sequence comes from archaeon, assembly GCA_028279805.1. GTDB lineage: Archaea > Iainarchaeota > Iainarchaeia > Iainarchaeales > JANQMZ01 > JANQMZ01. Next base: position 287,640 of record JANQMZ010000007.1, on the reverse strand, counting down.
AATTTTCATGAATTTTTTTTAAGAGGCTCCCGACATGAAAAAAGAACAGGTAAAACAGGAAGAACAAACAGAACATGAAAATGTGGATTTTGTAAAACTTGTTGACCAGCCTGAATGGAAAACCATTCTGCTTGACTTGGTTAAAAAAGAAAAAATGAATGTCTGGAACATTGATGTTTCTCTTTTGGCAACAAAATATTTGGAAAAAATTCAGCAAATGCAGTCAATTAATTTAAAAGTGCCGGCAAATGCTTTTTTATGCTGCGCAATTTTAGTGAGGTCAAAAGCCAAAACATTAAAATTTTCATCAATTGAAGAAGAAAAAGAACCTGAAATATCAGAACAGGAAAAACTGGAATTGGAAGGAATGCTGCCCGAATTAGCTTCCACTACGCGCATCAGAGAAGGAAAAGTTTCACTGGATGAACTGGTTGAAAATATTGAATCAATTATTGAAAAAACAAAAACAAAAGCCCAGCGTGAAAGAGAAAGGAACGAAAAACCTGATTTTGATGTTCAGTTAATTGAAGAAGATATTGATGAAAAAATGAAAACAGTTTTTGAAAAAATTCAAAAAAGAAAAGATTCACAGGGAATGGTTTTGTTTTCACAATTGCTGGATGAACACACCGTTTTGGAAATTGTTTACACTTTTTTACCATTGCTTTTTCTGGCAAATGAAAACAAAATAATCATGTGGCAGGAAAAATTTTTCGGAGAAATATTCATCTCTTTAAAAATTTAACTGCCTTTTCTTTACTGTGATTAATTTTGGAAGGGCAGGATTTAACCAAAGGCAATATTAGAAAACAATTATGGTCATTAGCCTGGCCTTTAATGCTTTCAGTATTTTTTTACACTCTTTACAACATTGTAGACGCTTTCTGGGTAAGCAAGTTGTCAGCAGAAGCAATAGCAGCTGTAAGCATTGCACAACTGGCATTGTTTGCCATGGTAGGTTTAAGCATGGGAATAACCATTGGCTCAGGAGTAATAATGGCAATGCACATAGGATCCAAAAACATGAAAGAAGCTGAACGGGTTTTAGGACAATCCTTTGTATTATCAGCTATTGCGGCAATATTTTTCACTGCACTTTCCTTATTATTCAGAAATGAATTATTAACGCTTTCAGGTGCAACCGGATTAATATTTCAGCCGGCATTGGATTATTTTACAATAACCGCCGGTGGCTCAATTTTACTTTTTATTTTAATGACAATAATGTTTGCATTTAATTCAGAGGGAGACACTTTAACCTTAACAAAACTTTTTGCTTTATCAACATTAGTTAACATAATTTTGGATCCGTTATTAATACTCGGATGGTTTGGATTTCCGGCTTTAGGAATTTCAGGAGCAGCAATAGCAACACTTATTTCCCAATCAATTTTCATAATAATCGGAATATATTTGTTATCAAGAGAAAACAGAATAGTAACATTTCGTTTCAAAAATTTAAGTTTTCAATGGGAATCAGTAAAAAAAGTTTTAGGAATAGGAATTCCTGCATCATTAACACAAGTAATTAATCCCATTGGCTTAATTGCTTTAATGCTTGTTGTTTCATTAGGTTTTATGGAACCAGGGGCGATTGCTTTCAGTCTGGGTTTCAGAATAGAATTTTTTGCATTCCTGCCCGCAATAGGCTTTGGCTTCGGAGCGTTGGCAATGATCGGCCAAAACATTGGGGCAAAAAACATTCAAAGGGCGAAAGAATCTTTTTCAAAAGCCTTAAAGTATAGTTTTGTTGGTGCGGCAGGTTTGGGAATTGTTGCAATTTTATTATCAAACACAATTATCAGCATATTTACAGACAATCCGATTGTTACGGAATATTCTCTTTCATACATCTGGATTGTTGCATTAAGCTATGGTTTTCTTGCAATGGCAATGGTTGAAGCAAGTGCTTTTCAGGCCATCGGAAGATCGTGGCCGGGTTTCTGGATATTTTTTATCCGGTTTGTAGTTGTTTCAATTCCACTGGCATACGTTTCAACACAAATTTTTAATTTTTCAATCACAGGCGTTTGGACAGCAATTGCATTGGGAAACATTTTATCATCAATAATAGGATATTTCTGGATTAACAAAACCATGAATAACATGAATCAAAAAAGCGTTTCTTCAGCCTAAACAAAACATTAAATAATAAAAAAAATTAGTTAAAAGGAATGCATTTGCACAAAGTTTCACTGCAATAACCCTCATCATAACATTGAAACTGGTCGGAATCATCTGATATGTCACATTCTTCACTTTCATCTATTTGTCCGTTTCCGCACAAATTCTGGCACTGGCATTCATTTGAACATTCCTGTTTTTCACTGCAAGAATTTGTTTCCAAAGCAATATCACATTGTTCTCCGTCATCCACAACACCATTGCCACAATAATTTGGAATTCCTGAACCGCCATAAACCGGTTCAGAAATTTCACCGGAACCCAGTTCTTCCTGGTATTTTCTTTTGGCAAACTCCCATGCATCCTGCCATGGGTTGCCGGTTGAAGGAACGCCTGTAACCACGTTTCCATCAGGATAATTTCCATCCAATGCAGCCATAAAATAATATTCAAACCTCATTCTATCCCTGGTGCTGTAATGATTCTGGTCTGCTCCTGTTGAAGCCGCAACACCGTTTGCAACATTTTCCAAATCATCAATAAAACCGCCGCTAAAACATTGTCCCAATTCAACCCAAACATCAACTGTTCCCGCATCCTTTAATGTTCTTATTAAATCAGCCAAAGCATCCGGATACAAAATGTCTCCTCCTTCAAGAGGAATTCCTGCTGTTCCCTGAACGCTTAAACCATGGTCTGTTACAAGAATTAGAACCTCTGCTCTTTTTCCTCTTGATTCACAGTCTCTTATTTTTTGAGCTATTGCTTCAAATGTTTCAAGAATGCTTTCACCTGAAGCCGGGCCATCAACAATTCCTGAATCATCTCTGCCGGTTCCATTGGTATAATGCACATAAATATTTGAAGGAGTAAAATTTTCTCCTTCGAGATAAGCCCATTTTTGTTTAACCGCATTCCAGTAACGAATATGGTCATCATCCGCTTTTACTGCGCCATTAATTATTATTGCAAGTTTACAGTCATCTTCAGCTGTGTTTAATTCAAAATCTGCATTTGCAAAAAAAGCTCCTGCAATTAAAAAAACTGAAAACAATAATGCGGTGAAAATTTTTTTCATTCTTTCACCTCAAAAGATTCAACAACAATAACAGTTATTTTGTCATCAGCTTGCTGAACAATTCCAATAACTTTTATTTGTTTTGAATCATGTTCAACCGGGATTTCTCCGTCAAGCCTTACAAAACTTTTCACAGGCAATGGCTGGTCAACTAAAAACAAACCATAATCTGTTATCAAATAAGACATTCCGGTGTTTCCGTAAAAATTTTTATGACCGAAAAATCCTTCAAGTAAAACTTTTTCACCGGTATAACTTACCGCATCTTCATTTAATTCCTGAATGCTTATTACAATGTAAGGTTTTATGGTTTTGTCAGGCAAATCTTCATCTTTTACCTGTTTCTCTTTTTTTACATCTGTTCCATTGGTACATCCCGCTATTAAAATCAGTGCAAAAATTATTACCATAAAAGTTTTGTTTTTCATTTGACTTTATTTGAAACCAATTCTTTTTATTAATAATGCAAAAGGCATGTTTATTAATCACTTTAATCTTATTTCTAAAATGGCATTAAGACGAAGAAGAACGGAAACAAGCGAACATTTACAGGAACGTTTGGGCGGGCTTACAAAAGCAAACAATTTAATGGCTCAGGGCAATTTTATAGGAGCGGCAGAACGTTATCAACAACTCGGATTATGGGAATCTGCAGCCGGAGCACATCAAAGTGAAGCGCAAAGACTAAGAAAAGAAGGAAACGTTGAAAAAGCACAGCAACATGAAGAAAAAGCAAAAATTCTTTTAGGCAGAAGAAAGCCTTAGAATTTGTTCAAATTTTATCCTGATAATAATTCTTTTAAAGCTTTTAACCTGCTTTCAAGAATTTCTTTTTCAATCTGGTTTTCAGATTCTGATAATTTTGTTTCAGCTTCTTCAATTGCTCGAAGAACATTCTGCCTTTTAGCCTTTTCAGAAACGCCTCCCGGTGAAACATTTCTTTCCCTTAAAAGCCTTTCAATTTCAATCAAATCCTGAGAACTTTCAGCCAGCTGCCTTCTTGCCTCACGATTTCCATTATTTGCTTCATAAAGCAGTTCCGGAAGTATTTCAAAAGCATATTCTTCCCTTTTTTTTAAAAGCCCTTCAGATGAAATACTGTTCCACATAGACAATCTTTTTCTATCAAAAGGTTTATGCCCAATCTGCCTCGGAGCCCTAGCCATACCTTAATTGCCTTTTTATCATATAAATAACTATGTTTCACGGTTTCAGCCAAATTTTCAAAACCTTAAAAAAGCATTCAAAAATATCCGAATAAAAGTACAAAAACGAATAAAAGTACAAAGCCCCTTTCAACTTCAGGTTTAAATATAACTTGTTAACATTATTTTATTATTGGTGTTTTTTTATGCCTATTCCAAACAAAAAAACTATACGGAGACAATATGGCCTCCCTTCAATTGAAGGGTTAAGAATTGCAAAAACTCCGAGTGAAAGAAACAGGCAGTTTCAAATAGCTAAAAGAGAAACTGAAAATCAGCTTTCAATAGCAAGAGAATCCGGTGCAAAACCTGATATAGTTAAAAGGCTTGAAAAAAAAAGAGATGCGGTTTATGCACATGAACTTGCAAAAAGTTCTGATTTTGCTCGTGCGGCACCACTTTATGAAAGAGCTGGTTTAAAAGTTTTTGAAGCTTTTGCAAGAGAACTTGCAGGCTCTCCAACTGCAGTATTCGCTTTGACTGCAAAAGGATTAACAGAGGAACAGGCTCGTGGAATATTGGAAGCGGTTCATCTTGCAAGCATTCCCAAAGCAGTTGAAAAACTTAAACAGCAAAATTTTTTTAACCCTGAATCCGAAGCAGCTCTTCACTTTTTTATTGGTGAAAGGCTAAACAAATAATTATTTTTACAAGTTTTTTAATTTGCTTTCAACAGAGTCAATATCCTTTTTAAGTTTTTTAATTTTGTTTTGAACATCACTAATCTGATTTTGTGGAACCGCGATTCCGTCTTCTCTCATTCCCTGAAGCCTTCTCATTTCATTTCTGGATGCTTCCAGTTCCCTTATAAGTCGGCGCCTTTGAGAATGAAGGTCTCTGTATTGCCTGCCTCTCTCGGCAACTTTTCTTTCTGCAGCAGCTCTCGGAGCTCTTTGGTGGTGTTCAGCAGGTCTCATTTCAGGTCACTTGCAAAAATAATAACATTCTAGTATAAAAATTTTAACATTTTTGAATATCTATTTTTTATATTGTATATTTATTATTTGGATTTTGTTTATATTTAAAAGAAAACATTTTGTGTAAATGAGTCCTTTAATGATTTACATTTACGCTTTTGCTTTTTTCATAGCAGGCCTTATTATTGGCAGGGTTTCACTTGCAGCACAAATGGGAAAAATGCACGTAGTTTCCCAAAAATTAAAGGATTCCAAAAAATAGTTCAATATCTTAAAAAAAGCTGTTTTAAAGCAATAAACAATATATACTTGTCGCTAAGTATAACTCATATATGGTTGTCTCAGGCGATATCAGAAAAATTCAGAAAACCGGCAAAATGCATTATGTTTATCTGCCTACAAGCTGGTGTAAAAAATATAAAATAAATCAGAATGTTCCTGTCACCCTGACGGAAACAGCTGACGGTTCCCTGAATATAAGTTCGGGCATTAATGAAAAAAAAGGAAAAGACATTGTAATAAAAGTAAATGAAAGTGACCCAAAAGTTTTGGAAAAAATAATAGTTGCCTGTTATATTAATCCTGCCAAATCTTTCAAAATTTTGCTGAACAAAGATTTGTCTTTTCATGATTTAATGAATCCGAATCTTTTAAACATTGAATTGATTGAAATCGGAAACAAAACAATTTTCGGAGAATCAAATATTTTAATTGAAAACCCGCATGCAACTTTAAGGTCAATGATAAGGCGTTTAAAAACTTTAATTTTTTCAATGGTTAACGATTTTGACAAAAAACTCATTGAAAAATATGAAGAAGAGATAGACAAGTCAAAAAATTTGATTGAACGTGCAGTAATTTCAGCTTTAACAATGAACCGTTCTTCAAAATTAAAACCAATTGACTTGTATTACATTTCAAGAATTTCAATGTCTGTTGAGAGAATGGCTGACCACATAATAACTTTTGAAAAAAAGGATTTAAATTTTCTAGAAAAACTTTTACCCGCAGTTGATTCTTTAAAAAGTTTGATTGAAAAAGACGATTCGGATGACAACTGGCTGACTCCTGAGGATGCAATAAATTTTATCAGAATTTGCACATCCCTTGATTCAAAAGAACCTGAAGACATTAAATCTTATTCAAAAATGCGTGTAAACCAGAGTCTTATTGCCATTTCAGAAACTTTAATGGACTGGGCGATGACAAAACAGGTTGAATCAGCTGCCTGACATATTCCAGAGCCCACATGCACATTCCAATAGCTTTTAATTAACTTTTTTTCTGAATACTAACAATCGTTACCCAAAAGGTTGTGTTTGAATGGATTTGTTTAAAGTTTTGGGAAATGCAAACAGGAGAAATATTCTGAAAATTTTGCTTAAAAAAAACATGCATATTTCCGCTTTAGCCAAAGAACTCGGAATTTCAACACCTGTTGCGTTAAAACATATTCTTGTTTTGGAAAAAGCAGGTTTGATTGAAAGAGAGCAAATTGGCAACACCCATGTTTTAAAACTTAAAAGAAATGCAATGAAACCAATTGAAAAAGTCTGGAATTTGGTTGAAAAACCTTTTACTGTTCAGGTTAAGGAAGGGGATTCCCTGTTAAACGCATTAAAAAAAGTTTCAGGGCTGGGTGTTGAAAAAAAACCTGACGGAATTTATATCACATCCGTTGACGGAAAAAAAGGCTTTTATGTTTTTCAGGTCAACGGCAAACTTCCTGACAAATCAGCTGACCAAATTTTGTTAAAAAAAGATGTTGAAATTGAATTGCAAAAACTTATTCCTGTTATCGGTAAAAAAATTTTAATAAAAGTTGAAAAACAATGAATTTTTCAGATGCAAAAAAAGAATCTTTTCAAAAACGCAAAAAAAGAGCTGAAAAAATTTTAAAAAAACTTGAAAAACAAAAATATGCTCCCGGCACAGCTTTAACCCATAAAAACCCTTTTCAGTTAATGGTTGCAACAATTCTTTCAGCTCAATGCACTGATGAACGCGTGAACAAAGTAACACCGGAACTTTTTAAACGCTTTAAAACTCCGCAGGATTTTGCTTCTGCAAATTTGACAGAATTAAAACGTTTAATCAAATCAACCGGTTTTTTTAACGCAAAAGCTAAAAATATTAAAAATGCTTCAAAAAAAATTGTAAAAGAATTTAACGGAAAAACTCCGAAAACAATGGAAGAATTAATTACTCTGCCGGGAGTTGCAAGAAAAACCGCCAACATTGTTTTGTCATATGGTTTTGGCAAAACGGTCGGAATCGCAGTTGACACTCATGTAAAACGTTTAAGCAATCGCATGTTTTTTAGCACAGAAAAAAATCCTGACAAAATTGAACAGGATTTGTTAAAATTAATTGACGAAAAAGACTGGCCAAAAATCAATTCAACTTTAATCTGGCACGGGCGCAAAATTTGCCAGGCACGCAAGCCGGATTGTAAAAATTGTGTTATAAACAAATTATGCCCAAGTTCTCTGGTTTAAAAAAACTTATAAACAACGCAAACAGTATTCTTTTATGCCAAAACATGAAAAAAGAAGAAACCGGGAAATAACTTTTGATGAATTGCATAGTTTTTTTCCTTTTAAGAAACCTTTGAATAAAGCAACTAAGGAATTAAGAAAAGACTTTCCTTTTCTTCCAAATCCTCATGAAATTGCCCGACAACTTTTAGAAGCTGAGGTAAGAAGTAATTCCAGGCATGAAGTTGTTTTAAGCACTATTCAAATTTTGAGAGAAGAAGTTCTTCCCTGGGCTGTAACAAGCTACGAAAAATCTTTTGTTAACGCAATCATAGAACGATCCGTTTTAATGGCAGAAATATTAAAGGGTGTGGAAAAATAAATTAAAAGTGATTTTATGCATGAACGAAGACCAACGGAAAGAAAAACGGGCAGGATTAAAAAATCGGTGAATCCTGAAAGGGAAGAGCAAATACTTGCACAAACTCTTAATCTGCAGAAATGGTTTCCTTCTCTTAGGGATGCAAAAAGTGTTGCTGAAAAACTTCAAATTGTTCAGGAAAATATTCATTTGCCAGAGCTTGAAAAAATTCGAGCGGAAATTAAAATTTTAGAAGAAGAAGTTGAAGCAAATATTGAAAGTGAAGAGGAAAAAAAACAAATCAGATGGTATCTAAGCGATTTGTATATTGAGGCTCAGCAATTGGAAAAATCCGGCGAATCAGCCAGAAGAAATAATCCTTAAGGTTTTTGTTATGCGTCAAAAAAGAACAACTCCTAAGCGAAGAAGATCCGATAATCCAGAATATACCGGATTTGGTAAATTTACTGCATTTCTTCTCAGAAAAGAATTTGAAAATGCTGAAAAATTTCCATCACTGGTTAATTCTGAAACAATTCGAAAATTAAAAGCACTTGAGCAAAACAAGCATTTGTCTATTCTGGAAGAAAATATGGGATTAATTAAAATTTGCAATGAAGCTTTGTATCATGCCCGGGAAAATAATGAAATTTTTGATTTGTTCAGGTTAATTAAAATGTTGTCTGCGCATGTTGAAAAAGAATTGGGAATGGGTATAAAAAGTAAAAGGCATTCTGGAGTTGAAATCGAAAAACCGTCTGAAGCAAAGCCGGACAGGCAAAGAGACTTTGATTATTTGAATGACGCTTTGAGAGAAGATCTTGAAACTGTTGAAAGAGTTTTCTGGGAAGTTGTGCCCTCTTTACATAATACTGGTGTTTCAAGAAGATTTGAAGCAATATCAATAAGCCTAAGCCTTAATTCAATTGAAAAACATGTAGCTTTAATTGAGCTTTTCACTGAAGCATTTTACAGAACTGAAAAAAGTAATGAAAAAATTAATATTGCCCGCACTATTAATGTTTTGTGTGATCAGGCTATGCGGTTCATTGAAGAACATGGTCCTGAAATTGTAGAAAGAAAAAATCCTTAACATTAGGTTTAAATACTTGTTTTGAAGCAATACTTGTGTAAGTTTATGGAAACAGAACAAAAACAATTAATCAAAGGGGACATGATTATTGGTGACCTGGTTCAAAAATATCCTGACAGCGTTGAAGTAATGCTAAGTTATGGATTGCATTGCGTCGGATGCCATGTCAATCCGTTTGAATCAATTGAGGCCGGGGCAATGGCTCACGGAATGGATGAAAAAACAATTAATGATTTGTTAAAAGATTTGAATAATCTGGCTGCAAAAAAACAAAAAGAAGAACCGGCAGAACAAAAAGACATTGATTTGACTCCGAGAGCGGTTGAAAAATTAAAAGATTTAATTCAAAAAAATTCAGAGAACGGCGCCGGATTAAGAATTGATGCTGCTCCGGGCGGCTGTGCGGGAATGCATTATTTGCTGGATTTAAAAGAAAAAAAAGAACCTGAAGACAAGGAATTTGAGATTGAAGGAATAAAAGTTTTCATTCCAAAAGACAAATTGGAACAATTGCAGGGAATAAGAATCGATTATTTGGACACTTTAAACGAATCCGGTTTTAAGATTTCCAACCCAAATGCAAGCGCAAGCTGTGGCTGCGGCAAATCTTTCAAATAATCAAAACTTTTAATAATAAAAAAATTCTATAATTTGCCATGTTTGTATACTGGTTGGGGCTTGTTTTAGGCTTAACTCATTTTTTTGGAGAAATAGTTTTAACAAGATTGAACCCTTTAAGGAATGAATTAATTTCTTTTGCTTCAGGCGTAACAATTTCCTACATTTTTTTAGGATTGCTGCCTTTGCTTATCAGTACAACTGCTTCAATTTTTCATAACCAGTTATTTTTTATTGTATTGTTTGGCTTTATTGTTTTTCATGTTATTGAAAAGCATATTTACAGTCACGCCCGGCCTGAAAGATTATTTAGAGAATTAAAACAGGCTCATTCAATTGCTTTTTTTATTTATTATATTGCTTTGGGAATTGTTTTGTTTGAATTTTCTTTAATCAGCAATTCAATGGTTTTGTTATTGTTTTTTCCGGTCTGGTTGAATACTGCTTTTGGTTCTTTGTCTTTTGAAACATTGGATGAGGGCGTTAAGGGACATTTTCCTTTGAAGATTCTTTTATCTTCACATGTTTTAATCGGAATGGTTTTAGCTTCTATTTTTGTTGAGTTTTTAAAATTTTATGACATGGTTTTGGCTTTTGTTGTCGGAGTAATGCTTTACGTTATAATAAAAGATTATCTGCCAAAAGAACAAAAAGGCAGCCTGACTTTCTTTTTAAGCGGAGCATTTTTGTATGCTACAATAATTTTCTTACTGCAAAACTCCGGTTTTATTGTAATTTAATAATCGGGATTTTTTTCTTCAAAACCATTTTCTAAATTTTCAAACCGGGCCATTGAAAAAAACAAATCACTTAACCTGTTAACATAAGCCTTTAATTCTTTTGAAATTTTAATATTTTTTTCAGCATCCAAAATTGAACGTTCTGTTTTTCTTGAAACAGCCCTGCACAAATGCAATAATGCTCCCTGCTCTGAACCGCCTGGCAAAATAAATTTTGTTAATTCCGGCAATTCAAATGAATCAATTGTTTCTTCAAGAAATTTAATGTCTTTTTCCTGAATTTCTGAGCCTTTTTTTCCCAGTCCAACCAATTCAGCAGTAATTCTATGCAAGTCATTTTGGATTTTCAATGCTAAACCTTCATTTTTTTGACTTAATTTTTTTGAAACAGCCAAACCAATTAAAGCATCCAGTTCATCAACGTTTCCCAAAGCTTTAACTTCAATGCAATTTTTTGGAACTCTTTTTATTCCAAAACTTGTTTTTCCCGAATCTCCTTTTTTTGTATAAATTTTCATACTTCAATGATTGCACGGAAAAGTTTTTAATTGCTTAAAACATCAAATATTATTGATTATATGGCTGAAATAACTAAGGATACGATTGTTGCCAAAATGGTTGGAGAATATCCAAAAACAGCTGACGTTATGGCAGAATATGGCTTGCATTGTTTCGGTTGTCATTTTGGATTCCACGAATCCATTGAAGGCGGAGCAAAAGGCCACGGCATGGACAATGAAACAATTGAAAAATTATTAAAAGACTTAAACTCTTTTGTTGAAGAAGAATACAGTAAATAATTCTATTTTTTGTGATTTAATGAACATTAAAGAATTTTCCTGCACAGTTGAAAAAATAAAAGAATACAAAGACGACGAGGGAGGAATTGCAAAAATTTTAATATTGAAACACAATGAAGACTTTGAATTCAAAGCAGGGCAATTCATAATGCTTGCCCCGCCGGGTTTTATGGACAGAAACAAGCCCGACCAGTTAAGATTTGCAGCTTATTCAATGTGTTCTTCCCCGAAAGAAAAAAACATAATCGAATTATGCTTAAGAATTGAAAAACCAGGCGGCTTAAGCGATTATGTTAACAAAAATGTTAAAGTGGGTTCAGAATTAATTGTAAAAGGACCATATGGCAGATTTAATTTGGCTGAAGAAGAAGTAAAAGAATATATTTTTTCCGCAACAGGAACAGGCATTGCCCCATTTATTTCAATGTTAAGATTGTTAAAAGAAGGAAATTTTTCAAAACCGGTTCATTTGTTTTTTGGTTTTAGAAATTCAAAACAATTTTTATACGGAGAAGAATTAAACGCTTTAGAAAAATCTTGGCCAAATTTTCATTTTTATCCTTGTTGCGGAGACAAAAACGATTCAGACTGGCAGGGAGAAAAAGGATTCATTCAGCACATTATTAAAAAAACAAAATTTGAAGCAGGAAACGAGGCACATTGTTATGCATGCGGAATTCCTGCAGCTGTTGAAGAAACATCTGAATTATTCAAAGAATTGGGCTTTAAACCTGAAAAAATTCATGTTGAAAAATATTAAACCGTGATTTTCTTGTCAAAACACAAAATTGAATATGACAGGCCGGGTTGCATTGGATGCGGCACCTGCCCTGTTTTATGCCCTGAAAACTGGTTTATGGAAGAGGACGGACAGGCACAGTTTAAAAAAAAAGAAATTAATGAAAATGATTTTGATTCAAACATGGAGGCGGCAAAAAACTGCCCCGTTAATGTGATTCATGTGCTGGATGAGAAGGGAAAGAAACTAATTTAAACAATTTTTTTCCTTAATAGTGTTTACATGTCTTCAAATGAAAAACAGGTTTTGGAAGCTTCACTTTTTATGGCTTCAGGTTCTTTGACTTTAAAAGAATTAAAGGAAACAACAGGCATTATGGAAAGAATTGAAATTATTTCACTGTTAAAAGAATTAAAAAATGATTATGTTGAAAAAAATTCAGGCCTGGAAATAATTATTGACAGGGAAAATGATTCTTTTTCAATGAGAGTTAAACCTGAACTGCAGGGAAAAGTTAATCATTTTGCGGCCGAATCAGATTTAAACAAAGGAGTTCAGAAAACTCTTGCTTTAATTTCATACAAGCAACCCATAATTCAGTCAAAAGTTGTAAAATATAGAAACACAAAAGCTTATGACCATGTAAAAGAACTTCTTGAAAAAGGATTTATTTCAAGGCAAAAATATGGCAGAACATATATTTTAAAAACAACTAAAAAATTTTTAGATTATTTCGGGGAACTAAAACAAAAATAGTTAATGGTCTTCCCCATTTTCTCCGGCAATTCCTGAATAAAGTACTGCCATTCCCAATACAATCAAAACAAATGAAATAAGTGTATCCGTTTCAACATTTATGAAAGGAAATTTTAACCATCTTAAACCGCTTAACAGGAAAAACACTGCAAGTACAATTAAAGTAACTCCTGTGAAAACTCTCCACACATTGCTTTTGAAAACCATGATATATTATTGTATTCTGATAACTTATTAAATTTTTGTTTAATCTCGTTAAAAAGTTAATAATAAGGTTTTTTTTAGGTTAAAACAGCTTTGAAATGCATTTAAATGACTTTTAATTTTTTGCCAATTCTTTCAATTGCTTCAAGTGCTTTATCCAAATCTTCTCTTGTCAGCAAAGCATGCATTTGAACCCTTAACCTTGACAATTCTTTTGCAACCATCGGATAAACAATTGGAGTAACAAAAATATTTTCTTTTTCCATTAAAATTTTTCCAAATTCCTGTGCTGAACCCGGGTCACCGGTAATAATGGGAATAATTGGTGTCTGGCTGTTGCCGGTATTAAAACCAAGGCTGTCAAGCTGTTTTTTAAAATAATTAGTGTTGTTCCACAAATTTTCCACATGCTCCGGCTCTGATTCCAAAACATCAACGGCTGCAATGCAAGCTGCAACCATTCCGGGTGGATGCGCGGTGCTCAACAACCATGTCCGTGATTTATTATAAGCAAATTCAATCAAATCCTTTGAACCTGCAATAGTGCCACCCATTACTCCAAAAGCTTTTCCCAAAGAACCGCCTTCAATGTGAACTTTTCCCTGCAAACCAAAATGAGCAACAACTCCTTTGCCTTTCCCCATGACCCCTTCTCCATGGCAATCGTCAACCATTACCATTGCATTAAATTCTTCAGCCAGTTTTACAATTTCATCCAAAGGAGCAATATCCCCATCCATTGAAAAAACTCCGTCGGTTATAATCAAAGTTGTTTTATGCTTGCCTTTATTTTCCTTTAAAACTTTTTCCAATTCATTCATATCGTTATGAGCATAAATTCCTCTGTCCGCTTTTGTTAATCTTACTCCGTCAATAATGCTGCCGTGATTTAACTGATCCGATATAACCAAATCACCTTGTCCAACAATTTGTGGAATCAATCCTGAGTTAACAGCAAAACCTGTCTGGCACAACAAGGTTGCTTCCACTTCCTTAAACTTTGCAAGTTTTTCTTCAAATTCAATTTGTAAAGAGGTTCTGCCAGATAAAACCGGAACAGCTCCCGCTCCCGCACCCCATTTTTCCGTTGCATCAACCATTGCTTTAATTATTTTTGGGTGAGTACTAAAACCAAGGTAATTGTTAGTGCACAGCATCAGAACATCTTTACCATCAACTTTTGCATGAGGTTTTGAAGATGACTGTAATTCCCTCAAAGTCCAGTTTAAATGTTCTTTTTTTAGTCTTGAAACTTCTTTTCCTAAAAATTCATCAGCTTTTGCCATAACTATTTTACACCCAATTTTATTTTAAGCTTTTCAAGCATGTCAACAGTCATTTTCTCCAAATCATATTCCGGTTTCCAGTTCCAGTCTTCTCTTGCTTTTGAATCATCAATTGACTGCGGCCAGGAATCAGCTATTCTCTGCCTTTCATCCGGCTTATATGAGCATTCAAATTCAGGAATATGCTTTTTAATTTCATTTGCAATTTCTTCAGGTGAAAAGCTCAGTGAAGATATGTTATAACCCAATCTTGTTTTAATATTTTTTTCATCTGTTTCCATTAACTTAATTGTTCCGTTGATTGCATCAGGCATATACATCATTGGCAGCGTTGAATCTTCTTTTAAAAAACATTCATATTTTTTGTTTTTTAAAGCTTCATAAAAAATTTCAACAGCATAATCTGTTGTACCCCCGCCTGCTTCAGTTTTATAACTAATCAAGCCAGGATACCTTATGCTTCGAACATCTACATTATATTTTTTAAAATAATAATTGCACAATAATTCGCCTGAAACTTTTGTAATGCCATACATTGTATTAGGTTCCAGAATTGTCTGCTGAGGCGTATTTTGTTTCGGAGTTGAAGGGCCAAAAACAGCAATTGAACTTGGCCAGAAAACTTTTATTGAATTTTCTCTTGCCAAATCAAGAGAATTTTTCAAAGCACTAATGTTAACAAACCATGCCAAATCCGGTTTTTTTTCACCGGTTGCTGATAACAATGAAGCCAGATCATAAATTGTTTCAACATTATTTTCTTTTACAAGTTTTTCAAGATTTTCTTTACGGGTAACATCTGTTTTCTCAAACTTTCCCAAATCATTCCTGTTTTTGGGTTCTTTTCTATCTGCTCCGATTATTTTTTCTTTTCCGAATTTTTTAGCCAAAGCTTCGGTTAAATCTGTTCCGATTTGCCCTGACGAACCTGTTACCAAAATGTTTCCCAAACTCTCACACCAAAAAACAGTTTTTAGCAAAAAATGGAACGGAAAACCTTTTAATTAAATTTAATTAATTGCAAAAAAATTCGTCAAAAACAGATGTTCTTGCTTCCGCTTCATTTTAAAAATAAAAAAAAAGAATTAGAAAATTAAGTTTAAGAAAATAATAAACTGATTAATGTGCATTAAAAGTTGTCATTTCTCTTAAATGGTTTTTTGTGTTTTTCATAACAGTCTTTGCAATAAACCGGTCTTTCTCCATCTGGTTTGAATGGAACTTCTGTTTCCTGACCACAGTCAGAACAAGTTGTTTTATGCATTTCTCTGCCAAATCTGTCTTCTGCCAAAATTGTCACCTCTTGTAATTTTTTTTAAAATAACACTGCAAAAACAACTGAAACAATACTCATCAGTTTAATGAGAATGTTTAAGCTTGGCCCTGCAGTATCTTTAAAAGGGTCCCCAACTGTATCTCCAACAACAGCTGCTTTATGAGCATCTGAACCTTTGCCTCCGAAATTACCTGACTCAATATATTTCTTGGCATTATCCCATGCTCCGCCGGCATTAGCCATCATTATTGCAAGAACTACTCCTGAAGCAAGAGCTCCTGCCAGCAAGCCACCAACAGCTTCCGGTCCTAACAATAAACCGAACACCAATGGTGAAAATATTGCCAGCAAACCCGGAGCAATCATTCTTTTTAATGCTGCATTGGTTGAAATTTCAACACATCTTTTATAATCAGGCTTTGCTTTGCCTTTCATTAAGCCTTTAATTTGTTTAAATTGTCTTCGAACTTCTAAAATCATTTCCTCTGCTGCCTGTCCAACCGCCGACATTGCAAAATTTGCAAACAAATAAGGCAGCATTGCACCGATTAACAAGCCAATTATCACAGTCGGATTCAAAATATTAATTGCTTCAATTGCAGTTGTAGCAGCGTAAGCATTAAATAAAGCCAAAGCAGTTAACGCAGCTGAACCAATTGCAAAACCTTTGCCAATAGCAGCAGTAGTATTACCGGCTGCATCCAAAGCATCTGTCCTGCTTCTAATCTTTTTACCCAATCCTGCCATTTCAGATAATCCGCCTGCATTATCCGCAACCGGACCATAAGCATCAACAGCCAATGTTATTCCCAGAGTTGACAGCATTCCAACTCCTGCCAAAGCAATTCCATAAACTCCTCCGAAATGAAAAGCAGTCCAAGTAGCCAAACCAATTACAAGTATTGGCAAAGCAGTTGATTTGCTTCCCAAGCTTAATCCTGCAATAATGTTTGTAGCCGAACCAGTTTCAGAACTTTTTGACAAAAACCTTGTCGGATTAAAATCATGTGAAGTATAATACTCAGTAATAAAACCAATCAATAAACCCGCAATCAAACCTGAAATAATTGAATAAAATACTCCAATGTCAATTCCGGTAAACTCTGTTATAAAATAATAAGTTGAAAATGCAACTAATGCAGCTGCAACAATTGTTCCGTTTCTTAAAGAAGAACCAATGTTTTTTCCTCTGAAAAAATTAAAATATAAAATTCCTAAAACTGATGAGACAATTCCGATGCTTGCAATAATCATCGGCAAAAACAATCCCTCTGAACCAAAAGCTAAAACTCCTAAAGCCATTGCAGCAATAATACTCCCGACATAACTTTCAAACAAGTCTGCTCCCATTCCGGCAACATCACCAACATTATCCCCTACAGCGTCAGCAATAACCGCTGGGTTCCTTGGATCATCTTCCGGAATTCCAGCTTCAACTTTTCCAACCAAGTCTGCCCCAACATCCGCTGCTTTTGTGTAAATTCCTCCGCCGACTCTTGCAAACAATGCAACTGAACTTGCTCCGAAAGCAAAACCAAAAATTAATTCAGTTGAACCAAAAAAATCATACAATAAATTTATTCCCAGTAATCCTATTCCAACAGCAAACAATCCCAGTACTGCTCCTGAAAAAAATGCAACCCTTAAAGCTTCTTCAAGTTTTACTGTTGCAGCCTGAGTAGTCCTAGCATTAGCCAGTGTGGCAATATTCATTCCCACAAAACCTGCAAGAGTGGAAGCGATTGCTCCCAAAACAAAATTTACAGCCAAAGCTTCATTGCCCAAAACCTGCCATAAAACTATTGCAACCAAAACAACAAAAACGGCGAGCATTGAATACTGTTTTTTCAAATAAGCAAATGCTCCTTCCCTGATTGCTGTTGACAATTCCTGAATTTTTTCATTGCCATGGTCTTTTCCAACAACAATAAAAGCCAGAACTCCGGCTGAAATTAATGCGAGTATTGCCGAAGGTAAAATGAATTCAAAAGCCACTAAAATCTTCCCTGTTTTCTTCTATAAAAAAAGCATTTTTTTAATTTTAAATACTGGGTTTAAAAGACTTTAAAAGTCTTTGTATCCTTTTTCACCAGACAATGTAGAATACTTTTTATTCTTTTTATTCCTTTTCCTTTTGATTCAAATGACTAAAATTGCTCCTTCAATGCTTTCAAGCGATTTTGCAAACCTTGAAAAAGAAACAAAACGCGTTCTAAAAGCAGGAGCAGACTTATTGCATTGGGATGTAATGGACGGCCATTATGTGCCAAACATTACAATTGGTTTGCCCGTAATAAAAAAATGCAGAAAAATAACCAGAAAAACGTTTGATGTTCATTTAATGATTTCAAATCCTGACAAATTTGCACCGGAATTTGTTAAAGCAGGAGCCGACATGGTTTCATTTCACGTGGAAACCTCAAAAAACCCCAAAAAACTGCTTCAAAAACTAAAAAGAATGGAGGCAAAACCGGGCTTGGTTATAAATGCAAAAATTTCAGAAAAAAAAGTTTTACCCTATTTAAAATACTGTGATTATGTTCTGGTAATGGGAGTAAATGCCGGTTTTGGCGGCCAAAAATTTTTGCCAAGCACATTAAAAAAAATCAAATTTTTGGCAGAACAACGCAAAAAGAAAAAATTAAAATTTTTAATTCAGGTTGACGGAGGCATTGATGAAACAACAGCTCCGAAATGCATTCAAGCAGGAGCCAATATATTGGTTTCAGGCTCAACCATTTTCAAGTCAAAAAACATGCATAAAACAATGAAAAAGCTTAAATTTTCATGATTTTTGACCCAATATCTTTAAATAGGTTCATATGAACAATTTATCATATGAGTCTGAAAACAGTCCCATATCACAAATGTTTTGACACTCTTTCAAACGAATTGCGCGTCCAGATAATTCAGGATTTAATGGATTCACCAAAATCCGTTCAGGAATTATGCAATGATTTAAATGCAGAACAATCCCATGTTTCCCATTCTTTGCAAAATTTAAAAACATGTAATTATGTAGAAGTTAAAAAGCTTGGAAAGCAAAGAATTTATTCTTTGAAGGATTCTGTCAGGGAAGAATTAAATGAGAAAAACAAAAACGTTTTTCAGATGGCCGATTATCATTTTTCGCATTCTTGCGGTGGCCATTGCAACAAATGTTAGGTGATTTTTTTGACAAAACTTGAAATTAAAAACTTGCACGTTGAAATTGAGGGAAAAAAAATTCTGAAAGGAATTAATTTAACAATTAGTTCTCCGGAGGTTCATGCAATCATGGGCCCCAATGGTTCGGGCAAAAGCACTTTGGCTAATGTAATAATGGGTCATCCTCGTTATGAAGTTACAAAAGGAGAAATTTTATTCAATGATAAAAGCATTCTGGATTTGGAGCCTGATGAAAGAGCAAAACTTGGATTGTTTTTGTCTTTTCAGTATCCAATGGAAGTTGAGGGTTTGCCTTTTAACACTTTTTTACAGGAAGCAAACAAATCATTGCATCCTAAAACTGAGCAAACTTTAATGGAATTTAAAAAATTAATAAAAGAAAAATCAAAAGAACTGGGTTTGAAAGAAGATTTGCCTCAGCGTGATTTAAATGTTGGTTTTTCAGGAGGAGAAAAAAAACGTGCTGAAATTTTACAAATGCTGACATTAAAATCCAAAATGGCTATCCTCGATGAAACCGATTCAGGCCTGGACATTGATTCTTTAAAATTTGTTTCCGACGCAGTTAACTCTGTTAGAGGTGGAGAATTTGGGGCTTTGGTTATAACTCATTATGTGCGAATTTTAAATCATTTAAAACCTGATTTTGTTCATGTTTTGGTTGACGGAAAAATTGTTGCTTCAGGCGACAAAAAACTTGCAGATGAATTAGACGAAAAAGGCTATGTTAAATTTTTAGCAGAACAAGGCATTGAAATCAAAAACGAGGAGTTATTGTAAATGCCTAAAACCCTTACAAAACAGGAAAAAGCAGCTGCTATAACAGATTATAGCAAATACGATTTTTCTGTTGATGCTGCTTATGATTTAATTTTAGAAAAAGGCTTAAGTGAAAAAACAGTTGCAGCCATTTCCAAAATTAAAAATGAACCAAAATGGATGCTTGATTTAAGATTAAAGGCTTTTAAAGCATTTAAAAAAATGGCAATGCCAAAATGGGGTGCCGATTTAAGCAAAATTAATTTTGATGACATTATTTATTACATGAAACCAAAAGCAACTGATTCAAAATCATGGGACGATGTTCCTGAAGAAATTAAAAACACGTTTGAAAGGCTTGGAATTCCGGAAGCTGAAAGAGAATTTTTAGCAGGAGTCGGAGCACAATTTGATTCTGAGGTCGTATACCACAATTTAAGAAAAGAATTGGAAGAAAAAGGCATAATTTTTTTAAGCATGGATGAAGGCTTAAAACAATTTCCTGAAATTGTAAAAAAATATTTTACAAAAATCATTCCACACAATGACAACAAGTTTGCAGCGTTGAATACTGCTGTCTGGTCTGGCGGCAGCTTTGTTTATGTTCCGAAAAATGTTCAATCAGACATTCCATTACAAGCTTATTTCAGAATTAATGCTGAACGAATCGGCCAGTTTGAAAGAACTTTAATTGTCGCGGAACCAGGAAGCAAAATTCATTACATTGAAGGTTGTACTGCACCGGTTTATACTGCTGATTCATTGCATTCAGCTGTTGTTGAAGTTGTTGCTTTGCCAAACTCCAAAGTTCGTTATACAACAATTCAGAACTGGTCTTCAAATGTTTATAATCTGGTTACAAAAAGGGCGTTTGCTTATGAAAATGCAACAGTTGAATGGGTTGACGGAAATTTAGGAAGCAAGGTTACAATGAAATATCCGGCTGTTTACATGCTTGGACAGGGAGCCAAAGCTGAAATTTTAAGCATTGCACTGGCAGGAAAAGGACAATCACAGGATGCAGGAGCAAAAGCAGTTCACTTAGCTCCAAATACAACAAGCAACATTACAAGCAAAAGCATAAGCAAAGAAGGAGGCAGGTCTTCTTACAGGGGAATTTTGCAGATTGCCAAAAATGCCAAAAACTGCAAAGCAAACGTGGTTTGCGACGCTTTACTGATTGATGACAAATCCCGCAGTGACACTTATCCAACAATTAAGGTTGACAATCCGACCGCTTCTTTGACTCATGAAGCAACAGTTGGAAAAATCGGTGAAGACCAATTATTCTATTTAATGTCACGAGGCTTGACAGAATCACAGGCCTTAACATTAATTGTTTTAGGTTTTATTCAGCCATTCGTTAAATCTTTGCCGATGGAATATGCAGCCGAATTAAACAGGTTAATTGAACTGGAAATGGAAGGCAGCATTGGTTAAAGGTGATAAAATGACTTTAACTTTTTCCGAACTTGAAAATCAAATTAAAAATTATAAAAAAACAAATCTGGAATTGTTTGAAAAAAAACCGTTAAAAAAAAGTGTTTCTTTTGACGTTCCGGATTATGAAACAAAAATTCAAACAATTCTTCAAGCCAATTCAAAACAAAAACCAAAAATTGAAATAATTGAACAAAAAAATGTTGAATTTGAAATTTTGCCATTTGAAAAAGCGTTTGAAAAACACAAAGACAAAATTTTGTCTTTATTAAACAATGAACAAAAACCAAAAAACCAGTTTCAGGCTTTTCCAAATGCTTTTTTTAATTCAGGTTATTTTGTTTACATAAAATCTGCAAAACCAGATTCTTTTTTACATTTAAATTTAGTTTTTGAAAATGGTTGTATTGCAAAAAATTTATATTTTGCTGAACCGCAAATTCAGGGTTTAACAATTATTCAGAATATTTCTTCAGAAAAAGATTTTGCTTTAAGCACAACAACAAATATTAAAAATGAATCAAAAATAAGCTTAGCAACAATTTATGACAAATTAAACAATGGTTTTGTTTTTAACAATTCTTTAATTGAAAAAGATTCAGAATTATTATTGTTTAATGTTTTTGCTGACGTTGAATTAATGAATTTTTCTCAGATAAACAATTTAGTAAAACAAGGTTCTAATTATAAGCAATATGATTTGGTTTTGTTTGCAAAAGAACAAAAATTAAACTTTGACTTGCTTTCATTGCATTCAGTTCCTGATGCCAAAAGTTTTACTGTTTTAAAAGGAGTTTTGGCTGATAAAGCAAGAACAAGTTTTGACGGAATGATAAAAGTTTTGCCAAAAGCCCAAAGAACTGACGGCTTGTTAGAAGCTCATGGAATGCTTTTAAGCCCTGAATCAAAGCTTGTAGCCATTCCCGGCCTTGAAATTGAAGCAGATGATGTTAAGGCAACTCATGCAGCAACTGTTGCTCAGGTTGATGAAGATAAAATGTTTTATTTGCGGTCAAGAGGATTTGATGAACGGGGCGCCAGAAAAATGCTTATGTTTTCATTTTTTAAGGAACTTTTAACAGAATTGGACTCAGAAGCCAGTGAAATGATTGTTAAAAGGATTCAAAAAAAATGGGAAAAAGATTTTAACGTCAAATAACCTTGTTTTTTGTGAAAATATGAACATTGAAAGCATTAGAAAAGATTTTCCAATTCTTGAAAGAAAAGTGCATGATAAGCCATTGGTTTATTTTGACAATGCTGCCACAACACAAAAACCAAAACAGGTTATTGATTCAGTAAATGATTTTTATTCAAATTATAATGCAAATGTTCATCGTGGATTGCATGCTTTAAGTGAGGAGGCTTCCGAAGCTTATGAAAAAGCTCATGAAAAAGTTGGAAACTTTATTAACAGTGAATGGGATGAAATTGTTTTTACAAAAAACACAACAGAATCATTAAATATTTTGGCTTATTCTCTTGGATTGGATTTGAAAAAAGATGATGAAGTGTTAATTACAAAAATGGAACACCATGCAAATTTTGTTCCATGGCAATATTTGGGAAAAAAATTAGGATTTAAGGTAAAATATGTTGACATAACCAAAGACGGAGAACTGGACATGCAAAGTTTTGATTCTTTGCTTACCAATAAAACAAAAATTGTTTCAGTTATTCATGTTTCAAACACTTTGGGAACAATTAATCCGGTTAAAGAATTAATTGAAAAAGCTCATGACAAAAATGCTCTGGCTATTGTTGATGGGGCTCAAAGCATTCCTCATATGGAAATTGATGTTAAAGATTTGAATTGTGATTTTTTTGCTTTTTCCGGTCATAAAATGCTGGCACCAACGGGAACAGGCGGATTATTCGGAAAAAAAGAAGCTTTTGAAGAAATGAATCCTTTTTTGTTTGGCGGTGAAATGATTAGCTCGGTTTCAGTTGAAAAAACCGAATGGAACATGTTGCCATGGAAATTTGAAGCCGGAACGCCTCATGTTGCAGGAGGAATCGGAATAGGTGCAGCAGTTGATTATCTGAACAAAATTGGAATGGATAAAATTCTAAAACATGAACATAAACTGGTTGAATATGCTTTAAACGCATTAAAAGATGTTAAAGGAATTCAATTATACGGCCCTAAAACCGATAAAAGGGCAGGTGTTATATCATTTAATATTGCTGACATTCACCCTCATGACGTTGCTTCTGTTTTGGACACTCATGGAATTGCGGTCAGAGCAGGAGCTCATTGTACTCATCCTTTGTTGCATGCTTTGGGTGTTGAACATACTGTGAGGGCAAGTTTTTACATTTACAATACTGAAAAAGAAATTGATGTTCTGATTGATGCTTTGAACGATGCTGTTAAAATTTTTGGTGTTTGAATGGAAGCAAAAGAACTTTACAATGAAACAATTTTGAAAGCTTATAAAAATCCTTTAAACAAAGGAAAAATTGATCCGGCTGACCTGGAATTTGGCGGTGGAAACAGGTCATGCGGTGACAGTGTTACTTATACTTTAAAATTAAAAAACAACAAAGTTGAAGATATTAAGTTTGAAGGCCACGGCTGTTCTTTAAGTTTGGCTTCAGCGTCACTTTTAACTGAAATTGTTAAAGGAAAAACAATTGAAGAAATTTTAAATTTAAAAGCACAGGACATTTATGACATTATTGGTGAAACAGCTAAAGCCCGTTCAAAATGTGCTTTGCTTGGAATAATTGTTTTACAAACAGGATTAGCCAGACACCAAAAAAATCCAAAAGAAACAAAAATTGAAAATGTTAAAATTTAAAACAATTTACCACCATAATCTGCCTTATGCCTGTTTTACCCGAATCCGTTAGAAAAGCACAAGCAGTTGACTCAAATTTTCAGTATTACGGTTTAACTGTTACCCAGATGATGGAATCCGTGGGAAGAACTTTTGCAGAACAATTGCAGAAAGATTTTGGTTCTGGAAAAAAAGTGCACATTTTTTGCGGCCTTGGCAACAACGGAGGCGACGGTTTTGTAATGGCCCGTTATCTTGCTCCAAAAAATTCCGTTCAGGTAACATTACTTGGAACACAGGAACAAATTTCAACAGATGAAGCTTTTAGAAATTTTATAATTTTAAAAAATACCAATACAAAAATAAATTTTGTTGAAAGCCCAAAACAATTACCAAAAAAAATTGATTCTGAAATAATTGTTGATGCAATTATCGGTTCCGGCATTAAGGGAAACTTAAAAGAGCCTGTGCAGTCAGCTGTAAACCTGATTAACAAATCAAAAGCAAAAAAGGTTGCATTGGATATTCCGACACATTCCCTTGAAGCCGACAAAGTTTACTGCCTTATAACAAAAAAGCATTCAAAAGGAATTTTGCTTGAATTTGGAGCACCAAAAGAATTCCATTCATATACAGGCCCTGGAAACGTAAAACTGCTAAAAAAACCCAAAAAAGGCTCTAAAAAGGGAGATAATGGCAAAACTCTCGTAATTGGGGGTTCTAAAAAATTTCACGGAGCATTGATTTTTGCAGCAAAAGCTGCTACATATTTTTCTGATTTGGTTTTTGTTTTAAGCGTTAAAGAAAACCTGAATGTGGCGAAAAAAACATCTCCAAATTTTATTGCTTCAGAGTTGAATAAAAAAAATGCTCAAATGTTTGCTGAACGCGCAGATTCAATTGTAATCGGGCCCGGCCTGGAAGTTAATTCCAAAAATAAGGCACTTGTAAATTTTTTGTTAAAAAAATTTAAAAACAAAAAATTTGTTTTGGATGCAGGAGCATTGCATTTGCTTGATAAAAAATTGTTGCACAAAAATATTGTTTTAACTCCTCACAGAACAGAATTTGAAAAAACATTCAAATTAAAACCAAATGCAAAAAATGTTAAAACAATGGCAAAAAAATACAAATGCACTATTGTGCTAAAAGCCCCGGCTGATATTATTTCAAACGGTTCAAAAGTTTTTTACAATCATTCAGGCAATGAAAAAATGACTGCCGGAGGCACAGGCGACCTGGTTGCAGGAACCATTGGAGCTTTTTCAGCAACAAATTCTCCTATGGATTCTGCTCTTGCCGGAATTTTTTTAACCGGTTTTGCAGGAGACCTGGTTAAAGAAAAACAGGAATATTTTAATTCTGAAAATGTTTTGTTTGCATTGCCTTTTGCACGAAAAATTTGCGATGAGAACTAATCAGCCAAAAAATCCGAAAATTCCGCTTAAAATATTTCCAATTGTTTGAGTAACAGCATCAACAGGATTTGAAACAGAAACCTGTTCCATTTTTCCGTCATCGCCAGGCCCTTTAACCATTTTACCATCGTCACCCGGTCCCGTCATAACTCCGTCATCTCCCGGACCAAATTCTTCTAACTCTTCCGGCAACGAATCACTAATCTGTTCAACGATTTCATTTGAACTGAAACCGCTCATGAAACCTGTTATTAATCCCATTATTGAATTTTCCTGTGCTTCAGCTGAAACAAATCCAAGCAAAAAAATCAAAGCAAATAATACTAAAATGCCTTTAAACCCCTTCATAATGCTAAAAGTATGTTTTTCTACTATTTAAATTATTCCCACGTAATAGGCTTAAAAGTGTGACAATAGCCTTATTTTTTCAAAAAAAATGTTATTAGCAAGATGGCTGTCATTGTCAGTATGATTATGCCGCTTGGAGGAAGGTCAAACAATATTGCCAGCATTATTCCGCCAACCATTCCAAACAAGCTGATTGCAATTGTTTTTTTGTAAGTGTCAGAAAAAGATTTTGAGATTTGCAGGGCTGCCAATGCTGGCATTACAATCACTCCGGTTACAAGCAATATTCCAACAGCACGCACTGCCAAAATTACTGTTAGTGCCGATAAAATCATTATCGTGTAATTTATTTTTTTTGTGTCCACTCCATTTAGCTCTGCAAGTTCTTTGTTCAGAATTAAAAATAAGATTTGTTTTCTGAATATTAAAATTGTTCCAATTACAAGCACGGATAAAACTATTAAAAGCATTAAATCAAAATTGTTAATTGAAAGAATACTTCCAAAAAGAAAACTAAAAAGATTTACATTAAATCCCCTGATTAATCCTATGATTGTAATTGCAATAGCCATTCCTGTTGACAAAATTACTGCTATTGCTGCGTCTCCCTGTGACTTTATTTTGTCAAGTATTTTTTCAATACCAATTGAGGCAATAATTGCAACGGTCAAAGCACTTAACAAAGGATTAATGTTGAAAAGAAGACCTATTGCCATTCCGCCGAATGCTGCATGAGACAATCCGTCTCCAAGCAAGGATAATTTTTTCTGAACCAGAATTACTCCAAGCAAAGCGGTTGTTATTGAAACCAGTATTCCTGCAATAAATGCTTTTTGCACAAAGGCATATTGGAACATTTCAATCAATGAGAATCACCATGGTAATGCGGATAAAATTTATAGTCTTTCCCAAAAGTTTCTTTGATAAATTTTGGCAATTCTTTTGTTGCACCAAAACAATAATGACCTTTATTCACACAAAGCGCTTTTTTAGCATATTTTGAAACCAGGTTTACATCATGAGATATTAATAATACTGTAACTCCTTTCTCTGCATTCAGCCTGCTTAACAAATCGTTAAATTTTGTTTGCCCTTTCACATCAATTCCGGAAGAAGGCTCGTCAAGAATAAGTATTTCAGGCTCTTTAAGAAGAGACATTGCAGTAATAACCCTTTGTTGTTGCCCTCCAGACAGTTCAACAAATTTTTGATCAAAAAGCTGGTTAATTTCCATAAGATTAATTATTTCATTCCCGCTTTTGCTTTTGACCAGTTCAAGCATCTCCCTTACAGTTCCCGGAAAACTCCTGTCAATGTCAAGCTTCTGTGGAACATATCCGATAAGTTCTCTTGCCTTGAAAACATTTTTTCCAAAAATGCTTATTTTTCCTTTTTCAGGTTTCAGGAAACCAAGAAGCAGTCTTATCAGCGTTGTCTTTCCCGATCCATTAGGTCCTAAAATCCCTACAAAATCACCTTTCTTCATTTCAAAAGAAAGATTTTCAATAACTGATTCTTTTGAATATCGGAAAGAAACGCTTTCAACTTTTATTGAATTCATTGACATTCTAATGCCTTTTCAAGATTATCAAGATTGTTTCTCATGATTCTTAAATAACCTTCGTCTTTTTTTGAACCTGCAACAGGATTTAATACAAGTGTTTCAGTTCCTGTTTCCGAGGCAATTGTTTCAGCAACCCGTGGATCAACAAGCTCTTCAAAGAAAACATATTTTAGTTCATGTTCTTTTGCTTCTTCAACCAGTCCTGCAATTTCCCCAGGAGTCGGCTCTGATTCAGGACTCAAACCCAAAATTGGTATTTGTATAAAACCATAATCGTTGCCAAGATATGCAAAGGCAGCATGAGTTGTTAAAACTCTGTCCTGTTTGCAGTTATTAAGTCTTGTTGTATACTCATTATCCAAAGCTTCAAGTTCTGAAATAAATTTGTCAGCCTGGCTTTCATAATAAGCAGCATTTTCTGAATCTGCTTCCATAAAAGATTCTTTTATTGTGTTTGTGATTTTGACTGCATTTTTAGGAGAAACCCAATAATGCGGGTCAAATTCGCCATGATCATGATGGTGGTGTTCTTCCTCTTCTTCCTCATGTATTTCTTCTTCATGTTCTTCATGATGTTCATCTTCTTCTGCTTTCAAAAGTTCTACTCCTTTGTTTGCTTTTACCAGTCTGACGTTTGGGTCAAGACCTGCTACAATGTTATCTTCCCATTCCTCAAAATCAACACCGGTGCCAATAAACAAATCTGCCCGGTTTAGTCTCAAAATATCGCCAGGAGTGGGTTCAAAAGCATGCGGCTCGGTTGCAGGAGGAACCAAAACAGAAACATCTGCTTTTTCCCCGCCTACATTTCTGGCTATGTCATAAAACGGATAAAAGCCTGCAACTGCCTGCAATCCTTCATTTTCAACAGGCTGGGTTGTACACCCGGAAATAATTATTAAAAAAACTAATAAAACACTTGAAATTTTTAACATAAAAAAGAATCACCTGTAGGAAAAAACCATAGTTAATAATTTTAAACTTATTTGTTAATAATATTTTTAGTGTTTTTTTAATTTGTTATTAACGTGATTTCATGGCAGAAATAATCAGCATGTCCTTGGGAAAAGATTTGCTTGAACAAGTAAACAAAATGGAAAACGAGTTTGAGTTTTCAGGGAGAAGCGAAACAATTCGAGCAGCTCTTAATTTGCTCGTGGATGAATACAAAAACAAAGCAGAGCTCACAGGTTTTTCAGACGCAGTAATTTTTGTAACCCACAGGGACAAACCGGAAGAAATATCAAAAATAAGACACGAATTCAATTCTTTAATCAGAACCCAAATTCATAATCATTTATCAAACGGAAAATGTCTTGAAATGTTTGTCATAAACGGCCAGTCACAGGAAATAAAAAAAATGCTTAAAAAATTTCAAAAAAACAAAAAAATTGAATACGCAAAACTTCTCATTCCATGAAAAAAATTGTTTCCATTTGATTTCATTGTGAACGTTATTATAAGAAAACCTTGTTTTTTTACCTAAATATCAGTGGGTTTAAAATGGTTTTTTATTTGGTTTTTGAAGAACTGCTGAAACAATTGCTAAATAGGGAAATTCGACAAGCATTCCTATGATGAGTGCTGCGTATATGAGTGGTTGTTGAGGGAATGCAGCAATAGTTATACCTAACATTAATGGGGAGTTTCGCGCGGAAGTTGTCATAGTATATAGTACGTGCATTGGATGTGAAAAATGAAGATGGCGGGATATTTTTTCGGTTATTATATAAATTATTACAAAGAATGTGAAAACCGCTGCTAAGACTAGTGTAAGCATTTCCAAATGATTTAATATTTTGGCAATGTTCGTGGCGAATATTGATATTATAAGAATTGCAAGAATTCCTTCTGTAATAAAGGTTGTAGCGTTTGCAATCTTTTCTTTTGTGTTCTCTTTGGTAAGTTTTCTTAAAACCAGGCGTAGTATGGTTGCTGTGGCAAATGGTAGTAAAAACCAATTAAGGAGAGTATTGGAAATTGTTGATATGTTTGTTTCTAGTGTTGAACCTACAAAAATAAACAGGTAAACTGGATAGAGTAGTAATTGAGTAATCATGTTTATTGGCAGAAGAACAGATCCTAATCCTGTATCTCCTTTTGCGATTTTAGTGAAAGCTAAAAACCAGTCAGTGCAAGGTGCCATGAAGTATATGAAAAGCCCGATTAAAAATAATGGGGCTTCCTGCAGGAATAAAGATGCAATTACAAATCCGATTATGGGGATAAGGATAAAGTTTGTTGCCCATGCAACGCTTATGAATTTAATATTTTTAATTCCTTTTAGGATGTTTTCAAAAGGAACTTCGAGAAAAATAAAAAATACAAGTGCAAGTATAATATGGTCCAAGTAGCTTCCAAGCAGTAATCCCGATTCTTTTGAAAATATTCCCAGTAGTGATCCGAAAATAATTGAGATTAGAAATATTGCTGTTGGTCTGTAAGTTTTAAGCAGGGAAAGCAAGTTCAGCATGGGCAGTCATCTCCGCAGCAGCTTAAATCTTTCAGATAAAAATTTTGATTTTTATATTCTTCAATAATCTTTTTTGCATTGTTTGTTTTTCCCAATCTTTTTGCAATGTTTTCTGCAATAACAGCGAATCTTTGCCGGAATTTGTATATGAAACAAAAAATTGCATCTTTATGTCGAACCTGTGGCCCGGCAAGGAATAATCCTTTGGTTTTTTTTGACTCGTCATTCTCAGTTAGTTGAACAACTCCTTGTTCTCTTGAAAATAATTCGCCAATTAAAGAAAGACTTGATTTAAAACCTGTTGCAAGAATTGGTTTTGTTTTTGTTTTGAATGTTCTTCCATCTTCAGTTACTGCTATGAACTTGCCATTTTTTTGCTGAATTTCTTTTACCTTTGCGTTTGGAACGATTTTTATGCTTGCTTTTTGTTCTAAATATCGTTCCCTTGTGAAAGGGGATAATGAATAGCTTGAATCGCTTTGAACATTAGTCATTTCATTCCCTGAATCAAGAACAACCACTTTCATTCCTTTTTTTGCAAGCTGATAAGCAGCGTCTATTCCCGATTCATAGGCGCCAATAACAAGATATTCTCCATTATAGAACTTGCTCCAATTATTTATTTTTGAATTATGTATGCAATACTGTGCGCCTGGAAAAGGATTATCATTTGGATATTGGTATTCTCCTCCAGCCCAAATAACAAATTTAGAGTGAAGTTCGTTGTCTTTGGTTTTTATTAGGAAATTTTCTTTTTTCTTTGTAATTGATTTGACTTCTACTCCTGTAAAAATTGGAAGTTCATAATAGTTTGCAACCCCTTTTAAGTATTTAGCGTATTGTTTTCCTGAAGGGTGTTCTGTTAGAAAGTTGTATGCGGGCGAAGTTTCAGGTGTTATTGCATTAAGGTCTGGCATTCCAAAAAAATTTCCTGTAAACGAGGGGGAAATGAACTGCATTTCTTTTGGCCATTTTTTGAATGATTCTCCTATTGATTTTTTTTCAAGAATAATAAAATCGATTCCGATTTTTTGCAAAAGCACTCCCATACCGATTCCTGCTGCTCCCGCCCCGACAATAATTATGTCTGCGTGATTTCTTTGTTCAATTTTACTTTGGAATTTTTTTAGAAAGCGATTCACATCCGGGTTTCCCATTTGGATTGTTGGAATAAGAGAAGTCATTATTTTTCCATTTTTTATTCCGAATAGTCCGTGTGCTATTCTTTGGTTGTTTTCAACTTCGACTCCAAAATTATTGAGAAATTCTTTTTTTTCTTCATTATTCATTTTGTAAATTGAATATCCTTTTGCTTTAACATTAGGGTGAATCTCGGTGACTTCCCCCCATTTTTCAGGTTCGTCTGAGGAAACATGATAAATTGGAATTTTTTTTCCGAGTATTTTTTCACTTTTCTCTTCAACATCCAGTATTTGTCTTACGCATGCATGTTTTCCGATGTTTGGTAGTGTTGAAAGAATCAGAGTGCCATTTGAAAGACCTTTTAACCTGAGAGATTTTTTGGTATTTCTTGCAGCAGGTATTGCAAATTTTCCTTTTATCTGTTGCATTTCTTTTGGTCTATTGCCAATTAGCTTTATTTCTTTATCTCCTAAAAGTGCACGTCGTTTCTTTTTTTTATCTTCCAATTACCTCTCCTCATAACGTATTTGGTTTTTTATGCTCTCCAAAAGAGGCCATTTTTTCTTGCTTTTGTTATCTTCTGTTCATTGGTCGTGCTTCGGAAACTGAGAGTTCTCTTCCGTTGAATTTTTTACCGTTCATTGCCTGAATTGCTTTATCTGCGTCTTCCTCTTCGCTAAAAGTCAGGAATGCGAATCCTCGTGATT
This sequence comes from archaeon, assembly GCA_028279805.1. Lineage (GTDB taxonomy): Archaea > Iainarchaeota > Iainarchaeia > Iainarchaeales > JANQMZ01 > JANQMZ01. Next base: position 256,163 of record JANQMZ010000007.1, on the reverse strand, counting down.
TTCCTGTTTCCCTGTCAGTAGGGATGAATATGTCCCTTATTTCACCAAATTCAGAGAACGCATCTCCTAATTGGTCTTTTGTGGTTTGATAATCCACGTTTCCTATATACAATTTCTTTTCCATTTGTACTACCTCCCTGTTTGTTTAATTTTGTTAAATCTAATTTGTTGTTTTACCCAGGATTGTGCTTATTGTGCTTGTTTTGAAATGCAATTTTCACACAATCCCGCAATTTCTATCTGAAATGCTTCCAACGTGAAATTTGCTTGCTTTTTTAATTCCTTAAATATTTTCATAGGGGTTTTCAGATGCACTTTTTTATGGCAGTTTGTGCAAGTGAAATGGCTGTGCTCATTTTCTGAACGTGAGTATATTTTTTTACCCTCGCATTCAAACACATTTAGGTTTTCGTTTTCAGCCTCTTTTTTCAGGAACCGGTATATGGTGGCTATTCCTATGTTCTGTCCCTCTGTTTCGCATTTATTATGCAATTCTTCTGCTGAAAAAAATTTTCCTAGTTTTTTTGATATTTTGTTAAGCGCATTTTTTTGTTTTGTTTTTCTTTCTTCCACGAAAACTACCTTCTCTTCAATTTTTATTGACAATACTTTATAAAGTTATTGATAATCGTTATCAATAAGATTGTGTTAGAACGCCCTACCGCAACTATTCCCATTCAATTGTGGCAGGAGGCTTGTGTGTAACATCCATAAAAACAGTTCCAATTCTCGGAATTTTTAAAATTCCTTTAACATTTTCCTTCAAAGCTTTTTTTGGCATTTTGTAAAATTTTGCAGTCATTGCTTCCAGGCTTTCAATCGGCCTTAAAACAATACTCTCCCCAAAACCGTTAACTTGCACGGGAATTAAAACTGTGGGAAACTGCCATGTTTTTTTTAACAAACTATTTTTTTTTACAACATTCATTGAAACAGCATCTGCTTCCCGTGCCATTTTAATTCTGTCATCAGTTAAAAATGCTTTTAACATTTTTAATTTTTTAATTTTTTGAGGGGATAAAAGCAAAACAACCCGGTTAATTTCCCTGAACCTGTTTGTTATTTGTGTTGACAGTTTTTCAATCTTTTGAAAATCAATTTTTCCTTCAAGTGCAACAGCTTTTTTGTAAGTTCTTAAATCTCCCTGAACCCCCACACTTTTAACCGGCAGAATTTTAGCCTTATAACCTGTTTTTTTTAAAAAATTGTTAATTTTTTGTTCCAGTTTTTTTCCTTGAATTTGTTTTCCGTTGGAACATAAAATTCTGACTCCCAATCCGGGTCCTGGAAAAGGATGCCTTTCAATAAATTTTTTAGGCAATCCTAATTCTTTTCCTAAAAATCTTACTTCATCTTTGTATAATTCTTCAATTGGTTCAATTATTTTTCCTTTTTTTAATTCTTTTAAAATTTCTTCAATTCTGTTATGATGTGTTTTGATTTTGTCTGCATGTTTTGTTCCCGCACTTTCAATTGTGTCCGGATAAATTGTTCCCTGTGCCAGAATCCAGTTTTTTGTATTAACTTTAAGTTTTTCAAGTTCTTTGTCTTTGACTTCTAAAAAAATTTTTCCAATAATTTTTCTTTTTTGTTCTGGGTCTGAAACATTTCTTAGTTTTGATAAAAATTCTTCTCCTGCTTTAACAATTTTGAGCTTAAAACCCATTTTTTCAAAACTTTTTTGAATTAGTTTTGGCTCATTTTGTCTCATCAAACCGGTGTCAATAAAAAAAGCATGAATTTGTTTTTTTGGCAATGATTTTAAAAGTAAGGCAAGGCAGACAGTTGAGTCAATTCCGCCTGAAGCCAGTAAAAAAACATTTTTTTTGCCCACTTTTTTTCTGATTTCCCTGATTTTTTGTTTTTTAAAATCCTTTAAACTCCATTCTTTTTTGCATTGGCAGACATTGAAAACAAAATTTTTCAACATTTTTTGCCCTTCCTCTGAATGAGTTACTTCCGGATGAAACTGAAAACCGAACCATTTTTTTTCAAAATTTGCAATAGCGGCATATTTGCAGTCAGCTGTTTTTCCGATAACCTCAAATCCGGGCGCCAGAGAAGAAACTTCATCATTATGAGACATCCATACAACGCTTTTGCCCTTTAAACCCTTAAAAACGCCTTTTTTGTTTAAAACATGCATTTTTGCAGAACCAAATTCCGTGCTTGGAGCTCTCCGTATTTCCCCTCCATTTTCTCTCATTATAAGCTGGTGCCCGTAACAAATTCCCAGAACCGGAATATTCATTTTAAACAAATCATTTTTCCATTTCAGGACATGCAAATCGCAAATGCTGTAAGGACTCCCGCTTAAAATGACTCCTTTAAAATCAGAATAATCTTTTTTCGAAGCATTTGGCTGTAAAATTTCAGAAAAAACACCTAACTCTCTGACTCTTCTGGCCAAAAGGTGTGCATATTGTCCTCCGAAATCAACAACAGCAATTTTATCTGAAACCATACTAATTTCTTTTAAGAAAAACTTAAATAACAAGTGTTAAGTTAAAAAAACAAAAAAATTATGTATAAAATTTTATGTAGCATTTTTGCGAATTAAGTTTTTAAACAAATCGTAAAATTATTACTACGTGTGTTGGGAGTTAAGGGGTGAAGCTATACCGCTTGTCGGTTCCCTGGCTTTTCCCCATTAACAATCTAATTTTTTTTAGATTTTGTTTTTCTTTTTTTCTGCGGCGCTTTTCTTGTTTTTTTTAAATCTTTTTTGTAAACAATTGTTCTGTAAGGATAAGGAATTTCAACTCCTTCCCTGTCAAAAGCTTTTTTAGCATTTTCAAGAAGTTTTTGTTTCATTCTTCTTGAAGTAGCCCAGTCGGGAGCCCAAAAATAACATCTTAATTTTATTCCGAATTCTCCCAGGTCAACAACTCTGATTAAAACATCTTTTTCTCCCATTATTTCAGATTTTTTAATTATTCCGTGAAAATCAGGCAGTTTTTTGATTTCTTTTTCCAGTATTTTTTTGGCAAAATCAATATCAGAATCATAACTTATGGTTACATCAACTTCCCGTAAAATTTTTGCATCATTAATAGTATAATTAATAATCATGCTGTCATTAATCTGAGAATTTGGAACAACCACTCTTCTATTATCCCTTGTTCTGATAACAGTATGCCTTAAAGTAATGTCCTCAACAACGCCATATTCTTTTTCAATTGTAATCCTGTCCCCAACCCTGAAAGGCTGAAACATTCCTATAAAAATTCCGGAAATAAAATTAGACAAAGTTTGCTGTGCAGCAAAACCGACAACAATTGCAAGAATACCTGCGGATGCAAAAATTGAAACAGCCACTGACTGCAGTTCAGGAATCATTGAACCTGCAACAATAAAACCCGTAAAATAAATTAAAGCAGAAATAAATCGAATAGCAAGCAAAAACTGTGTTTCATGAACCTTAATATTTTTTGAAACTCTTGCCATGAACTTGTTTGCCAGAAGATTAAAAAGCTTGGCAACAATAACAGTAACAATAATAACCCATAAAGGGTTTAAAGCGTCTAAAAACTCGCTTCCTGTTTGAAGCAATTGTCCAGTTATATCCGCCATAAAATCCCCTTTTTCAGCTATAAGTAAGGCAAAACTTACGGAAAAAGTAGGATTTTGGATTATTTATTACTTTCTGTCCCAGCGCCATTGCCTAGGCGCAATCGGCGTGCCACTTTCAGTGACACTTGCTTACTTCGTTCGCATTATTACAAAACCTTTTTGTAATCAGGTAAATATTTTGGTTTAACAAGTTCGGGAATTGATTTAAATTCATTAATATCTTCAATTGAAATTTTACCATAATACAAGTCTTCAATGTTTCCTTTTTTTAAAAATTTATTAATTCTTTTAATTCCTTCTGAATAAAAATAATCTTTTGTATAACCTCCCGGATTTTCAGTAATACAAGTTCCTCTTTTTGAACGCAAAGCAATTCTAAAAGCCTGTTCCGGTTCAAAAAATTTTTCCAAATATTTAAAAACATCATAAAAAGAATTATTCAGACTTTTATGAACGGACAAAACCCTGCCTGCATATTTTTTTAACCTGGCAGAACTGCAACAATTAAACAGTTTTTCATTTGCAACAGCCAACCCTTCCTCTGTAATCAACCAGTTTCTGTCAGTGCCTGTTAAAAAAAGTTTATACGGTTGCCTGTGACCATTCAAATGCCTGTAAATATGTGTTTCAATTTCATGAATTTCTAATCTTTTAACATCCAATTCTGAAAACATTGCATCTTTTCTGATTCTTAATTCGTGAACAGAATTTAAAACAGCTGCATCTGCTGACATTTTTTCCTCAATTAAAACATTAAACTTAATTTTTTTCTTTTTTAAAAAATTTTTTAATTCTGAAACCATTTTTTCAGCTGAAATGTTTTTTTCATCCGGTTTAACTTTTTTTTTCAATTCTTTAATTGAATCTTTTACAAGTTTTTTGCTTGGCTTTCCAAAAAATTCGACTGATTGTTCCCCGAACTTTTCAGTTCCAATCATTCTGATAAATTCCATTTTTTTAATCAAATCCTGTTTTTTTTTACCTAACAATTTTGACACACCTTTTTCCCCTGTCTGAATCAAAGTTAATTCTGTTAATTTTTCCTTATATTCAGGGCTCATTTTCAAATGAGAATAAAGCGGGTTTTTTGGCAAATATTCAAAAACAGGATTATATTCCTCGCCTTTTTCCAATGCTTCAAAAAACTTTTTCTCTTCACTTATAGCATTAACCGGAGTAATATATTTTGACAAATCAGTATCCAGTTCATCAGTAATTCGCTCCAGTTTATCCTCTAAAACAAGAAAATCCTTTTTCATAGAAGTATTTAAAACACTTAAATTCTTTAATTGGTAAGCATTAGGGCAATAATTGTCCATTTACGCGGTGTTCCGCGTGAGAACGTCCCAATTGCATTGGGACTTCCGAAGCAAAGCTTCGGATTTGCTGCTGAAAGCAGCAAGTTTGCCGCCTGAACACAGGCGATGCAGAGATGGCGGAGTGGTTTAACGCGCCAGGCTTGAGACCTGGTGTTCTTCGGAACGCGGGAGTTCGAATCTCTCTCTCTGCGCTTGTCCCATTGCGTAGGGACAATCCGCGTGCTATCTGCGATAGCACTTGCGCTCTTGAGAGCGCGGTTGCGTCCGGACGGAACGCTTCAGATGCTATTTAAAGATAGCACATAAAATCAATTATGCAATCGGTTTGCAGGGGTGGCGGAGTGGTTTAACGCGCAAGCCTGGAAAGCTTGTGTTCTTCGGAACGCGCGAGTTCAAATCTCGTCCCCTGCGCTTAGCCGGTGTTCCGGCTGCGAACGTCCCAGTTTCACTGGGACTTAAAAATGTTTTGTAAGTTATTTCATTTTATGAAAAAAATTGTTTTAATTTTAGGATTGTTTTTGTTGGTGTTGGGATGCACTTCAAATCAGGGTAATGTTGAAACGGATAAAGGAGTTGATGTTGATATGAGTAAAATTGTTGAATCTGGTGACACTATTAAAGTTCATTATACCGGAAAACTGGAAGACGGTTCTGTTTTTGATTCAAGTGAAGGGCGTGACCCTTTAGAGTTTAAGGCGGGAGCAGGTCAAATGATTAAAGGTTTTGATAATGGTGTTATTGGATTAAAGCTTGATGAGGAAAAAGATTTGGTTATTGCTCCGAAAGACGGTTATGGTGAAACTGATTCTTCTTTAATTGTTGGAGTTCCATTAAGCCAGTTTGAAGACCAGGGAATTGTTCCGGAAATCGGAACTGAACTTGTTTTAAATGGTCAAAGGGGAAAAATTGTTGAAGTTGACAATCAAACTGTTAAAGTTGATTTTAATCATTTTTTAGCCGGAAAAACTTTAATTTTTTCAGTGAAAATTGTTGAAATAACCAAAGGTTAATTTTTTAGCAATTTGCTGTTTTAATTTTGGCATGAGCAATGACTGTGTTTTTTGTAAAATTGTTGCAAATGATTTACCTGCCACAAAAGTTTTTGAAAACAAAGACATTGTGGCTTTTTTGGATATTAATCCTGCAAGCAAAGGCCACACTTTAATTGTTCCAAAACAGCATTTTAAAGATTTTAACGAATTGCCCTCAGATTTGATTGAAAAAATTTTTAAAGCTTCAAAAAAAGTTGCAAAAGCAACTGTTGATGCTGTAAAAGCTGACGGCTATAATATTCATGTTTCAAACGGTAAAGCCGCCGGACAGGAAGTTTTTCATTTGCATGTGCACATAATTCCACGGTTTAAAAAAGACAAAGTTGGATTAAAATGGACGCATGTTGAATATGCAAAAGATGAAATTAAAGGCGTTGCCAACAACATTTTAAAAGCATTTGAAAAGCTGTTAAACTGAAATAGCATTCTTTTTTAAAATTAAAACAACTATTTAATAACATGAAAAATGCTTCGGGGTTAATGGTTTTATTCTTATTAATATTTTCAGCATTGCTTGTTTTTGCAACTGACACAGCTTTTACTGATCCGACAGCAACTCATTCGGGAACTTGTTCCAGTCCTGATAATGCCTGGGCTTCCGATGATTCAAGAACAACTTGTGGTTTGGGTCAAACCGGTCATTATGACACTTTCGGTTTTGATATTCCAATTGGTGCAACAATTAACGGAATCAGGGTTAGGCTTGAATGGAAAGTTACAGGGTTTTCAACCATAACCACTACTGCACAGTTAAGAGATAGCACAGGACTTATTGGAAACACAGATTCCAGTTCCTTTCAAACTAATTCTACCAGTGATGTGACTCAGACAGCCGGGTCAACCACGGATATGTGGGGAACAACTTTAACCGTTGCAGATATTAACAGCGCAGACTTTGGTGTTGGTTTAGTAAGAACTGCTCCTATTAGTGGAGATCCTGCGAACTGGGATGATGTTGATATTAGTGTTTCTTATACTGAGAATGATGGGAATTTTACTGCAAGCATTACTACTCCGTCAGCTGATGCCAATACAACAATTGATACAAACAGCTTGTTTTTGGTTGAAGGGTCAGTAACGTGTGATGATGCTAATTGTGGAGTTGTTGATGCAAATTTACAATACTGTGTCGGTTCTGGTTGCACTGATTTTTGGGATATGAATTCTGATGCTTCGGCTCCTTTGTTTTTATCCTCTGGTAACAATCCTCAGAGCCAGCATTTGGGTTATAATCAAAGTTTTACTCAAAGCTGGGTTGTTGAATCAAGTTTTACTGCCCAATCATATGAATTAAGGGTACAGGCAAGCGGAACAAAGGCAAATACCGGAAATTCTTCGGGAACAGACAGAACTTTAACATTGTCTGAACCGGGAAGCTTTAAGGATCCGACTGCAACAGCTTCAAGCGACGGTGTTGATAACCCAAACAATGCGTGGACTTCTGATGATGTTAATACAACCAACAGGTATGTTGCTATTGCAGGAGAAGCAACTTATGATGATTTTGATTTTGATGTTCCTGTAGGAGCTCAAATTAACGGAATTGAAGTTAGAGTTGAAAGGCATACTCAGACAGGAAACACTTGGCAAACAGATTTGCAGCTGGTTAAAGCGGGAACAGCAACCGGTGATACAAAGTCAACTGCAAGTATTGCAAGCACAACTCCGATTCGTGAAACTGTTGGGGCAACAAATGATTTGTGGGGAACAACCTGGACATCTGCTGACATTAACCATGTTGATTTTGGTGTTTATGCTGTTGCAAATCCAACTTCTTTTCCAACAGGCTTAAGGTCATTTTGGGATAATATTGACATTAATGTTTCTTACACTGAAAAGGATGGAAATTTAAGTTTTAATATTACTTCTCCTCCGTCTGATGCGAACACTACAATTAATGTGAGTGAAGAATTTTTGGTTGAAGGAACAGTAACATGCAATGATGCTAATTGTGGAGTTGTTGACACAACTTTACAGTATTGTGTTGGCGCGGGATGTACAGACTTTTGGGACATGAATACCGTTAACACAAGCCCTTTGTATATTACTTCAGGCGCAAATCCTCAGTCAACCCATTTGGCTTATAATCAAAGTTATACTCCTAAATGGGATGTGAACAGCACTACAACAGCTCAAGCTTATGAGTTAAGATTTTCTGGAAACGGAACAAAAGCTGATGCTAACACGTCCTTGGGAACTGACAGAACAATTACAACCCAGGCAGTTGCTTCAACTGTTACAATTGATGTTACAAACAGCCCCATGACTTTTACTTTAAACAACGGTGCTTCTGATGAAAATGGAGATAGTGACACTCCTTTTTTGATTACCAATACCGGAAATGTTGATATTGATGTCAGCACTTGTGCACAACAATTATCCTGGAATGGTACAAGCGGAGGTTCTGACAGGAATTATTTCAGGTTTATTTCAGATAACAATGTGGCTAGTTCCTGTGAAGGTGGTTTTGCTCAGACAGGCTGGACTGATTTTAACATTGTTGGTCTGGGCAGAAATTCAGGCCAGATTTGTGAACAGCTTGATTCAACTAATGATAAAATTAATGTTGGAATTGCAATTCTTGTTCCGGATGATGAACCGGATACAACATCTTTGGATGTAAATGTAACTTTTTACATTGCGGAAGATACAACAGCAGCTGATGATTCTGCTGCAGCTCCTTGCACTTAATGGTTTTTTAAATGTTTTTTAAAAAAATTTTCACATTTTTGTTTTTTTTGATTTTTTTAACACAGGCATTTGCTTTGTCTCCGGCTATTATTGTAAAACCTTTAACAATTTATCATGATTTTACAGGTGAAAAAATTAACGGTTCTTTTTTTGTTGAAAACGATTCAAATAAACCAATTGAAGTTTCATTAAGAGTTAACAATGATTTGGGAATAAATGATGATGTTATTGATGATTTGCAAAAATTTTCATCTTTAAGCCATTCATCTGTAAAACTTGAACCCGGTGAAAAAAAAGAAATAAGTTATTCAATTAATCCTCCTGAAAATTTTTCACAGGGAAATCACAGGACAAAATTTGTAATTCAGCCTGTTTCAAATGAACAAATAAAATTTGGATTTATTTTACAGGTTTTTGTTCAAAACAATTTTGAATCAGAAGAAAAAGAAAAACCGGTTGAACAGCCTGCTTTTAATGATTTGGGTTACTGGATTGCTTTTTCCTTAATTGCGGTATTTTTGTATTTTTTTATAAGGCGTTATTACTGAAGTTTTTTAAATAATGCAAGCTCAGTTTTATTCAGAATGATCCTGAGAAAAATAGTTTTAATATAATTGTAGTAAAAATAGGTTGTGTTAAAATGAATGTTTTAATTGCTTTTTATTCAAAAGCTGACAATGCTGAGTCAATGGCTAATGCTTTGAAAAATTTTTTCAAATTAAAAAATTTTAAAATAAAGTTTTTAAAATTAAAGCCAAAAAAAGAAGTAAAAGTAGATGAATATTCCAAACTTGAAAAAATTGATTTTGAGGAGGACCTGGTTGATGTTAAGTCTTTTGATTTGATTATTGTCGGGACGCCTGTCAGCAATTTTTCAATGCATCCTGTTGTTGAACATTTTGTAAGAAAACTTAAAAATGTTGAAAATAAAAAATTCGGAATTTTTTGCTCTTCAGTTGCACTTGCAGGAAAAACAGTTCAAAAATTGTCAGGAATTTTAAGTACTATGGGTGCAGATGTTGTAAGTTCTGTTACTGTTAAATCTTTGTTTGATTTGAATGAAAAAAAAACAGAGGAAATCAAAAAATTTGCTTCGGATTTGCTTGAAAAAATTTCATAATCACTAATTTAATTATTCTTCTGAAACACTTTCAATTATATCTTCTTCCATTATCTGTTTTTCTCCTTTTGCTCTTATTTTTTTTTCTTTTTCAAGTTCTTTTAACCTGTTTTTTAAACCAGTCATTATTTCATCAATTGTTTTTTCACTGTAAATTTGCTGGATTGATGCTTCTGTTTCCACTTCTTCTTTCTTGTTTTTTTTAACAAGTTGTTCGTATATTTGCTGATTAATTTTTCTTTTATGAAATTTTATGTCAATAAGCTTTCTTTCATCTGACAGTCTTTTTTTTTCTTCTAATAATTTTTTTAAAGCATGTTGTTTGTTTTTTGCAAGGTTTGTTGTTTTTTCTTCTTTTAATGATTTTTTTGATTCAATTCCTGCAATTTTTCCCTCAATTTTAATTAATTCAGTTTGTTTTTGCTGCATCATCTCCCTGTAATCTTTTTCGGATAACCTTCTTTTGAAAAACTCTTTTTCTGTTATGCTTATTTCTTTCAAAATTTTTCTTTTTTGCTTTAAAAGTTCTTTAACAGAACCGGGGCCGTGAATTGCTTTCCAGATTAAAAAAACAATGCTTATTCCTATTAAAGTGGCTAAAACAGGGGCAATAAGCTCAGGCATGTGGTAAAACAAAACCAGTGAACTTCCAAGCATTATTACAAACAATGCTATTGCGGTAAAATTTTTTTTCCTGTTTTTTGCTTTTTCCATAAAACCACTAATTTTAAGGAGCAAGAACAACTAAAACTTTTTTTTCGTCAAGCTGAAACTGGTTTCCCGCTGAATCAACAGCTGTTTTTCCTGTTTCATTAAAAAATTTCCCGTCAAACATTACCGGACCCAAATAATAGGAAAAAGTTTCATCAGGAACAATTAAAGCATCATTTAAAGTGTTAACAAAAACTTTCACATCTTTTCCTTTGTTTGAAAGAACAAAGTGCCCGACCAGAGGCATTGAATCACCTGAATCAAAACCAAAAGCTTCTGCATCTCTTGCATAATAATCTATATCTACAGCTCCGTCTCCGTCTGTATCAGTTCCCTCAAATCTTAAAAAATTTTGCCCCTGCAAAGGAAAAGATTGTGCGGTTAAAAAAAAATAAACAAGATTTTCATTTTCAAAAACAAAATATTTAAATTCAGCTTCTTTTTCATCAAACGCATTTGAAAAACTTACAGAATTTTTTGAAAAAGCTTCATTTTCATAAGGCACAGAAAAACGCATTTTTTTATTTTCCAAATCATTATAAGTTACTTCCAGAACTTTGCTGCTTTTGTTTATAACAATCTGATACTCTCTTCCCTGAAAAACAAACGGTTCGTCTTCATTTTCCGTGTCAACCTTGCGGCTCATAAAAATGGTACTCACCAAATCTTTTTCATCTGCAAATGTCACACTATTTTGTAAAAAATTAACACTTGTTTCAACAGTTTCAGAATTCAAAACAGGTTCATTCAAAACATTTGCCTCATTATTTTCCTGCGTATCAAAAGGCAGGCCAGTGTCAAAATTTAAAAAAATCCAGCCAAGAGCAATTACAATTACTCCTATTAAAATCCAGTTTCTTTGAATCATTGCTAATTATTATTGTTTAATGCTTTAAATAGGTTTTTGAATTTAATTAAAAAAGGTTTAAAATCTATCAAACCACAATTAATAGCTAAAAAAGGGCCCGTGGCGCAACGGAAGCGCAACAGCCTTCTAAGCTGTGGGTTGAGGGTTCGAATCCCTCCGGGTCCGCTAGCCCGATGTTTCGGGTGGGAACGTGCGCCTTCGGCAGCACTGGTTTACTTTGTTTGCATATTTGGCTGGTTTACATGCGTTATGATTTTGTTGATATTTTTCGAGGTTTTTCCGTTTTATCAATGATTTTTGTAAACACTTTGGCTTTTTTTTCATTGATTCCTTTTGCGTTAAAACATTTTCCTGATGGTATCGGAGGAATAACTTTTGTTGATTTAATTTTTCCATTTTTTTTGTTTATTGTAGGAGTTTCACTTCATTTTTCAATGCAAAAAAGAAAAAAAATATTAAAACAGTCAAATGAAAAAATAACAAAACATGTTTTGAAGCGTTCTGTTCTGCTTATTTTAATCGGAATGCTTGGAGACAATCTGGTAAGAAGCAATTCATTGCAGTTGGTCTGGGGTGTTTTGGAAGCAATTGGAGCTTCCTATTTTATTGCATTCTTTGTCAGTTCAAAAAATAATTTGTTCAAATTTGTTTTTGCTTTTTTTTTAATATTGCTTCATTTTTTTCTGTTGCAACACCCTTTTTTTCACAGTTTGGCTGTAAATTTTGGGGAAGGCGGGCTGCCCGGAATTTTAACATGGACATTTATTGTTGTAATAGGTTTAATTGTCGGAAATTTTTTTGCTGAGAAAAAAAAATTTGTTCTGAAAACTTTTTCTCTTGCTTTTTTGTTAACAGGTTTGGGAATTGTTTTAAGTTTTTTTATTCCTTTGGCAAGGTTAACGGTTTCAGAAAGCTATGTTGTTTTTTCAGCCGGAGTTTCAGTTTTTTTGTTTTTGTTGTTTTATTATTTGTTTGAATTCAAAAAATTTAAAGCCGAATTTTTAAGAATTTTCGGATTGAATGCTTTTTTTGGTTTCTTTTTGCAGTTCGTTTTTATTGCATTTGTTCTGGCTTTAAACATTCCCGAGTTTTTGACAGGAGTGAGTGCAATAATTTTTGCAGCTTTTGTTACATTGCTTAACTGGATTGTAATTCATAATCTGACTTTAAAAAACATGGTTTTTAAGCTTTAAAATTTTTTTAAAACAATCAAAAGCCTTTTTAAACATTTTAGGTGTTGAATTGTTACACTTATATTTGAGGTGAATTTGATGAAAGTAGAAGATTTGAAGCCTAGAACGGCTGTAGATGAAATTACTCTTGAGGTTGTAAGCAAAGGAGAGGTAAGAGATTTTGCCACTGAAAAAGGTGCAGGAAAAGTATGCACTTGTGCTGCAAAAGACGATTCCGGTGAGGTTAGCCTGACTTTGTGGAACGAACAATGTGCAGAGGTTAAAGAAGGAGACACCGTTAAAATTGAAAACGGCTGGGTTTCAGAATTCAGAGGCGACAAACAGGTCGGCACAGGAAGAAATGGCACTTTAACAGTGCTTTAATTTTCTTCATTTAATCTCTTTTTTTTCAGCTTATTATAACAATGGTTCATTAATTTTTCCAGATTTTCAACATCATACTTGTTGTATTCCACCAGGGTCTGTAAAGATTTTTTGTTTCCTTTTAAATAATTTCTCCACAACCTGGTTGCTTCAAAGCCATCAACATTCTGAATTTCTTCATCTCTTTGAAAATTTAATTCTTTTTCAATGCTTTTTAGCCCACCTCTTAATCCAATCTGGTAACCTGTAAAACGCAGATCAACATGCGGAATGTTTATTTTGACTCTGAATTCTTTTTCCAAAAAAGGAATATCAAACTGGCTTCCGTTAAAACTAACAAGCAATTTTGCTTTTCTCAATTCTTCTGCAACATTCTCCCTTGAAAGATTTTGCCCGCGAATCAAAGCATTAAATTTTCCCCTGAAAAGAGTGCCAAGCATCGTAGTCTTATCATTAAAGCCTAAACCGGTGCATTCAATATCAAAAAACATTGTGTTTTTTTCAAAATCTTTAAACAGTCTCCAGTTTTCTGATTCAGGAAAAAGCTTGTAAAAATAGTCAGAGTTTTCAGAACCATATTCTTCTTCGGCTTCTTTTAATTCATTTCCCAGCAAATCAATTTCCTGCTGTTTTAATTCTGATGATCCGTTTAAATTGTAAAAATCTTTCCAGTTTTTGACTCCTTCCTGCCATAAAATTTTTTCAATTCTTATATCCCCGGATTTTAAAAAGCAAAAAGAATTCTGAATCATTAAAAAAATCCCCGATGAAAAATAAAAAAAGATAATGTTTTTATAGCCTTTTTTTTAAAAACCTGAAAAATGTAAAAAGAAACAGCCCAACAAAAAAATGTTGGGCAGTGCTTCAGGGGGAGAAAGCTTAAAAATTTGAAAAAAGTAGCGTCAAAAATTCCGAAAAACTTCTGACGCTGTCAATAGTGTCTTCAAAGAACTTATTATCAATTTTTATTTTGAAATTCAAACTTTTTAACAATCAAAAATTAGAGAATCTAACAACTTTTTTCTTTTTCTTTTTGTATATATTTTCCGTATAATGCTTGTTTTTGCTTTAAAACGGCTAAAAAGCTTTAAAAACGTGTTGTGTTTTCATTTGTTTTAAGCATTTTGGCAATGTTTTGGGGGATTAATTTTGTCTCAACTGGTTAAACAATCAAGCGAAGAATCACTTGAAAAAATAAAGGAAACTGAGATTCAGGCTCAAAAAATTGTTGAAAAAGCTGAAAAGCAAAAACTTCAAATTCTTGAAAAAGCAAAAAAATCAGCTCTTCAGGTCGGAATTAATGCTGAAAAAAATGATGCTAAATTCCGTGAAAAAATTTTTTCACAGGAAGAGAAAAAAATTGAAAAAAAGAAAAAAGAAATTAAGGTAAAAGCTGAAAAAAAGTTGAATTCTTTGAAGAAAAAGGTAATTCCAAAAACTTCAAAACAGGTTAATTTTATTTTTAAAAAATTTTTAGAGGAATTGAAAAGTGTTTCACGCTGAAGAAATGGTTAAGGTCAGAATTTCCGGCCCTAAAAATTTGATGAAGGAAATTATAGGCTCATTGTATGACTTAAATCTTTTGCATGTGAATCCTTTCAAAAAAAAAGAAAATGATTTTTTTAATTCAGGCAATTCTTTTGATGAAGCTTCAGAATATTCAAAGACTTTGGTTGAACTGCGTTCTGTTATTGACTTGTTAAAAATCAGGAAAAGCAAAAAAATTAAAAAAATTGAAAACATTTCACAGGCTAATGCAAGATTTGTCAAAATTTTTGAGGAAGTTAAATTTCTAAACTCTGAATTAACTGGATTAAGGAAGGAAAGAGAGGCAATTAAAAGAAAACTTGAAGAACCTGTTTTGAATCTTAATGTTAAGCCTTTTTTGCTTAAAGGTTATTCAAATGTTAAACTGTTTAAGGGAGTTTGCCAGTCAGATTTCGAACCTGAACTGAAAAATGAAGTCAAGTCATATTATTTAATGGGAAACAATGAGGAAACAGCTAATGCTTTCATTCTTGTTGTTCCTCTTTCAGAGGAAGAGAAAACCAGAAAAATTTTATTGTCACATGGTTTTGCTGAATCTGAAATCAAGTTTGACGAATCAAAAAAAGAACTTGAATCAATGCTGGCAAGCGTCAGAAAAAAAATAAGGCTTAAAAGAAAAGAATTAAGGGCAATTAAAAAAAAACATAAACTTTTTATCAATTCATTTGAACAGGCTTTAACACAGTTAAATGAAAAAGCTGAAGCGCCTCTTCAGTTTGCTTCATCCATGCGTTCTTTTTTTGTAAACGGCTGGATTCCTGCTGAAAGCTTGCAAAAATTTGAAAATTCTTTAAGTCTGGCTGCAAAAAAAAGAATTCATATTGAAAAATTTGACGCCGGGGAAAAAGCTCCTACAAAGCTTGAAAATCCTAAACCAACAAATGCTTTTGAACTGTTTCTGGACTTGTATTCTTTGCCAAAATATTATGAATTAGATCCCACCGTTTTGTTTTCAATAACTTTTCCTTTATTTTTCGGTTTTATGCTTGGAGACGTGGGTTACGGCTTGCTTGTTTTTTTGATATCTTACACCGGTTTAAGGCTTTTAAAGCCAGGAAAACAGCTGAAAAATCTTTTGACAATTCTTTTGCTTTCAAGCATTTCAACAATATTTTTTGGATTTGTTTTTGCAGAATTTTTTGGAGTAGAGTTTGTTCACAATCCTTTGATTAACAGGGTTCATGGAATTACTCAAATGCTTTTAATTTCAGTGCTGGTGGGCGTATTACACATAAACCTTGGTTTTGTTTTAAAGGCTGTAAACGGTTTTGCAAAACATGGTTTGATGGGGGCGATTGAGGAAGGAATTTCATGGATTTTGCTGGAGTTAGGAGTTGCGCTTGTTATTTTGGAAAACTTTGGAATGATCAGCTTTGGATTAATTTCAGGCGGGATAATTTCACTAATCGCATTGGTTTTAATGGTTAAAGGGGAAGGGTTTGCAGGAATAATTGAAATTCCGTCAGCAGTAGGACACATTATTTCATATGCAAGACTTTTTGGAATAGGATTATCTTCAGTGCAGCTTGCCTTAATTATAAATAATCTGGCAGGACAGCATATCTGGAACGGTATTACAGGTTTTATTATAGGCTTAATAGTAATTTTGTTGGGGCATGCAATAAATTTGTGGCTCGGAGTAATGGGCTCATTTATTCAGAGCATGAGATTGCATTATGTTGAATTTTTTACAAAATTTTACAAAGGAAATGGCATAAGATATATGCCTTTCGGGTGGAAAAGAGGGGATTAAATAAAAAATTATACTTACCTAACTTTTAATATGGTAAAAAAAACAGGAGGAGATTAAAAGATGGTAGAACTTGAATTGGGAATGGTTGCATTTGCAGCGGCTTTTGCAATCGGAATATCCGCGTATTCTGCGGCAAAAGCAGAAACTGAAATAGGCACAGCTGCTTTGGGAGCATTAGCTGAAAATGAAAAACTTTTTGTTCCTTCATTGATTCTAATGGTTATACCTGAAACAATTGTCATTTTTGGACTTGTTACAAGCATTCTGATAATCGGATTAGCCGGTTAAAAATTGAAAAAGTTTTTTAAGGAGAAAAAATGACTCTCAAAAAAGTATTGGATGGCATACTGTCACAAGCGCATGAAGAAGAGAAACGCATAGTTTCACAAGCGCAACAGGAAGCGTCTTCGCTTGAAAAAGAAGCGCGGAAAAAAGCAGACAAACTTCATGCAAAAACAAAGAAAAAAACGCTTGAATTTGCACAGGAATTTGACAGGAAAGAAATTTCTGCAACTGAAATTTTGATTAAAAAAAAGTCAATGAAATTCAAAAGAGATGTTGTACGGGATATCATGGAAAAAACCTTTGACAAAATCAAAAAAATGCCAAAAAAACAAAAAGAAAAAGTGCTTGAAAATACTGTTAAAATAGGTTTAAACGAGCTTCCTGATGCTAAATTTTTTTATTCCAATAAAGAGGATAAAAAGTTTGTCATGAAAGCTTTTCCTGAATTGTCTTTTTCAGGTGAAATTGAATGCCTTGGAGGCGTGATTCTGGAAAATGCGGACAAAACAATTCGTGTTGACCAAACTTTTGAAATAATTCTTGAAAGAATTAAAGAGGAAAATTTTAATGAACTTGCAAAAAATTTATTTGAATAATCTTTCTGAAAACAGAAGAGGTTTTGCTTACACCAATACAAGAGTAAGGGCGATGAAACATGAACTTTTAACAGAAAATGATTACCAAAAACTTTTGAAAATGAGTGTAAATGAACTTACAAGATATTTGGGTGAAACAACTTACAGAAAAGAAATAAGTGAACTGGCTTTAAAATATTCAGGCGTTGTTTTAATTGAATACGGATTGAATAAAAATCTTGAAAATACGTTTAAAAAAATTTACAGCTTTTCAATGAAAAACGCCAGACACCAGATTGGATTATATTTAAAAAAATGGGAAATTTTTAATGTTAAAACAATTTTAAGAGGAAAACTGACAAAAACATCAAAAAGTGAAATTTTAAACAACCTGATTGTTTTTGATGAACATTTAAAACAATTTTTTGAAAACATTGTTGAAAATGCTTCAGATTTTGATGAAGCTGTTCTAATGCTTAAAAACGAACCTTATTATGAAATTTTAAGAAGCAATCAGGAAAATCTGGGAGTTCTGGAAGATGAACTGGATAAATATTATTACGAGTTTGTTGTTCAGGAAAGCCAGCCCGAATTAAAAAAATACATGTCGGATGAAGTCAAAATTTTAAACCAGTTGAATAAAATAAGGGCAAAAAATGAAGGATTTGAAGATGAAGAAATTGAAAAATATTTAATTAAAGGATTTGACAACAATAAAAAAAAGATTAAGTCAAAAGAATCAGAACCTGAAAACCCGTTAAGTTTAAGAAAAAAATTGCTCAAAACTGCTATAAGAAAAGTTCATATTTTTAAAAGAACTTTTGCACCTGTTTTGGGTTATTTTTTGGCAAAAGAAAATGAAGTGAGGAATTTGCGTTTGATTATAAGAGGAAAACATAACAATATTGATTCTGAAATAATAGAACAGCATTTGGTGATTTGAATGGAAATGGCAATAATTGGTTCTGATGATTTTGTAACAGGCTTTCAGTTGGCAGGTTTAAAACATTCTTTTGTTGTAACAGACAAAGAGATTGATGAAAAAGTAAACAGGCTAATCGGCAACCAGGATTTTGGTGTGCTGGTAATGGAGGAAAAAGATTTTCAGGCATTATCTTTTAACACAAAAAAAAGGCTTGAAAAGGCTGTTACACCGGTTATAGTGACATTATCTGAAACCGGGCAGGAAGTAAGCCTGCGTGAAATGATTAAACAAAATGTTGGGGTGGACTTATGGAAGTAGCAAAAATTTACAGAATTTCCGGACCTGTTGTTGTTGCACAGGGACTGAAAGCAAGAATGTATGACTTGGTTAAAGTCGGTGAAGAAGAATTAATGGGTGAGGTTATTCAGATTTCCGGCGACAAAGTTACAATTCAGGTTTATGAGGAAACAACCGGATTAAAACCGGGAGAAAAAGTTTCAAACACAGGAAAACCTTTGTCAATTTTTCTGGGACCGGGAATGCTTGGACAGATTTATGACGGAATTCAGAGGCCTTTGCCTGTTCTTGTAAAACAAATGGGAAATTTTATTTTAAGAGGAGCAGATGTTCCCGGCTTGGATGTTAAAAAAAAGTGGAAATTTAATGCAACAGTAAAAAAAGGTGACAAAGTTTCAGGCGGGGATGTGATTGGCACTGTTAAGGAAACAGAAAACATTGTTCACAAAATAATGATTCCGCCTACAATTACCGGAAAAGTTTCACACAAAATTAAAAAAATTAAATCAGGTTCTTTTACCGTAAAAGAAACAATTGGCGAATTAGACAACGGTGAAAAATTATATCTGGGCCATTACTGGCCTGTAAGAAGGCCAAGGCCTTCAAAAGAAAAACTGTTTCCTGAAATTCCTTTAATCACAGGACAAAGACTGCAGGATACTTTTTTTCCGATTGCAAAAGGTGGAACAGGAAGCATTCCAGGACCGTTCGGTTCCGGAAAAACGGTTACACAACAACAGTTAGCCAAATGGTCTGATGCTGAAATCGTTGTTTATATCGGCTGTGGTGAAAGAGGAAACGAAATGACGGAAGTTTTAACAGAATTTCCGGAATTGCAGGATGTTAAAACCGGCAGGCCGTTAATGGAAAGAACTGTTTTAATTGCAAACACATCCAACATGCCGGTGGCTGCAAGAGAAGCTTCAATTTATACCGGAATGACAATTGCAGAATATTTTCGAGACCAGGGTTATGATGTTTCATTGATGGCGGATTCAACTTCAAGATGGGCTGAAGCAATGAGAGAAATTTCATCAAGACTGGAGGAAATGCCGGGTGAAGAAGGTTATCCTGCATATCTTGCTGCAAGACTGGCTGAATTTTATGAAAGGGCCGGCCGGGTAAGCTGTTTAGGCTCTGACAAAAAAAGAATTGGTTCGGTTACAGCAATAGGTGCTGTGTCCCCGCCAGGCGGAGATTTTTCTGAACCTGTAACCCAAAATACGTTAAAAATTACAAAAGTTTTCTGGGCATTGGACGCAAAATTGGCTCACAGAAGGCATTTTCCGGCAATTAACTGGCTGAATTCTTATTCTTTGTATAATGAGCCGTTAAAGCAATGGTATGTTGACAATGTTTCAAAGGATTCAATTTATTTAAGAACAAAGGCAATGAATATTCTGCAAAAAGAAGACGAACTGCAGGAAATTGTTCAGCTTGTTGGTTCTGATTCTTTACCGGAAAAAGAAAGGTTAACATTGGAAATTGCAAGAATTATCAGGGAAGCTTTTTTGCAGCAGAATGCTTTTCATGAAATTGATTCTTTTTGTTCTTTAAAAAAACAATCCGGATTGTTAAAAGCAATTATTTCATTTGGAGATTTGGCGGAAAATGCTGTAGATAAAGGTGTCAGTGTCGAAGCTGTTACAAACATTGAAAGTAAAAACGAGCTTGTTAAAGCAAGATTAATTGAAGAAAAAAATTTTAACAAAAAAATCAGTGAAATTTCTGAAAAAATTGAAAAAGAGGTTAATGGTTTAATTGGAGGATAAAAAATGAAGGAATATAAAACAATTTCAAAAGTTGCAGGCCCTTTAATTTTTGTTGAAAAAACACACGACGTTTCATTCGGAGAATTGGTTGAAATAGATTTGGGTTCTGAGAAAAAAAACGGACAAGTACTGGACACATCTGAAGATGTTGTTGTTGTACAGGTTTTTGAAGGAACATCCGGAATAGAAAAAGCTTCAACTGTTAAATTTACGGGAAAAACAATCCGGCTTGGCGTGTCAAAAGATTTGCTTGGCAGAGTTTTTTCAGGTCTTGGAAAACCGATAGACAAAGGTCCTGAAATTATTCCAAAAGAAAAAAAAGATGTTAATGGCGCTGCTATCAACCCTTTTTCAAGAGATTCTCCTAAAGATTTTATTCAGACAGGCATTTCAACAATAGACGGAATGAATACTTTGGTTAAAGGACAAAAGCTGCCGATTTTTTCAGGTTCAGGTTTGCCTCACAATGAAATTGCGTTACAGATTGCAAGACAATCCAAAGCCAAAGGAGGAAATTTTGCAGTTGTGTTTGGGGCTATGGGAATTACAAGCGAGGAAGCCCAGCAATTTATCCGTGATTTTGAGGAGACAGGTGCACTGGAAAGAACTGCAATTTTTTTGAATCTGGCAGACGACCCTGCAATTGAAAGGTTAATTACGCCAAGAATGGTTTTGACAACCGCAGAATACCTGGCTTTTGAAGAAAAAATGGACGTGCTTGTTATTTTGACTGACATGACAAATTACTGTGAAGCTTTAAGGGAGATAGGCGCGGCACGAGAAGAAGTTCCGGGCAGGCGTGGTTATCCTGGTTACATGTATACAGATTTGGCAAGCATTTATGAAAGAGCAGGCTTAATCAAAAACAAACAAGGCTCTGTTACACAGGTGCCAATTTTAACAATGCCAGGAGATGACATTACAAATCCTGTTCCCGATTTGACAGGGTATATTACCGAGGGGCAAATTGTTCTGGGAAGAGATTTGAACAGAAAAGGAATCATGCCGCCTATTGATGTTCTGCCCTGTTTAAGCAGGTTAATGAATGCAGGCATAGGCCCGAAACAAACAAGAGAGGACCATAAAGCGGTTTCGAATCAGCTGTATGCTGCTTATGCAGAGGGACGGGATTTAAGAGGGCTTGTTACAATTGTTGGTGAGGAAGCAATGAGTGACAGGGATAAACGATTTTTAAAATTTGCAGACAATTTTGAACAAAAATTTATTGCACAGGGAAACCATGAAAACAGGTCAATTGATGACACATTAAATCTTGGCTGGGACTTGTTATCCTTGTTGCCGAGAACAGAGTTAACAAGAATTGATGAAGAATTAATTGAAAAATATTACACTGAAAAACCTGTGGAAGAAAATGTTCAGGAACAAAAACCTGAAGAGAAAGAAAAAGAAACTGTTACTGAAAAAGAATAAAGTGAAAAAATGGCTAAAGACATTAAACCAACTCGTTCCGAGTTATTAAAACTGAGGAGAAAAATCAAGCTGGCAAAATCCGGGCATTCTTTGCTTCAGAGAAAAAGAGACGGTTTAATAAGAGAATTTTTTAAAGTTTTTGAAAAAGCAAAAGAAATGAAGTCAGAGTTAAATCAAAATTTTAAAAAAGCAACTGATTCAATTAATCTTGCAAGGGCAATTGAAGGAACTTTTTCTGTTAAATCAGCTGCTCTTGGAAGAGTTTCTGAATTAAATTTAAATGTTAACAGCAAAATGGTTATGGGTGTAAGGGTCCCTGAAATTGATTCAGATTCAAGTGTTTTAGAATGGAAGTTTAATGAGAGAGGTTATGGTGTAATTGGAACATCGGCTTACATTGATGATGCCGCCAAAAGTTACGGCACTTTAATTAAAAATATTATTATTGCAGCTGAAATTGAAACCACTTTAAAAAAATTATTGATGGAAATAGGCAAAACAAAACGCAGGGTAAATGCTTTGGAATTCAACATTATTCCCGCAATGGAACTGGATGCCAAATTTATTCAGTTAAGGCTTGAAGAAATGGAAAGAGAAGACACGTTCAGATTAAAACGATTTAAAAGAAAACAGGAAAAAGCACAAGCAGTTTAATTTTCTTTTTTTCTTATATCCAAAAAAATGTTTTCCTTTTCTTCATGAACACCAAATGTTTCATATTCCAGCGGTTTTTTGAATAACGGCCCGTTAAAAACAAGAGAATGATATTCTCCGTTTTCTCCGCAGAAATCAACATTTTTTTCTTTTTTAATTTCTTTTAAAAATTTTTCATTAATATGTTTTCCTAAAAATTTTTTATCAAGTTTTTTTAACCAAACCGAAGTTATAATTGCTTTAAAACCGGTTTTAATAAAATTTTTTAAAACTTTTTCAGTCGGCTGTTTCCATAAAACATCATAATATTCCAGGCCTGCATTTGTGACATTTTTTTGATAAAATTCTCTTACATCTTCAAGAAAAAGATTTCCAAAAATCAACCCTTTTATTCCCTGTTTTTTTGCTTCTTTTAAAACAAGTTCAAAATCCTGTTCAAATTTTTCAGATCTTGTGGGTTTTATAATTTCCTTTAGCCCTAAAAGTTCAGCTTGTTTTGAAACCATTTCAGGCTTATAACCATGAAATCTTACCCTTGAAGTATCCGGATTGTAAACATGAATCAGATGAGTTACTTTAAAATTTTGTTCCAATGCCTTAAACAATGCAAAAGTGCTGTCTTTTCCTCCGGATGAAGATACTGCATACATCCAATTTCACCAAAAAAAAGTAGAGCTGGAAAACCTTATTAAAAGGGTTTTTTCTAATTATTCCATGCATTTTAAAACAATAATCGCAAAACTTTTATCCAAGGAAGTTTCCTCATTAAAAGAAAAGCAGATAATAAAAGCGTTGGAAATTCCCCCGGATTCAAAGCTCGGTGATTACGCTTTTCCCTGTTTTTTGCTCGCAAAAGAGCTTAAAAAAAACCCGAATGAAATTGCAAAAAATCTTTCACAAAAATTAAAAATGCCAAAAGAATTATCAAAAGCGGAAGCAGCAGGGCCTTATCTGAATTTTTTTGTCAACAGCACATTTTTAACTCAAAAAATTTTAACAGAAATTTTTGAAAAAAAAGAAAATTTTGGAAAACCAAAACCTGAAAATAAAAAAATTGTAGTGGAATATTCCCAGCCAAATCCAAATAAACCTTTACATTTAGGGCATTTAAGAAATGACAGCATCGGAATGGCTTTTTCAAATTTGCTCGAATTTTATGAAAACAAAGTCGCACGAGTAAACATAATAAATGACCGGGGCATTCACATCTGCCAGGGGCTTGTTGCATACAAAAAATTCGGAAAAAATTCAACACCTGAAAAAGAAAAATTAAAAGGAGACAAGTTTGCCGGAAAATATTATGTTTTGTTTCACGAAAAAGCAAAAAAAGATGAAACACTTGAAAAAGAAGCACAAAAAATGCTTTTAGACTGGGAAAGAAAAGATAAAAATGTAAGAGCATTATGGAAAAAATCAAGAGACTGGGCTCTTGAAGGTTTTAAAGAAACTTACAAAACATTCGGTTCAGAATTTGACAAAATTTATTTTGAATCAGATTTGTATGACAAAGCAAAACCTTTGATAAAAAAAGGGCTAAAAACAGGTGTTTTTGTTAAAGATGATAAAAACAGAATTATAGCTGATTTGGAAAAATATAAAATTCCGAACAAAATAATTCTGCGCTCAGACGGTTCATCAAT
This sequence comes from archaeon, assembly GCA_028279805.1. GTDB lineage: Archaea > Iainarchaeota > Iainarchaeia > Iainarchaeales > JANQMZ01 > JANQMZ01. The sequence goes on along the minus strand of JANQMZ010000007.1, from coordinate 232,393 downwards.
TTACATTAACCAGGACATGGTTTTAATGTTAAAAAAATTTAAAGATTACAAATTTGATGAAAGTTATTATGTTGTTGCATCAGAACAAGACTTGTATTTTAAACAATTGTTCAAAATAATGGATTTATTGGGTTACAGTGAAGCAAAAAAATCTCATCATTTAAGTTATGGCCTGGTTTTATTGCCTGAAGGAAAATTAAAAAGCCGTGAAGGCAACACAATTGATGCTGATGATTTAATAAAACAGTTAAAAAATTCCGCACAAAAAGAAATTATTAAAAGATTTCCAAATGTAAAAAAAGATGAATTAGAAAAAAGAGCGTTAAAAATAGCTCTTGCAGCAATAAAATTTTCAATGTTAAAAATTGATTCCAAAAAAAATTTTACATTTGTTCCCCAGCAATCATTATCTTTTGAGGGAGACTCAGGACCATATTTAATGTATTCTTATGCAAGAGCAAAAGGAATTTTAAGAAAAGCTTCAAATCCTGAAAATGCAGATTTTTCTTTGTTGAAAGAAAAAAAAGAACTTGAAGTTATAAAAAAATTATGGCATTTTAAAGATGCTGTTCAAAAAAGCCGCTCTTCAAATTCAATGCATCATTTATGCATTTATTTAAACGAATTGGCCACCTCGTTTAATTCTTTTTACCAGGATATCCCCGTTTTAAATGCTGAAAACAAGGAAACCGTTAAAGCAAGACTCTCACTTGTAAAAGCTTTTTCAATTGTCCTGAAAAAAGCCTTAAAATTGTTAAATGTTGAACCATTAGAGCAAATGTAAAAGATTTTTATAAATTGCTTCAAATATACTATAATATGTCAAAAAAACCCATTTTGAAAAGCGTTCCAAGCCTGCCAAAACTTGATTTTTTAAAAGCATTTACAAAAAAAGAAGCAAAACTTTTCAGAAAAGAATTAAAACTTTTATTAAAAAAAGCCAGGAAAAACATAAAAAAACCAAATATAAAAAAAATAAAAGAAGCTTTTATTTTTGCCGAAGAAAAACATTCAAAACAAAAAAGAGAATCGGGCGAAAAATATTTTGTTCATCTTTATGAAACTGCAAACATTTTGCTTGAATACAACGTTTCAAATGAAATAATAATTGCAGGACTATTGCATGACGTTTTGGAAGATACTGATGCTACAGAAAAAGAAGTTGAAGAAAAATTCGGAAAAACAGTTTTAGAACTTGTTAAAGGAGTAACAAAACTTGACATAATTTCCCTTGAAGGAAGAAAAACCGCAGAATTAAAATCTTTTCAAAAACTTTTGTTGGCATCGGTAAAAGATTACAGAGTCATTTTGATAAAACTTGCAGACAAGCTTCATAATTCAAGAACATTATCATATTTAAAACCAAAAAAAAGGAAAAGAATTGCCAACCAAATTTTACAGGTTTATGCACCGTTAGCACACCGGTTCGGATTGCATTCAATTGCAAGGGAAATGGAAGATTCAAGTTTTAAAATTCTTGAACCAAAAATATTTCAGGAATTGTCAGAAAAAATTAAAAAACAAAAAAAATCAAAGTTAAAACAAACAGATTCAATGATTCAAATTTTAAAAAACAAAATTGTTTTTCCTTTCAGAAATTATCGTTTTTACACTCTTGAAAAAAGCTTGTATAACATTTATGCAAAAATGAAAAAAGGAAACCGTTCACTTGACGAAATATATGACTATCTTGTACTGGTAGTTGTTACCAAAAATTTCACTGAATGCTATGAAGTTTTAGGTTTAATTCATTCAACTTTTTACCCAATTCCCGGAAAATTAAAAGACTTTATAGCGGTTCCAAGAGACGGAACATACAGTTCAATTCACACAACAGTTTTGGGCCCAAAAGGCCTGCCTGTACGTGTTTATATTCGTTCTGAAAGAATGGACAAAATTGCCAGAAAAGGAATAGCAGCCCTGGATCCTGAAAAAGGCTCAAAAACTCTTTACCAGAAAAAACTTGGAAGAGCCGCAGCTGTTTTAGAATTAAAACTGGCGTCAAGTGACAAATTTTTTGACGCATTAAAAGAAGAATTTTTGCAAAACCATATTTTTGTTTTTGACAACAGCGGCAAAATTGATTCTTTACCTTCACATTCAACTGCTCTGGACTATGCATATCACATTGACAAAAACACAGGAAACAACCTAAAAAAAGTTTTTGTTAACGGAAAAGAAGTTCCTTTTTTCACAGAACTTCATTCCGGAAACAGAATTGAATGCGTCAAATCAAAAAAGAAAACAGTTTCAACGGACTGGCTTCAGATGACAAATTCTCTTCAGACAAAAGAAAAAATAATAAAAGCATTAAAATTGTCAACCAGAAAATCCGACAAAAAAATAGGTTTAAAATATATTTTTGTAAGAGCAGGTGACAGAATAGGCTTAATGCATGACTTAACTGGCGTGCTTTCAAAATTTAAAATAAATATTGAAAATGTTTATCAGGAAAGGCTTGGTCAAAATCTTTACGTTGAATTCAGGGTTGATGCAAAAACAAAAACCAAATTTGACAAAGCCATGAAAGCACTTAAAAAAGTTAAAAAAGTTACAAATGTTGAAGAAGGACTCTCAAAATAAATGAAAAATTTTATATAAGTCTCTGCTCCTATAAAAGATATGAAACCAGTAAAGAACGCAATTTCTTATGTGATTTACACTGAAGACAGATCAAAATTTTTAATAGTTAAAAGGCCAGACGATGATGAAAACCTGCCAGGGGCTTGGGGTTTACCAGCAGGTTCAGTTAAAGAAGATGAATCTTTTGAAAAAGCAACATTGCGTTCAGGAAAACAAAAACTTGGAGTAAAGCTCAAAATAATTAAACTTATTGGGGAAGACCAGACAGAACGGGAAAAATATATTCTTAATATGAAAGAATATGAAGCAGAGATAGTGCACGGAAAACCAAAAGCACCTCAGCCTATAAAAGGAATTACACAATATCAAGCAATAAAATGGGGCACTTCGGAAGATTTGCATGAAGCTGTAAGCAAAGGTTCACTATGCTGTAAAATGTATTTAGATTATGAAAACAAAGGTTTTTACTCCAAATAAATTGCAGGCTTTCCCGGCATTGATTTAACCGCTTTGTTTTGGGGGTCAAAACCTGATTTTTTCTCATGAAAAATTTCAATTTTTTGAGCATTCAATTCCTTTAACAGAAACTCCTTTGAATCATTCAAAATTTTTTCCTCATCAATTTTTTCCAAATCTTTAAACTCCATTAATCTTGAAGAAAATTCTTTTGCTACCAGTTGAGCAGTTTTACCCTGTTTTTTAACAGTTTTATCAGCCATTAAAGTTTTTATAACCAAGCCAAAATCAGGCCTGTCCACTTTTTTCAGCAATTTCAAAGCATTCCATTTCCATTCATCGGCAATGTAAAAAACAATTTTTTTAGGTTTTTCAATTTTAGCCAAAGCCTTAATGGCAATAACGTCATCCAAAACTTTTTCAATTAAGTTTTCTCCCGCCCCCACTGATTTGTCAATTTTTTGCTTTTCAGGCAAACCTGATAAAAAAACGGAGTTTTTTTGTTTCAAAACATGCCTCCATAATTCTTCAGCCAGGTGAGGCATAAAAGGTGAAATAATTTTACACCAGTTTTTAACAAAATAAAAAATAATCGCATTGTTTAATTTTGAATTTCTTCTTTTATACCACTTAAAATCTTTTGCCAAATTAAAGGACATTTCCTGCAAGGCTGATCTTAATTCAAATTCATTCATTTTTCCAATATAATTGTTAATTCTAAAATTTATCCGGTTCAAAAACCATTTATCCACATCATTTAATTTTTTTAAATCAATTTTTTCTTCATCAACCGAGTTTGCAAGTTTGAAAATTTGTTCAACAAAATTATTCAAATTTTTAATTCCTTTTGACACTTCTTTTGACTGCCAGTTCATTTCTTCCCACGGTTCAACAAAATTCATTAAAGAAAACCTGACATAATCAGTTCCCATTTTTTTGCAAATATCATTAATCAGAATAACATTTCCTTTTGATGAGCTCATTTTTTTTCCTTCCAAAATAAGCATTCCCAAATTAATTGTGCCAATCTGCCTTTTGTTTTGAGGAAAAATTGCATTATGCTGAAAAATGCTGAAACTCATATGATTCGGAATCAATTCAATGGCTGAAACATTAAAAGCCAGAGGATACCAATAATCAAAATTTTTTTTCAATTCCTCAATTAAATCCACTTTTAAACCGGTTTTATCGGCAACATTTTTTGCTGAACCTTTTCCCAGAAAAATAAAATCAAAAAACTCATCGTTTAACTTTTGAGCTTCAATTGTATTAATCAAATGTGCAATAGTAAAATAAGCCATGTAAACAGTTGAATCTCCCAGCGGTTCAATTACCTGGTCTTTTTGCCATGGAAATTTTGTACCCAGGCCTTTGGCACGGGTCAAAGGCTTGTCATCAAGCCAGTTAAAAATCTGTTCATACTGTTTTCTAAAAACTTCCGGAACAATTTTCATTCCGTCCAAATCTTTTTTACTGTTCTTTTTCCATTCTTTATTGCCATATTTTACAAACCACTGGTCATCAAGCAAACGAACAACACATTCTCCGCCCGACCTGGAAACAACTTTTCCTTCAAGTTCAAAAAATAAATCAGCTTTTCCCTGTTTAATCAATTCTTCCTTAATCAAATCTTTTGCTTTTGAAACTTTTAATCCCTTGAATTTTCCGGCAGCTTCAAGCATGACTCCTGAATGAAACCCTTCTTTGTAAACAATTTCTTTTGCTTTTTCTAGCTTATCAAGCTCTTTTTGATTTTTTATATTCATTTCTTTTAAAATTTTTTCCCCTGCATTTTCTCCGAATTTTTTGGTCTTAATAATCGGAATAATTTTTGTATTTTTAATTTCCTCAAAATCAAGCCCGTGTTTTTTTGCAATGCTTTCATCAGACTGCAGGTCAATCAAAGCGGCCATGTCGATAGGAGCATCACTCGGAACACTTGTTACAATTCCTGAGCCAATTTCAGGATCACAAAAAGAAGCAGGCCAGATCGGAATTTTTCTGTCAATTCCAGGAGCTTCAACTTTTTCACCTAAAAGCTCTCTTGAGTTCATTTTCCCAATTTTTTTTATGTTTTCTTTTTGATAAATTAACTTTTCTGCCGCTTTTTCACTTAAAATCCATTCCTCTTTACCTGTTTTTATGACAGTGTATTTGTATTCCGGATTTAACCATAAATTTGTCTGCCCGTAAACTGTTTCAGGCCTTAAAGTAGCTGCAACCAAAAACCTGTTCTTAAATCCTTCAAGTTTGAATTTCAGCAAAGTAAATTCCTGAATTCCTATTCCTTCTCCCTCTTTCAAATCATGGTCTCCGACAGCCATTTTGTCTTTTGGTGAATAACGAATCGGATATTTTCCTTTTCCGATTAATTTTTTTTGATTCAGTTTTTCATACTGCCATTCAATAAATTTTTTATATTGTTCATCAATTGTTTTCAACTCTCTTCTCCAGTCAATTCCGAATCCCAAAATTTTCATTCCTTTTTTGTAACCGTATTCCGCTTCATCAACCATATAATTAACAAGGCCATCAGGCGTATGCATTTTTTTTAAATCTTTTTCAGGAATTTTAAAATTTTCTGTAAAAATTTTAACTGTTTCAGAATCTTTTTCCTTTAATTTTTCAACGCTTGCCAGCACGGGTGTTCCTGAAACATGCCATCCCATTGGCATTAACACATTATAGCCTGCAAGCATTTTGTATTTTGCAATAATATCTGTAGTAGTGTACGTTTTTGCATGTCCTATATGCATTGCCCCGCTTGGATACGGGTAAGCAACCTGAATGTAAAATCCTTTTTTTTCTGAATCAATTTCCGGAGAAAAAAGTTTTTCATCTTCCCAAGTTTTCTGACTATTTTTTTCAATAGAGCTAAAATTCACTTATAACACCTTTTAAAGCAGTTTTTCCAACTCTTTTGCATTTTGGACTTTGCCCCTTGCAAGCTTTTCATTGCCTCCACCCTGCCATTTTGTTTCCTGTAACAATAATGCCAGTTCTTTTTTTGCATTTTTTGAACATTTTTTTCCGGATAATGCAAAAACATTTTCCCCTGAACCTATTATCAATAAAGAATTTTCTTTTTCATTTAAAACTTTTTTAGCCAAATTCATCAAACCCTGTGCAGTCAGTCCGTGAACATAAGTTGTGATTATCTCTTCATCCATTTTCAGCAATTCTGCTGTTTTTAATTCAATCAATTCTTTTTCCAGTGATTCAATTGTTTTTTTCTGCTCTTTCCATTCATTAAAAAATCTTTGAGTTGTTTTTGTTAAACTTTTTTCAGGAACCGAAAGTTTTTCAGCTGCATCTTTTAACAAGCTTTCTTTTTTCTGCATTTCCTTAATTGCAGGCAACCCGCATACATATACAATTCTTTCAACTCCGTCCTGAATTCCTTCTCTTTTTAAAATTTTGAATAACCCGACTTCTGACGAATTTTTTAAATGTGTTCCGCCGCATGCTTCAACATCAACACTTTTAACATTAACAATTCTGATTGTTTTTCCAGGCACAAACCCTCCCTGGTATAACCTGAATCCGTATTTTTTTTCAGCTTCATTTCTCAGCATAAACATTGTTTCAACTTCATGCTGTTCCAATGCAAACTGGTTAGCCAATAACTCCATTTGTTTTAATTCTTTACCGGTAATACGCTTGTAATGGGTTATATCTAAATGTGCTTTTTCTCTTGCTTTATGGGCTCCTGTCTGCCAGACATGTTTTCCCAAAACCTGTCTTGCTGCTGCATTTAACAGATGAGCACCGGTATGATGCCTCATTAAATCAATTCTTCTGTTCCAATCAATTTCACAAAAAACTTTTTTTCCTCTTTTAAATTTATCAGGATTTTCAACAAAATGTATCAATACTCCGTCCACATTTTCAACAAATTCAACTTTTATGCCGTCAATAAAACCTTCATCGGATTCCTGTCCTCCTCCCTCTGCATAAAAAACAGTCTGATCCAAAATAATTCCTTTGTCTATTACTCCCAAAACAGTTGCATTGCATTCCCTTAAATAAGAATCCTCATAAAACAATGTTTTTGTTTTTTTGTAAGGCCTTACATCAATTTCATGTTTTATCAGTTTTTTGTCTTTTTCATTTTTTGCAGCAATCAAACCATAAAAATTTTCAGGAATATTTATTTTAACACCGGCTTCCTGTGCTTTTTCTTCAATTAATTCAGGAGAAATACCATCACTTTCATATAATTTAATTAATTCTTTTGAATCAATTTTTTTATTCTTTTTAACAATTGTTTCAATTTTTCTTGCTCCTTTTAATTTTGTTTCTTCAAACTTTTTTTCTTCTTCTTCAATTACCTGAACAACAGTTTCAACATTTTCTTTTAAAATCGGGTCAAAATCTTTCAAATAATCAGCATGTTCTCTTAACACCTGGATAAAATCAAGCCTTAAATCAAACTCTTCATTAAAACCAAAAACTCTTCTTAACAGCATTCTCAGATTATATCCGCCTGAACCATTGCTTGGCATTTGCCCGTCACCAACCGTATACAGCAATGTTTTCAAATGGTCTGCTGAAGCATAAACAGCCTGCAAAGGCTTTAAAGTGCCAAAAAATTCCTCTTCATCAACTTTTAATTGCTTTGCAATTTTTTCTCTTTTTTCTTTAACATTATGAGTTTCAACGTCAAGTGCACCTGAAAGTTTTGAAAATTCTGTGAACAACTTGTTGTCAATTTTTATGCCTGCATTTTTTTTCATTTTCTGCACAACAGGTCCGAATGTAATTTCATAACTTGTGGGGCTGCCATTAGTATACCATGCCAGCCTTTCCAGTCCGGCTCCCATATCAATAACTTTTGTCGGCAATTCCTCAAATTTTCCTTTACCCAAATCTTTAAACTGCATAAACACACAATTACCCAGTTCCACACCTTTTGCTGCATATTCAATACTCGGGCCAAAAGTTCCTCCACCCATCCAAACATCTTCAATAAAAGTTATGTCTTCTTTTTTTACGCCCAAAACTTTTGTTAAATAATTAAAATCATGTTCCAGTGCTTCATCTTTCCAGTAAAACAATCCTGTTTTTTTTGAATTAAAAGCATGCTGTCCGAACATTATGAACGAAGAATAATGCTGTCCTGTTACTCCGACATTTTCAATATCACTAAACCTGATGCTTGGCTGTGGCACAATCAAAGGATTTGCCGGAGGCTCAATTTCACCGGAAACAACGTAAGGCTGAAAATCAATAATTGAAGCATTAGTAAAATATAAATCATCACGCCACCTGCAAACAGTTGGATAACGGGTAATGGATTTGTGTCCTTTGTTTGTAAAATATTTTTCAATTTTTTCCCATGTTTCAGTATAACCCAAATTTTTTCCTTTTTGTCCGATAAATTCAAATCCAACACAACTTGAATCAGCACAAGTTTTTCTGTCAGAATCCAATGACCAAAAATGTTTTCCGCAGGACTGACATTTAATTCTTTTAAAACCGCTTTGTTCTAAGAATTTCACTTTGTAGTGTTTTTTCCAGTCTTTTTGAAATTGTTTTGCCAGTTTTTTTTTGTCCAAACCCATGTTAGAAATAAATAGTTAAAGTGCTTTAAAAGCATTTCTTGGGTTAAAAAGCATGATTAAAGCGTTTTAATTCAAAAAAACTTTGAGCATGAGCAGTTTCATTCTCATGAGAATCATCAGCATGAGTTCCGTGCTCATCATCATGTTCTTCTCCGTGCCCGTGATCAGAACCATGAGAATCATGCTTTGGCTGAGAACCATCAGTCATCCACAAATAACCAACCGCAGCCAAAACCAATGCAACAAAAGCAACTGCAATCAAATCATTTCTTTTAACCATAACAAAAAGAAAAAGAAACAAAAGATTAAAAATGTCATCTTCCCGGTCTTCTTCTAGGTTGTCTTTTAGGCGCTCCTGGAGCTTCCCTAGCTTCATGTTTCATTTTTCTTGCACCTTTTTCAGCTAAAGCTGTAATTAATTGTTTAAGGTTTCCCCCTTGTTGGACAACTTTTTGAGCATCCCTTAATGATTGCAGTCGGGCTTCAAGCCTTTCCTTTTTTTCAGAAAGTGCTTTCAATTCAGATCTTTCCAAACCCGAAGCAGAAACATAATGTTCACCAAGTGCTTTTTCCACTTGTTCTAATTCAGATTTAGTTTCTTTAACCACCTCTTCAAAAGGATCTGGCTGAGGCGGTTCAGAAGAAGAAGTTTTTTCTCTTTCTTTTAATTCTTCTGTCTCTTCTCTTAATTCTCGCGTACTTGAATATCCATTATCTCCGTCAATAAAGAAAAAATAAAATACAAGAAAACCAATAACTCCCCCGCCAAACATCCAAAATGGATCATACGGCTTGCTTTTTGGTTCAGATCGCTTTGTGGAAGAAGTAGAAGAAGGAAAACCTTCTGGATCTGCCATAATTCTATCTCTTAGTCTTGGATTTTTTCTCAAAATAAATCCAGAATCAGCATAAAGTTCGACTGCTCTTTTTTCTGCCAGATTTCTAAACTGGGCTGCTTGCCCGGCATTACCTTGTCTATGAGCCTGATTGCTTCTTTTAACATACTGAGTCATTTCTGAAGCACGCTTTTGAAATGATCTAACACCAGCTCTTTCACCAGACCTCTTAAGCGTTACATCAACCTGTTTTCTTATTGCCGGAGCATTCATCCTGACAGCGGTTCTTTCCACCACTGGAGATGCAGCCAAAGCGCCAACGAGAGAAAGAATCGCAGCACCTCTTTTAAAACTTCCACTAGCCATAGAAAACAATATTGCTTTTTCACATATATATTCCTATCGCATTTAAAAAGCAAAAAAATGTAAGGCAGTGAAGAGTAAGCCACCTTCTGTTAGGATACGGTTTCAAAAACCGAGAATCATTCTGTTGTTGATTCCTGCTTTTTTGACAAAGCACATCTTGGCAGCATTCGTCTAAGCGTCTCAATGACTTGCACTCAAACCATCAGCCGTTTCATCCCAAAAACAAACAACTCAATTTTTTATCATTGTCAAAGTTTGCCTGAGTTCGTTTCTGTTCCAATGGACTCCCTTTCGAGAATTTCTCTTGCGAGATTTTTAACGAGTGGGTGGACTTTCCTAAGAATTCAGAGAATTCCTTAACTGCCCTTTCACTACCTTACATTATAATTGCTCATTGAGAGTATAAAAAGCTTATTGATTAATCAAAACTTACTATAATTGTTTCACCATGCCTTACAACATGGTTTTCAAACTCTTCACTTGGAACACCATTAACAGTCATTGAAACTTTTCCAGGCTGTCCAGTGTTCTCACAAACATCGCCATTTGTTTTATCCAACAACTGAGTTGAAGAAAATTTAACTCCAACCAAACCGAAAAACCGGCCTAAAGTAATTTGTTCAGGGCTGTTAACAGTGCCTTCAATATGAATTAATCTGTCCTCATGAGTGTGCAACAAATGGTCAGTAACAGGCGCAACAGGAATTGGCTTGTTTTCACCGCAAACATTTACAATAGGAGTGGCATGCCAGTGAACATTAACCAAAGGAAAACTTAAACCGGCAGTATTCAATTCTGAAGAATTTCCGGAATTGGATGATCCACTAAATAAAAACAAAGCACTTCCAATTCCAAGCAATACAACAATTCCGGCAACCAGCCAAATCATTGAATTGTTTTTGGTTTCATTTTTCGCTTTTTTTAATTCTCTTAATCTGCTCATGCAATCAACATTATTCAAAAAAAATAAAAAACATGCATTGGTTGTAGGCTTGGTCTACCAATTTGCCACAAACTCACTGTTCTTTGTACAAGAGTCAACTCAAGTGTTTAGTACTGGTGAGCTTAACTAATCGCCGAAGCTTTTAGCTTACACTTCCAGCCTATCAAACCCGTCTTTTACGGGAACTCTCGGACTTAGATATTTTTTCCGCAGAAAAAACATATTCAGTCATAGGTGACTCTTTTCAGGGACTGCTTCGAGCTTAGATGCTTTCAGCCCTTATCAGTTACAGCGTAGCTACCCAGCAATGCTTTGTCAAACAACTGGTAAACCAGTGGCTGCGACCCAACGTTCCTCTCGTACTGATTGGAGCTTCCCCTCAGTCACCTTGCACTTCCAACAGATAGGATCAAAACTGGCTCGCACCGTTCTCAACCCAACTAACGTACGGCTTTAATGAGTTAACACCTCCACCCTTGGGCGCTTATGCACGCCCAGGATGCCATGAGACGACGGCGAAGCAGCAAACCGTGGGGTCGATGTGTACTCTTACCCACGACAACACAATTACCCCCAGGGTAAGTTCACTGTCAGAACAGGGCCCCTTTAAAAGGCACACTGTCGTTCGCTAGACCGTTCTTTCGAATCCTCGTTTCTTGCTTTGTGAAACAAGGTCAAGCCTGCTTTTGCTCTTGCACTCTACGACGAATTCCCGACTCGTCTGAGCAGACCTTTGGGCGCCCCTGATACTGTTTCAGGGGCGTACCGCCCCAGTCCAACTACCCACCTGATGGTGTCCTCTTACGAGTAAGCGGTACAATTTTTGAAGGATGGTGTTCCATTGATGTATCCATAATTCCTAGCGAAATTATTTCGATTACTCCCATCTACACTGTACTCCAAAAATTATATCACAGCATCAGACTGTAGTAAACCTCCGTGGGGTCTTCTCTTCCCGTTGGAAGTCCCCGGCATGTTCACCGGGCAGCGAGTTCATCAGGCCAATGTTGGGGACAGTGGGAATCTCGTTACTTCGTTGGTGCAAGCCGGCAATAAACCGGCAAGGTATTACGCTACCATAAGAGCCTCAGAGTTAGGCCCGCTCTTTACCAGCGCTTAATTCCATTGAACCGGAGTTTCACGTACTGGCAGTGAGCAGAAGTCAGCCCCTATACACATCTTTACAGACTTGCAGGGACCTGTGTTTTTAGTAAACAGTCGGACTCCCTTTGCTATTGAAACCTGCTTTCTTCAAAACAGGCACCCCTTATACCAAAGATACAGGGCTAATTTGCCGAATTCCCTCAACGTTGTTATCCTGATACCCCTTGGCTTCCTAAGCCAGGACACCTTTCTCGGTTCTCGGTACGGTTATTCAAAATTCTTGCTATTTTTCTTTTCAAGGGCTATGAGCATCGGAAAAACCTTGCGGCTATTCCAAGCTTTATTCTTTTTCTCACAATGACAGTTCTCCAAAGAACTATGCTTGTTAAGTTTTCAGACAAGAAAACTTTCCTAGCTCAAAGCGTCAAAAAATAGCCATTCGTTGCCGAAAGCGTATTTGAATAGTACAGGAATATGAACCTGTTTCCCTTTTGCATGTTTCAAGTTATGAACATGCTTAGGGCCGACTGACCCTTAGCTTATAATAAGCGCTAAGGAACCCTTGTCCTTTCGGGGGAGCGGATTCTCACCGCTCAATAGTTAATACTAGCACGAGGATCCATTTTTCTGAAAGATTCACAAGACATTACTGCCTTGCTTTAACTCCATCAGAATACCTCTTTATTGAACCACTCAAAAAATGAGTGCCCGTAGGTATCGGCAACCAGTTTAGCCCGGATTATTTTTGGGGCTCTCATCCTAGGTAGGTGAGCTGTTACGCATTCTTTAAAGGATGGCTGCTTCTAAGCCAACCTCCCTACTGTTTTAGCATAAGAACACCCTTCGGTTTAACACTTAACTGGTGTTTATGGGCCTTAACCTACGACTGGGTTGTTCCCCTCAAGAACATTCGGCTTACCCGAATGCTCCTACTCCGGTTTTCTACAAACCATATGACTTTGGAGTTTGACAAAAAAGCTAGGGCTCTCGCCCCAGTACTTTTTAATCAGTATCTCTACACCATATGGCTTCTCCAACCAGGCTAGCCTGAGAGCTACTTTAAGAGGAGCCTGCTATCGACAGGTTCGAGTCGCATATTACGCCTATTCTCAGATCATCAGTGCAGATAGACTAGCTACTGTTCAGACCTCCACCCCCCGGAAGGAGGGCTTCATCTTGCCCAAGAATAGATCACCTGTTTTCAGGTCTTGTTGCAGTGACTAAAAGCAGAACATACTTTGTTCCTCACCGAAGCTGCGAACTATTCGCTTTCGCTATGATTTCTTTCATAATGAAATTAATCTCGCCACAACAACAAACTCCCTCGCTCGTGTTTCAAGACGAACGATGCAACGCTGATCATCTCTTATCGATTCCAATTTTTCAAAAAGTTTCTTTTAAGAGAATCGTTTCTTTCACGCTGCATCAGCCAATCACCAACTAGTTTCAAACGCTTTTAAACTCCCGTCAGGGATGCTTTTCAACTTTCCTTCACAGTACTAGTTCACTATCGGACTCAACACATTTTTAGGTTTAGGCATTAAAGATGCCCATGTTTGCGCACAATATCCAATGCACGCTACTCTTGAAACAGAAAATCATCCTCCAAAATTTTAAATACGGGGCTTTCACCCTCTATGGCATTACGTTCCAGAAAACTTCTTCTAATAAATTTGGATGTAAACTGCTCACACCACATTTCCAACATTTTGCAATGAAGGATTCGGTTTGACCTGAACCGTTTTCTCTCGCTGATAATAACGGTATCTCATTCGATTTCTTTTCTTGCGGTTACTAAGATGCTTCAATTCACCGCATTACCCTTCCTTTCGGAATAATTAAGGAATCCATGGTTCAAAGACTGCATGCGTCTCGCCATGGCTTATCGCAGCTTGCCACGCCTGTCATCGGTGGTTGAGCCAAGTTATTCGCTAGCTGGCTTAGTATTAACTCTTGTACTCGCTGAATTAATGACTAATTAATAGACCAATTTGCCTACCAATGCAAAACCGACGCTGTGCTTTGCGGCGCTATTTTACAAGCGCACTTTACATATCACTTTCAGTGACAATTTCAAAACCTTGTTTTGAAAAAAACATACGTCAATTACTTAAGTCCGTCAAAAGCGACAGACCCGCAGTTCCAAACGGAACAATAAATCCAAAAAATGGATTTAAGTCTAATTTGCACTCCGCAAAGTGCCAGTGTCATTGCAAATGACACGTTCCCGCCCGAAACATCGGGCATGGACTCAACGGGGATCGAACCCGTGGCCTCCGCCTTGCAAAGGCGGCGCTCTACCAGCTGAGCTATGAGCCCGTCCGATTGCGTACGGACACTCCGCTTCAGGTGCTATCTAAAGATAGCACATAAAACACTATAGAACTTTTTGATTGAAAACATTTAAATGTTTTAAATACTCATATTCAGCCATTTTTACCTGTGAACTTTTTGGGTTCGTACAGCTTTGCTGATAAATTAAGGAGGTGATCCGTCCGCAGGTTCCCCTACGGACACCTTGTTACAACTTAGCCCGCCTTACAGGACATGGAATTGATATCCTCAGATGAAAACAGCTCATCCAAACCCTATTCAGCTGGCTTGATGGGCAGTGTGTGCAAGGCGCAGGGACTTATTCACCGCGCGATAATGACACGCGATTACTGGGGATTCCAGCTTCATGAGGGTGAGTTGCAACCCTCAATCCGGACTGAGGTTAAGTTTAGGGGATTACCTTGTCCTTTCGGACTCGAAACTCATTGTCTTAACCATTGTATGCCGCGTGTAGCCCAGGGCATTCGGGCCATACAGACCTACCGTGGCCCACTCCTTCCTCTCACTTACGCAAGCAGTCCCACTAGAGTGCTCCACCTAATAGGTGAATAGCAACTAGTGGCGTGGGTCTCGCTCGTTGCCTGAGTTAACAGGACGCTTCATAGTACGAGCTGACGATGGCCATGCAACACCTCTCAGCGCCTCAGGAAAGCCCTTCAGACTGTCCATCATTGTGCTGTCAACCCTGGTGAGTTGTCTGGCGTTGAATCCAATTAAACCGCAGCATCCACCCCTTGTAGTGCGCCCCCGCCAATTCCATTAAGTTTCGGCCTTGCGACCTTACTCCCCAGGCAGTGGATTTAACGCCTTCGCTGTGGCGCTCCAGCACTTTACAGTGTCAGAACACCTAATCCACATCGTTTACGGCTGGGACTAACCGGGTATCTAATCCGGGTCGCTCCCCCAGCTTTCGTCTCTCACCGTCAGAACCGTTCTTGTGAGACGCCTTCGCTACTGGTGGTCCTTTCGGGATCATAACATTTCACCGCTACTCCGAAAATTCCTCTCACACCTCCCGGTCTCGAGTTCAACAGTATTTTTGGCACTTCGACAAGTTGAGCTTGCCGATTTCACCAAAAACTTTTTGAACAGGCTACAGGCGTTTTAGGCCCAATATTAGTGAACACCACTTGCGGAGTACGTGTTACCGCGGCGGCTGGCACGTATCTTGCCCTCCACTTATTCGCCAACCTTTTTAAAGTTGGCAAAAGCCACAAAAAGTAGCACTTGAGATTCCCTTATCACACTTTCGTGCATTGTAAAGGTTTCGCGACTGCTGCACCCCGTGGGGCTAGGGACCGTATCTCAGTTCCCTTCTCCGGGCCACCTCTTTCAAGGCCCGTATGGATCAAAGGCTTGGTGGGCAGTTACCCCGCCAACAACCTAGTCCACCGCAGGCTCATCCTTGGACATTGTAACAGCATGGTGTTACAACCTTTTAGCAAAAAATCATTCCAGAATATTTTGCCTATAGAACATTATGCCCAGTTTCCCGGGTTTAATTCTTTCCAAGGGCAGATTACCCACGTGTTACTGAGCCGTTCGCCAGAAACAACCATAACTTTGTTTCTCAGACTTGCATGTCTTAATCGAATCTCAATAGCAGTGTTCGCCAGCAGGATCAGCTGGAATTTGGGTACTAATAGAATTGTTTGCACTTATGGGTTAATTTGTTCAGCTTAGCTGTACGAATTTCCCATGTTCACAGGTGTTATACATCACACTTTCAAAAGCGAAAGTGCTCATTTAATTTTATGCATCTGAAAAAATTTTTCAATTATTTTTTTGATGCGGAGCTTTAAACCTAAAATTTGGCTAAAAATGGGTAAATAGATGAGATTTTCACCTTTTTCTTTTCAATTGAAAAGAGGGTAAAAGTCTCTCAGTTATTTCCTCAGCCCCTACTAATAGTATTTAACGAGGTTTATAAAGCTTTCTCGAAATTTTTTATTTTTTTTATTGTTTTCTTTTTGCTTGTCCAAGTGTCCAGCCAGCTTCTTCCCTGATTTGGCGGTTGGAATCATTTTGTGCTTTTTCCAGCGCTGATACTGCTTCAGGGCCTCCGATGTTTCCAAGTGTTCCGATAGCTGCAGCTCTGACTCTGACATCAGAATCTTCTTCTAGTATTCTTGCTAATGCGTTTACTGTTTGCGGGTCTTCCATAACTCCAAGTTTTCTGACAATTTCAATTCTGACCTCTGGATTAGGATGATTTAATGCTCTTATTAGTTCCTGTGCAACTTCCGGGCCTCTTAAGTGTATAAGGTCGGCTTTGGCTTTTTCTCTGGCATAAGGATCTGTGTTTTCCAATTCCCCGGTTATTCTTTTTAACTCCTCAGAAACATTTGCACTTCTCTCTCCGGGTCTTCCCGAATGTTTTTGGTTGCCTTTTTCTCGAGGCGTTTCATGTGGCATTTTTTTTGGCATTTCAGTAAAACATTGTTTTTTGAGTTTTATAAAAGTTTCTCATTTAAAAAGAATTAAATTGAGGCATTTTTTGGATTTGTTTTTTTATCCAAAACATTAAAAAAAGCTTAATTTCACTTTTATTTCTTATGCTTTCTTTTTTAAACGGTTTAATTCATTTAATGCGTCCGGCTGAATGGACTAAAAGTTTTGGCAATATGATTATTGCTGTAATCATTGCTTCTTACGTTATTCCTGTTTCTCTTGATTTTAATTTGTTTTTGTATGGTTTTATTGCTGTTGCAGCATTATGGTCCGGCCTGTATACTTTGAATGATTATACTGACTGGGAAGCTGATTTGAAGCACAAGGTTAAAAAATTTCGGCCAATTCCTTCAGGAAAAGTTTTGCCACGGCATGCTTTAATTTTTGCAATTTTTTTAATACTTTTTTCTTTTCTTATTGCTTTTTCTTTAAATTTTTATTTTTTAATTTGTTTAACTGCAATGCTTGTTAACCAGATTTTTTACACTTTAAAACCTTTTAATCTGAAAAAAAAAGCTCCTTTTGATTTGATTTCAGGTTCCTTGATTAATCCGTTTTTCAGGTTTTATGCCGGCTGGACATTATTTGTTCCAAATTTTTCAGCTCCATTGTTAGCTGTGTTGTTTGTTTTGGGAGTGCAATTCGGAGGATATGCCTTGTACAGGTTGTCAAGCAAACAACATGAACAAAAATTAGGTTATAAAAGTTCTGCTGCGGTTTTTGGTGAGAGGAAAATAAGAATTTTGTCATACTTTTCCTTAATAATCGGCGCATTGTCTTTTACATTGTTAAGCTTTAACGAGCTTTTCAGATTAAACGAACAGGTAATAGGTTTTTTGCCTTCAAGGTTTGCTTTGCTGGCTTTTGTTTCATTGTTTTTTTTGCCAATTTACTGGAATGCTTTGCGAAGGCCGCACCAGGCGGACATCGGATTTCTTTATCGAGCCGTATACTTTCACAATTTTTTGTTCATAGCAGGATTTATAGCATTATATCTGTTTTTCTAAAAGATTTAAATATTTTCAAACCATTAATTGAACATGCTTTCACTGGAAAAAGCTGAAACTGTTTTTCAGGAATTAATCAAACAAGGCTTAAATCCAAAAAAAGCTTTTCATGTTGTTAACCAAAGATGTTGTGTTGTTCCCGAAGAAAAAGAACAGCTTGATAAAATGGTTAGAAATTTTGAACAAAAATCAAAAATTGTTTCAAAATATTCTTCAAAAGTTTTGAATCCGAAAAAATTTTTTAAAAAAATTTTTGGCATTAATCTGAACAAAAGTGATGTAATTGCAGCAAAAGCGTTTTATTATGGCATAGGCTTTCTGATTGCTTCCCCAAATTCTCAGAAATTAAAAGAAAAATTTGGTTTTAAGGGAACTCAAAAAGCTTTGCTTTTCTTAAAACCTGAATTGTTTGAATTAAAAGAATTAACCGGACTGGTTTCAGTTGGAATTTTTGACTTAAATGAAGTAAAAAAAGCAATGCAGCAACAAAAAAATTCTCACACTATTGAAAACTTTTTACTGGAATCAGATTATTTTAATTCAATTTTAGAACATGAGGTTCGCCATATATTTCAATCATTTAAAGAACTGCGTGGCTTTAATGCAAAAAGCAGTATTGAATTGCAATTGTCAAACGAATTAGCTGCAATTGTTTTTTCAAATGAAAAAGTTTCAGCGCAAAGATTAAATCTTTACATTGAAAATTATGTTAAAGAAGCTGAACAAATTTTAAAACAAAGAATTCAAAAACAAAAAAATGCAGATAAAGCTTTTTCAGAAAAAGAATTAAAACAATTGCCTCTAATCAAAAAACAATTGATTAAAACAAGTGAAAAAATTCCTCCTTTAATTGAAAAAGCTTTGAAAAAAATTCACAAAAACGAGTTGGCTTCATTAATTGAAAACAATTTGTTTTCCGGTCTTGTTGAAAAAATTGAACAAAAAATTTAGCTTTTAGCTCTTGCTTTTAAGTATCTTTTTTTGCGTTTTTTTTCACGCATTTTTTTCTTTTTCCATTTCCATCTTTGTCTTGCCTTGGTTTTTTTAAACCGGCTTGTGTCCTTGCTTTTTGTTCCCATTAAAATAACCTGAAATTTTTGATTATTAAAAAACAAGTGAAAGGTTTTAAAAACTTAAACCAAATCCCAGTTTTTGTGTTTTGCCACTCTTGAAGATTTTCTTAGCTTTGTTCTGAATTCATCAGCGTCTTTTTTTACATCCAGAAAACTTAATTCTTCTTCAACGCTTTTTAAAATTTTTAAAAATGCTTTGCTGACATGATTATGCTTAGGCATTTTAAATCACTTTAAAAAATTCCTGCAATGCTTTAACTATAGTAGTAGTAATTTGGTTTATAATAATAATGAGCGCCGCTGTAAGGATAATGGCCTCCATAATAATATCTTCCAGGCGAATAATAAGCTGAATGATATCTTATGCCATGGCCATAGCATCTGCTTTTAGAATAATCAAAACCATAATGATTGCCTTTCCTGTGATAATCAATTCCAAAACTTGTATTGCACGGATCCTTATGGTAACGAATGCTTGTATGGCTTTTGCTATGATACCTGTAATCATAGTCATGGCCATAGGCTAACTTGCCATAAGCAGTGTAATCCCTGTGATAATTGCCCCCATGGTATGCAAAAACTGTGCTCATTGTTAAAATTAAAACAAGTAAAAACATCAGGGTTTTACCAAAAATATGCTTGTTCATAATACTATAGCCTCAAAAGATATATTTAAACCTATTGTTTAACGTTATAAAATTATTTCAAATTTGCCGTTTTTACAGCTAAATGCCAAAAAACAATAAAAAATAGAAAAAAAAGAAAAAAAGTGAAGCTCTTTTAGAGGGCTTCACATACCTTTTCCAAGGTCTTTAATGGATTTTAGGGCCACAATCAATGCTGCTGGAGCTACAAACCATGAAATGTTTGTAACAATAGCATCAAGTGCTGTTCCCAATGATGGTAGAATCATGTCAAATCTTGCCAGGTTAGCTGAGCCTACTAATAGCAAAGCAACTGCTGCTAATAGGAAACCGTGGATATCTTTGTCGCCAATGTTCATCCAACCTACAATTAAACCTAGAATTACCAATAGGAATCCTAACCATGCTTGTAAGCTTGCATCAACTGTTGTTGGCGCAAATCCTGCTAACAGTCCCAGCAAAATTGCTAATCCTGCACCGCCTAAAAAGGCATATCCGCCTATCTGTTGGTCCATTATATCCCTCCTAAAAATATACTTCAACTACTTCTATTTTTTATCCTTTTTAAATATTCCTGTTTTACGATTGCTTTTAACGCTTATTAACGAATTTTAACGCACTTTTAGCCTTTTTTTCTTGAATACAAATAGTTTCCGATAAGTCCGCCTACAATTCCGAACGCCAGATTTAGTAAGCCTATGAAAGGCAAAGCAATTAGTGTTGAATTAATTGTTAAATTTTTAAAATCCTCTAAATTCATTTCTTCAAAAAAGTTTAAGCCAAGTTTTTGAGTTTCGGTTTTTGCTTTTGAAAATTCTTCTTGCCATCCCGCATCATTTAAAGAATAAAACTGTGTTAACGGAATTAAAAGCAAAAAAATTCCTGCAAGCGCGGCTGCAATTCCGGGAACAAGCATTGAATCTGTTTTTTTTAAAGATTTTTTTGAAATTAAATATCCTCCAATAATTGCTGCAAACAATGGCAGCATTAAAACAATAAAAGCAATCAGATAAACAATCGGTGAAAACAAATTTTCCCTGATAATTTCATCTGAAACAAAGTTATCAGAATAGTCTGCCAAAAATTGTAAAACAAATGTTAAAATAAATACAAGCAAAAACTCTTTCCAAAATTTTTTTAACTGCATCTTTAACCAATAGAATGATTTGTTTTAAATTGTTTTCTGTTGAATCAAAAAAGCTTTTATACAACGGGCACTTGCATATTATTATGAGAACAAGAAGGCCTGTTCATCGTCCGAAAAAAACGGAGAAAAAACCAAGACAATTTGTTGCCGGTTCAAACAAAAAAATCAGAATGACTTTGGAAATAAAAAACGGTGAAATTGATTCAAAACCTTTAACTTCAGTTCAGCAAATTTCCAAATCAGAATTATTAAAAATTGAAGAACAGCGAAGATTAAAACACGGGCACAGTGTTATTGGAGCCTTAAAAGTCGGAGATGTTATCCGGTGGTGGGATTCAAAGCAAAGAATGTGCTGGGGTTACGTTGAAATAATTTTTAAGGGAAAACCTGATGCAGTAATTAAAATGACTCATCGTTCAGAATTGCCTGAAGACATTCCAAATTATAAAAAAGGAGACGATTTAATTCTGTTCAGGTTAAGAGAGGAACGAGAAGCAAGGCTTTTTCCAATAAAAGAATTAAATCCAAGTGCTGTTTTGGCGGAATAAAATGTTTGAAAAAAGAAGAATTCCTGAACAAACTCCTAAAGAAGCTCATTTTTTTGGAGAACTGGGTTATCCAAAAAGAAAAATGCGGAGGCAAATCATTTCTGAACAAGATTTGAGAAGAAAAATTGAAGCACTTAAAAAACATGAAACCGTTGATCTTCGTTATGCAACATTTGATTCACGTTCCGGAATAGGAATAAAACCGGGCGTGATTGCATTTTATCAAACACCTGTTGACGGTATTTATCATTCTCGCCTTTTTCTGGTTACAACTGTAACAATGGACCGAAACGGAACAATGTGGGCAGGCGGAATTATAACACATAGTGGAAAAGGCAAAGAAGATTTAACATTAAGCCAGGCAGTTAAAAGAAGAGACGTTCGGAAAATTTTACAAACAGAAATTCATTTAATAAATTTAAAAAGAATAACACAACTTCCTTTTGATTTTCAATAAGCATTTAACTAACTGGCTTTTTTCTGCGCTTGAAACAAAAAAAAGTGCCCCTGCCGGGATTTGAACCCGAGTCACTGGCTTGAAAGGCCAGGATGCTTGACCGAACTACACCACAGGGGCAAACCGATTGCGTACGGTTACTCCGCGTGCCATTTGCAATGGCACCGGCTCACTTCGTTCGCATTTTAATGTTAAAATGCTAAAAAGTAGCCTAACAGAAATTTGGCAATAAAATGCTTTTTAAATGTAACCTAATAACAGTTATTAATTCTGATTTAAAGGTGTTTTAATTGGCAAAATTTGCGGAAGCTGAGGCAAGATTGTTCAACAATATCTGGATTTGCATGAAATGCAACGCCAGAAACAGGGGTTCAGAGGGAAAACATCCCTTGAAATGCAGAAAATGCAGCAGCAAAAGACTGAGATTAAAACACAAAGTCAAAAAAACTTAATTAACTTGTTTGACTATTTTAAAAAACAGGTGAAATTGTTTGGCACTAACAGATTATTGGAAAATTTTAAGGCCCAATGACGGATTTTTGGCAATGCTTGGAGTACTGGTTGGCTTTTTTGTCAGCTTAGGATTCATCGGTTTTGGCTCTTTTTTAATTCCGTTAATTTTGGCATTAATTTCTGTTTTTGTAATATCCGGTGCAGGAATAGTTTTGAATGATTTTTTTGACTCAGAAATTGATAAAATTAATGCACCTCAAAGACCGATTCCTTCAGGAAAAATTTCAAAAGCTCAGGCACTAAACTTTTCAATTTTATTATTTGCTTTTGGTTTATTGTTGGCTTTTTTTATTAACATTTACGCTTTTGCTCTGGCTTTGCTGAACACTGTTCTGGAAATTTTTTATGCACGCAACTTTAAAGCAATGCCTTTAATTGGTAATCTGGTTGATTCCTGGTTTCCGGCAACAACATTTGTTTTCGGAGCATTAATTGTTTTAAGTTTTGAAAAAGTTTTATGGCTGGCAATACTGGCTTTTCTGGTTAACATGGGCAGAGAAATAATCGGAGATATTGAGGACATTGAAGGGGATAAAAAGTTGAATGCAAAAACTTTGCCAATACTTTTTGGTGAAAGCAAGGCAAAAATTTTGGCATCGGTTTTTATTATTGCAGGAGTTGCATTAAGCTTTGTTCCTTTTATGCTTGGATTGCTTGGATTTTATTATTTGATTATTGTAATTTTTGCTGATTTGGTGTTTTTATATTCTTTAACCCGGACTCCAAGTGAAAACCAGGGTTTGACTAAAATTGGCATGTTTATTGCGTTAATTGCTTTTATTGCGGGGTTGTTTTAATGCTGGATGAAAAACTTTTGGCTGAAAAAAAAGAAAAACTCATTAAAGAAATGAAAATGTTTGAAGCAATAAAATCAAAAGAAGTTGAAAAAGCTTTTTTTGAAATAAACAGGGAAACTTTTTTTTCAACAAACAAGGAAGCAGCGTATGTTGACAATGCTTTTCCCATAGGTTTTGGCCAAACAATTTCACAACCATCAACAATTGCAATAATGCTTGAATTTTTACAGGTAAAAAAAGGAATGAAAATTTTGGAAGTTGGTTCAGGATGCGGTTATGTTTCGGCTTTATTGTCAAAACTTGTCGGAACAGAAGGAAAAGTTTTTGGCATAGAATTAATCAGGCAGTTGGCGGATATATCAAAAGCAAATCTGGAAATTGAGGAAATTAAAAATGTTAAAATTAAATCTGGTGATGGAAAAAAAGGCTGGCCTGAAGAAAAACCTTTTGACAGAATTTTAATTTCAGCTGCGGCAAAAGACTTTCCAAAAGAATTAATTGAACAACTGGCAGACAATGGGAGAATGGTTGCACCAATTGGCGCAGGACAAAGCCAAATGTTACAGGTTTTGAAAAAAAATGAAAAAAGCATGATTAAAAGAGAAACCAGTGCAGGGCAATACGTTTTTGTTCCGTTAAAATAGTTTAAATAAGTTTAGTGAATTAAGTTTACTGGGTATTTAAATGGCTGAAAAACGTAAAGAAATGCTTTTAAAAAGCAGAGAGGACAGCCTGAAGGAATTAATTTCTTTGGGAATTGAACCCTATTCTTATAGTTTTGATAAAAATCATTCTTCTGTTCAGGCTAAAAAATTGTCAGAAAAGCTTAAGGAAAATGAAAAATCCAAAGAAAAATTATCTGTTGCCGGAAGAATTATTTTAAAAAGAAATTTTGGAAAATTATTTTTTTTTGATTTGCTGGACGGTTTTGGAAAAATTCAGGTTTTAGCTTCTCTTGATTCAGTCGGAAAAGAAAATTTTAAAATTTTAGAATTATTGGATGTTGGAGATTTTATCGGAGTTCAAGGAAATCCGTATAAAACAAAAAAAGGAGAACCATCAGTTTTTGCTTCAAAACTGACTTTTTTAACCAAAGCACACATTCCTTTGCCTGACAAATGGCATGGCTTAAAAGATATTGAAGCAAGATACAGAAAAAGATATTTGGATTTAATTGCCAATTCAAAAGTCAGGGAAATTTTTTTCAAACGTTCAAAAATAATTTCTTTTGTAAAAAAATTTTTAGAAGAAAAAGAATTTTTGGAAACAGATATTCCTTTATTACAGCCAAATTATGGCGGAGCCAATGCAAGGCCTTTTATAACAGAATCCCATGCGTGGAAATCAAATTTTTATTTGTCAATTTCCCCTGAATTATATCTAAAAAGGCTGATTGTGGGGGGTTTTGAAAAAGTTTATACCATTTGTAAAAATTTTAGAAATGAAGGCGTTGACAAAACACACAATCCTGAATTTACAATGATGGAATGTTATGCAGCTTACTGGGATTACAATGATGTTATGAAATTAACAGAAGAATTATTTGAATTTGTTGTAAAAGAATTAACAGGAAAAACAAAAATAACTTACCAGGATAAAGAAATTGATTTTAAAACGCCGTGGAAAAAAATAACAGTTTATGATGCATTAAAAAAATATGCAGACCTGGATGTTGAAAAATTATCAGACTCTGATTTAAAAAAATTATTAAAAGAAAATCAGTTAGAATTGGACACGTTCAAAAGAGGGCTGGCAATAGCTGAATTGTTTGACCATTTTTGTGAAGAAAAATTAATTCAACCGACTTTTGTAATTGATTATCCGAAAGAAACAACTCCTTTGTGCAAACCAAAAAGAGGAAACAAAGATTTAATTGAAAGATTTGAATTGTTTATCAATGGCTGGGAATTTGCCAATGCTTATTCCGAATTAAACAATCCGGAATTGCAGGAAAAATTTTTCAAAGAACAGGCAGATCAGGGCAGGGCAAAAGGAGAAAATCATCCAGTTGATGAAGACTATGTTGAAGCATTAAAATACGGAATGCCTCCTGCAGGCGGCTTAGGCATTGGAATAGACAGAGTTGTGATGCTTTTGACAAATTCTGCAACAATTAAGGATGTTATTCTTTTCCCTCAAATGAAGCCTGAAGAAAAAAAATCAAAACCTAAAAAGAAAAAAAATTAACCCCATGCATCCAGTCTTGACTGAGTTCCTTTTTCTTTTGCTTTTAACTCCAGTTTATTTAAAGCGTTTTCCACTCGTTCTTTTGAAAATTCTCTTTCCTCGCATAAAAATTCCAAAACTTTTTCATTATTTGGTGATGAAAACTTTAAAGAATAATCCTTTGAATGCTCGGGATTCAAAAATATGTTTAAAATTTCCTTATAATCAAAATTTGGTTTATGTTTTGTTTCTTTTATTATTCTTTCAAAAGAATCAAATTTTTTAACCAAATTCAACGCGGTTTTTGGACCGATTTTTGGAAACTTTTCACTAAAATCGTTTCCAACCAAAATTGCAATCCAGATTAATTTTTCTCTTGAAATTCCCAGTTCCTGTAAAGTTTTTTCCAGTTCAATTTTTTCAGGTTTTACGTCAACATAAATATCCTTGTTTGGAATTTTTCTTTTACCGGAAACAGTAATGTTTCTTAGCAAAACCTTTCCTCCAAACAATAAAACATCAAAATCCTGCGAAACACAACCATACAAATCTCCATTGTCAGTCATAAAGGAAGCCTGTGCTTCTCCCTCGCTTGGAGCCTGAACAACAGGCAAACCCAAATATTCCAGTAATTGTTTTGATTCTTCAACCATTTTGGGAGTTAAACGCAAAGCCTGTTGTGCATATTTTCTCATTTCCTTTTCTTTTCCTTTTTTTTTGGCTTCTTCAAATTTTTCTTTTGCCTGAGTCCTAATTTCATTTCTTTTTGCAACAGTTTCACTTTTAAGTTTATGATGCTCGCCGTCAAAAACAAAAACAGGCTTAATTTCTTTTTCAACCAAACTCGAAGTTCTATACAGCAAACCTGCTAAATGTGATGTTATTCTGCCCTGTGAATCCTGTAAAGGTGTGCCATCATATCCCCTAATTGAACTCAGGAATTGATACAAAATGTTAAAAGAGTCAACTCCGACCATTCTGCCTTTTAAAACATCCAGATTAATTTCTTCTTTTGAAGACAATTCGCCTAAATTTACGCCCATGCAACAATCTTGATTCCAAATTGTTAAAAATACTTTTTTATAGTCTAGAACAGTAGAACTATTATGCCTCGTAAAGGTTTGCCTCGGAATCCTGGAGAAAGCATTGCTTTAGCCGAGCATAGTTTTCCTTTTCAGCAACGAAAACCAATTGGAAGAACTGATCAATTGGATGCTGCCGCTGGAATGCGTTATGGCACTCAGACTAAGCGAAGTTTAATCACAACATTTGCTGATTGGGCTAAAAACGGGTGGAAAAGAGCACGCTCTTTTAGAGAAGCTAAAAAATTTATTAGAGAATTTGAAGAAATTGAAGTTAATGGTTATACTATAAAACTTGACAGAGAACCTGCCGCAGGTTTTTTAGAATTAAGAGTATCGCAGAGCAATACACGAATTGGTGGGCTGGAATTGGTGTTTGAAACAACGCGTAACGGAAAAACAATAATAATTGAAGGAATTCAAGGAACCCAGGGAGTAAAACGTGAAGTCACTGGTTTCAGGGAAAGAATGGGAAGAGGCTGGGCTTCATTTTTGTTGAAAGAATTGGAAAGACAGGCGAAAAAACTTGGTTTTGATTCAATTAGAATTTTAAAGCCCGAACACATAAAACCGCTTCAAAGCTATAATGAGCAAAGGGAAGCAGAATACTGGGAAAGATTAACCAGAGAGGACGCTGAAAAAATATACAAAAGAACAACCGGAATGTATTATGCTATTGCAAAAGATGCTGGTTATAAAAAACAAGGAAAATTTCTAGTTAAACAACTCTGATTAAACTTTTTTATTAAAAACATTTGCATCTTTTATTTGTGAATGCAGTGCAATGTTTGTTCAAAAGAAACAGCTGACTTGGTTGCGATGCGTTCAGAAGGAGAAACATTAATGGTTTGCTCTTCCTGCAGGCAGTCAAGTGTTCCATTAAAAAAAATGGAAGCAATTGTTTCAAAAGTTCAAAAACCAGAACAATTGGATTTAACAGGAAAAGGAATGTTAAAAGAAAACTATAATCAAATAATTCAACAAGCCCGGCAAAAACAAAACCTGACATTTGAACAATTGTCAAAAAAATTGTTTGAAAAAGAATCAACTTTAAAAAAAGTTGAATCCGGTGCAATAAAACCTGAAGACAAGTTAATTGAAAAACTTGAAAAAAATTTAAACATTTCATTAAAAGAGGCAGAATAAATGCTTGACCCTGCAATTTCCTTTATTGGCGGAATAATATTATTTTTGTTTATTACAACACTGATAATAAGGCGTTTTACCAATGCTGAAACTTTTTACTTATTTTCAATGCTAAAAAGCACCCGCTATCTGCCCTTGTTGGATAAATTTTCCCATTATAAAAAATTTCTAAACATTTTTTCTGAAATTGGCCTGATTCTGGGAATGGGTTTGCCTGCATTTGATTACTTGTATGCAAGAAAAAAAAAATTATCTGAAAGACTTGCAATGAACTTGTTTGCTTTTGTTGTTTTAATAATTTTATATAACAGTTTTTTGAAATGGCTTGTTGATTTTAATCCGTTAACAAAAGATTTTTCACTAATTTTTACAATAAGTTTCGGATTATTTGGCTTGGCAGGTTACACTTTGCTCAGCCTGATTGTAAATGCTTTTGACATCATTTCAAAACTTTTCATCGGAGTAGATGCATGCCCCGGAGTCGCACCACTAATTCCCGGAGTACAGTTTCCCGGCCTGCCATTGGTTCCGCTGCATGCATGGTTGTCTTTGTTAATAATTTTAATAGTGCATGAAGGAATGCACGGCGTGTTAGCAAGAAAAGAAGGATTCAAAATTAAGAGCGCGGGCTTATTGCTGGCTGGAATTTTGCCAATCGGGGCATTTGTTGAACCGGATGAAAAAGAATTGGAAAAAGCAAATCCAAGAAAAGCGTTAAGGGTTTTTGCGGCAGGGCCATCCGGAAACCTGTTATCAATTCCCATTTTTTTCATAATATTGTCAATTATTTTAATTTTGTTTTCTCCAATCAGTGCTTCTTTAAGTTCTGTTCACAATAATTCTGTTCAATTTGTTAAAATTGATTCAGTTGAAGAAAATTTTGAATTCTGTGGGGATAAATTTGATTCACCTGCATTTGGAAAAATTGAAGCAAATTCAAAATTGTTATCAATAAATGATGAAAATGTTTTAACGGTTGTACATGCTTCAAATGCAATTCGTGCTGCCGGTGAAAAAGAAATGCAAATTGCTTTTGAAAATTCTTCAGGAGAAACAAAAAGTGTTTCGTTACAAAGAAATGAAATTGGCCGTTACGGTTTTACAATAAGCGAACAAATAAAACAAAACTTTGTTTATCCTCCTTATTATTTTGAATTAATTCAATTGCAGTTTTTTATTTTAGAATTTTTTGGCTGGTTAATGCTTTTAAGCCTGTTAATAGCAATTTTTAATTTCTTACCATTAGGACCATTGGATGGTGGAAGAATTGCACAAGTAATTTTCCTGCCTTATTTTGGTTTTTTGAAAATGAATAAAAAAGACACTGAAAAATTAATCGGCAGAATTTTCTTATGGTTCATTTTAGTTATTTTATTGTTGAATGCTTTACCTTTGATTGTTTAGCTTTTTTAATTATCTTATAAAAAGGTTTGTGTTAAACAAAAGCATTAAATAAAATCAAATTATGTCTATTAAGTGAGGTTTGACCTCAGGGGGTTTATTGATGAAAAGGGGAATTTTAGCATTATTAATGCTTGTTTTGGTTGGAACATTGTTTCCAGCGGGAACAGCCTTGCCACAATACGAAGACAATTTAATTCCAGAAGAGCCGGGATTGCCGGTTTTAATGAGTGTTGGGGATCATTACGAGGATAATCTGATTCCTGAAAATCCTGGACTACCGGAAGTAATGGATTTGGAAGGTCATTTTGGAGACAATCTGATTCCAGAAAACCCGGGACTATCGGAAGTTGTTGACAGTGACCAAGAAGAACTGGACAGAATAAATGAAGAATATGAAAGAAAATTTGCAAAATGCAAGGCAATAGAAGATGAAGATAAAAAACAGCAATGCATTGAAGAACTAAATACTTGGTGGCTATATAAAATCCAAGTACTTAGTTGCGAGAGTAACCACGCAGATTCTCCTTCAGAGTTAAACAAATGTAAGCTAAGAGCATGGGATGACTATCAGGCCCAGAAAAAATGGGACAGAGAAAAAGCAGCATGCAGAGCAAAATATGAAGCAGGTTCTGAAGAAAGGAGGGAGTGCATGGACAAAGCCCAGCAAAACTTTCTTTACCAGCAAAACCTTATAGAATGTGAACACAAGTATTTTGATGACCCTGCAAAAGAACTAGAATGCAAACAAAAAGCTCAAGAAAGCTGTGAAAGAATGAAAGGAGAAGCTTGTCTGCTTTAAACAATTAAAAAGCAAATTAGCAAAAAGTTAATTTGCTTCTATTTTTTTATTTTTTCAATATCTTGATTTGTGTTTTGGTTTAGCATTTCCTTTTTTCGGTTTGCTTTTTTTTCTTTTTTGAAATTCTAATAATTCTCTTGTGCCATAACCAATCAAACCAAAAGAACTCAAAAGCATTACAAAAGGCATTTTGGATTTGCTTTTTCTTTCCTGTTCTCCAATGTTTTCCCTGTTTGAATCCAAACCACTTAAAAGATTTTGATATCTTTCTTCTCTTAACGCTTCTAATTTTTTTTCATCCTGAATTATTCTTTCAATATCCTGAATTGTTTCTTCTCTTAAAACACTAAAAAGATTTCTCCTTAACAATTCATCCTCTCTAAAAATTTCTGCAAATAAATTAAATGCTTGCGCATATTTTTCATCAGCATTTCTTATTTTATCAACAGCCAAATCAAATTTATTCTGCCTGTGAAAATTTTCAGCTTCCAAAATTAATCTGTTAGCTTCTTCAAAAAAAGTTCTCAATTCCTGCAAGCCTTGATGGCTTTCAATCAAATTTTGGTTTTCATTTAAAGTTCTTTCAATTTCCCTTACAATAGCATTTCTTCTAATGCTTCTGCTTTCAGCCAATTTAGTTGAATCTTCAGCAACTTTTCTTAAAGTTCCCATTCTTTCAGCTGTTCCTCTGCCTATCTCCTGACCTAAATTTTTTCCCTGAGAAAATTTCATTGATTGTGCTGTAAAACCAAGCCATAGGGCTGCAAAAAAAGATAAGGTTGCCCTGCTTAAACGTTCAATTTGTTTTCTGTCAGCCATTAAAAAAATAAGTTTTTCATGCTATAAAATACTTTTGAAAATAAAAAAAGAAAAAGGAAATGAGGTTTTAACCTCATTTATAAAAAGCCTAGTCCAAGGTCTCCTTTTCCGCTTCTCGCAGCTCTTGCAGGAGCAATATTTGCTTCTGCGCCTTTAATGTAAGGAGATGATACTCCGGTGAAAATTGAAATAACTTCAATTTTGTTTTCAAAAGTCGGATCAACTCTTGAACCCCAGATAACAGTTGCTTTTGAATCAACCTGGTCTGTTAACATTTCACCGATTGAATTTGCTTCACCCAAAGTTAATTCAGGTCCGCCGGTAATATGAATCAATGCACCGGTTGCTCCTGAAATGTCAACATCAAGCAAAGAGTTTCTTAAAGTATCCTCAACAACTTCATTTACTTTGTCAACAGATTTGGATTCACCAACTGCAATAACACTTAAACCTTGGTTGCTCATTACAGCCCGAACATCTGCATAATCCAGATTAATTAAGGATGGCTGAGTAATTGTTTCAGTTATTCCTCGAACAGTTCTTGCAATAACTTCATCAGCAACTCTGAATGCATCCTGGATTGGCAAATTTGGAACCAATTCAACCAGTCTGTTATTGTCAATTACAACAACAGTGTCAGTAACTTCCTGCAAAGCAGTGATTCCTTCCTCTGCTTTTCCAAGCCTTGCTTTTTCCAAAGCAAAAGGATAAGTTACAATTGCGATAACAATGGCTCCCTGTTCTTTTGCAATTTCCGCAATTATTGGAGCGGCTCCAGTACCAGTTCCTCCACCCATTCCAGCTGAAAGAAACAGCATGTCAACTCCGTCCAAAATTTCTTCCAAGGCAGATCTTGACACTTCAGCTGCTTTGGCTCCGATTTCAGGATAACCTCCGGCTCCAAGACCCCTTGTAACACTTTTTCCGATTAAAATTTTTGTTAATTCATCATTAATCAAAGCCAAGTGTTGTTTGTCAGTGTTTACACCAACTAATTGAGCGCCTGTAATGCCCATGTTAGCCAAACGGTTAACAGCATTACTTCCTGCTCCACCACATCCAATAACCATGATTTTAGGGCTTCCAAAATCTTCAAGTCTTTCATCAGCTGCCGGTGTAGCCTTATCTCTGGCTCCTTCTACAATGCTTTTCAAAATATCACCCCTTTTGATAATAAGCTATGTATGTTAGGCAAAAATGCCTGATTAATTACTATTGCTGTCAAACTCCTTTAAATAGGTTCCTTTTTTCAAACGCAAGAAAATTAACACTTTATTCAAAAATATGGGTAAAGTTAAGCCATTTCAAACATAAAATAAAACTTATTAATAAAAATTACTTATTTTTTGTAAAAAAATCGTCAAAAAGTGTTAATTTGACTGCAAAACGTTAACAAAGCAATATTTTGGTTGAAAAATGTTAATAAATTCTTGTTTAAGCTTCAAACAACCAAAATATTATGTATAAGCTTTTTTTCTTTTTCAGCACAATTTTAAATACATTTACCGCATTTTTCTTTTATTCAGTAAAAATGTCCAGGTAGCTCAGCGGTAGAGCAGTCGGCTGTTAACCGACAGGTCACAGGTTCGAATCCTGTCCTGGACGCTTTAACATCTGGTGAATAAATGAAAGGACATGGAAGAAAACCCGGAAAAGGCCGGGGAAACCAAAAAAAAGACCCAAAACAGGTTTTAAATGAACATTTTGGTGCAAATCCCGGGCTTGTTGAAGAAATATGGAAACGCATTGAAAGTTCGCCTTATCCTGATCTTAAAAACTTTTTAAAACAAAATATTCATCTTTTTTCCAAAATCAATGACTATTTAAACTTAAGATTAAGCTTGCAGGGCATTGAAGTTTCTGATTCGGTAAAAGCACAGCAAATACTGGCATTGTTTGAGGTTATTACCATGCGAGCAAAAAAGGGAATTTTAATCCCGACTGCGAGTCTGGAGATTGGCAGAGAAAAAGTTGAAATTGACATGGAAGAATTATGGCTGCAACTGCACAAACAAATCAAACATTAATTCTGTAAAAAACTGGAACAAATTTTAAATAATTTAACATGCTTTTTCTCACAAAAAGAAAGCTTTTTTCGACAATCCTCAAAGTTATGCAACGTTGATTAACAAGCTTTTTATAGGTTTGAGTGGGTAATTAAGAGATGCAATTAAATGTTCTTGATTCAGGCAGTTCAAAAAAACCCGAATGGCTTAAAATCAGGCCGCCAACAACCAAATCTTATAAACAAATTAAACAAATGGTTAAACCACGTGGCTTAGCAACAGTTTGCCAGGAAGCTCACTGCCCCAACATTGCAGAATGCTGGTCATCCGGAACAGCAACATTCATGGTTTTGGGGGACACATGTACCAGAGGCTGCAGGTTTTGTGCAATAAAATCGGCACGTTATGGAAATTCAATGGAAGAATTAAAATCTGAACCGGAAGAACTGGCAAGAACAGTAAAAGAAATGAATCTGAATTACATTGTAATAACATCCGTCGACAGGGATGATTTGGAGGATCAGGGCTCAAACCATTTTGCAGAATGCGTTAAAGCTGTTAAACAAAAAAACCCGAATACAACTGTTGAATTATTAATTCCGGATTTTTCCGGTGAAAAAAAATTAATTGAAAATGTTGTCAAATCAGGTGCAGAAGTTATCGGACATAATGTTGAAACTGTTAAGCGTTTGCAATCACAGGTTCGTGACAGGCGTGCAAATTATGAACAGTCATTAAAAGTTTTAAAAACAATTAAAGAATTAAATCCAAAAATTTTTACAAAAACAGGAATAATGGTCGGCTTGGGAGAAACAAAAAAAGAAGTTCTGGAATTAATGAATGATTTAAGAAAAATTGATGTTGACATTTTTACAATTGGTCAATATTTGCAGCCAAGTGAAAAACATTTTCCTTTACAGGAATATGTTCATCCTGAAACTTTTAAATTTTATGAACAAAAAGCAAACGAGTTACAATTCAAAGCAACATTTTCGGGACCATTTGTCAGGTCATCATATAAAGCCGGAGAAGTTTTTATTGAAAAACTTTTAAGGAGTGAAAAAAATGCCTAAAACTGTTAAACACAAGTTTGAAATTGAACATTTGCAGATTCTTGATGAGGACGGGAATGTTGATGAAAAACTTGAGCCAAAAATTGCTGATGAAGATTTAAAAAAAATTTATGAAACAATGGTTGTTTCAAGAGTGTTTGACCAGAAAGCTGTAAAAATGCAAAGGCAAGGCAAACTGGCAACATTTGCTCCCAGTACCGGGGAAGAGGCTGCAATGGTTGCATCAACTTTTGCTTTAAGAAAACAGGACTGGATGGTTCCTTCCTACAGGGAAAGCCCTTGTTTTATTACACGAGGAGTGCCGTTAGAAGCAATTTATATTTACATGAAAGGTTCCGAGGAAGGGTCAAGAGGAGAGCCTGATGCCCACAACATGCCTGTAAGTGTTCCAGTTGGTTCACAGCCATTGCATGCAGTTGGTTTAGGTTATGCTGCCAAATTAAGAAAAAAAGATGAAGCGGCATTGGTTTTTTTCGGAGACGGAGCTACATCCGAGGGTGAAACACTGGAAGCAATGAATTTTTCAGGAGCATGGAAAACTCCTACAATTTTTTTATGCAGAAACAACGGCTGGGCAATTTCTGTTCCGACAACAAAACAGACAGCTGCAGAATCTTTTGCACAAAAAGCAATTGCTTTCGGAATAAAAGGAATTCAGGTTGATGGTAATGATGTTCTGGCAGTTTATGCTGCAACAAAAGAAGCAATTGAAAGAGGTTCAAAGGGAAAAGGTGCAACGTTAATTGAAGCAATAACTTACAGAATGGGAATGCATACAACAGCTGATGACCCGAAAAAATACAGGAAAGAAGAAGAGGTTGAACCGTGGAAAGAAAAAGATCCGATTGAAAGATTTGAAAAATATTTGCGCAAAAAAAAACTTTTAGATGATAATTATAAAGAAAAAGTCTGGGCTGAAGCTGAAGAAAAAGTTGCGGCTGCAGCAAAAAAATCAGAAGAATTTAAAGCAGGGCACATTAGTGAAATTTTCAAATACACTTTTGCTGAAATGCCTTATATTATAAAAGAGCAAATGGATTATGCCCAAAAAACCTGGGAGGAAGAAAACAATGGCTGAAATGAATATTGTTCAGGCAATTAACAACGCATTGGAACTGGAAATGAAGAATGATGAAAGTGTTGTTGTTTTAGGGGAAGACGTTGGAGTTGACGGCGGAGTCTTTAGGGTAACTGACGGATTAATTGACAAGTTTGGAGAAGAAAGAGTTATTGATTCTCCTTTGGCTGAAGCAGGCATTGTTGGCACAAGTGTCGGAATGGCAATTAACGGTTTAAAACCAGTTGCAGAAATGCAGTTTTCCGGTTTTATTTATCCTGCAATGCAGGAAGTCATATCACATGCAGCAAGAATCAGAAACAGGACCCGTGGCGTACTAACCTGCCCTTTGGTTGTCAGGTTGCCTTATGGTGGGGGTATTAGGGCACTGGAGCATCATTCTGAAAGCATGGAAGCAATGTTTGGGCACATTCAAGGCATTAAAACCGTTGTTGCATCCAATCCATATAACGCTAAAGGGCTGCTTATTGCAGCAATTCGTGACCCAGACCCTGTTTTGTACATGGAACCAAAAAGAATGTACAGGGCAATGAAACAGGATATTCCGGATGAAGCTTACACTGTTCCGATTGGTGAAACAAATGTTGTAAAACAAGGTGATGATATTACCTTGGTCAGCTGGGGAGCTCAAATGGAAGTTGCACAGGAAGCAATTGAATCATTGGGAAATGTTAGTGTTGAATTGATTGATGTTCAAACAATTTATCCTCTCGATTATAAGCCAATTGTTGAATCTGTTAAAAAAACAGGCAAATGTGTAATATTGCATGAAGCAGCCAGAAATTTTGGGCCTGCTGGAGAAATTATTGCATTGTTAAATGAACATGCTTTTACAAGCTTGGAAGCTCCAATCAAAAGAGTGACAGGTTATAATGTTCCTTTTCCATTGGCTTTGTCTGAAAATTATTATTTGCCAAGTGCTTACAGAGTTGCAAAAGCAATAAAAGAAGTAATAAATTATTAATTGACCCAGTATTAGTGAGAAAGATGGTTTTAGAATTTAAATTACCGGACCCGGGAGAAGGAATTCATGAAGGGCAACTGGTTAAATGGATGGTTAAAGAAGGAGATGAAATAAAAGAAGATGCTCCTTTGGCAGAAATTGAAACAGACAAAGCTGTTGTTGAAATTCCGTCCCCTGAAGACGGAAAAATTTTAAAGCTGCATGCAAAAGAAGGGGACACAGTAAAAGTTGGAAGTATTTTTGTAACAATTGATGATGGTTCAGGAGAAAAACCAAAAGAAGAAACAAAAACAGAAGAAAAAGAACCAGAAGAAAAACCTGAAATGAAAATTGAACAAAAACCAATGGAAACACCTGCACCACAAACAAAACAAGAACCAGAACAAATTCCTCAACCACAACAAGTTCAGCCGCAAACTCCTCCGGCACCATCAACATCACAACAAAGTGAAACTCCAAAAGGAAAAGCTTTTGCTACTCCTGCAGTAAGACATTATGCTCGTGAAAAAAATGTTGACATTAACCAAGTTCAGGGCTCTGGTCCGGGCGGCAGAATTGAAAAACAGGACATTGACAATTTTTTAGGAACTCCAACCCAACAACAAACCCAGCCTCAGCCACAACAACCAATGCAACCACCGCAACCTCAGATGCCTCAGCAGCAACCACAGCCGATGCAACAACCTCAGCAGCCTCAACAACCGTTTTATCCGCAATATCCCCAATACTATCCTCAACCGATGCCACAACCACCAATGCCTCAATTACCTCAAAAGCCGGCTTTAATGTTTAAACCAGCTCAAATTGTTTTAGAAGGAAATGCCGACAGAATTCCTTTATCTGGTGTCAGAAAAATTATTTCAGAACATATGGAACAATCAATGTATACAGCTCCACATGTGACACATTTTGAGGAATTGGATGTAACAGATTTGGTTGAATTCAGAAAAAATGAAAAAGCTGATGCTGAACAACAGGGAATCAAATTAACTTATTTACCTTTTATTGTTTCAGCTGTTGTTAATGCTTTGAAAAAATTTCCATACATTAATTCTTCCTTAAATGAACAAACAAATGAAATTGTTTTGAAAAAATTTTACAATATTGGCATAGCAGTTGAAACTGATGCAGGCTTAATGGTTCCGGTTGTAAAAAATGCTGAACAAAAAACAATTTATCAAATCGGAAAAGAAATAAATGAGTTAGCTCAAAAATCAAGAGACAGAAAAATTTCTTTGCCTGAAATGTCTGGCGGAACATTTACAATTACAAATGTAGGGAGTATTGGAGGAATTTATTCAACTCCGATAATTAATTATCCGGAAGCAGCAATTTTAGGAGTGCATAGAATTCATGAACTGCCCCGTTACATTAACGGCGAATTGCAGCCAAGAAAAATTTTAAATCTGGCTTTAAGTTTTGACCACAGAATAATTGACGGAGCAACAGCTGCTTCTTTTGTTAATGAAATAAAAAAACAATTAGAAGAAGCAAAATTTTCAAACGTGAAATAAAATGGTAATGGGAGAAATTGCCCAAGGCACAGACGTTTTGGTTATTGGTTCCGGCCCGGCGGGATATGTTGCTGCAATCCGGGCAGCACAATTGGGAAAAAAAGTTATTGTTGTTGAAAAAGAACCGGTTTTGGGAGGGGTTTGTTTAAATCATGGATGCATTCCTTCAAAAGCATTGATTCATGCTTCAAATTTTTATCATTCTCTGACTCAAACTGAAAAAATGGGAATAGAAATAAGTGAACGCAAGTTAAATGTTGCAAAGTTGCAGGCCTGGAAAAAAAGTGTTATTGAAAAACTGAACAACGGAGTAAAATATTTGTTTGACAAACACAAAATAACAGTCATTCATGGAAAAGCAATGTTTGAATCTTCAAAAAAAGTTATGATAAATGTTGGAGACAAACAGGAATATGTTGAATTCAAAAAAGCCATTATTGCCACCGGTTCAAAAGCAATAGAATTGCCTGATTTTAAGTTTTCAAGCAAATATGTAATGAGTTCAAAAGAAGCACTGGAATTTGAAAATTTGCCAAAAAGCATTGTAATCATTGGCGGCGGCTATATAGGTCTTGAAATGGCCGGAGTTTTTGCAGGATTTGGCTCCAAAACAACAGTTGTTGAAGCAGGAGAATCCATTTTGTATGGCAATGATTCAGATGTAATTCGTGTTTTGGAAAAAAATTTGAAAGAAAAAAATGTTCAAATTTTGTTAAATGCAAAAGCACTGGAATTACAGGACTTGGGAGACAAAGCCGGAGTCGTGGTTGAAGAAAAAGGCAAGGGAAAAAAATCAATTGAATGTGACAAAGTTTTGGTTGCTGTTGGCACAAAACCAAACACGCAAAACATCGGGCTTGAAAATACCAAAGCAAAAGTTGATGAAAAAGGATTCGTTGTTGTAAACGAACAAATGCAGACAGATGATGAAAAAATTTTTGCAATAGGGGATATTGTGGGACAGCCAATGCTTGCCCATAAAGGTTCAAAAGAGGGAAAAATTGCAGCAGAAGCTATTGCAGGAGAAAAATCTGCTTTTGACAATCTGGTGCCAGCCGTGATTTTCACAGAACCTGAATTTGCACACGTTGGCTTGCAGGAACATGAAGCAAAAGAACATGGAAAAGAAATTTTAATCGGAAAATTTAATTTTAAAGCACTGGGAAAAGCTTTAGCGGTTAATGAAACAGAGGGATTTGTCAAAATTATTGCAGACAAGGAAACTCAAAGAGTTTTAGGCGGAACAATTGTCGGAGAAAACGCTTCGGATTTAATAAGCGAATGTACTCTGGCAATAGAATCCGGGTTGTTGTTGGAAGACTTGGCTTTAACAATTCATCCGCATCCAACTTTTTCTGAGGCAGTATCAGAAGCAGCAGAAGATGCTTTAAATAAAGCAATTCATATTTTTAAAGAAAAAGGAAGTGACTGAATGAAAGAAAGTGAAAGAAAAGTAGAGGGCGGCAAATTATTGCGCATTAAAGTTGATGTTCAGGAAAATTTAATTAAAAATGTTTCAATTGAAGGTGATTTTTTTGCTCACCCAGAAAATACAATTGAACAAATTGAACAGGAATTAACAAACAAAGAAATTGATTCGGATTTGGAAAAAATTGTTCAGGAAATAATTGACAAAAACAATGCGGAACTGGTTGGAGTTACAGCCAAAGACATTAATGAAGTTATTCTGGAGGCATTAAAATGAAATGGCGTGTAATTGAATTGCATGAAAATGATGCTTTTTTTCACATGGCAATGGATGAAGCTGTAAGTGAAGCGGTGGCTCAAAACAAAAGCCCTCCGACCATCAGATTCTGGACATGGAAGCCTAGCGCTGTTTCAATAGGCTATTTTCAGTCATTAAAAGATGAAGTTGATGATTCAAAAACAAAAGAATTAGGCGTTGACATTGTAAGGCGGAGAACCGGCGGAGGAGCCGTTTATCATGATAATCTGGGTGAAATAACCTATAGTATAATTGCTCCTGAAAACATGTTTCCAAAAAACATTATTGAATCTTACAAGGAAATCTGCGGTTATCTGATTAACGCTTTTGATTCTCTTGGAATCAAATCAGAATTCCGGCCCATTAATGATATTATTGTTAATGGCAAAAAAATTTCAGGCAATGCTCAAACCCGCAGAAACAAAATTTTGTTGCAACATGGAACAATTTTGTATACTGTTGACTGGGAAAAAATGTTTTCAATGTTAAAAGTTGGAAAAGAAAAAATGTCAGACAAAGTAATGCAGCATGTTAAAGATTTGGTTACAAGTGTTAAAGATGTTAATCCTGACATAACCCAAAAACAATTATTTGAAGCTTTAAAAAATTCTTTTACCCAAGGAAAGGAATTTGAAACCGGTTCCTGGACAGAAGAAGAATTGACAAGAGCAAAACAATTGGCAGAAGAAAAATATTCAACAAAAGAATGGAATTATAAAAAATAGCTAAATTCTTTTTAACTGAACAATCCGGCTTGCTTCAATTTCATCATTAACCTTGTAAGAACAATGATCGGTAATCTCAGAAGCAAATTCTCTTACTTCATCCATTGAAGCCATGTTGTCAATCTGCATTCTTTCTCGGCTTTTGCCAATAAACATGTAAGATTTAACTTCAACAAATTTTGGCCTGCCTTTTTCAATCATTTCAGCAAAACCTTTAGGATTATCCATATTCATTCCTTTCATTGCAGTAATTCTGATTAAAGTTCTTGTATTCATTTGGCTTAAAATGTCTAAGCTTTCATTAACTTTTTCCCAGGCATTTTCAACAACAGGAATGCACAATTTTTTGTATTGCTCAGGATTAGTTGCTTCCAATGAAATGTAAACGTTTGTAGGCAAAACATTTTTTTCCATTTTTTTCAAAGATTCCGGAACGGTTCCAGATGTAACCAAAAAAACCGTTCTGAAATTAAAATCTTCAAAAAAACTTTGAACCATTTCATCCAAACGAGGATACATGCATGGTTCACCAGTTAAAGAAATTGCAGCATGATCCGGAATCAAAGAATCTTCAAATTGTTCTCTTGAAACTTTATCGTTGCCGCCAAAACCCATCATTAATTCTTTTCTTGCTTCAATACAACCCTTAATAATTTCTTTTGGGTCATCAACCGGTCCAACCCAGCCTGCACTAAACACACTGGTGTCACGCCAGCAATGCAAACATCTTTGATTGCAGGTTATGGCAGGACTCATTTCCAGGCATTTATGAGCATGAACATCATAAAATGTTTCCTTATAACAACCGTCTTTTCCTGTAACCTTGCTTTTACACCAATGGCAGGTTTTTACAGCTGAATGATTTCCAATAACCCTGTACTGAGCATTTTCTAAACGTTTTCTTTTCCAGTCAGCAACCATTACATTTCTGGACGGATATTCAGTTTCAGCTGCTTCACTTTGATTGGGAATAACATTTAACTGCATAGAACAAAAAATAGGTTAAAAGCATTAAAAAAGCTTTATTCATCAAGCCTTTTGCCTGTTTCCGTGTCAATAACTTTAATTATTTTAACAGGACAGCCTTGTGCTGCTTCAACAGCCATTTCCAGTGAATCAGTTTCCAATATCCACAAATTCCCTTCCTGTTTGGCTTCAAGCATGTCAGCTTTTCCATCATCCACTATTTTGAAATGAATGGGATCCAAAGCCTCACAAACAGCTGCTCCAATACAAGCATCTCTTTCATATTCAATTCTATATCTTGCCATAAAAACCACAAAAAAAATACTGAATTTAATTACTATGATAAAATTGATTAATAAAGCTTTTCCCGCAAACATTAAATTGGTGGGATGGCCCAGTCTGGTTTACGGCGGTAGCCTGCTAAGCTACTAGGGTTCGCCCTGCGCGGGTTCAAATCCCGCTCCCACCGCTTGTCCGGTTGCACCCGGACGGAACGCTTCAGATGCAATCTAAAGATAGCACATAAAATAAAGGTGAAAAAATGGTTCCGCCTGCAATGCGTGAAAAAACGCATTAGATTTTTAATTGTATTCCTGCTAAATGTGTAGGTCTTTCAAATGGGTTTTCAGAGTTTTTTTAAAACAGATGTCAATCCAGATTCGTTTTTTTTTAATCTTATTTTGTTGGAGGGAACAACATGCCTGAATTGCTAAGGGCATCGCTTGTTCTTGAAAACGGTTTTAGTTTTGATGGTTATTCTTTTGGTTATGACAAGCCGGTAAACGGGGAAGTTGTTTTTAACACGGGAATGGTTGGCTACCCCCAAACTTTGACCGACCCGAGTTACAAGGAACAAATTTTATGCCTGACTTATCCTTTAATCGGAAACTATGGTGTTCCCGGAAAAAAAACAAAAAATGGGTTAATTGAACATTTTGAATCTGAAAAAATTCAGATAAAAGCATTGCTTGTATCCGATTATTCTTTTGAATACAATCATTATGATTCTGTTAAATCTTTACAGCAATGGTTAAAAGAGGAAAAAATTCCTGCAATAACAGGCATAAACACACGAGAATTAACACAGGTTTTAAGAGAGAAAGGAGTAATGCTTGGAAAAATTGTAATAAATGGCAAAGGAAAAAATCAAAAACTTTCAGATCCCAATAAAAAAAATCTGGTTGAAAAAGTTTCATCGGACAAAGTGCAGGAATTTGGTTCAGGTTCAAAAACAATTGCAGTTGTTGATTGTGGGGCAAAAAACAATATTATCCGAAGCCTGATTCAAAGGAATGTCAAAGTTTTAAGAATTCCATGGAATTATGACTTGTTTGAAAAAAATGAATCATTTGACGCATTATTTTTTTCCAATGGTCCTGGGGATCCTACACTTGTCAAAAAAACAATTGATTTGGCTAAAAAGTCAATGGAATCCAATTATCCAACACTTGGAATATGCCTGGGGAACCAGATTCTTGCTCTGGCTGCAGGGGCAAAAACTTACAAATTAAAATATGGGCACCGGTCCCAAAACCAGCCATGTGTTTTGAAAGGAACAAAAACCTGTTACATTACATCCCAAAACCACGGATTTGCAGTTGATTCAAAATCTTTGCCAAAAAACTGGAACGAATGGTTTTACAACGCAAATGATAATTCAAATGAAGGAATCAAGCATAAAACAAAACCGTTCATGTCAGTGCAATTTCACCCGGAAGCCATGCCCGGCCCGTTTGACGCAAATTCTTTATTTGACTTAATGTTAAAAGAGGTTAAAAAATGAAAATAAAAAAAGTTTTGCTTTTAGGTTCAGGTGCCTTAAAAATAGGGCAGGCGGGAGAATTTGATTACAGTGGTTCACAGGCTTTAAAAGCTTTAAAAGAAGAAAAAATTGAAACAATTTTGATTAATCCAAACATTGCAACAGTGCAGACAACGGAAGGAATGGCTGATAAAATTTATTTCGTGCCTGTTAATTCTTTTTTTGTTGAAAAAATAATTGAAAAAGAAAAACCTGAAGGAATTTTGCTGGCATTCGGGGGACAAACCGCTTTAAACTGCGGAGTTGAATTGTTTAAAAAAGGAATTTTAAAAAAACATAATGTAAAAGTTTTGGGTACGCCGGTCAAAGCAATAATGGAAACAGAAGATCGTGAACTGTTTAACAAAAAACTTGCGGAAATAAATGTAAGCGTGCCCAAAAGCATTGCATGCAATAATAAAAAAGAAGCTTTGAATGCTTTAAAAAAAATCGGCTTTCCGGTTATTGTTCGAGCAG
Source organism: archaeon (assembly GCA_028279805.1). Lineage (GTDB taxonomy): Archaea > Iainarchaeota > Iainarchaeia > Iainarchaeales > JANQMZ01 > JANQMZ01. The sequence goes on along the minus strand of JANQMZ010000007.1, from coordinate 189,824 downwards.
CTTATGCTTTGGGCGGGCAGGGTTCGGGAAAAGCAAATTCAGAAAAACAATTTAATGAAATTATTGACAAAGTTTTTGCACATTCTCCCCAGGTTTTGGTTGAAGAATATCTGGGCGGATGGAAAGAAATTGAATATGAAGTTATGCGTGATTCACAGGACAACTGCATTACTGTTTGCAATATGGAAAACTTTGACCCGATGGGAATTCACACAGGGGAAAGCATTGTTATTGCCCCAAGCCAGACTTTGACAAATGAAGAATATCATTCTCTCAGGGAAGCAAGCATTAAAATTATCAGGCACCTGGGAATTGTAGGGGAGTGCAATGTACAGTATGCTTTGGACCCAAAATCGCATGATTTTAAGGTTATAGAGGTTAATGCCCGGTTAAGCAGATCATCTGCTCTGGCTTCAAAAGCAACAGGTTATCCTCTGGCTTTTATTGCAACAAAACTTGCGCTGGGCAAAAGCCTTATTGACCTGCCAAACTCTGTCACCAAAAAAACAACAGCATGCTTTGAACCAGCATTGGATTATTGTGTTTTAAAAATTCCAAGATGGGACTTGCAAAAATTTAAAAAAGTGTCCAAAAGCCTTGGCTCTGAAATGAAAAGTGTCGGGGAGGTCATGTCAATCGGCAGAACTTTTGAAGAAGCTTTGCAAAAAGCTTTAAGAATGCTTGACATTGGCGTGCCGGGGTTAACATGGCACAGAATCAAATCTCTGAATTCTTTGGAAAAAGAATTAAAACAGCCGACTGATAAAAGAATTTTTGCAATTGAAAAAGCAATGAGAAAAGGAATGGATTTTGAAAAAATTCATAAGCTTTCAGGAATAAATCAATGGTTTTTGCATAAGATGAAAAAAATTGTTGATTTTGAAAAAGTTTTGTTAAAAACAAGCATTAAAAAAATTTCAAAAGAACAAATGTTAAAAGCAAAACAACTTGGCTTTTCAGATGAACAAATTTCCTTAAATTTAAAATGTTCCGAAAAAAAAGTGCGTAAAAAAAGAAAAAAATTCAAAGTTATTCCGGTTGTTAAACAAATTGATACCTTGGCAGCAGAATATCCTGCTCAGACAAATTATTTGTATTTAACTTATTCTGAAAACAATGATGACATTTCTTTTAATAAAAAAAATCATGTAATTGTTTTGGGTTCAGGACCTTACAGAATAGGTTCAAGTGTTGAATTTGACTGGTGCGGTGTTAATGCAATTAAAACACTGCAAAAACTTGGTTTTTATGCAAGCATGATTAATTTTAATCCTGAAACTGTTTCAACGGATTATGATGAATGCGACAGGTTATACTTTGAAGAATTATCTTTTGAACGTGTTCTGGATATTTATGAAAAGGAAAATCCTTTCGGATTGATTTTGTCAACAGGAGGCCAGATTCCCAATAATATTGCCATGAAATGCCGTGAATACGGCATCAATGTTCTGGGAACAAGCCCTGAAAGCATTGACAATGCTGAGAACAGGAACAAGTTTTCAGCTTTATGTGATTCTCTTGGAATTGACCAGCCTGAATGGGCTGAATTAAAAGCAACAAAAGATGCCTTAAAATTTGCAGAAAAAGCAGGTTACCCTGTCCTTGTCCGTCCTTCCTATGTTTTATCAGGCGCGGCAATGAATGTTGCTTTTAATGAAAAAGAATTGAAACAATTTTTGAATGAAGCTGTTGAAATTTCAAGAGATTATCCTGTAATTATTTCAAAATTTATTATTGGTGCAAAAGAAATTGAAATTGATGCGGTTGCAAACAATGGGGATTTAGTTTTATGGGCAATCTCCGAACATGTTGAAAATGCCGGCGTACACTCAGGTGATGCTACTCTTGTTCTGCCTGCTCAAAGAACTTATATTGAAACAATGAGAAGAGTGAAGCAAATTGCAACACAACTGGCAAAAGCTTTGAATATTACAGGCCCGTTTAATGTGCAAATGATTGCCAAAAGAAATGAAGTCAAAGTAATTGAATGCAATCTGCGTTCTTCAAGAAGCTTTCCTTTTGTAAGTAAAGTGTTCGGACAAAATTTTATTGAATATGCAATTAAAGCAATAACCAATCATAAATTTAAAAAACCTGAAAAAAGCAGTCTGGAATTGGATTATGTTGGAGTTAAAGCTCCGCAGTTTTCTTTTTCAAGACTGAAAGGAGCGGATCCAATTTTAAGTGTTGAAATGGCTTCCACCGGTGAAGTGGCTTGTTTGGGAAAAGACTTAGATGATGCTCTGCTTAAAAGTCTGATAAGTGCGGGATTTAAGTTGCCTCAAAAAAATGGCAATGTTTTAATTTCAATTTCAGGAGATGAAACAAGGTATGATTTTTTGGATGAAATAATTTTACTGCAAAAAATGGGTTTTAAATTATTTGCAACCGAATCAACTCATGAATTTTTAACAGAACAGGGAATCAAAAGCAAACTTATTTTTAAGGCGCATGAAGAAAAACAGCCAAATGTTTCAAATTATTTGAGTGACGGCCGGCTTGAGTTAGCCATAGTTTTATCCGACCATTTGTCAAAAAAAGAATTAAAAGACGAATATTTAATCAGAAGAAAAGCTGTTGACTTTGGTGTTCCTTTAATAACAAACCTGCAATTGGCTCAAACCATTGTAAGTGCTTTAAACAACCGTTCTCTTGAAGATTTGGAAATAATGCCCTGGGATCATTATCTGAAAAACAAGGGCTAATCTTTTTATTATTTTTCAATACAAGTATAGTAAGCTTGGGGATAAAATGAGTCTTTTGGAAACTTTGCTTAAAACTGAAAAAAAACATGAGCTTGGGGTCTGTATTCCGGAACATATTCGTGAAAAACAGGAAGAGGTTAACCGGGAAACAAGGAAAGCTATTGAACTTGAAAAAAGAACTGAAATAATTCCGGGCAAAACAATCGGTTCTTTTAGGGTAACCGGTTTGTATGATGTCGGGAAAGATTTTGTTTTAACAGGAAAAGTTGAAAGAGGCAGGCTTGAAAAAAAAATGAAATCAGAATTGCAGGGCAAAAATTTTTCATTAAAACAAATTGAAGTAAAAGGCTTGCCGGTTAAACTTTTAAACTCAGGAGAAAGGGGAACAATTTACGTTGACAAAAATTTAATCGGATTAAAAACAGGCGACTTATTGGAATTTTGGCAGTAAACTCTTTTTTCTTTTTATTCTTTTTCTTTTATTTTAATATAACAATCTTAATCATAATTGCAGGAGTATCCGAGCGGTCAAAGGAGCGAGACTCAAGATCTCGTGGCTTAGTGCCTTCGGAGGTTCGAATCCTCCCTCCTGCACTCTATTTAATTAGTTGTTGAATTTGGTTTGCTTTTTCTTCCTGTTCAATCGCTGATAATAATTCTATTACTTCATTTAATCCTTGTTTTAATCCTTCATTGTTTTTTATTTCCGTTCTTTCTTCCGGTCCGCCGGCAAATTCAATTATTTTATCCGTCATTCTGACAACGCTTTCAGGATTGCTTGATTGAATTGCTTCTCTTAAATCTGTTTCCAAATTTTTTGCAGTTCTCCTAATTTTTTCAAGCCTTGCTTGCCTTTTGGGATGCATTCCCGCACGAATTGGTCCTCCTCTCCCAGAATGTCCTGCAGCCATTTTAAATCATGAAAAATAAGTCTTTTGTTGTTTTTAATCTTTTTCCGGTTATAAAAAGCCTTTAAATACTTTTTCCAAATAAATAAATGAGAATTTTAGTGTTTGGTGTGCTTTAATGAAAAAAATATTTGTTTTAATTGTTTTGCTGTTTTTGGCTGTAAATGTTTTTGGAGCAGCAGCAGCTTCACAAGGACTTCCTTTAAGAGTTAATTCAACAACTCAGACGCCTGAAACCGTCAGGCCCGGTGATGAAATCGTTTTAGCGGTAACCCTGCATAACAGAAGCAAAAGCCTTGCCTTAACCGATGTTAAAATCAACCTTGTATTGGGTGAAAATTTTTCAGGTGAAAATTTAACAAAAGAAGATCCTTTTATTGGAACAGACCAGAAAAAAACTTACACTTACAAGTTTAGTTCAAATGAAGGCATTTTAGGCGGAACTTATTCAATTCCTTTGGCATTAGAATATGATGAAAAAGGAAGAACAGTTTATTCAACTGAAACCGTAAGCGTTAAAGTTTCAGATTCTTATGACTTAGAAGTTTTTTTATCATCAACAGATCCGTCTCCTCACATAGGAGAAGAAGTTGAAATTGTTACAAGAGTTAAAAACATTGGTTCAAGGGAAGCAAGAAATGTTTCAGTAAAATTATCACAATCAGGACAGCAAGAATTTTCAGATTTTGTTTTGTTAAGCGCAACCGATCAAACTGTTGGCAATATTGAAATTGGTGAAACAAAAAGAACTACTTTTGTTTTAAAACCAGCCAACAAAATTACACCGGGATTATTTTCTTTTGATGTTAATGCAACGTGTTTAGATTGTGGAGATCCTACGATTGAAAAAATCACATTAGATGTTCTGGGAAAACCTGACTTAATAGTTTCAGGAATTGATTTTTCCGTTGAAAATGTTCCAGAATCCTTGGAAAAAACAATAATGCTGGGCTCAGCGTTTGCTTTTTCAATTCAGATTGACAATATTGGAGAAGAAGATGCAAAAGCAGTTGAAGTTTCCGTTTTGGATAACGATGTTTTGCTTGGCGCCAAAACAAGTTATATTGGGAATATTGAAACAGATGATTCAGGTGCCGCAATATTTGACTTGATTGCTTCAGGACAAGGACTACAATTAGGTGAAAATGATTTAACCATAAAAATTTCCTTTATTAATGAATCAAATGAAAAAGAATCAGTTGAACAAACTTATAAATTATTTGTTCATGCACGCCCGATTGAATTTCCTTTTACTCCAGTTATTTTGCTGATAATTCTTGCAATCGTTTTAAATTTTACTTATAAAAATATTTTCAGATTTATTGATTCAAGAAAAAAGAAAGAACAATAATTAATATTTATGTTAAAATTATCATTTTTTAATCTGTTCCGGCGCAAAACAAGAACAATTCTGGCATTGCTTGGCATAATTATCGGAGTTACAGCTATAATAGGCTTAGTTTCAGTTGTTGACGGCTTAAACAAAGAATTTGAAAACGCTTTGGGACAATTTCAAGGCGTTATTATAATGGAAAAAAATTCTTTTGACCAGACTTTATCCAAAATTGATGTAAAATTTGAAAAAAAACTTGAAAAAATTCAGGGAGTTAAAACGGTTGTACCCGAAATATGGCACATCCCCACAACCGTTAATGGAAAAGCACAGTTTGGTGCGGACAATGTTGACTTGTTCGGGGCAATATATGTTTTAGGTGTTGACACAAAAAAATACAATTCTTTAAGAGGCGATGGCTGGGTTGGAAACATTATAAAAGGAAAAAAAATAACCTCAAATGACAAGGGATGGATTCTTTTAGGTGAAACCGCTGCTGATGACAAAGATTTGTTTGTAGGTTCAAGCATTAAAATTAACGGAAAAAAATTCAGAATAAAAGGAATTTTTCAGGCCGGAACAGATTTATGGGAAACAATGGCTTTAATGAACATAGATGATGCAAAAGAAATTTCAGATTTTGGCGATGAATTTTTTTCAGATTTTTATATTGAATTAGATGATCCGACCCAGGATAAAAAAGTTTCAAAATTAATAAATTTTCAACACGGAACAGAAATTGAAGCATCATCCGCTTCAGGCTTTTCAGAACAATATTCCCCAATTATGGATAACCTGCGTGTAATGGTTTTTTTCATAGCAGCATTATCTGCAATTGTGGCGGGAGTCGGGATTGCCAACACAATTTTTATGAGCGTTCTGGACAGAACAAAAGAAATCGGTTCCTTAAAAGCTGTTGGCTGGAATAATACTCAAATAATTAAAATGATAATGTATGAAGCAATGTTTTTGGGAATTATTGGAGGAATAATAGGAATTGTTATTGGGATAGGCGCTGCAGGATTCCTGGAAAATGCTATTGGAATTGGAACTTTTGTAAGCGTTGAATTATTGTTACAGGCATTTTTATTTGCATTGTTTGTTGGATTAATATCAGGAATTTATCCTGCAATAAAAGCTTCACAGTTGAATCCCGTGGAAGCAATTCGGAGTGGTTAAAATGACTTTAATTGAATCAAAAAAAGTTACAAAAGTTTACAAGCTTGGAATGACAACAGTTCATGCTTTGCGAGGAGTTTCTTCTCAAATTGAAAAAGGAGATTTTATTGTAATAGTCGGCCCTTCCGGTTCGGGAAAAAGTACGCTAATGCACATTTTAGGCGCCTTAGACAAACCTTCAGAAGGAGAAGTTTTGATTGACGGTAAAAAAATTTCCAAACTGGATGAATGGGAGTTAGCCATGATTAGAAGAAAAAAAATTGGCTTTATTTTTCAAACTTTTAATTTGATTCCCACTTTGAATGCTTTGGAAAACGTGTTAATTCCGACTGAACCGTTGGACGGTGAACAGGAAGATTACAGGGAACGCGGAGAAAATTTGCTGGATTTGGTTGGTTTAAAGGAAAGAATGCATCATAAACCGTCAGAATTAAGCGGAGGGGAAAGACAGCGTGTAGCCATAGCCCGTGCTTTGATTAATGACCCTGAAATTGTTTTTGCAGATGAACCAACTGGAAACCTTGACTCTTTAACCGGTGATAAAATAATTAATTTGATGCTAAATTTAAACAAGGAAGAAAAAAAAACTTTTGTAATTGTTACGCATAATCAGGATTTGTTAAAAATTGCTTCAAAAAAATTTATAATGAAAGACGGTGAGTTAAGCAAAATTGATAGAAATCATCGTGTGAGAAAATTCACGGAGAAAAGAACAAAATGATTAAGCTTTCTTATTCCAATTTGTTTCGCAGAAAAACCCGTACAATTATTTCTTTGCTTGCAATTGTTATTGGGGTAATGGTAATAATTGTAATGGTTTCACTGGCTGACGGGCAGTTCAGGGATCTGCAAAACGCGGTTTCCCAGGTGCAAGGCATAAGGGTTTTGCAAAAAGGGGCAGCCGGCCCGTTATTTTCTGAAATTGACATGTCTTTTGAACAAAAACTTGAATCTGTTCAGGGCGTAAAAAAAGCAATCGGAACAATTTTTCAAATAGCGCAAACTGTTGACGGTGAACCTGTTCAGTTTGGAACAGCAACGGTTAGAATAATCGGTTCTGATTATAGCAAAGGTTCTTTTGAAACGGCTGCTGGAGTTGGCGGTGAAATTATTCAGGGGCGTTCTTTGAAAGCAACTGATTCCGGCGTTGTGGTTGTGGGAGAAGATTTTATGGATATTTATAACAAGTTTTTAAACAACAAAGTTAAAGTTAATGGTGAAACTTTCAGAATTGTCGGCGTTTACAAAACAGGCTCTGCTTTGCTTAATTCCTCTGTTTTAATGACTTTAAATGATTCTCGTGATGTGTTAAATTTTTCAAAAAACAAAACAGGGCAGTTTTCTGTTGAAGTTGATGACCCTTCCCAGGAAAAAAAAATTGCAGAATTAATCAATTTAAGGTTTAAAAATGACTTGGAAGCAACACCAGCCTCAGGATTTTCACAGGACTTTGCAATAATTTTGGACGGGTTCAGGCTTTTAGTTGTTGCTGTTGCAGGAATTTCAGCCATAGTTGCCGGAATCGGAATTGTTAACACAATGCTAATGAGTGTTCTTGAACGTTTTAAAGAAATTGGTTCTTTAAAAGCGGGCGGTTGGACCAATGAAAATGTTATGAAAATGGTTTTATTTGAATCAATAATTTTAGGAATATTTGGAGGGTTAATCGGAATAATTTTAGGTGTCGGATTATCTTTATACATTTCTTTTTTATCCGGCTTAAAAGTTTTCATTTCAGAAATATTATTAATCCAAGTATTCTTGTTTTCAGTTTCAATCGGATTATTCGCAGGATTATACCCAGCTTACATGGCTTCAAAAATGGACCCAGTTGAAGCATTAAGGGTTGAATAACTTTATAAAAAAAATCACTCAGAAGTGTTAAAGAAAAACATTCAGTTAAGGTTATTGTTAAAGAATTCAGTCAATTTTATAAAGATATTATGTAGTGACCAATGCTTTCAAAAAATATTAATGCCAAGAAAAAAACAAAACAAGCCAGAAACCTAAAGCAACCAAAAACTTTTTCCAAAAAATATTACCACACCCAAAGTACCAGCAAAAACAAATGACGAAAACAAAATTTCAGAAGCGATTAGTTGTTGATTCTCCCGAAAAGCTAAAGACAACAAACCAAGATATGAAGAGGAATTAGAATTATTATTTGACAAATTTTCTTTTATAGGATATCTAACAACTTTTTTAGTTAGCGCATTGTATTCAACAACTTCTCCAGGATCACTTTCTTCTGGAAGCTCTTCAAGTTCAGGTAATGAAACAGCAGGCCAGTTTTTCATGCTTTCTGGAAGGCGAAGATAAGGGCTTCCGGAAACACGGTAATAAGGACTCAAATCGTTTTCTCCAGTATCTCGAATCATTTCTGCTCCATAAACAAAGCCAACTAAAATAATCAAACCTAAGATTAACAAAACTCTCTTCATACTAAAACCCTGTTTTTGAAGTTTTTAAATAATAGTATTTTGTTCGGTTAAAACCAAACAAGTTTATTATTCCTCATAGCTTACTGCAATCAATTGAGCAACAGAATTGCCAGGAGTGTAACCAATTATTCCCGTTCCTGCACTTACTTCCATTTGCAGTTTTACATTATAAGTTCCCGGTTCAACATTTTTAAAAATTCCGGGAACTCTGGTTGTATAAACAGCACCATGCATTTTTTGAGACATGCTTGAAGAAGTATTATTTCCAAAAACCCATCTGAAACGATTAAAGGAATTGGTTACAGTATTGGTGTGAGGAATCATTGCAGTCAAAATAACAGTGCTTTTCTTTGTCAAAGTAATATTAAAATCAGCCGGATTGGTTACATCAACAAATTGAGTTGAAACAGTTGAAAAGTTTCCGGTTGCATTACTAAAACCAGTAACATTTTTTGAATCAGCAGCATCAACAAAAACAGGAACAAAAACATTTTCACTTACACCGGACTCCATTTCCGTTTTAAGCATGTAAGTTATTTTTTTATCCAAATTAGAATCAATTGACAAAACATTTCCTTTTGAACCAGTGAATTTCATAAAGGATTCATCTGAATCATTTTGCACCAAATTCAAAACATTTGAACCGGCATTCGGGTTATCCTGCCTGATTTGAACAACAGGAACAACAGCATTTGAAATGTCTTTGGCTAATTTTAAAGCAATTTTATTTGACAAATTATCAATAACATTAAGCTTTGAACCGGTTAAAGGAGTTGCACTGCCAACAATAACATCATTAAACTCATTAATGATTAAACCGGTTGCAGAATTTGCTCCCAAATACAATTCATTATCCAAATAAGTGATTATTCCCGGTTTGCCAGCACCTTCAAGAACAGGAGAAACTATCAAACCACTCTGAGCTGATTCCCATCGCAAAGTTCCGCAAGCAGTCAAATCGGCAACGTTTGCATCACCAGAACAATCAACCCTCACATCATCCAACAAATTAATCAGGCCTTTTGTTGAATCACTGGTGCTTTCCAGATTCAGGTTTTCACCAGCATTAATTCCCCCGCTTAAGGTTTGTCCGCCGCTTCTCCCGGACAGCAAAGCAACAACATCAGCAATTGAAACAGTTACATCGCCTTTGTTTGGATTAACGTCAATTCCTATTCCGCCAAACAAAGCACTAACTCCATCCAAGTCTTCTCCATTCAGCACAGTATTGGTAACAGTTAAAACATCACCAACAATGCTTGTAGAAATTCCTGCACCGCTTAAAACACTTAAAACATCCTCTGTAATATCAGCACTTGCACTCCCTGAATCAGCCAAAAAAGTTTTCCAAACATCTTTCGGAGGCTCAGACCAGATGCCATTATTACAAAATTCCTGGTTTGTATCCAAATCAACATCACCCCTGAAACCATCCGCATAACAAGTGTTATTGTAAACACAACTATTGTTTGAAAGGCAACAAGCACCATCACCATTATCAGTAGAACAAACATTAACAACACAAACTCTTGTATTCTTGTATTCACTTGCATCATCTCCACAACAGGATGATGAAACCTCTCCGCCAATATTCCAATGATTTGAACCCAGACAAGTATTGCAAGTGTTTTCAGCTGTATCAGCATCATAAGTTTTTTGGGCACAAGAATCCAAACCGGTGCAAGCATCAGCTGAATCTGCCACATAAAATTCTACAAAGGAACAGGAATTTTCACCCAAACCACAAGTTCCCTGGCATTGGTCTGTTCCGTTTGCCTGAACAACTGCATCAAATTTTCCAACAGAACAAGTTGCACTTGTTCCACCAATACAAGTAGCATTAACACTTGGATCATCCCCATCCGGATCAACAGCCAATGTTTCAAAATCATTACAAGAATAAGCCTGAGATGAAAAAGAAGTTCCCTGATCAAAAAATTCAGTTAAATCAGTTGAAGTTGTGCAAACATCATCATGCTGGGTTCCAATACAGCCACCATTAGAACAAGCATCATAATCCAAAACACTTCCAAAAGTTAAAGGAATGTTTCCACCATCAGAATCAGTTGAATCTTTTACAGTACAATCCTCACTCTCTTCAATTGAAGTGCACGTGTTGGTATTTTCAACAACATAATAATCCGTTCCAAAAATTGCAGTATTACCGCTGCAATAAGGAGCACAAGCATCCTGGGCATCACAATCAAAAGAATTGTTTCCATTACAAGATTCAGTATAAGTGCAAGTGTTGTCATTGGTTGTTACATAATAATCTCTCCAAATTGACGAAGGGTCATCACCACAACCAGCAGTATTTCCACCACCATACCAACCATCACTTGAATCACAATCCTGGGCATCTGTTGGCTCTATTTGAGCAGAACCGGAAGCATCACAATAATAATCCCTGTAAATAGATGCAGCATCATTATCAACAACACCACATTGCGCTGTACTCGTATTGCCTCCTCCATACCAACCATCTTGTGGAGGAACCGCAACACAACATCTTGCAGGATTTGAAGCAGAACCCTCACAATAACCAGTTCCACACTCAGAATGTGAAGAACATAAATCTCCAGGGTCTTTTTCTGTTGGATTTACATTCACAACTGTTGTATCAACTTCAAAAATATTTGATCCATCTTTTCTTTTTCCCTGTGCATAAATTCTAACATTATAAGTCCCAGGATCATCAGCTCTTATAACCCAATCACCAGTATTCACAAAAACATCTGCAGGGATATCACCTAGCACATTTTTATCCCCATCCATACTGTCATAAAAACCAGGCAAAGTCAAGGTTAGTCCATTTGGAACATCTATTCTTGTCCACATATCATAGTTAACCAATCCAACAGCATGAACATTCGCAGTAATTTTGAAATTTTCTCCTTGATCAACATTAATTGGACCAGAAGTACTCAAAATATCTGTTGAAGATGGCTGAGTTTTCCTAATAATTTTTAGGTTCATCGCCGCATCTTGAGTACTTAACCATTGTGGATTAACAAATTTTACATAAAATCTCCAATTCCCTTCATCAGGATCATCAATCACATATTTTTCAACATTATTCACAGAATCATCGTTAACATACAACTGAGACCCATTGGGTTTCTGCAAATACAAATCAATATTGTTTTTAAGAGTTGGAACAGAACCCAAAAGAAATGACGGTTCATCATCATAAGCCATTGTAACAACAATTCTGTCTGCATCTGCAGGAACATATCTTTCGAGATATCCTTCATTGCTTAATCCTGTACCTGGTCCACCAAGATTAAATTCGTTGAACGTGGCGGTGTAATCATCCGTTAACCAGTAAATTGATTCAAATGCGCTTAGTCTCCCCCATCCTTCATCATAATTCTTGTTGTCTGTTGTTCCAGCTCCCACTGCATTGTTGACAAGAAGAGCCTTCACCAAGGCAGGTGATGCCGTTGAATATGCTTGCAAGATTTGAGCAGCTACAGCAGAAACATGCGCAGCAGCAGCACTTGTTCCATCACCAGAAGCATATACTGTAGTTTGAGCTACTGGACCAAAAGTGGTGGATCCTGGAGCTAAAATGTCTGGTTTGACTCTTCCATCAAGAGTGCCCCTTCCACTATATTCCATTACATATCCATTCAAACTGTCGTAGTTACAGCGTGAATCAGGCGGACAAAAATCCTGAGAATATTGAGATTCTTCAGTTGAAGATCTGAAATCAGCACTGGCACCAACAGTTATAGCATTTTTTGCAGTGGCGGGGGGTTCAACTCCAGCCCCATTAGAAATTGCATGATCATTTCCTGAACCAAAAACAACTACAATTTTTTTTCCATTTGATAATTCTCCTCTAACAACTTTATCAACTTTTTGAGACGCTTGCTCATAGGCACCATAAGTAAAATAATGTGCCCAACTATTGTTTATTATATCTGCATCTTGATTATCATTAAAACTAAAATTTTGATTAGGATCCAATATCCAATTCCAAACAGGATTTAAAGCAGGATGTGGTGCTACCCAGTCATCATGACTATCGAAAGCCTTTTCTATTGTCAAAGCTGCTCTATTTGAAATGCCTTTATAATATCTTGAGCTTGAAGAACTACTACCAGATCCAGAAATAGTTCCAGCCATAAGGGTACCATGCACCTGTTCATCCTCTGGATTCATTCCCCCATCAACCCAATCCTTAGATTTGTAGATTGGAATAGTTGGATTAAAAAAGTGTGGATGATCAAAATCAAGTCCAGAATCTATTATCCCAACAGTGACATCGGAAGCAGTATTTCCCTGAGACCAGACATAAGGAACTGAGATAACTCTTGCACTGTTGTCTAGAGATGTTTTACCTGTTCCTCTAGGTGAAATCCATTGAATAAAGTTCAACTTGGCAATTTTAAAAATATTTGAATAAGTGGCTTTCACAAGAATTGATTCAGAGTCTTTTCCATCAAAAATCACTTCTTCTGACAAAACAGAAATTTTTTCTATTTGATCTTGAGTCATGTTTTCAAATGCTGTGACCAAAACTTCCAAGGATTCATCTTGTTCAGCTATATTCGGATGGATTTTCTGTTCTGGTTGAAGAATATTGATCCATCTAATCAGATAACTTTCAAAAAAATTTTTCAGATTGTTGATTGGGATTTTGATAACATAGGTATTGTCAGGAACACGGCCCAATTCTAAAGAATTTTGATTCTCAAGAAAATCATGGGCATCAGAATCAATCAAGCCTCTTTGAAATTGAACCAAAGCATAAATTTCTTCTCCAGTATTTTCTTTTTCAATATTGGTTATATCTATCCCAACACCAGCTTTAGGGATAAAAAATCCATTTAATAATTTTATTTCGAAGGAAGGGTCGGGATGCATTTCCATTTCATTGCTAGGTGAAAGCATTGTCAAATAGCTTCTTTCTTGAAGCTTGTAAGTGTTATTTTCTGAATTATTTATGTCAGATCCAACTAAAGCAAAGGAAAAAATTAGTGCAAGAAAAAAAAATACATAATGCTTTTTCATTTTTTTCTCACCAGAAAAAACAAACCTATTACAATTATTATAAATCCAAAAATTAACGGATAATATGATGCTACTGTTCGCGGTGCTTGTCTTACCGAAGTGCTTGAGGAACCAGTTGTTTGAGCCTTATAAGGACCATCTATTAACCCATTATCATAAACTTCATAGCTACCAGCATCAACTTTCACTCTCCAACTAGATGTATAATAAACCAAACTGACTTTTATTTCGTTTTCAGAAAAACCAAATCTATCTTTCATTAATTCAACTACATCATCCTTTGTTTTCAAGTTGTAAAAGATTGTTTTTATAGGTTTATCAAAACGAATATTTTCTCCAGTCAAACCATCAAAATCCCCTGAAAATAATTCATAAGAAACAGAATTTGCATTATCATTCTTTATTACAAAAACAAACAAATATATCGGACGCATTATATATTCCGACTCATCAAAAGAACGTTCAAGTTTTATAGAATCAATTAAATTTATCTCGTTAAGACCCAAATCATAAAAAACGGTTTCATCGCTGATGATTCCTCTATCCGCCAAAAATCCTTCTAGCATTCTATGAATTTGTTCCAAAGTGAAATTAGGGTCAATATGCTCCGGCAAAGGACCTGTTTCCTTAACTATCTGCTTAATTTCTATCGGTTCACTTGGTTTTTTCATAGATTCCGAAATATCTTCAGATGCGAATGAAAAAGAACTTAGTAAAATCAAAATCAATATTAGCAAAATATTTTTTTTCATTCCCTATCAACTCCTATTTTTTTTAATTCTCCATTATTCTTCATATGTTACCGCTGTTAACTGGGCTACTGAATCGTTGGTGGAAAAGGCGATTATGCCTGTTCCGCCGCTTACTTTCATTTGAAGTTTGGCATTGTAAATGCCGGGTTCAATGTTTTTGAAAATTGCCTGAACATAAGTCGTGGTAACCTGGTTAAACTGTGGAATTGTTTCCTGTGCAACGCTGACAGATTCATTATTTCCAAGCTTCCACCTGAAAAAATTATTTGTTCCGCCAACATTATTGAAATGGGTAACCATTGCATTCAGAATAACCGTGCTCTTTTTAGGAATGTTTAAATCAAAGCCGGCAGGATTTGTAACATCAACAAAAACCAAAGAATTTGTTGAAAAGCCGCTGCTTTGAGAAACCTCTGACTCAATGACATTGTCAGGATCCTCATGCCCGTCCCCATAAACAGGCAAATAAACAGATTCTTCAATGCTGTTGGATTCAATTGTGGTTTTTAACATGTAAGCAAGTCTTTTATCAATGTTAGTGTCAATTGAAGCTGCATTGCCTTTAGAGCCAACAAATTCAACAAAAGGTTCATCAGAATCATTCTGCACCAGTTCCAAAACCTCAGTGTTGCCGTTTGAATTGCTTTGCGACATCTGAACAACAGGAACAAAAGAATTTGCAACATTCTTAACAGCCTTCAAAACAAGTTTGTTGACGCTATCCTCAACAACATGAAGCTTTGCATCAGCAAAAGCACCAATGCCGCCAATTCCAACATCATTATCAGCATTCAAAACCAAGCCGGATGTGGAATTATTGGCACCAAAATGCAGACTGTTGCCCAGATAAGAAAAAATTCCCGGATTTCCAGCACCGGCAGCATTTGGAGAAACGGTTAAGCCCCCTGTGTCTGACTCTGATTTTAGTTCGCCACAGGTTACAAGGGATGCACTGTTGGCATCACCATTACAACCAATTCTTGTATTATCTAATAAATTGATTAAGCCTTTGCTGGCATTAGCAGTGCTTTCAAGAGTTAAATTTTCACCGGCATTAATGCCGCCATACAAGTGTTGTCCTCCTGCCCTGCCTGACAACAATGCAACAATGTTGCTGACTGAAACCAAAACGTCACCGGTGTTGGCATTAAGGTCAATTCCAAGCCCGGCAAAAATTCCTGCAACACCTGCACTTAAAGCTGTATTGGTAATTGTTAAAGTGTCACCGGAAATGCTTGTGCTTATACCATCTCCTCCTGCAACAGTTAAAGTGTCTTCCGGAACATCAACTGTTGTGCTTCCTGAATCGGAAACAAATGTAACCCAAATGTTTTGGTCACCAGAGGGAGGTGCACTTCCGCCTGAAGATTCCTGGTTTCCAAAAGAAATCAGGCTATTGTTTTCAGATTTGTATAACAGGCTTACTTCATCAGAATTTAATGCAATATTATAAAATCTTATTTCATCATGGTCCGCCGAACCGCTTCTGTTTTTATTACTGTTATTAAAAATTGTTAAATCTGCAAGATTTGTTTTCCAGGAATCCCCGCTTGCCACATCAAAGCCATCGTTTATTGAAGCATTTACATAAGCTTTTTTGGACACGCCGTCCCATGTTAAAATTATGTTATGCCAGGTTCCGCCGGTCCACAAACTTTTGCTTGAATAATCATATGCGTTTCCAAGCAAAAATCCAAGTTTTCCGTTGCTTTTTTGAAAAATCAAAATGTTTGAAGATAAAGGGGGACCGTCTTTTTCAATCAAATAAATGTCAGAGGAATGCCCTGAAGGAAAATCTGAACCAAAATTTATCCAAAAAGAAATGGAACCGTTTGAACCCAAATCCAAAGAATTTGAATCGGGAACAGTGGCATGGTTTGATGAAGCTATTGTTTGAACAGCTCCATTCATTTTGCCGTTAACCTGGTAAGCATTAATTTCCTGTAAAATTGAATCATTGTTATTGGAAGTTTTGTCCAAAATTGTTCCGGAATTTTCATTGAAATTGTAAACAGCTTTATAATAAGCAGGATAAGTTCCGGCTTCATTTTCATTTCCAAAAGCGTTGGGATTGCCATAATACATGAAAATGTTTGTATTGGAAACAGAACTGAAAGTATCGGTTACCTTAACCCATGCAATCATTTCCTGTCCAAAATAATCAAATTTTTCAATATGATAAGTTAATTCAGTTAAATCGTTTGCAGCAACAAAACGAACATCTTTTCCATCACTTTTAACACTGTTCCAAAAATCCGTGTTTGTTGAATCAACTTTAACCAAAATAGAATGGTCGTTTAAAACATCATTGGAAAGAGTTGAAGTTGAAAGGGTTAAAGGCTGCCTGAACTCCCAGCTTGCATTCCACCATCCAAAAACACTTGAAAACAATAAAATTAAACAAATTAAAGTCAGGATTAACCTTTTCATTTTTTCATTCCACTCCCCCCTGCTTGTAGGATTACCATACATTGTCTTAAATACGTTTGGTTGATTTTTTATCAACCATTTAGTTGATTCATGTTTTTAAAAAAATAAAAAAGTTGTGATTTTGTTCGGTTTAAGGGGAACAAAAGTGGAAGATTTTAAAATTAGTTTAAAAAAAATTGGCAATGGGTGCAAGCGTTAGTTGCTTACAGGTCCAATAATTCTGTTAGTCTTGGCTGGTCAAATCCTACAATTATGTTGCCGTCAACATCGATTACCGGCACGCCTAATTGTCCTGATTTTTCAACCATTTCATTTCTTTTTTCTTCATCCATTGCAACGTCATATTCTTCATATTTAACGTTGTTTTCTTTGAAGAATTCTTTTGCTTTTGCACACCAAGAACAAGTTGGTGTTGAATAAATTTTAACTTCATGCTCCATAAAAATTACCTCTCAAAAATTATAATGTAAAAAAATAAAAAGGGATGCTAAACAAGGTTTAGCAGCCACATCCTTCACCGCCTAACAATGACGACACCTCCAAAAGGTTTTATTTTAATCAATTATTTTTTTCAGCATTTAAAAAGCTTTTCCCACATTTTTTCCAAAAAAACAAGAAATAAAAGGCGTTTTACCGCCTTTTAACGAATTTATGCCAATAGTGAATCAATTGCTTGTTTGAAAACAGAGTAAGGCTGTGCTCCTGAAATAAGTCTTGCAGTTCCGTTAGGTGTTCCGATTAAAAATCCCGGCGTGCCTGTTATGCCATTGCTTGCTCCTTCATCAAAGTTTTGCTGAATGTTTGACAAAAATTTTGCTGATTCATTGCATGCCTGAAAGTCTGCTACATTTAATTCCAAATCCTGAGCTGTTTGTTCAACTGTTTCCTGTGAAAAATTGTTTTGCCCAAACAAATCAAAAATTGCGTCATGCATTTCCCAGTATTTGCCTTGTTCTCCTGCACATCGTGCTGAATGAGCTGCGGTTACCGCAAACGGATGAATTCTTGTAAGTGGGAAATCTTTGAATACAAACAAAACTTTTCCTGTGTCAATATATTCTGCTTCCAACTGTGCTTTTGACTGATTAGACCATTGCCTGCAGAAAGGACATTCATAATCTGAAAATTCAATCAAAACAACCGGTGCATCTTCGTTTCCCAAAGTTGCAGCTGATTCTGATTCAAGCAAAGCTTTCATTGAAACAGTGGCATCATTTCCATGCCCTCCTCCGCCATTTCCATTGTTTCCGCTTGGAGGCAGAGTTGTTCCCGGAGTGCTTGTTAAAAATACTGCCCCTCCGATTATTATTCCGGCCAGAACAATTGCTCCGGCAATAACATAAGTATTAGAATTGCCTGAATTATTTGAACGACTTGTTGTTTTTTTTGGTCTTTTTTTACCCAATCAATCACCTCTATAACAAAAGTACTAACATTAAAGCTTTAAAAAAGCTTTAAATTCTATGCTTTAAACCATAGCTTTTTTTGTTCAATAAATACTTTTTTCCAGATTGTATGAAAACCGATGGCAAGATATTCTTATCCTAAAAAAACAATAATCAACTATTTGGTTGATTTTTTTTCAACCAAAGGTATATTACTACTCGCGTCAGAGTTATTTCAGGCGTTTACTCTCGTGCGAGAGATGCCTGCTCCGGCGCTCCAACAGGGGCGCCCTATCCACTTTACAAGGAGAGAGTTGGTACCCCTTGAAAGGCAGAGGAGGCTTCAGATTGAGGCCTCTTTCAATTTTTAACCTGTTTTAAAACATCATTTGTCAGTTGTTCTGCCAATTCTTTATTTTTGAAAATAACTACATTTATTTTTCCGGGTTTTTCAAAAAGTTTTTCATGAAATCCTTGTTCAAAGATATCTTCAGTTTTTTTTGATTTTTTTGAAATTATATTAATTTCTTTTTTTTGTTTATCTGAAAAAAATATTTGATGAATTATGTTTCCATATACAACAAAATCAAAATTGTTTGAATAATTTACACCTGTTTTCACATCATAGCCCACTTTTTTGTATATTGTTGCCAAAACTTTGTCAAAAAAAGAATTTCCATTGCAGGCAATATAGCCTCCATGAGAACCTAAAATTTTAAGCTTGTTATACTGATTTTTGGATAAACTCATAGTCCAGTATAAATGATTTTGATAAGTTACGCATAAATTGTTTGGAAATAATTCTCTTTCTTTTGCAAAAATGTCAAGCATTTTATCCATAAATTCATGATAAGAATTGAAAGACAAGCTAATTGTTTGATTTTCAAGTCGTGTTAAATCCACTTTTTTATCAGCTAATTCTTCAAAAAACATTTTGTTATTTTGAATCCATTCCCGGTTTAAAAAATATTTTTTGTTTTTTTTAAAAACAATTTTTTCACTTGAAAGTTCTTTCAATGCTTTGTGAACGGATTGATAAGAGGAATTTAAACCAAATTCTTTTTTTAAAAAAAAATAAATCTGTTTTGTAGTAAAATCGTTCTTAAATCTTAAAGCATTTATAATTAAATTTTTAGTTGAATTTTTTCCTCCAACTGTTTCCAAATCCTGATAACTCATAAAAATCACTTAAAATTAATAGTCATCAAGCTTGGAGCTTATTATCCATCTTAATGTCCTCTTTGAAAATATCTATCATTTTCTTTCTCAAAAAACTTGCCAAATCAGGATTTTTTGTTATTAAAACCTCTGTTGATTCAGGTATTTGTTTATTTCTTGCTTTTAAATAATATTTGTATAAATCTGACAGATTATAGATTTTTTCGTAAATATTATCCAAAAATTTTTTGGTTTCTTCTTTCATGGTTATTTGAATTATAGAGTCTCCGTGAACGATTAAATAATCTCCATTACCTGTAAAGTTAACTCCAAGTTTGACTTTATCAAACCCGCCTCTTAGATATTGTTTTGCTATCCACTGATCAAATGGCTGATTATTTCCAATAATAGCATAAGCTTCATCCATATTAACACACATTCTTCTTAAAGTTTCAAAATCCATAAAATTAAATCTTAATGGCCACAAAGCATGATCTATAAATCCGGTGAGAATGTTTGGACCATTTCCTATAAAAACTTTTTTTCCAATAAGACTGGCAATTGTAACAGGTAAAAGTGTTAAATCTGGAAAATCTAATTTTATAGTGCCTTCAAAATCTGGATCAATTTCATATTTTCCAACAGTGTTTTCATATTTTGATGTTAATTTTTTAAAAAATTCTTTGTTGTTTGAAATCCAAATTTTGTTTAAAGAATAATTTTTTCCGTTTTTTTCAATAATAGTTTCTTTTTCTAATTCAATTAATTTTTTATGAATTGCTTGATAAGACACGGTTATATTATAAGCATTAATTATTGAGGAATGTATCTCTTTTGCAGAAAGCGGCCATTTCTCAGATAAAGTTGAAACAATAGCATTCTTAGTTGAAGAAGGGTTTGAGTAACCATGTGAAGAAGTATCACTAATCATTTTGTTCTTCCTCCTTAAAATGAGACAACACTTGTTTTTGTAACAATTTTGCGTAAGACGGATTTTTTCTTATTTTAATTTTTATGTTAACATCTTTTTTTTCTGTGAATTGTTTTGTGAATTCTCTGAAGTAAACGCTTAAATTTTGAGTTTTTGAGTAAAGCTCTTCCACTAATTCTGTTGTTGCAGGTGAAAAGTTAATGTCAAAAACAAAATCACCCTGGGCTATAACTCCGTGTTTGAAGGCGTCGTCTTTGATTCCTGTTAAAACATTTAACCCAGCTCTTTTATATGTTTGTGCAACAACTTTATCAAAAGGTAGTTCTTTTTGTATCACACACCAAACTCCTTTTTTATTTGATTTAACCAGTTTTGATAATAAATTGTAATCGCTGAATCTGAATCCTAATGGAAACCATCCATGTGTTTGAATTGCATATATTGCCCTATTATTGTTTTGAATTAATTGATTGCTTCCAAGTAATGATAAAAATTCTCTGAAAAAATCATTCATGTCGTCAAATTTTAATGTAATTGGTTTTCCTTTATATTTTATGTTTTTTTTTCTTTCGTTTAAAATGTACCTGTTTTCAAGTGTTGTTGCAAAATTTTTCAAATTTTTAATCCAGCTTTTTTTCAATTCAAATTTTTTTCCTTTTCTTAAAACAATATTATCCAATTCCAGTTGAAGCAATGTTTTATGAACCGCCTGATAACTTATGTTTAAGCCATACAGATCAGATATTCTGTTGTTTATTTGTGTCACAGTTAAAGGCCAATCATTTGAAAGCACATAAATTATTGTATCCTTTGAAGAATTAGTATCAACACTCAATTCCGGGACAGTAAAATTAATAGGCAATTCAATCACCTTTAAAATGATTCATTGTTTCTCTTCTCAACTGTTCAGCCAAAAGTTTATTTCGCATTGTGACAATTGTTATTTTTGTTGGCTTCATGAAAACTTTTTCGAACAATTCACCAGTGTTAAGTTCTGAAAATTTACTCACGCTGGAAAATGCTTTACCTAATTCTTTTCTTAGTTCTTGTGGATAAAAAACTTGCACAATATGATCCCCTAGGATGACTAGATCAGCACTGTTTCCCAAATCAACTCCGAGTTTTAATTTTACACCTCGTTCTATCCAATATTTTGCACACCATTTGTCTACAACAGTTTCCCCTTTAATCAAATCATACAAGTCTACTCTATGGATCAACTCTTTTATGGCTGCATAAGTTTTTTTATTTAAAAACAATGGAACCCATGCATGATGCCACTGAATGCAAAGAATTGGTTTTTCTTCCATGTTTTCAAGCATTTTTAAAGCCGCTTCAAGTAAAACCATATCCGTTTCGTACAAAGAATTTGTTACAATCGTTTGCGTATCAACAAAATCAGATGAACCATAATGTTGTTCCAAAAAATTTTTAGCAAAAATTTCTAAATTATCCACCCAATTTTTGTCAATTTTATATTCTGAACTGGTTTTAGTAACAACACCAGATTGTTCCAATTCACTTAAAGATTTGTGGACAGCTTGATAACTTACATTTATTCCATGATTTTTTTCCAGTTTTTCATGAATTTGTTTTGCTTTTAAAGATTGTTCTTCAACAAGTAAAGAAATAATTGCATTCTTTGAAGAATCGGAAAGAAGAGGAATTGCAGAAACACCATTCATTTTGAACCCTCGCTAAAATGTTTTAAAGTTTCTTGTCTTAATTTGTCTGCAAATTGCTGGTTTTTGAATATTACTACGGTTATTTCTGTTTTTTTGTTATACAATTTGAACATTTTTGCGATGTCCATTGTTTCTTTGTTTGTTGTTTTGTAAACTTTGTTCCAGTATTTTGCAAATTTCGGAGTATAAATTGTTTGAAGAACATAATCCCCTTCAATTATGTAATCTCCTAATCCAAAATAGTCAATTCCAGTTTTGCATTTTTTACCAATTTTGTTTAAGCTTTCTGTGAACAAATCATCCAAATAAGTGTTTTGTTTTGTTATAGAATAGTGTGTAGCTATGTCCAGTGCATCAACTATTTTTTGGTGATCTTGATCACTTAAACCAATCAAAGGCCAGCAATGATTCCACAAACAAACACAATCCTTTCCTTTTGGATTATAATCTCCATGCAAATAATCGTATATGATAAATCTTCCAAGATTTGCTATTGAATCAAATGTTAGCGTAATAGTTCCTTCAGAATAGGGTGTTGCTTTAGTATTGTTTTTATATTTTGAATCCAAATCTTTTGCAAAAAATTTAATGTTTTCAATCCATTTCCTGTGCAAAGAATACTTTTTGTTTTCTTTTTTTATTATTTCAGCTTTTTCCAACTCATTCAAAGCCTTGTGAACAGCTTGATAGGAAACAGAGAAAGAATGTCGTTTTTTCAGCCGATTAAAAACCTCTTTTGTAGAAAGAGGCCATTCATTGGCTAAAACACCAATAATCGTGCCCTTAGCTGATTTTTCATTCCAGGATAAATGTGGTAATAGTATCTGATTAGCCATCCTGTTTATCTTTATGGCAACAAAAAGCTTAAAAAATCAACCAAATGGTTGATTTTCTTATTTTCCGAATCTTCTGTCTCTTTTGTCAAATTCTTTTATTATTGCCTCAGCTTTTTCAACAGTAAATTGGGGATAATAAAAACTTGCAAAATAAAGTTCTGAAAAAGATGTTTGAGGCAATGGAGCACCTGAAAGCCTTTTTTCAAAACCAGTCCTTATAAGTAAATCTACAGATTTATTTAAATCTAAATAATTGTAAAAATTTGATTCATTTATTTTTTCAAAATCTCCATTAATTTTTTTAACTGCACTAATCAGTTCATAAGTTCCATCATAAGCAACCAAAAAATTACAATTTTTACCAACTCTATGTTCCGATTTTTCAACCAATCTTTTTAAAGCTCTTCTATATCTCCCAGGCAAAATACTCATATCTCCATAAACATTAAACTTTATGTTTTTTTCTTCAAAAAAAGGATCATCCATTAAATCATAACACATTCTTTGCTGAGCTTCAATAATGGGATCAACTTCCTCGTTTCTTCTTCTAGTTAAATTACTTCTAGACAACAAAAAAATACTAAAATCAGAAAATTCTCTATCGATTAAAAAATATTTCATCAAATCAACAGTTGTCTTTTTGGCAACAAAAGCATAAACCTGTTCATTACTCATACCATGATGTCTAGCGTATCTTCTGTTTCCATCAGGAATTATTAAAACATGTCTGCCCATTCACACACCCATTATTTCAAATAAAATCAACAACATACGGAATATATTAATTGTCATATTTATTTATTCTGTTAACGCTCTGAAACACAAGATTATGTTTTCTTGAGCAAGATTTTTTCACACCATTCCAAAGAAAGATCAATTCTTTGGTTTGCTATTTTTTTGCTTTTTTTAAAATAAAAAGGTTCATTTTCTACAACATCTAAAATTCTTTTTTTATACCATGTGGCCATTTTTTGTTCTGTCCAATTTAATTTTTTGCCCATTTTTTTAACTCGATTTATTCCAATTTGCCCAACACCATCTATTTTATCAGCATCATAAACTATTTTTCCTTCTAAGGTCTTAGGTTTAATTCTTAAATCACTTCTACTGTGTGTTTCAATTGTATATAATATTTCTCTAATTTGCTCAGAATTATATTTGCAATTAGACAATATTTCTTTAGATTTTTTAAGTGTTAAATTTAGTACTTTATTTTTTCCTAATGGTTTGACAATATCATGTAACAACAGTGAAGGTTCTAAGATTTTAAAATTAATTTCTTTATTATTTGAAATTAACATTCCATTTTTGTACACTCTTATTAAATGGTCTAAACCGTGAGCAGGATCTTGATTTTTGGAATTCTTAAAATAATTTTTTACGTGAGAATATACACATTTTGTTTCAATGTTTAAAAAATCCAAGCTATCGCCTAAATATTAAAATTAACTTGATAACCAAACTCTTTTTTTATTTCACTTGTGACTTTTTTTCTAGGAAAAAATTTATATTCACAATAATTAGAACCTAAAGCAAGACATTTTGTTTCAATAAAATCTAAATTTTTTTTAAAAATAACACTAGCAGTTCCTGCAGCCATTCCTCTCCATAAATGTTCAGTTGGTAATTTTGCTTTTCCCTTTAGTGCCTCGGCAATAGGGGCCCTCAGTGTCCTAAAAGTCCCTTTTGTGTTTGATTCGTCAAAATCAACAAATTCGGTTTTCCCCCAGCCTGCTAAATTACTTGTTTCAAACATTTCATTCAAATACTCTATTGGTTTCATTTTATATTTTTCATCAATTGTTTTACCCCAACCTCTTCTATGTTCCTCTTTAATTTCTTCATAAATTTTTGGAATCATCTCAGGGTTTTTTTCCAAAAATATTCCTATTCCAACAGGAAGAGATATGGAATTCATAACGGTTCGATTGTTAAGCAAGGTAATCACACCTTCTTCAAATCGGATTTCCTTCATCATTAACAATTTTTTTAAAATATCCATAATTTATTCATTTTCCTTCTTTAACGTGATTCCGTTTTCTATCGAATATCTCATCACTCCTTTTTCATGCTTTGTATATCTCATTTTTCTTATTTTCATAGCGTGTTCTTCTACTTCTCCAATTTCCCAATAATAAAGTAAAAAAACACCATCAGTTATAAACTCGCTGACACCGTCGGCACTTAGCCTAGTAATTCCTTCAAATAATTCAGATGTCATAAGCGTTGTTACTCCAAATTCTCTGATTTCTTTGATTAATTTGTATAAAATTGTTTTTGCTATGACTTGTTCTGTTCTTGGAATTGGTGAAACAGATTCAGCTACCTGAACCAGAGAAAAAGAAGTTTCATCTGTCATGTCGGAAATCATTAAAGAATCTGTTAAAGTTGTTAAAGAGTCAACAGCAATTCTTTGAGGCTTGAATTCGTCAAACAATTCCTGAATTCTTTTCATAAAACTGTCACCACCTG
This sequence comes from archaeon, assembly GCA_028279805.1. GTDB lineage: Archaea > Iainarchaeota > Iainarchaeia > Iainarchaeales > JANQMZ01 > JANQMZ01. The sequence continues at coordinate 164,590 of JANQMZ010000007.1, read as the reverse complement.
TAACATCAAAATAAGCAAGCTTGATTTTGCCCTCTTTCTCAAGTTTTTCTAGGTCCCAGCCAAAACCGGCTGCCTGTTTTTTTAATTCCTTATCGCTTTGCTCGGTGCTGATGTATAAGCCTTTTTCGTTAAATTTTGAAGCACCATTAATCAAATACTGCAAGCACAAAGTGGATTTACCTGTTCCGGCTCCGCCTGAAACCAAAACAATGTTTTTTTCAGGAATACCGCCGTTTAAAGCCTTATCCAATCCTTCAATTCCTGTTTGACTTCTGTTCATTTGTACACCTTTAAATTGATTAATAATGCCATTTCTGCTATAAAAAACTTGCTTTTAATTCAAAAACCAAATTTTTGGCAAAAAATTAAATTTTTAACCTGATTTGCCTCCTGGTTGTTTCTTTTTCCAGATCCAGTTCTTTAGGCCTTTGCAAAACAAATTCACATCTGTTATCTCCTTTAATCAGGCATTCAACTTCAACACATTCAATGTCGGAATCAAAAGCAAAAGAAAAAATGCCGGCTAAAATTCCGCGCATTAAATGGTCCGCCGGATTTTTTGGTTTGGGTTTGACATGAGAGGAAAAAGGATTATGATTCAAGTTTAACAATGCGCGTTTTTTTTCAAAATCAATGTCAACATTATGAATATCACCCCAACCGGATGCGACAAAAAACTTTTCCAAAAATTGAACAAATTTTTGCTTTTCATCAAACTTAAAATTAATTCCAAACCTTTTAACCAGATTTTTTTTCACTGATTCTTTAACAGAATAATACAACTCGCGTTGAAATTCTTCATTTTCATTGCCAACAATGCCAATCATTAAATCAACAGGCATTATCAAAAAAGGAATTTCGTGCAGAAAAAAATTTGAATGCTTGTATTTAATGCCGTTTGTAAAAATAAACTTGTCAAAAAACTGGTTAAGCATCAATATCGCCCCTGAAAATGTTATGCATTGTTCGATATTTTTCAACTTCAATCGGCCAGACAATTAAAGCATTGCCGGCTTTTTTTGAGAACAAAAACTTTTTTTCAACCAGTTTTTTCAAATAATAAGAATATTTAGTTGAAGCACGAGTTTTAGCTTCACGTGTTGACAAATCTTCCTTAAAATGTTCAGCAATTTCCAATGCGGTTGAAGGCCAGTTGTGAAAAACCAGTTCAAAAATTTCTTTTTCCACATCGGTAAGATTAGTATTATCTGTCAAGACAGAATTTTTTAGATTCTGGGGCATAAAAATCGCTAAAATGAAGCAAAAAGTAGTATTTATATGTTATTGTTATCTGTCAAGACAGAATTTTTTATGTTTTGAATTAAAATATCGGCGTGTTTTTTAAAAGGGTAAATGTGTTTTTTTTCAAACGGTTCAGTGTTATCCAAAAACTGGTTTAAAGCGTATTCTTTGGTTCTGTTTCTTTCAAAAACATCTCTTTCAATTTTTCTTTCAAGCCTTAAATTTCGGGGAGCATCCAAAAAAATTTTTAAATCTAAAAATTTGGAAATTTCAGGGTTGAAAACAAATAAACCCTCAGTTATTATTATATTATTTGAACTGAACGATTCAAAACCGGTTCTGTTGCTGATTGTAAAATCGTACACAGGTTTTTTTATTGTTTTTTTGTTTAATAAAAGATATAAATGTTCTGCAAAAAGTTTAATGTCAACTGAATCAGGTGAATCAAAATTTTTAACAGGAGTTTTTTGCAGTTTTTTATGATATTCATTTTTTTGCCGTTCTTTATAATAATCATCCATTGACAACAAGGAACCGTTGACTTTTTGTGAAACAATTTTTGAAATTGTTGTTTTGCCGGCACAACTTGGCCCTGTAATTCCTATTATAATGGGATTTTTTTGCTCTGCAAGAGAAGAGATTTTGGTGCAAATTTTTTTTATTCCTGAATCCCAGTCCAAAAAACTTTCAGGCATGTAAAAAATGTTGTTAAAAATAAATAAAAGTGTTGGGTTAACACGGTTTTAAGGATAGTTTGGTGATTGTGATGTTATTTGAACCGAATGGGGATGGCTTTCCTGCAATGATGCTTGTGTAATCTGAACCATTTTTGTTTTTTTTCTTAACTGTTCAATGTTTTCAGAGCCTGTCATGCCCATTCCGGCTCTTAAGCCGCCGAGCATTTGAAAAATAATTTCAGAAATTTTTCCCTTGTATGGTACTGTGCCTTCAATTCCTTCTGGCACTAATTTTTTTTCTTCAATGACATGTTTTTGGCCATACCTGTCTTTTGAACCTTTTTTCATTGCACTTATTGAACCCATTCCCCTGTATTGCTTAAATTTTCTGTTGTTCATGTAAATAATTTCACCAGGCGTTTCATCACAGCCTGCAAAAAGAGAGCCGGTCATAACAGAATTTGCACCTGTAGCTAAAGCTTTTGTTATATCTCCTGAATATTTGATGCCTCCGTCTGCAATCACCGGTATTTTGCCTTTAACAGCTTTAACACATTCTTTTATTGCGGAAATTTGCGGCACTCCAACTCCTGAAATGATTCTTGTTGTACATATGGCTCCGGGCCCGACACCTATTTTCACTGCGTCTGCCCCGGCCTTCATTAAAGCTTTTGCACCTTGTCCGGTTGCAACATTTCCTGCAATAATCTGCACTTTAAATTTTTTCTTAAACCTTTTAACCGCGCTTATAACATTTTTTGAATGGCCGTGTGCTGTATCTATAACAATTACATCGGCGTCTGCTGCAACCAATGCTTTTGCCCTTTCATCATCCATGGGACCAACTGCAGCTCCGACTAATAATCTTCCTTTTGAATCTTTTGCAGCATCAGGAAACATTTCAGTTTTTTCAATATCGGATGCGGTAATCAGGCCTTTTAATCTTTTTTTTGAATCAATTATTAAAAGTTTTTCAATTTTATGTTTTTGCAATAATTGTTTTGCTTTTTTTGTGCTGATTTTGCTTTTAACACTTACAACTTTTTTTGTCATAAAATTTTTTACTTTTTTATTCAAATCGGAAACAAATTCAACATCTCTTGATGTTATTATTCCAACAACTTTATTGTTTTTTAAAACAGGAAAAGTTGAAACTCCTTTTTTTATTTTTAATTCTTTTAATTTTGCCAGAGTTGTATCAGGCGAAACTGTTACCGGATCTGTTACAATCAAAAATTCTTTTCTTTTAACTTTTTTGACTTGTGCAGCCTGTTCTGCAATTGACATGTTTTTGTGAATTATTCCGATGCCGCCTTGTTGTGCCATGCTGACAGCCGTTTCATATTCTGTAACAGTGTCCATCGCGGCAGAAATAAGAGGAATGTTTAAGCTGATTTTTTTTGTAAGCTTTGTTTTCAGTGAAACGTCTTTGGGCAGAATCTTGCTGTACCCAGGCAAAAGAAGAACATCATCAAAAGTTAAGCTTTGCTCCATAATAATCACTTATTAGAATGTTTTAAAAATTTAGTGTTATGTTCTCTTTCTGGGGAATAAATGGGCGGAAAAATAATTGTCGGAACCCAGTGGGGAGATGAAGGAAAAGGCAAAATAACCGATTATTTTTCAGATAAAGCGGATATTGTGGTAAGATTTCAGGGAGGAGACAATGCAGGGCATACTGTTATTGTTGACAACAAGACATTCAAGCTGCATTTGCTCCCGTCAGGCGTTGTTGACAAAAAACGTTCATTGATTGGTGCAGGCGTTGTGGTTAACCCCAAAGTTTTGCTTAAAGAAATTGAAATAGCCCAAAAAACAATCGGAAAAATTGACCTGGGCGTAGATCCAAGATGCCATATAATAATGCCTTACCATATTTTGCTTGACACTTCAAGTGAAAAAAGTAAAGGAAAGGAAAAAATTGGAACAACGAGCAGGGGAATTGGGCCTTGTTATTCTGATAAAGCTGCAAGAACGGGAATAAGATTTGAAGAATTAATTGACAAAAAAAGGTTTAAGGCAAATTTGAAAAAACATTATCCTTTGAAAAGACAAATTTTGGAAAAAGTTTTTGAAGTTGAAACGCCGACAGAAGAAGAAATATTTGAAGAATATGCACCGATTGGAGAAAAATTGAAACAATTTGTCTCAGATGTTTCAATTGAAGTGCATGAAGCTTTGCAAAAAAACAAAAAAGTTTTTTTTGAAGGAGCGCAGGGTTCTTTTCTGGACATAAATTTTGGCACTTACCCTTTTGTAACAAGTTCAAATCCTGTTGCAGGTTCTGCAACAATTGGCACAGGAATAGGTTTTCAAAAACTTAAAAGCGTTGTAGGAGTTGTAAAAGCTTACACTACAAGAGTCGGGGAAGGGCCTTTTTTAACAGAATTAAAAAACGATTTGGGAGAAAAATTGAGGGAAAAAGGCGGAGAATTTGGCACTACAACCGGCAGGCCAAGACGGGTTGGCTGGCTTGATTTGCCAATGATCAGAACGTCAAAAAGATTAAATGGCTTGACTGAAATTGCGTTAACAAAGCTTGATGTTTTGTCAGGATTGGATGAAATAAAGGTATGCGTTGAATACAAGTGCGGAAAAAAAATGTTAAAAGATTCTCCTACATCAATTCAGAGTATTGAAGGATGTGAACCTGTTTACAAAACATTCAAAGGCTTTGAAATAAATAATATTTTTAAAAAAAAGGAAGAGTTGCCAAAAGAAGCTTTGGAATATATTGAGTTTATTGAGAAAGAAACAGGTTTGCCTGTAAAAATTGTTTCAATTGGTCCGCAGAGAAATGAAACAATTGAAGAGAAATGATTCTGTTAAGCTGTTTCAATTTTTGAATGCAGAAAATTAATCCAGTCTTTTACTATTTTGTTTCCTAAAAATTTTCTAAAAGGGCCGGGAACAAAATTTATTTCAATTACAATAAATCCTTCTTTTGTTTCACTTGTTTTGATAAAGTCAACAGCACATATGTCCATGTTTAAAGATTTTGAAACAGTTAAGGCTATTTTTTCAAGTTCAGGGGATGTTTTAATTTGTTTTGCAGAACCGCCTCTTGAAATGTTTGCCCGGAAATCATCTCCTGCACTTTTTCTTTCAACCGTTATGACTTTGTTTCCGGTAACATAACACCTTAAATCCGTGCCTTTTGATTCTATAAATTTTTGAGCTGAAACAACATGTTCAAACAAGTGAACTGTGTCCAGAATTGCCTGTAATTCCTGTTCCCTGTTTACAAGCATTACTCCTTTTCCGGCAAAACCTGAGATTAGTTTTAATACAACTGGAAAACCAAAACTTTCAACAGTTTGCTTTACAACTTTTGGTGAAATTGACAAAGAAGTTAAAGTTATGGGCACATTTTTGCCTGTTAAGGATTTAATCGTTAAATATTTGTTGTTTGACACCTGAAACCCTTTTAGGGAAACAGGGCAATAAGCTTTTGATTTTGACAAAATTTGCAGAATAGGTTCAGCCATGAAAAAATCTAAGCTTGACAAGCGCGGGTAAACAATGTCAAAATTTTTCAAATTTTTTTCCTTATAATAAAGCTTTGATTCGCCTTTTTCTTCAATTATTCTTATTTTGTGCACGGGAGCAAAAACAACTGAGTCAAATTTTTTTCTTCCTTCCTCTAATAACATTTTAACAGTGCTTTTTTTGTATTTTTTTGAACCAATAATTAAAAGTTTTGTTTTTGGTTTTTTCTTTTTTTTGCCAGCCATAATATCACTTAAAATTTAATTTTTTTGAATAAAAATCTGCAACCTCGTCAAACATTGAATCCCCTGATTTTTTGCTGAAAGTCAGGTAAGATATGCCAGGGCGGACTTTTGAAACGTTGCCTTGTGCAAGCTTAACTGTTGCAATGTCAAAACCGCAAACTTGTGCTGCTTTAACCGCTGTTTCTTTTTCTGTTTTTGAAAGTTTTACAAGCTTGCCTTTTGAAAGTTTTTGAGGCTCATCTCCCAGCCATTTTCTTCTTATTGTAAAAACTTTGTCACCTATAACCGCACAGTCTTCAACAGGCCCTTCAACAAATTCTCTTATTACTGCCCCATCAATGTTAAAGCGAATGCTTTTGGCAATTGATTTTAAGGAACGGGCTGATTCAACCAGAATTGTCTGGCTTTTTTGCTGTTTTCTAAAAGATTTGAATAAAACAGGGTATTCAAATTTGTTTACATGTGACTGAATAGTGTTTGAATCCCCGAATGTTACAACTTTTGCGATTTTTATTCCGTTTAAATTTAAAGCATTAAATTGTAACGCTTCATTTGAAGAATTATAATAAGAATTTGGCTTGTATTGGCAGTAAATTTTTTTTTCTTTAAAAATGTCAAGCAACGGTTCAACAAAAGAATTAATCTGCAAAGGTGCCCTTAAATAAACAGCATTAATTTTGTCAAAGTTTATATCACCATTTTTTAATTCTGTTTTTTTTCTGTCAGACAACAAACTTAATTTTTTCAAATTAAGAGTTTTTACATTAAATCCTTTTTTTTCAAAAGATTTTTGCAATTCTATCTGTGTTCTGGTTTTTTCAACTCTTAAAAGCAACAAATTCATTTAAATCACTAAAAAAATTTTAAAATAAAAAAGCCGTTAAACAACAAGTTTAATGATGTAATTGCCATTAATCAATTTAAATAGTTTTTGCACAAACTTTAATTAATGGCTCAAAATGATAAAAAAAGCTTAAAAACAAGAAAAACAGGGCTTTCTGATATTTTTTCTGTTTCAAAAAAAGCGGTTACTGATTTATTCGGAGGAAAACAATTGGTTGGATTGGTTGAAACAGTATGGATAATAGGACAAAAAGATGCAGTAAAATCAAAAGCATTGTTTGACACCGGAGCAACAAGATCAAGTGTTGACATGAGACTAGCTGCAAAAGCAGGCTTGGGTCCCATCATAAAAACAGTTCAGGTTAAAAGCAAAACAATGTTGACAAAGTCAATTCGAAGGCCGGTTGTTAAAGGAATCATAAAATTTAAGGGAAGAAAACATAAAGTGCAGATGACTGTTGCGGACAGAACAGGAATGTCTTACCCTATTTTGATTGGCAGGGACATGATTCATTCAAATTTTATTTTAGATGTTGAAAAAACTCACAGAAGTCATGACGCTTTGGATGTTAAAACAAAAGAAGAAAGAGAAGAATATTTTGAAGATGAAGAAGTTTAAACAATAATTAAAACACTGTTTTTTTTATTTTGAAAAAATTTTTTCCTTAATTTTAGAACTTTTATATTTTTCAGGATGATGTGCTTTCATTCTTTTAATTTTGCAGTTCAATCCTCTTTTTTCAAGTTCTTTTTTTATTTCTTTTTCATTATGAGGATGGTCGTAGCCAAATGCAATAATTTGAGGCTTAATTTTTTCAATTATTTCAAACTTGTCTGAAAAAAAATCTTTTCCCAGAAAAACTTTATCAACAATGGGAATTTTTTTAACAAAATCCATTCTCTGCTGTTCAGAATTTAAAGGCTGTTGTTTTTTTAATTTTTTAACGGTTTTATCTCTTGCCACAATAACAATTAGTTTGTCTCCAAGAGATTTTGCTTCATTTAAATAAAAAACATGACCCAAATGCAGAACATCAAAAGTGCCAAAAACAAGCACGCTTTTAACCATAAACACACCAAGAACAATTAATATAAATCTTAAACTACTATTGATTTAAAACCATTTTAGTGAGATTCATGGATTTGGAAAAAAAAATGCAGATAATGCGTGAAATGAGCAAAGAAATCATAACAGAAGAAGAGTTAAAGGACTTGTTTGAAACAAATTCACATCCCATAGCTTACGACGGATTTGAGCCCTCAGGATTGGCTCACATGCCAATAGGCGTTTACAGGCCCATGAATTTAAAACAATTATTAAAAACAGGAATAAAATTCAAGCTTTTACTCGCAGACTATCATGCATTTGCAAACAACAAGCTTAACAGGAATATGGATTTGATTCAAAAATGCGGAAAATATTTTCTTGAGGTATGGAAAGCTGCAGGAATTGATTTAAAAAAAATTGAAATTGTATGGGCTTCAGAGTTAATGGATTCAGTGGATTACTGGGACACTTTTATCAAAGTAGGGGCAAACATTTCACTGCCGAGAGCCATGCGCGCAATTGACATAATGGGAAGAACACAGCAGGAAAAACTTACAAATGCACAATTGTTTTATCCAGCAATGCAGGTTACAGATGTTTTCAAATTAAACGTTGACATTTGCCAGCTTGGAATGGATCAACGCAGAGCAAACATGCTGGCAAGAGAAGTTGCAGCAAAATTAAACAAAAAAAAACCTGTTGCTGTCCATCATCACATGCTTTTGGGATTGTTCGGCCCGAGGGAAGGGAAGAGTGCGGCTGAAAACAAAATGTCAAAATCTTTTCCCGAGTCAAGCATTTTTGTACATGATTCCGAACAAGAAATTTTAAAAAAAATAAACAAAGCATTATGCCCGGAAAAACAAATTGAAGGAAATCCGATGATTGAATGGTCAAAAGAAATAATATTCAAATCCAAAAACTCAGTTACAATTGAAAGAGACAAAAAATTCGGAGGAACCCTGGAATTGCAGTCATATGAAGAATTGGAAAAAACATATTCTTCAGGAAAATTACATCCGGCTGATTTGAAAAAAATGGTTGCAACAGAGTTAAATACGTTAATAAAGCCTGTGAGAGAGCATTTTGAAAAAAACAAAAAAGCAAAAGAATTATATGAAACTGTTGTTTCAGCTCAAAAAACAAGATAGTCACTGCAAGATGCTATATTAAGGATAATGATTGTTATCTTTTATTCAATGTTTAAATATTCCTGAACATTAATCGTAAGATGCAAAAAACTGTTTCAATTCAAAAACCGCTTGATGAAAAAAAAGAAAAAATTTCAAACTGGCTTTCAAGACAAAAAATAAAACAGGACATGAAAAACCTTACAACGTTTATGGTTTTATTTTCAGGAGCGGTTTTGGGGAGAGTTGCATTGCAGGGAATTCCAAGCGTTGAACCGATTATTCCATTGGCAGTTATTGCAGGAATGATTTTCGGAATAAAGGAAGGATTTACTCTTGGTTCTTCTGCTTACATTGTTTCAAATTTTTTTGTATGGGGTTTACAGGGACCATGGACAGTTTTTCAGGCAATTGGCGCGGCAGGCGGCGGAGTTTTGGGAGGAATTTTTGGAAAAACCAGGAAAATTAATTCAGCTAATTTAATAATTGCAAGTGTTTTGGGCACAGTATTTTTTGAAATTGTTATGAATTTATCAGGGAGTATGATGGGAATAGGTTTGTTTGCAGGCTTAATAGGAATACCAATGTATTTTCTGACTTCTTTGCCTTTTTCTTTAACACATATTGTTTCAAATGCTTTTTTTGCAAAAATTTTTTCACCAATGTTAAAATGGAGGAATAAAAAAAATGAACAAATGGAAATTGTTGCTGTTCGTTCCGTTACTGGCAACAATGTTACTGATTTCAGGTTGTACCGGGCAAATTCAAAAACAGACAGAAACTGATTCTGAAACTGTAACAGTTTTTTTTCTGGTTGAAGCTAACGGAAAAACATTGCTTGAAGAAATAGTTGATGCAGAAGAAGAATCAAATGTTTTAAAATTGCTTGAATCTTTAACAAGTGTTGAAACGCAGGAATTTTCTTTCGGAAAATTTGTCACATCAATTGCAGGTGTTGAAGCCGGACAAACACATTACTGGGCAATTTATGAAAACGGGGAATATGCAAAAACAGGAATTGAGGGCATTCAGGTAACAAACGGTTTGCAAATTAAATTCAAGCTTGAAGAAATAAACATGTAAAAGCTTTTTTTTAGTTAAATTTAAATAAGAAAAAAGCCAATAATAGCTAAAAATGGTGAATTTATGCATATTCCAAGTTTAAGTTTTTTCAGGCATCCGAAAGAAACGGTTCTGGAATTTTTGGAAAAGCCGGATTACAAACTTGCCTTGCTTTTTGTAATTGTTCCAAGCTTTCTTGGCTTTATAAGTTTTTTAATAAACGGATTAAATGCAAACATTATTACAACAATTTTTTCAGCATTAAAAAGCATAATTACATGGCTTGTCTTGTCTTTTGTTTTTTTTGCAGGGCACAAAATTGTAAGAAAAGAAACACTGGTAAGGCATGACTTTAAAGGATTTGCATCCGCTTTGTCACTGATTTGGTTCGGGTTTATTGTTGTTTCAATTCTGGCAACAGTTTTGCTTTTGTTTGTTTCCCCGTCCACAAAAACAGTAATAAATGTTGTTGAAAATGAAAACCTTTCAATCCGAACAGGAATCAATATTATTAATTCAATTGAAAGCCGTGACTCTGAAAGATTAAATTTACTTATTTCTGAAAACAATTTAAATGTAAAAAACAGCAACGATTTAAGGAATGCTTACAATTCTTATTCAGGGCAATTTTTTCTCCCCATTGTAATAATTGCATTAATTGCGGCAATAATTTTTATAATTTCAGCAATAATTGTTCCTTACGTTGTAATAAGAGAAACATTTAACTGGGGTCCAATCCTCAACGTCATAATTCTTGCAGTTCTTGGAAGCGTTGTTTTTATTCTGCTGAACGGAATCAATTCATTTATTCCTTTCTGATTTAATATAGGAAAGAGCATTTGTAAAAATTTTTAAACCTGCACCGTTTTTTTCTTTGATGTTTTCTTTTTCAAGAAGTTTTAAAGGATCTGAAAAAATGTGAACATTTCTTTCAGGGTGAGGCATTAAACCTAAAACACGCCCGGTTTCATCACAAATTCCTGCAATATTTTCAACAGAACCGTTCGGATTATTCACATACTTAAAAACAATCTGGTTATTTTTTTTCAATTTGTTTAAAATTTCCTCAGAACCGGGATCAAATTTTCCCTCTCCGTGAGCAATAGGCATTCTAAGCATGTCAATTCCATGCGTGAAAACACTTTTGCTTTGTTCTTTTTTGAGTTCAATCCATTCACATTGAAAATTTCCTGAATCATTAAAACTCAAAGTAACAGACTGTTCAGACGAATAATCATTATTAAAACCCGGCAAAATACCGCTTTTAACCAGAATCTGAAAGCCGTTGCACACTCCCAAAACAAGCCCACCTTTTTCAATAAATTGAGGAACCTTTTTTTCAAGATTATATTTTAATTTGTTTGCAAAAATTTTGCCTGAACCCAGATAATCACCATGAGAAAAACCGCCTGAAAAACCCAGAAAATCATAATCATCCAGGCTTGTTTTTCCGCTGATAAAACTATTAACATGAATCAAATCAGTGTCAAATCCGGCCAACTTTAAAGCATAAACAAGTTCGGTATCACAATTTGTTCCCGCAGTTCTCATAACAATTGCTTTTGGATTCATTTTACCACTTTAAAGTTTTTCTCCATGCATTTTTTAACAATTCAATTTTTTGGTCAACAATTTTTTTTCCGTTCAACCCGGTTATTTTTAAAACAGGTTCTTTTGAAACTTTTCCGATTAAAGAAAAATCTGTGCCTTTTAAAATTTTTTCAAATTCTTTTTCTTTTCCCGCTTCAACTTCAACTAACAAACGTGAATTGCTTTCAGAAAAAAGCAAAAAATCGTTTCTTGAAATGTTTTCACCTGTTTTAATTTTTTTCAAATCAATTTCTGCTCCAAGATTTTTGGCAAAACACATTTCACTTAAGGCAACACCTAATCCTCCGTCACTCAAATCATGCATTCCCTTAACCAAGCCATGAGAAGATGCTTTGCTTAAAGCATTATAAGATTTTAAAGCTTTGACAGAATCAACTTTCGGAACTTTTCCATTAGAATCATTTATGAGATGAGCAAAAGCTGATCCTCCCAATTCTTCAAAAGTGTTTCCGGTTAAATAAATCAAATTTTCAGCTTTTTTAAAACCGGGGCTTAAAATTTTTGACACATCCTTAACAACAGCCATTGCACTAATCAGCAAAGTTCCGGGAACTGAAATAATTTTGCCATTAACCGAAAACTCGTTGTAAAAAGAATCTTTGCCTGAAATAAAGGGAGCATTAAAGTCTTTTGAGGCAGAATAACACCCTTTTGCTGTTCTGACCAGTTTTCCAAGATTTTCCTCTTTTTCAGGAGAACCCCAGCAAAAATTGTCAAGCAATGCAATTCTTTCAATTTCACATCCGGTTGCAACAATATTTCTTACAGCTTCATCAACACATGAAAAAGCCATCCAGTAAGGGTCAATGTCCCCATACCAGGGATTTAAAGAATTTGAAACAGCAACAGCTTTTTTTTCACCCAGAACAGGAGTAACAACGCTTGAGTCAGCGGGAGCTTCACCGGTTAAACCCATAAAAGGTTTTAGCAAAGTGCCTCCCTGAACTTCATGGTCATACAACCTGACAGTTGATTCCTTGCTTGCAATGTTATGCATTGACAAAATTTGTTTAAGAATTTCTGAAATGTTTTCAGGTTCTGAAAATTGTGTTGCTTTTTCTTTTTCCGAATTCCAGACAGCTTTTAATTTTGATTTTGGCAACCCTTTATGCAAAAAATTCATGTCAAGATTTAAAATTAAATCTTTTTCAAAAAACACTTTTAATTTTTTGTCATTCGTAAATTTTCCAATAACAGTTGCTTCAACATTTTCCTCATTACACAATTGTTTTAATTTTTCAATATTTTTTTCAGGAACAGATAAAATCATTCTTTCCTGGCTTTCACTTAACCAGATTTCCCAGGGCTTTAAGCCGGCATATTTTAGCGGAACTTTTTCCAGAAAAACTTCAGCGCCTGTTTCTTCACCCATTTCACCAACTGCGGAAGAAAAACCTCCCGCACCGCAATCAGTTATGCTTGAATACAGTTTCAAATCTCTTGCTTTTAACAAAACATCTAAAAATTTTTTTTCCTCAATGGGATTTCCTATCTGAACAGCACTTGAGTCAGTTGAATCTGATAATTCTGCTGATGAAAAAGTGGCACCATGAATTCCGTCCCTTCCTGTTCTGGCGCCGAGAGCAACAATCAAATCGTTTTGTTTTGGAGATTTCTGATGAAATCCTTTGGGAATTATTCCAAGAGTGCCGCAATAAACAAGCGGATTACCCAGATATCTTTGATCAAAAAAAATTGCACCATTAACTGTCGGAATTCCAAGCCTGTTTCCATAATCAGCAACTCCGGCCCTAACCCCTTTAAAAATACGTTTTGGGTGTAAAATTCCTTTAGGTATTTTTTCCTTAGGAGTTTCAGGCAAAGCAAAGCAAAAAACATCAGTATTGGCAAAAGGTTTCGCACCCAAACCAACACCTAAAATGTCCCTGACAACTCCTCCCACGCCTGTGCTTGCTCCCCCATAAGGGTCAAGTGCGGACGGATGGTTATGCGTTTCAACTTTGAATGCGATGTCAAAATTTTCATTAAAAGAAATTATTCCCGCATTATCTTCAAAAACGGATACAAGCCAGTTTTCTTTCTGCATTATTTCTTTTGTTGATTTTTTTATTGTTTCCTTAAACAAATTTTCAATATTTTCGGAGGAACCGTTTTCAACATATTCAAATGAACTGTTAAACACTTTGTGCTTACAGTGTTCTGACCAGGTTTGTGCAAGAGTTTCAAGTTCTGCATCAGTGGGATTTCTTTCAAGTTTTAAAAAATGTTCCTGAATTGTTTTCATTTCATTTAATTTTAATGATAATAAAAAATTTTTGCTTGCATCCATTAACTGTTCGTCATTCATTTCAATAATCGGAATTGTTTTCACATCTTTTCTTTCTGTCAGATTCATTTTAACACTTTTAACATTTTTTTACATCAAATTCTTCCACTAATTTGTTTGCAAGCAATCCTGAAGCAATTTCTTCTGCTTCTTTTTCCGATAAAGAGCCGTACAGGTAATATTTTTTTAAAGAACGCACGTGTTCATTTTTTTTAAATTCAAAACCCAAATCCTTTATTCCTTCTTCAGCTGCAATTCCAACATTATCAGTAACATTGGAATGATACTGAACGGTTATGACAAAACTGCTGTCTTTTTTAACAGGAGAATTAACTGAAAAAATCTGGTTTATGGGGTCATGAAAAAGTTTTACAGCAAGTTCTTCCGCTTGTTTTTGTGAAAAACTTTCAGGCAGCAAAAAACCCTCAGAATATGAAACTTTTTCAATTGTTTTAATATTCAAATCTTCAATAATGCTTTGTTTTACTGATTCCCCTAAAGCATCAAATTTGCCGTTCCTGAAACCCACTTCAACCAGCATGATATTAAAAAATAACAAAAGCGTTTAAAATGCTTATTCCAACGCTTTTCTTCTTAAAATAAACAAAACACTTAATGCTATAAGTAAGCCAAACGCAGGATGAATTTCAGGAATTCCAGCGGTTAAAGCAGGATCAATAACTGAAAAAAAGTCTTTGCCATTGCACCGGTTCTGAGAATCTGAACCCTGAACAGAATAAGAACCTGTTTTTGCAAAAGGGCCGAATTCTTTTGAATCGTCCTTACACAAAACTGAATCCTGTAAAACAATCTGCCCTGAAATATTTTTAAAAACCAAATTAATCAAATCATTTCCTGTTAAAGGCGTTAAGCATTCAACTGAAACATTTACATTCTCATTTTTCAAAATTTTTTCATCCGCATCCAGATTTAAACAGTTTTCGCCCGGGCCCGGCAAAGGTTCTCCTGTAACATTAATGTTATGAAAATCTTTGACAACATTCCCGTCAGAATCAGTTGCGGTTATTATTGCAGTAAAATTTCCGGCCTGATATTCATGATTTAAAACTGTTCCGCACGACCTGCCCTGATTGTTTTCACCACAGTCATTCTGAATGTCAAAAATAAATTGTTCATTGTCACCATATTCAACAACACAGCTTACAAGTTCTGGGGATGGAGGAGCCTGGCATCTTGCCAAAAACTGAACATTTAAAGGTGCATCACCTGTTGTCGGGTCAGGCGTAACTGAAAAAAATTCAGCTATGAAGTTATAAGGACTTCCTGGAGGTGGCGGGGGCTGAACAGTTGAACATTTTTGATTTTGTGCCCAGGGATTGTTCCATGTTATTTTTGAAAGAGTGTCAAACTGGTTATTTTTAACATCATTTTCCAAAAACTGGGTGTTCGGGGATGAATTTGTTGCAGCCAAATCCGCTGGGGATGAACAAAAAACATTGTTTGAAATGTTTCCGGTAAAATTGTTTTGGTTAAATGCAGTGTCAAACAATAATCCTGTTTGCCTCATGTTTGAAGTTTTGCTGTTAATGAGTGTAATGTTTGACAGATGCCCTTTTAACACAAAACCGTTTGTTGTTCTGAAACCTGTTAAGCTGAACAAATCCGAATCAATTTCAACATTTTGAACTGTTATGTCAGGCGCTTTGTTAACAACAACTCCGTTTTCCGCATTCCAGATAAAAGAATCTGCAACAGCTGAGCCTGCAGAATTAATGTTAAAGTATATGGCTTCATCGTAAGATTTTTGCCCCTGGACAAGTGACGGGAGCCTGCAGTTTACAATCTGGGCTCCGGTTGTATGAACGCCGATGCCCCTCGCAACATTTCTTCCTGAAATAAAAGCGTTATTGCAGTTAAGCACTGCATTATTCCTGTAAACCGCTATTGCCCCGTTGTTTGAAGCTGAATTGCATGCAACATTTTCATTTATAGTTGCCGTGTTTGTCGCTGTATTAAAAGAAATGGTTGGCTCATATTTGGTTGGATTAAAAAAAAGCGCGTTGTCAATTCTGAAATCACAGTGCCCTGTATAATCGGCAAACACATTTTGTGAAAATGTAAAAATTAAAAAAAGCATTAAAAAAATTTTTAAAATTTTCAAATTCACAGCTCCAAATTTGAGATATTATAGAGTAAAAGGCTTATTAAAGATTTTCGGGTTTTTATTTTCACATGCAGTCTGATTATTCAAAAAGAGAGGCAAAAGCTGTTAATGCCTTAAAAAAAGCAATTCCTGCGGGAATGAAATCAAATGTTTTAAAACAAAGCAAAGGTTTTTTCTGTGAATTGTCAAAAACTCCTTTTCCCTCGGATTATTATCTGGCAAGCGCGGTTGACAGTGCGGGAACAAAAACAATTCTTGCAACTGCCTTAAACAAATATGATTCAATCGGGATTGATTGTGTTGCAATGAATTCAAACGATTTGTGCACATTGCCAAATGTAAAGCCTTTTTTGTTCATAAATTATCTGGCAGTGCAAAAACAAATACAGCAAAAAAGTTTAACAAAACAAATAATGAAAGGAATTGTTAAAGGATTAAAAGAATCGGATTGTGCAAAAATTTTAAACATAGGAAAAGGAGAAACAGCTTCACTGGATGAAATGATTGACTCGCCAAAAAAAGGATACGGTTTTGATTTGGCGGGAATGATGATGGGATTTGTTGAAAAAAACAAAACAAATTTTTCAGTAAAACCGGGAATGAAAATTGTTGCATTTAAAAGTTCAGGTGCGCATTCAAACGGTTTCACGGATTTAAGATTAAATTTGTTAAAAGGAGAATTTGAGGAAAGAAAACAATTCAAAAAACAATACAAAGGAAAATTAAAATTAAACCAGAAAATGCCTAACGGTCACGGTGAAACAATTGGTTCTGCATTGCTTAAGCCTACAAAAATTTATTCAAAATTAATGTATGATTTGGGAAAAAAAACAAATGCAATAGGAATAAACATTACAGGATATGGTTTAAAAAATTTTAACAGAATAGGAAAAAAAGTGGAATTTCATCTGCATAATGTGTTCAAGCCCCAGCCTGTTTTTGAATTAATGCAAAAAGAAAGCAAATATTCAGATGAACAAATGTATCAAAAGTTTAACATGGGAAACGGTTTTTTTGCAATTGTAAACAAAAAAGACGAGGAAACTGCGTTAAAACTGGCTAAAAAGCATAAAATTCTGGCATTGGTGTCAGGGGAAATTAAAAAATCAAAACAGGTTAAGCCAAAAACGGTGTTGCATTTAAACGGAAAAAAACTTGTTTTTCAAAATTATTGATTTTTATGAAAAAAAAAATAAGGGAAAAAAAACATATTGAAAGGCTTAACCTGAATGAAGAAAAAAAAACTGAAAAAATGCTTAAAATAAAACAATTGCTTTTTTCACTTAAAGAGTTTAAAGAATCTGAAAAAATTGCTTTTTATGCGGGAATTGAAGGAGAACTTGAAACAATTGAAATGATAAAAGAATCCTTAAAAACTGGTAAAAAAATTTTTTTGCCTGTAACTGATTTTGAAAAAAAAGAAATGCATTTAAGTGAAATTTTAAGCATGGAAGATTTGCAGGAGAAACAAATTTCAAATGGCAAAAAATTGTTAGAACCTGTAAATAAAAAAATTGCAGGTGAAAAAGAAATTGAATTAATTGTTGTACCGCTTGTTGCTTTTGACAGGGCCTGCCATAGGATTGGTTATGGAAAAGGATTTTATGACAGGTTTTTAAAAAAAATTGAAAAAAATGTTACAACAATTGGTTTGGCTTTTTCAGAACAGGAAACAAAAAAAATTCCAACAGAAGAACATGACATTGCTTTGAAAAAAATAATAACAGAAAAAGAAATTATTGAATGTTAATTGTTAATGCTTGAAATGCCTTATTCCTGTAAAAATTAGGCAAATATTATTTTCATCAGCAGCTTTGATTATTTCCTTATCTTTTATGCTTCCCCCTGGCTGAATTATTGCGCTTATCCCATGTTCTGCAGCCAACTCAACATTGTCCCTGAATGGAAAAAAAGCATCTGAAGCCATTACAGCATTTTTCTGCCTGTTTTGAGCTCTTTCAACAGCAATTTTTGTGGACATTATTCTGGACATTTGCCCCGCACCGATTCCGACTGTTGAATTGTTTTTTGCAAAAACAATTGCATTGCTTTTAGTATGTTTTACAATTTTCCACGCAAACAATAAATCCTGAAGCTCTTGTTCTGAAGGTTTTTTTTGTGAAACAATTTTCAGGGTTTTTTGATTCAGTGTTTCAGAATCTGATTCCTGTAAAAGCAAACCTGATGAAATTCTTTTCAAATCAAAAGATTTTTCAGGCAATGCTTTATCCAAACCTGGTATTTTTAAAATTCTTAAATTTTTTTTCTTTTTTAACAAATTTAAAGCTTTTTTTTCAAAATCTGGAGCTATAACAACTTCATTAAAAAATGCTGAAATTTTTTGAGCTGTTTTTAAATCACATGTTTTGTTTAAAACAATAATGCTTCCAAAAGCAGATTCTTTATCACATTCAAAAGCTTTTTGAAAAGCTTTTTCAAGAGAAAGGGCTATGGCTGCACCGCAGGGATTTGCATGTTTTATTATAACACAAGCCGGTTTTTTGAATTCGTTTAAATCTTTTAACAGTTCAATTCCCGCATTTGCATCATTAATGTTATTAAAAGATAATTCTTTTCCGTGCAATTGTTC
The DNA here is from genome assembly GCA_028279805.1 of archaeon. Taxonomy (GTDB): domain Archaea; phylum Iainarchaeota; class Iainarchaeia; order Iainarchaeales; family JANQMZ01; genus JANQMZ01. The sequence continues at coordinate 146,241 of JANQMZ010000007.1, read as the reverse complement.
TGATGTTGATATTCCTGTTTCTTTAAACACGGGGTCAGTGTAAAACAATCCGGACTGATGCGGATTCTCACCATACCTTAATTCTGTTTTTTTTTCAAAAGGCAATGTTAAAAGATTTGCATTTTTTTGAGAATCAAATGCATTTGCAAGATATGCACTTATAATGGAATCATATTGAGCTGTTCTCTGAAAAGCTTCAAGTGCAAGTTTTTTCCTTGTTTCAAGGCTTAACCCTTTTTTTTGCTTTAATTCTTTTAACACGTTTTCATATTGATCAGGGTTAGTTATTACTGCAACATTTTCAAAATTTTTAGCAGCAGCACGAATCATTGTAGGACCGCCGATGTCAATAAATTCAATGATTTTTTCAAGCTTTGTTTCTCCGCTTTTAATTATTTCTTCAAAAGGATACAGGTTTACAATAATCAAGTCAATTGGTTTAACGTCATGTTTTCTTAATTCATTTAAATGTTTTTTGTTTTTTTTGTCAGCCAGAATTCCGCCATGAATTTTTGGATGTAAAGTTTTCACGCGGCCTGAAAACATTTCCGGAAAATTTGTCACACTTTCAACAGGAACAACTTTTACTCCGAATTTTTTTAATTCTTTTGCGGTTCCGCCTGTTGAAATTATCTCAATTCCAAGTTTTTGGAATGATTGAGAGAGCGCTTTTAAACCGGTTTTATTCCATGTGGATATCAGGGCTCTCTTCACTTTCAAGAATTTTCACCTTGTGTCTTTTAATTTCAAGTCTTTCTTCCTGATAAAGCCTTATTCCTTTAACAAGTATTTCCTGTTCAGCTTCCTGAACTCTTTCCTTAAGAGAATTAACATTGTCTTTTTCATAAATGGGAACAGCTCTTTGCAAAATTATTGGCCCGGAATCAGCTTCATGTGAAACAAAATGCAAAGTACAACCGGATACTTTTACGCCGGACTTTAATACAGCTTTATGAACATTTTTGTTCATTCCGCCGGCAAAAGCAGGAAGCAGTGAAGGATGAACATTCATGCACCTGTGCCCCCATCTTTTAACAAACTTTTTTCCGAACAAACGCATGTAACCAATTAAAATAACCAGGTTTACTTTGTTTTCTTTTAAAACGTTCATTATTTCTTGGTCAAATTGTTCTCGTTCTTTTCCTTTAGGGTCAATAAAAACATTGTTTAATTTTGCTTCTTTTGCTTTTTTTAAAATTCCTGAATTTTTTTTATCAGAAACAATAACACCGATTTCAGCGTTAATTTCTTCATGTTCAACTGCATTAATTATTGCAGGCAAATCACTTCCCTTTGTTGAACCAAGAATTCCCAAAACAAGCTTTTTGGCCATGAAATATTCCAACCCAGGAAAAATCTAATGAGCAAAGTGTTTAAAAGTGTTTTATCGGGCTTTATTCAAAACCGTAATAAACAGGGGTTTCCTTTACAGGAATATTAATTTTAACCAGTTCTTCCAAATCATTCAAAGAATTGCCCAAAATTTTTCCATCTGAAACAGTGTAAAGAATGTCATCAATATATAAAGCTCTTTTAATGGAAAAATTATTGCCAAAAAAATAATGCCCTGATTTTGTAAAAATTTCATCATCTTCATTGTGTGTTATTCTGTCACGCAACTCAAAACCATTTTCAGTTGTCAAATTAAAAACATAAGAACCCTGAAAAACAAATTCACCAAAAGTATTGGTTTTAGCTGTATCCTTGTTTTTAATTTCAGCCAGAGTTACAGGCAACACAAGCAATTCTCTTTCCCTGTCAAACAAAAAAGCTTTATGGTCATTTAAAGCATAAGATTCTGTTCCCCTGTCCCCAATAATTTGCTGGTGCAGCTGAACAGGATTTTCAACATCTGAAACATCAAACAATGCAAGTTTTAAGCCCTGATACCATGCAAAGTTTCCCTGTTCAGCTTCAATTGCTTCCTTTCCGACACCAATAATATGTTTGTCATCAAAAGGATGTAAATAATCACTAAAGCCGGGAATTTTTAATTTGCCCAAAACTTTTGGATTTTTTGGTTCAGACAAATCAATTACAAACAAAGGGTCAATTTTTTGAAAAGTAACCATGTAAAGCTTGCTTCCCATAAATCTTGCTGAAAAAATTTGTTCGCCCGGTGCCAGTTCTTCCAAACTTCCAATCAAATTTAATTCTGAATCCAGAACATAAACATTGTTTGAAGTTGTTCTGTTGCCATTTATTAAAGCATTATCTGTTGTTGTGGCAATTCTGAAATTGTTTTCAAATTCATCCATTGAAAACTGGTTCAAAATTCTGCCCGGAGCTTCACCATTTCCCTGATAATCAATTTTGCCGTTGTCCAGTGAAAACTTGTGAATGTGTGTCTGCTGAACAGTGTTTCTTATCGGCAAAATTCCCATTCTTTTATCTAAAGGCTCTGCAATTACATAATCATAAGTTGTTTCAGCAAAATACAGGTTGTTTGTTGAAGCATAAACATTTTGCCCTGAACCCACAACTGTTTCTTTTTCAATTTCAGAATCAAAAGAATCCAGATCAAGTGAAGCAACCGTTATAAAAGATTCTGCACGAACCGGAGGCAGATAACCAATTGTTCCGCATTCACCAATTTTTTCAAAATCCTCATTTTCCTTTGAATCTCTTACAACAGGAACAAGTGCATCATCAGCTGTTTCGCTTTCAAAAATTGCATAATGAGGATAACTTGTTATAACAAAATAAACATCTGAACCTATTTTTCTTGACTCCCTGTATTGCCCTTCAAAATCAATTGTTCTTTTAAGTTCAGGATTTCCCTTATTGCTTACATCCCATAACTGAATTGTTGTAAAATTTTTCCTGTAATAAGGAGGATAATATTCACCGGGAGCAATACTCTCGGAAACTTCAGGCAAGCCTATAACAGGAGTCGGAATCGGTTCAGGGTATAAAATTCTCTGAAAAGTTTGTCCGAACAAAATCAAAGTATTTCCATGCACAAGCATTTCCTGAGGATTAAAATCTTCATCCAGTTTTGTTAAAGAAAACAATTCAGCTTTTTCAGCAGGATAAGCCTGTGAAATTGCCATACTCCCTTGAGACAACTGGTAAATAAATTTTCCATCCGTTTTTAAAAAATCAGCTTCGTCAACGCCCTCAACCTGAACATTTGTGCCGGAAAAATCAGGCGACACAGAACCGGGAGTGGATGAAGATTCGGATTGTGCTGTTGTTGAATCGGTTGTAACATCAGTTGTTGCGCCTGCTGTTAAAATATCAGCTTCAATGCCAAAACCACGCCCGCCTTTCAAACGGGCCTCATCAAACGTTTTTTTTAATTCAGTGCATGATGCAAATTTTGGAATTTCTGATTCTGAATATCCTGATATTTTTTCAGAATTGTCTGAAATCAGAACAGCTGCAATTAAAACAAATGCAACCAGAACAATCATAAAATTTTTTGAAGCCATGGAATAATTATTTGCCTTGATTATTAAAAAAGGATTGTTTTTTGTTCGGTTTAAGCCGAATTGTTCATAAAGAGTTTTTCGCAGCCAGTAAAGTGTTTTCCATCAAACAGGCAACAGTCATCGGCCCGACACCGCCGGGCACAGGAGTAATAAAAGAAGCTTTTTCTTTAACATCTTCAAAAACAACATCTCCCACAACTTTGTTCCCTATTTTTTTTGTGCCGACATCCAGAACAACGGCTTCAGGTTTAACCATTTCTTTTGTTATCAATTCGGCTTTTCCTGTTGCGGAAATTAAAATGTCTGCATTTAAACATTTTTGTTTTAAGTTTTTTGTAAACTTGTCACACACAGTCAAAGTTGCATTCCTATTTAACAGCAACAAAGACAATGGTTTGCCTACAGTAATGCTTTTGCCCACAACTGTTACATTTTTGCCTTTAATTTCAGTGCCAGTTGATTCAATTAATTTAATAACGCCTTTGGGAGTGCATGACACCAAAGCATCTTTTTCCAAACCCAGAGCAATTTTTCCAAGATTCTGGGATGTGAAACCGTCTACATCTTTTTTTGGAGAAATGGCTTCAATAATTTTTTCAGTGTTAACATGTTTTGGCAAAGGCAGCTGCACCAAAATTCCGTGAATTTTTTTATCATTGTTCAGCTTTTCAATTTCATTCAATAATTCTTTTTCTGAAACATTTTCAGCCAAAGAAATTTTAACAGAAAAAAAACCCAGGTTTTTGCATGCCTGTTGTTTTTTTTCAACATACAAAACAGAAGCCGGATCATTTCCAACCAGAACAACAGCCAAACCGGGAACAATATTTTTTTGTTTTAAATTTTTAAAATCCTGTGCAACACTTTCAAGAACCTGTTTTGAAATAAGTTTTCCGTCAATTATTTTTGCAGACATTTTTAATCATAAAAAACAAATTTTTGGCACAATTCTTTAACTTCCTGTTTGATTCTTTTTTTAGCTGAAACATTATCCTTGTTTTTTAAAGTTTTATCAATCAATTCTGCAATAAGTTTTGATTCAGATTCTTTCATTCCCCGCGTAGTCAGAACAGGCGTGCCTATCCTGATGCCTGACGGGTTAAAAGGGGAGCGTTCATCCCACGGAATTGTGTTTTTGTTACAATAAATTCCAACCTGTTCCAAAGCAAGTTCTGCATCTTTTCCTGTAATGTTTTCACTCCACACGTCAACCAGCATTAAATGATTATCAGTGCCGTTTGAAACTAATCGCCAGCCTTTTTCCATTAATTCTGAAGCCATTGCCTTTGCATTTAACACAATTTGTTTTGCATATTCTTCAAATTCCGGCATTAAACATTCTTTGAATGCAACAGCTTTGGCTGCAACAATGTGTTCGTGAGGGCCTCCTTGCATTCCCGGAAAAACAGCTTTGTCAATTGCCTGTGCAAATTCTTCTTTGCACATAATTGCAGCGCCTCTCGGGCCGCGCAAAGTCTTATGGGTTGTGGTTGTAACAACATCGGTATGAGGAAAAGGATTGTCATGCTGTTTTCCTACAATTAATCCTGCAATGTGTGCAATGTCAGCCATTGAATAGGCATCAACTTCTTCACAAATTTCCTTAAAATGCTTAAAATCAATTTTTCTCGGATAAGCAGAATAACCTGAAACAATTACTCCTGGTTTAACTGTTTTTGCCTGTTTTAAAATTTCATCATAGTCAAGCAATTCCGTTTTTTTATCCAGAACATATGGTTCTCCTTTAAAAAATTGTCCTGAAAAATTAATTTTATAGCCATGAGTTAAATGCCCGCCCATATCAAGCCTTAAACCCATTATTGTATCATTTGGCTTTAACAAAGCGGAATAAGCTGCCATGTTTGCAGGAGAACCGGATAAAGGCTGAACATTTGCATGTTCACAGTCAAACAATTTTTTTAAACGGTTAATTGCAAGATTTTCAATTTCATCAATGACCTCGTTTCCACCATAATATCTTTTACCCGGATAACCCTCTGAATATTTGTTTGTGGGAACAGAACCCATTGCTTCCAAAACAGCGTCTGAAACAATGTTTTCGCTTGGAATCAATTCAATGCCGTCCATTTGCCTCTGCTGCTCCCTTAAAAGCATGCCATGCAGTTCAGAATCAAATTCTTTTACTTTGTCAAGATGCATTGAAGGCATTTTTTCACCGGAAAAAAGAAATTAACAATAAAGTGTTTTTAAAGTAAAGCCCAGGAAAAAAAACAGGGTGTTCAGGCATTTAACCTGAACAATTTTTTGCTTAAAACATATTTTTTGTCAATATTTAACACACCTGTATTCAGAACAGATTCAACTTTGTTCAAAACAGTGTTTAAAATGACAAAACTTGCCGCAATTCCAACCGCAAACAACAATCTTTCAGTTGCAACAACCGGAATCAACGCTGTCCAAAATTCAGGTGTTGTGGGAAAAGTATGAATCCACACCGCGCCCCCGACTGCATGCGCTGTAAAAGTTGTTCCAAGGCTTTTCAGAAACAAATTATCTGAAAAAATTACAAAAACCGGAATTAACCAGAATAATGAAAAAAACCAGGCCTGCATTCCGACCGGATGAGTTACAAAAGCCAGAATTGCTGCAATTGGTGCGCCGATTTTTTTCAAATCATTTTTGCTTGTGCCAAAATAGTAAACAGCAAACAACATTGGCAAAAGTCTTGCAATTCCTATTACATCAAAAGCTCTTCCAAGAAAAAAATAATTGGTAATTTGTGCAATTAAAACAGCTGCAATTCCCACAAAAGGTCCCAAAAAAATTCCCGGCAAAGGCCCAATCATCTGAAACAATGTAAAAAACTGGTTATCTATTCCTACAATTTGTGCAACATTTATGTGAAAAGCAACAAAGCTTAAAATTGCAAAAATAAACAGGAACAAAATTTTTTTTCTGTTAAAAAAATCTGAAAACATTAAAAAAAACCCCCAAAATAATTGCTAACTATGAAAGCTTAAACTGTTTAAAAAACTTCTCATTATTTTTGCTCTAAAACTTTTAATGCTTCTGAAACCAGAAAAATTGAGCCGCATACAATTAAAGCATTAGAACTTGGAACATCACTTTTGGCCTTTAAAACCGCTTTTTGCACATCCGGAATGACATAGGATTCAATTCCCGGTTTGATGGCGAGAGTTGAATCTGATAAGTCCTGTGCGTCCCTGCCTCTGTATTTTGCCTGTGTAAAATACACTCTTTTGGCTAAAGGAAGTAAAATTGACAGCATTTCCTTATAGTTTTTGTCTTCAGAACACCCAAAAACAAGTGTTATTGTTTTGTCTTTTAAAATTCTTTTAATTGTTCTTGACAAAGCCATGCACCCTGAAGGATTGTGAGCAGAATCCAGAAAAATTAAAGGGTTGTCAAAAACTTTTTGAAATCTTGCCGGAATATGTGCATCCATTAAGCCTAAGCGAATGCTTTCATCATCAACTTCAAAGCCCTTATTGTTTAAAACAATTGCAGCTGCAACTGCAAGTGACGCATTTTTAAACTGGTGAGGCCCGATTATTTTTGTTCTGAGTGATTTTAAAATTTTGTCATTAAAATTAAAGTCAAATTCCTGTTCTTCAATACTTTCATTAATTGTTTTATAATCAAAGTCAACTTTTAATGCAAAAAATTCAGAATTTTTTTCCAAAACTTTTTGTTCAAACACTTCCAAAACATTTGGTTTTCCTTCAGATGTTATTAAAACAGAGTTTTCATTTAAAGCTTCTGATTTTTCCAGAGCAATTTGTTCAAAAGTTGAACCTAAAACATTTGCATGTTCTATTTCAACATTTGTAATAATGGTTATAATGCTTTGAGCTGTGTTTATTGCATCCAGTCTTCCGCCAAGACCAATTTCCAGAACAGCAAAGTCTATTTTTTGTTCTTTAAAATATAAAAATTGTGCTGTTGTCAGAATTTCAAACAAGCTTGATTCAATTTTTTTTTCTTCAACTTTGTTTTTAACAATTTCAATAAATTTTGCAAAATTTTCATCTGAAATTGGCTTGCCATTAACCTGAATTCTTTCATTATAATCCAGAACATGCGGGCTTAAAACCAGACCTGTTTTGAATCCCGCTGATTTTAAAATTGAGCTTAAAAAAGAAGATGTTGAGCCTTTGCCGTTTGTTCCTGCAATTTTAATGCTTTTAAAAGAATTCTGAGGATTGTCAAATTCTGCCAGCAATTTTTTTATGTTGTCAAGCGTGAATTCTTTTTTAAAAGAGTCAAATGATTCTAAATATTCAACTGCCTGTTTTTTATCCATGTAAAAAAAATAAGACTAAATATTTAATCTTTTTCTATCAAAATTTTCTGTGAAAACATGAGTGTTTCAATTTATTTTGGTTCGGCATCCGATAAAAACGTATTTTTGCCTTTAAAAAAACAACTTGAACGCAAAAAAATCAAGGCAATGGTAAAAGTGCTTTCCGCCCACAGAACCCCAAAAGAGCTCGAAAAAAGCGTGAAAAAAAGCAATTCAAAAGTTTTAATCGGGGGAGCAGGTTTAAGCGCGGCATTGCCCGGTGTTTTAGCTTCATTATCCTTAAAGCCAATTATTGGTGTCCCTGTTTCAGGCAACTATTCTGGTTTGGATGCATTGCTAAGCGTTCATCAGATTCCGCCGGGAATAGCTGTTTTAGGAGTTGGGGTTGACAACTGGAAACAGGCTGCAGAAACCGCTGCACTGATTGAAAAAGAAAAATTTTCAGGCATAACATTAATCAAAAGAAAAGGAAAAGAAAATGAAAAAGCAATGGATAAAGCGAGACAAATTTTGGAAAAACTTGACATGAATTATATTGTTCAGGAAAAACCAAAATATGATGAAAAAAAAATGGTTTACATTGATTTTTTAAAACTGGGGCAAAAAGTTCCCGATGTTAAAAATAAAATGGTTTTATTTGTGCCTGTTAAAAACAAAAACAATGCAAAAGATTCTTTACGATTATTAAAAATGTCAAAAAAAGGAAACTGGACAGGCTTAAACAGGGGAGATAACGCGGCATTAATTGCATTGCAGATTATCGGAACAAAAAAAACATTTAAAAAAATTAAACAGTTAAGGTTGGAGAAAAAAAAAGAAATTTTAAAGGAAAGGTGGTAAAATGGGTTCAGTTAAAAATCTGAAAATAATTGAAAAAGCAGAAAAAGAAAAAATGGGTTTGGGTGTATTTGATTTTACAAACGATTATTCTGTTTTTGATTTTGGAAAAATGCCTGATGAAATTCCCAACAAAGGGGAAAGCATTTGCAGAATGGCTTCATACAATTTTAAAGAATTGTCAAAACTTGGAATAAAAAACCATTTTATTGAAATGCCCAAAGGAAGTGAAATGAAAGTAAAACTTGTCCGCGTTTTATACCCTCAAAAAAATGAAATAAGTGAAAATGAAACAAATTATCTGGTGCCATTGGAAATAATTTTCAGAAATTCTTTGCCGAAAGGTTCAAGCGTTTTTAAAAGAATTGAAAAAAAGGAAACCACGTGGGAAGAATTAGGATTGGATTTTGTTCCTGAACCGGGAACAAAACTTGAAAAACCGATTCTGGATGTTTCCACAAAACTTGAATCAAAAGACAGATATTTAACATGGGATGAAGCTCAAAAACTTTCATTTTTAACCGATGAACAAATGAGTCAAATGAAAAGTTTTGCACAAAAAATAAATGAATGGATTACACAAAAATCACAAAGCATTGGACTGGAGCACGCAGACGGAAAAGTGGAATTTGCAATTGATGATTCCGGAGAATTAATGCTGGTTGACGTGGTAGGAACGCCGGATGAAAACAGGTTAATTTTTAATGAAATTAATGTAAATAAACAGGTTTTAAGGGATTATTATACCACAACAAGCTGGGCAAAAGAAGTGGAAGAAAACCCTAAAAACGCGCCAAAACCTGAAAATTTGCCGAAAGAATTAATTGACATTGCTTCACAAATGTATATGTCTGTTTCAGAACACTGGACAGGTGAAAATGTCTGGAACACGCCCCAGATAAGTGAAGTTGTTGAAACTTATCAGAATTTTTTGAAGAGGGCTTGAATGGAAAAAATTAATTTGTTTGACCTGGTTTCACCGCTTGATTACCGGTATTATGGTTCTGATAAAAAAATTGTAAAAGAATTATCGCCATATTTTTCGGAAAAAGCAAAAATTTCATATCAATTAAAAGTTGAAGAAGCCTTGGTTCAGACTTTTGCCAAAAAAAAAATTTGTTCGGCAAAAATTGCAAAAGAAATTTCAAATGCAATAAAAAAAGTAAAACCTGAAGAAGTTTACAAAGAAGAAAAAAAAATAAAACATGACATCAGGGCTTTGGTTAATTCTATTAGAAAAAGAGTTTCAAAAAAAGCAAAACCTTTTGTTCATTTAACAATTACAAGTTATGATGTTGTTGACACAGCTGACGCGTTGCGTTTCAAACACGGAGTGCAAAAAACAATTTTGCCTGAATTAAAAAACTTTCAAAAAACTTTGATAAAGCTGGCAAAAAAAGAAGCAAAAACAGTGCAGGTCGGAAGAACTCACGGGCAGTTTGCTTCACCTGTAACATTCGGTTTTACAATAGCAGAATATGTTGACAGGTTAGGCACAAGAATTGAAGCAATTGAAAAAGCCAACAATAATCTTGTTGGAAAAGTTTCAGGTGCAGTAGGAGCATACAACGCTTCATCCTTAATTTTGCCAAATCCGCTGGAATTTGAAAAACTTTTGTTAAAAAAATTAGGATTAAAAACAGGAGGGCATTCAACCCAGATTGTTGAAAAAGAACCAATGCTTGATTTAATGCATGCAATTGTTTCCGCTTTCGGAGTTCTGGCAAATCTTGCTGATGACATGCGGCATTTGCAGAGAAGCGAAATAAGCGAAATTTATGAAAGCTTTGGTTCAAAACAGGTTGGCTCAAGCACAATGCCTCATAAAAAAAATCCCATTAGTTTTGAAAATGTTAAAAGTTTATGGAAAGCTTTTATGCCAAAAATGGTAACATTGTATTCTGACCAGGTTTCAGAACACCAAAGAGATTTGAGTAATTCTGCTTCCGGAAGATTTTCAGCGGAATTGTTCACAGCATTTTTTATAGCAGTAAAAAAATTAAACAAAACAATGTCAAACATTAAGGTTGACAGGAAGCAAATGGCACAAAATTTTAACAAGGCAGCTGATTCAATTGCAGCAGAACCTTTGTACGTGTTATTAGCTTTTTATGGCCACCAAAATGCACATGAATATGTGAGAAAACTCTCATTAAAATCAGAAAAGCAGAAAAAAAGCATTTATGAACTGGCTTTAAATGATTCAAAATTAAAGCCTTTTCTGGACAATTTTTCAAAAAAACAATTAAATTTTATTAAAAAGCCGGAAACTTATACAGGAAAAGCAACACAAAAAACACTTCAAATCTGTAAAAAATGGAAATAATAAAAAAAAGCGGAAAAAAAAGGTTTTAATATTAAAAAAATCTAATTCTAGCTGATTTAAATGTTAAAAGTCAAAAATACGTTAACAGCCAAAAAAGAACCCTTTAAACCAATAGAAAAAGGAAAAATCAGGATGTATGTGTGCGGGCCGACCGTTTATGGTCCTGGACATATCGGGCATGCAAGAACATATATTGCCTTTGACATTATTCGGAGGTATTTGGAATATCGCAAATTCAGGGTAAAATATGTTGTAAACATTACAGATGTTCATGATGACATGATTAAAACAGCAAATGAGCTTGGAATCAGCATTTTTGAACTTGGAAAAAAATACTCGGAAGAATTTTTTAAAGAAATGAAAATATTAAAAGTTAAACAGGCAGATGTTTATCCCCGTGTTACTGAAGAAATTGATGAAATTATTAAACTTATTGAAAAACTTGTGCAAAAAAAACTTGCTTATGAAACCGATGACGGTGTTTATTTTAAAGTTGAAAAATTTTCAGATTATGGAAAACTTTCAGGAATAAAAATTGAAAAAGGAAAAACTGGAACAAGAATTCAAACCGATAAATATGAAAAAAACAACGTTCAGGATTTTGTATTATGGAAAAAAGCAAAACCAAACGAGCCCGCATGGGACAGCCCTTGGGGTAAAGGAAGGCCGGGCTGGCATATTGAATGTTCGGCAATGAATTTTCATCATTTAGGTGAACAGATTGACATTCATTGCGGGGCGGAAGACTTGTCTTTCCCGCATCATGAAAATGAAATAGCTCAAAGTGAAGGGGTTACAGGAAAACAGTTTGTAAAATACTGGATGCATAGCGGTTTTTTAAATGTGAATGAAAAAAAAATGTCAAAATCTTTGGGAAATTTTATAACAATTCCGGAACTTTTAAAAACAACTGACCCGAGAGTGTTCAGATTTTTTGTTTCAGGATTACATTACAGAAGCCCTGTGAATTTTTCAGCAAAACAAATTAAAAAATCTGAAAAAACTTTAAAAAAACTTGATTCTTTTTTAAAAAGATTAACTGAAATTAAAAAAACAGGTTCTGAAAACAAAAAAGTAAATGTGTTAATTGAAAATGCAAAAAAAGGTTTTGAAAAAGAAATGGATGATGATTTTAATTTACCCAACGCATGGGCATACTTGTTTGAATTAGAAAGAGAAACAAACAAGATGGAACAGGAAAAAGGACTGACAAAAAAAGATGCTTTAAATGTTTTAAATTTTTTTAAAAAAATTAATTCTTTTCTTGACATTTTTCAGTTTGAATTTAAAGAACAAAAATTGTCACAAGAAGAAATGAAACTGATTAAAAAGCGTGAAAATCTGAGAAAAGAAAAAAAATGGGATGAAGCTGATAATATAAGAAAACTTTTGGCAAAAAAAGGCATTTTGCTTGATGACACTCAGAAAGGCACAAAATGGCGAAAAGAAGCTTAAAACAGGCAAAGAATTTAAAAGCAAAAAAGCCTATTTTAACGGATTATTATGGCTGGTTCACTTCCCATTGAAAGTGTTGCATTATTGCTTGATTTGGGCTTAATAGTTATTGCAGCTACTTTTTTCAATTTTATTTTCCGCTGGTTAAAACAGCCGTCTTTGCTTGCCTATATTGTAGCAGGAATAGCAATAGGACCCATCGGATTGGGAGCATTTGATGCAACCGTTGCACAGATTCCTCTTTACGTTGTGAACATGAATGACATCAGCCTGTTATCAGAACTTGGAATTGCATTTTTATTATTTTCAGTTGGAATTGAAACATATTTTTCAAAATTAAAAAGCATCGGAAAAATAGCAATAATCGGAACATCATTGCAGGTCGGATTAATTACATCAATTGTCATGGTTTTAACAAATTTAACAGGATTGTTAGGTTTTAACGAATCAATTTATTTCGGAATGATTTTAGCTTTTTCATCCACAATGGTTGTAGTAAAACTTTTAACAGATAACAGAACAATTGATACAATTCAGGGCAGGTTAATGATTGGTTTTCTGCTGGTTCAGGATGCAATAATTATTCTGGTTCTGCCATTACTGGCAAACTTAAATACCGCACTAACAACAGTGTTTTTTGTTGACTTTTTATTTTCAGGTTCAGTGTTAATCGTTTTGGCATATGTTTTAAGCAAATATGTTTACCCGCATATTTTCAAATTTGCAATACGTTCACAGGAATTATTATATCTAACAGCAATATCTTCAGCTTTTATGTTCATGTTTGTTTCACAATATTTTTTAGGATTGCCACTGGCATTCGGAGCATTTTTAGGAGGGCTTGCAATATCACCGTTACCCTACAAGTTTCAGATAACTGATGAAATCAGGGGATTCAGAGATTTTTTTGTCACAATTTTTTTCGTGACACTGGGAATGCAGTTAAGCTTTAACTTTTCACCGGACACTTTAAGCCTGCTTTTGCTGATTTTGGGAATAACTTTTGCAATAAAACCTGCAATTTTTTATTTAATCACATTGTTGTCAGGGCATGGCGGCAAAATTGCTTTAATGGTCGGATTAGGCCTTGGACAAATATCAGAATTTTCATTAATTCTGGCAACACAAGGGCTTGAAAGCGGTTTTATTTCATCTGAATTGTTTTCATTAACAATTTTTGCGATGGCATTGTCAATGATTTTAACGCCTTATGTTTTCAAGCACGAATTTGCATTATACAAGTTTGGAAAAAGCCTTATAACCGCTTTTCCGGTTTTAAACGAAAACGCTTTTTTGCACAGAAAAATTTCAGATTTGGAAAAAGTTGCACCAATGAAAAATCACACAATACTTGCAGGAGCAGGCACAATGGGAACATCAATAGCGGAAGCAATTTACAAAAAAACGCCTCTGCTTGTTTTGGATAAAAATCCTGACACTCTGAGAATGTTAATGAAAAAAGATATTGAAACAATTTACGGAATGGTGGGCAACCAGGAATTATGGGAAAAAATGAATGTGGAAAAAGCAAAAATGTTAATACTTGCAATAAATGACATTCCGTCTTCTTTGAAAATAATCAGAAAAGCAAAAAAAACAAATTCAAAACTTGCAATTTTTGCCCGCGCCCATCATTATTCTGACGCATTAGAATTATATGAAACAGGAGCAGATTATGTTATAATGCCTCAGATAGTGGGAGCAAATACAATGCTTAAAGCAATAGCGGGTTATTTGGAAACCGGTAAAAAAAATCAATTAAATGTTCTGAAAAGCGAAGTAATTGACTATTTAAAACAAAAATCAAAAAAACAGGCTGACAAAAACGTTTACCACCCTACAATTCCCACTGCAAAGCCTTAAATTTTTTCACCTTTTTTTGCCCAGTCATCTAAAAATTTTTTTAACCCTTCATCAGTTTTATGATGCTTGACCAATTCCAGAATTATTTCAGGAGGGCATGTACAAACATGGGCTCCGAGCAAAGCAGACTTTAACACGTGTTCAGTGTTTCTCACTGAAGCAACCAAAACCTGTGTATCAAAATTAAAATTTTTATAAACCTGTAAAATTTCTTCAACAACTTTCATTCCATCCTCGCCAATGTCATCAAGGCGTCCTACAAAAGGGCTTACAAAAGCAGCACCTGCTTTTGCAGCAAGCAATGCCTGGTTTGTGGAAAAAACCAATGTCATGTTAACAGGAATTTTTTCTTTTTTCAAAGCTTTTGTTGCTTTTAAGCCAGCTTCAGTGCATGGAAGTTTTACAACAATATTTTTATGAAATTTTGAAAGCTTTCTTCCCTGTTCCATCATGCCATTAAAATCAACAGCAGTAACTTCAGCACTTATGGGGCCATCAACAATTGCACAAATTTCGTCCAAAATCTGCTTAAAAGGCTTGTTTTGCTTTGAAGCAAGTGAAGGGTTTGTGGTTACCCCGTCAGCTAATCCCAAATCAGCCACTTGTTTAATTTTATCAAGATCCGCTGAGTCAACAAAAAATTTCATAACAAAAACATTCCTGAAAAGCATTAAAAAGCGTTCTATTTAAAATATTTTGAGTTCAGAAATATGACGGGGATAGGTTATGGATTTGGGATTTAATTTTTCAGATGTTAAAAAATACAGAAAAGATAATCCTCCGAAAGACAAAAAATGCATGGAATGCGGCAAAATACTTGAAAGAAGCAAGCATCATTTGTATTTTCAGAGTTTTTGCTCTCAAAACTGTAAGGATAAATACGTGGATTCAGTGACAAGGCCGAATATTTAAATTATTCCACTTTTATCTGGCTGTTTTTATCATTTTTTTGTTTTTGAAAAACAATTTCTAAGATTCCGTTGTTAAAAGAAGCTTTTGATTTGGATTTTTTAACGGGCCCGTGCAGTGAAACTTTTTTGTAAAAATTTTTCTCAGAATTATTTGTTCTTATTTCAATAGTGTAAGGGTCAATAGTTTCAACAACAATATTTTCTTTTTGAACGCCGGGCAATTCAACTGTTAAAATAATGTTATTTTTTTCCTCCAAAATGTTAACAAGCGGTTCTCTTTCAGTATTGACAACAGTTTTGCCGTCTTTTGATTTAATATTTCCAAATTCTTCAATTGTCGGCTCGCCTTCCTGGTCAACTTTAAAAGAAAAACCAAAAACCAAAGGATTGTCTTTTTCAGGAACCTCACCGGATTCAAGTCCCTCTTTCATTTCTTCAATTATTTCTTCAATCATTTCCCTGAAACTTTCAATGTCAAAATTGAATTCAGATTTTTTTCTTTTCTTGGGCCACATAATATCACAATAACTTTGTTTGAAACTTTTCATCCAATGCATTTTTTGAGGTTGACCATTTTTTTCTGGCAAACTCCGGCAATTCTCCTTTTTCTTTTAGCCATTCTTTCAAAAACTGAATGGTTGCAGGATCATGAGGATAACCAGAACCAATGTCCCCGAATTTTTCAGACAAAACCTCCACAGCATTATCACGCTGAACTTTTGCAATTATTGACGCAGCTCCTACAACAGGATAATTGTCATCAGCTTTATGCTCAGCTCTGATTTTAACTTTTGATGTCAGATACTTTTTAATTCTTAACGCAAAATTGTTCTGAATCAGGTCAGGAGAATCAACAAAAACAATATCAGGTTTTTGTTTTAAAGAATCAATTAATTCAGCTGCTTTTAATGCTTCAATTTCATTCAGGCTTTTTCTGTTCATTAACTCGTCAATTTCTTTCGCTTCAACCTGAACAGATTTCCATTCCAGAAGCTCTTTTTTTACTTTTTCAAACAATTCGTTTCTCTCATTTAAAGGAATTTGTTTTGAATCCCTGACATTTAATTTAACCAAATTTTCCTCATCATTTTTTTTAATGGAAGCAATGCATAAAACCATTGGGCCAAAAACAGGGCCCCGGCCAGCTTCATCTATTCCGGCAATAATCAAATCATTCCCCACAAAAGCCACGCAGAATAAGTTTAAAAATGCTTCTAAAAGCAATTTTCTAACAAGAATTTTTTAAAAAAAAATGTGATAAAAATGGAAGCAATTGTAAAAAACTATAAACGTGGAAGAAAAACCATGACAGGAAACCAGCTTGTTTTGATTTCAAGCAAAGTTGATTCCAAAAGCAAAGCATCTGCATTGGTTGGAAAAAAAGTTGTATGGAAAACCAAATCCGGAAAAACAATTAACGGAAAAATAGCATCAGCCCATGGAGACAAAGGAGCAATGCGAGCACGTTTTACAAAAGGAATTCCGGGACAAGCCATAGGAACAAAAATAGAAATTGTAGAATAAATTAATTAACTGATTCTGATTAAAATAAAAAAAAATATTTACAGTTAAAATTAAACATCGGTATTTATAATAAAAAAAATAGAAAAAACGAAGCAGCTTAAGCTGCAACGTCAATGTTTAATTCTTTTTTCAGTTCCCTGTATCTGTTTCGGATTGTAACTTCAGTTACTCCGGCAACAGAAGCAACTTCTTTCTGAGTTCTTCTTTCACCGTGCAGTAAACCGGCAATGTAAACAGCAGCAGCTGCTACACCGGTTGGTCCTCTTCCTGAAATTAATCCCTGTTCAATTGCCTGCTGAATAATTTGCCTTCCTTTTTCCTGAACTTCACCAGACAAGTTTAATTCAGCTGCAAACCTTGGAATGTAATGAATCGGGTTTGTTAAAGGAACTGAAAATTTTAATTCCCTAACCAAAAACCTGTACGTCCTTCCAATTTCTTTTTTTGTTAAACCGGACGCCTCAGCCATTTCATTCAAAGTTCTTGGAACATGATAAGTTCTGCAAATTGTATACAAGATTGCTGCAACTACAGCTTCAATTAATCTTCCTCTGATTAATCCTTTTTCAACAGTTTTCCTGTACAACAAAGCAGCTGCTTCAACCAATGATTCAGGAATGTTCAAATAAGAAGCAACTCTTCTTAATTCAGTTAAAGCAATGCTCAGGTTTCTCTGCATTGAACTTGAAACTGATGCACGCTTATGCCACTTGATTAACCTGTACATTTGTGCTTTGGATTTGCTTGACAATTTGTTTCCTCTCAAATCCCTGCCACGCCTGTCAATCATTGTGACTAAGCCTTTGTTTAATTTTACATATTTTTTCGGAGAACCGGTTCTTGCTCTTTCCTCAAACTGGTCAGAGTCAAAAGATCTCCATTCTTTTCCATAATCTAATGCCTCACTGTCAACAACCAGACCACAATTCTGGCAGACAGATTCACCCTTAAATTCGTCTGTGACAATTTTGCTGCTGCCACACTCAGGACATTTTGCCATTAAAACACCACCTTTTAAAAAAATTCAAAAAACCTGTTTTACGCGGGCAAAACCATGTTTAAACAAGAATTTCCCGATAAAAAACAAGAAGTTTTCAGAGTTTTTCACTATATAAATAGCCGATGCGATCCTTTATAAATCTTTGCCTAAAATTGTTATGTAGAATTAGTCTTTTTGTTCTTTTTCTTTTGTTTTTTCAGTTTTTTTAACTTTTTTTGCTTTTTTTGTTTCCTTTTTGGTTTTTTCCGGCTTTTTGGCTTTTTTTGCTTCTTTTTCTGCTTTTTTTTCAACAGATTCAATTTTACCCTCATATAACTTGGCTGAAATTGTTCCTGATTGTCCTGGACGACTGGTTACAATTGCATTAACCTTTTTTCCGCTTACTTCAATTTCAATTATTCCGCCTTTTGTTATTATGTCCCGCCTTGCAAAATGCCTGTCAGCCGGGTTTTCCAGAACGCTTAAAATAGCAGCTTTTGATGTTTTTCCTTTTAAATCTGTGAATGAAACGGTTTTTGCTGTTTTAAGTTTTTGTTTTAAATTGTTGCCACGTGCCCTGATGCTTGTTTTAAGGTCTTTTTCTTCAACTTTTGTAGCTGCAAACGTGCCGCCTTTCCATGCAAGTTTTTTTGTTGAACGGTTTACTGAATTTCTGAAGCCACCTGACCTCTTTTTTCTTGATTTTGAATGCCATTGAGTCAAAATTAACACCTTAAATAGCAAAAAAACAGCTATTAAGCTAATATTAAGAACAAGTATTAAAAAGCATTCCGCCTAATAATGGGTTATACTCTGATTTTATAGTGTTGCTATAAAAAAACGGTGTTTTAATGAAAGTTCCAAAAGAAACAAACGATTACTGCAAAAAGTGCAACAAGCATACTCTGCATAAAATGAAAGTCTGGAAAAGCGGCCGCGCACGAGGACTGGCCCGTGGTCAAAGAAGAAATGTTGAAAAGAAAAAAGGAATTAAGGGAAAATACCAGTTTACTGCAACTGTAAGAAAACAAACAAAAAAAGCAACATTTATTGCAGAATGTTCTGAATGCAAAGCAAAACACTATTTTGTTATTCCAAAAAGAATGAAAAAAATAGAAGTTGCAAACTAGTTAACAAAGAATTTTATACTTGGTTTTCTATTTTTTTAACATGGTTAGAGAGCATCCAAGACAAACTAGAAAAAGCCTAAAAGCAGGACATATAAGACCGTGGTATATCAATCCTGTTTGTTATGAAATTCTTGCAGAAACAAGTGCAGAGGTAAGAAGAGTTTTAGAAATCTATAGAAAAGAAGATTCTATGCTTTATGGAAGATTTATGCAAGCTCCCGGAAGACTTGGAAACTTCATTGAAGCAATTGAAGAAAGATTAGAACAAACTGATTCTATTCCAGCACAAGACTTGGTGACCCTTGGATCAAAAATTTTTGGGAATGTAAAAACATTCAAACTAGCTGGAACCATTGGAAGAATTATAAACAAAATGCATTCCACTAACCGGAGGTTGCTTGAATATTTGGGAACGATTGACCAACAATTACATGAAAAATTAATGCAAAATCCTACAGCATTAATTCTGTTTGACAGAAGCTTAAAAGCATTATATCAGAATGACAGGACAAGATTTTCAACCCTTGAAGCCAATTCGCAGGGATTAATTGATATTGCAAAAAGAGCTTTATCAAAATCAAAAAGAAAATAAATGGTTTTTATCATGAAAAGACTGCTTAACTTGTTTGGAAATTTTTTGAAAGTAGAACCAAAAACTGAAAAACCTAAAGCAAAACCGATGCGAATAGTGGAACTGTCAAGAGAAGAATTACTTATTCAAGGATTTAAAGAAAAATATCGTGAACATTTTGAAGAATATTTTGAAGGAAATGAAAGAATTTTGCAAAAATTTGCTGAAGAACTTAAAAAACTTGATGAAGAAAATTCAGGAAGACAACAAATTGAAAACATTGCGTTTAGTTTAATTGAATCAGAGTTAATAAGGCGGCTTGTTAAAAACGGAAATGTAAATATTATTAAAATTTTAGAACATTTAAAACTGATTGATGAAAAACTGCATAACCAGCTTTTACAAAATCCTATTGCTTTGCAGTATTTTCTTGTAAAAGTAAAAAGGGAAACTCCTGCAAGGATGAGAAAAAAATCAGGTTTATTACTAAAAAAAGCAAAAGAAGCTAAATCAATCGGGAACAGATTTCAAAGCATAAAAGAAAGTCAGCCTCGGCTTTATAGAACAATTTTATCCAGTCCGGAACTGGTTGAGGGTTTTGTAGTGCAAGTTTTAATCATAATCAACAAAGAAAGAAAACAATTTTACGAAGTTAATGTTGTAAAAGCAGCAGAACAAGCCATTATGGTTTACCAGAACAGGGAATCATAAAATGGCAAAATTTTGTTTGCCATTACTTTTTAATATTATTTAACGTTACTTCGTCATGGCAAAATTATTTGAAGGCGCAATTAAAAACTGGAAATTTGTGTTAAAATTCAGTTTTTTTTCATTATTGTTTTTCATGGCTGAATTTTTTTACCAGTTTTATATTTTAATTCCGGGTGAATTAAACGGGTCACTGGTAAGAAGTTTTGCATTAAGCGGAGCAACATTTATCGGATGTGCATTGATAATAAGTTCAATCATGAGATGGAAACCTGAACTGGGAATTCACTGGGGAACAAGAAGAGCTTTCGGAGTAATCGGGTCAATATTTATTTTGTTTCACGTGCTAAGTGTTCTAACATTCTTTTTCAACTGGGAAATTTCAAACATTTTTTGGAGTTTAAATCCGATTGAAAACCCGCTTTTATTCGGAGTGCTTGCGCTTCCGGTTTTTATGTTAATGGCTTTAACTTCAAATGACGTGGCTTATGTTAAACTGGGAAAAAACTGGAAAACATTGCACAGGTTTGTATACTTTGGGTATTT
This sequence comes from archaeon, assembly GCA_028279805.1. Classification (GTDB taxonomy): domain Archaea; phylum Iainarchaeota; class Iainarchaeia; order Iainarchaeales; family JANQMZ01; genus JANQMZ01. The sequence continues at coordinate 125,672 of JANQMZ010000007.1, read as the reverse complement.
GTTTGCAATATTTCATTTTTTATTAATTAATCCGGAATTGTTAAATAATTTGGCAGGTTACTTATTGTTAGGAGTGACTTTTCTCGCACTGTCAGGAGAATTGTATTGGTTTTTGAAGCATTCATTCAAAGTAAGCTTTTCCGGATTGGGAACAAAAATTGGTTTTTTTGTAATACTTTTATACTTGTTTATCGGATACTTTGCATTTTTTGCACCGGCGGCCATGGAACAACAAAAAACTATTGATAATTCAATTGAAAAAGCAGTTGCAGAAATGAAAGAGTTCATGGAAAAAGAAGGGGGAGATCCTGATGTATTAACCACTGTTGTTGAAGCTGATCAGGATTTTTCAGGTGAAATGATGCAATCCTCTTCATTTGAACCCATTAATTACATGACATCAGGAAGTGTTCAAATAGAACAAAGAGATGGAATATTTTTTGTTGTATTTCAGGATAATTTTGAAACTCCAAACGGTCCCGATTTAGTGGTTTACTTAACCAGAAATTCAGAGCCTACAAAAAGAGACGACATCAGCAACGGAATTAAGTTAGGAGAACTTAAAAGTACTGTTGGAAAACAGGTTTATGAAATTCCCAGTGAACTGAACATTAACGATTTCAAATCTGTGTCAATTCACTGCAGGGCATTTAATGTTCCCTGGAGTTATGCCAGGCTTAAATAAACAAAACAAAAAAAATCTGGTTTAATTAAAAAAAAAAAATTTAAACAAGTTTTAAAACCAAAAAGAAACAGATAAAAAAACACCTTATCAAATTCTTATTAACATGACAGCCCGTGAAACAATTTTGTTAATGGTTAAGCATAGTGACGGAATTGATTATAATGAATTGTTAAGCAGGACAACATCAAATTATTCAAATATTAATTCTGCAAGAGCCGCTTTAAGCAGAAGCTTAAAAGATTTGAACGCTCTTGGCCTGATTGAAAAAGAAAAGCAAAAAATTTTCATAACAAAAGCTGGAGAAGAATTGCTTAATAAAAACATGAAAAACAAGCTTGTTTTAAAATTAAATGAATCGGTTTTGTTTGACCAGCAGGCTAAAAATGTAAGCCAGATTGTTAAAAATCTTGCAACAACAATTCAGCGTTCCGAAGAAGACAAAGACTTGTTAAATGTTGCAAGAAACAGTGTTTCTTTTCATGTTTCAGATTTGGAAAAAATTTTCAAAGAAGTGGAAGACAAGAAAAAAAAATTTGAAATAGTTTCTTCTGCATTGGAAAACCATATTGAAAAACTGAAAAAATTAAATTTCAGGGATTCATTTAAATTTAACTGGAGCAAGGAAGCAAAGGAAAAAATTCTGGAAATCGCAAAAAAAACAAAACAAAAAGAAATTTTTTTTGAAAGCAATTCGGAAACCTTGTTAAACATTATTGCTGAAAATCTTGAAGGCAAAAAAAAAGGAGATGATGTGTTTTTTCCAAAAAACAAGTTAAAAGAATTATTACAAGACATTGAATCCGAGTTTGAGAGGAATGATAAACTGGTTATTTCAATTTTTGTTGAAGATTTAAAAATCAAAATAGAAGAATCAGTTGTGGAATTTTCAGGACCGTTTAAAAAAATTAAAAAATTTAAAAATTAGGATACAGATTATGACAAAAAAACACTCAAAATTAGTATTTAATTGTTTTCTTTAAAAAGCAATTAAAAAAGGTTTTTAAAGCCCCAAAAACACTTTTATTATTGGTGAGAAAAATGCACCGTAACAAGAGAGAAAGGACTTCAAGAGAAAACGAATCAAGACCAGTGTTTGAAGCAGCAGAGGGAATAAAAGGCATTGATGTTTTTGAAAACAGCCTTAAAAGATTTCTTGACGGATTTAAAGGAAAAGAAAGAGAATTGATTGAAAAAAGTGTTATGGAAATTTTTAAAGCAGATGAACATGGTTTATTTTCAACTCAGGAATCATATCTGGCAATCGGAAAGCTTTTTGAACAAGTAGAAAACCTTGCCAATATTGAAACCGTTCGAATAGAAAAAATTGAACCTGTGGAAGAACCAAAACCGGCTCAAGGAATTGCATGGAAAGAAAATAAAAAATTGACAACAGGATTTTTTGTAAGCTTTGTTGATGAACAGAAACAAATTGCTCTTGTTGTAAAAATACATCAGGCTTCAAAAGAAGAAGAAAACAGTGTTCATTCAATCAGAAGATTTGCACCATTCGGTGGAGAATTTGTTCTTGTCAGAAGAGAACATTTACATGTTTTTGAATGAGGTAAAAAAATGCCGTTTACAAGACTTGCAAAAACTAATCGGCTTTCAGATTCACATCCTTCAGTTAGAACTGTTAGTTTTTTTCATGAAAATTTTCATGCTTTTACTGACAGGCTTTTGGGAAATGACAGGGGAGTTTTAAGAAGACAACTGCAAAGAGTTTTTGGAATTAAAAGGAACATGACTTTAATAGAAGAAAACAGAGCTATTGGAAGAATGGAATACATTCGCAAAAAAAGTCAAAGAGTTTTAAAACGGGGAATTGAAGAAAGAATTGTAACACAAACTCTGCCTGAAAAATTTGGAGATTATGTCAGATTTGAACATAATGGAAAAAAAACTTTTGGAATTTTTTTAACAAAAGTGTCAAAAGAATCAAACGAAGCAGTTGTTATAATACTTCGGCAGGAAAAAAAAACCGGTTCTGTTAAAAATTTGGAAGATTTGCCAACAATTGATTCACGTGAAATGGGAGAAATTGTTATTGTAGACTATGAAATTTTACAAGAGGGCAAAGAACCTGTTCCTAATTTAAAAGAAGTTGAATTACTTTAAGTTTTTAAATAATGAAAATAATAATTTAATAAGGTGAAAAAATGGTAAAAAGAGGCGGATTCAGAAGAGGTGCCGGAGGAAGAGCAAGGCCTAATGCAGGAGCAAGAAGAAATCGTACGATACACAAAACCGTAGAGGGCAGGGAATACAGGATAGAAATAGAACCGGTTGGAGGAGAACTGGCGGCATTAAAGGTTACTGTTCCCGATTTGGGAAAAACTCCTTTTGAAAGAGGATGGCATCACACTATTCCGGTTTCAGCTGAAAATGTTGAAAGAGCGGCAAGAGAACTTGAAATAGAAATTTCCAAAACGCTTTATGCTTTTGAACATACTATTGGAGAAAAACTCAGAACAAGTGAAACACTTGACGAGCTTATACAATATGATGTAAGCGAGATTATTGCTAGGCATGGTGAAACAGATGAAAATGTTTTGGAAAGCATAAGAGAAAAAATAAGGGAAAACAATTCGGAAAGATCTGAAAAACAGGAAAGAAGAATAGAAGAAAGAAAACTTCAGGGTCTTTTAAAAGATGTGGAAAGGGATATATTCAGAGAAGCTGAAAGCATGATGCAGGCGGTAAGAGGATTGGAAACCTTGCGTGGAAAAAAAGGACTTCATCCGGAAATTTTTAGGGAAGATAAAATCAGAATAGGAGGACAGGTTATCTGGATTGATTCTGAAGGACATTTAAATTTAGCATATGTTTTGGATTTTGCAAATAAAAATCAGGAATACAAAATTTTAGGAGCTCTCAGGGCAAGAGAGCCTGGAGAAAATAAAACACTTCATGCTTTGGATTTGCCTACTATTGGAACTATTAACAAAAACAAGCTCAAAGGAGTCAAATTTAAAATATAAAAATCTGATTTTTTGAATTATTTTAAATAAGTTTAAAAATTTTTTTGGCGAAATAATTATGTATAAGATGGAGGTGTTGTGATTATGAGGGAAACATGGGACCCATTTGAAGATATGAAAAAACTGAGAAAAAGATTGTTCGGAGAAAACCTTAACTGGGAAATGCCGATGGATAAAAATGTAAGGCAGCCTTTGGTTGACATTGCTGACAAGGGAGATGCAATTGAGGTTACAGCTGAACTGCCCGGAGCAAAAAAAGAAAACATTGATGTTCAGGTTGAAACGGATTCAATAAGGATTAGTGCAAAAACATCTGAAAAAGAAGAAGAGGAAGAAAAAGGATTTTATTATCATGAACGTTCTTATTCTTCTTTCAGCAGATTATTACCTTTGCCGGCGGAAGTTGTAGCTGAAAAGGCAGGTGCAGAATTTAACAATGGAATATTAACAATAACAATTCCAAAAAAACATCCGGGAAAAGATGAAAGCAAAGGACACAAACTTGAAATAAAATAAATTAATTTGTTTCATTGTTTTTTATTTCTTAAAATAAACAAAACGCTTAATGCTATAAGCAAAGCAAACACCGGATGAATTTCAGGAATGCCTGCAGTTGAAACCGGTGCGGTTACTGCAAAAAAAGCCAAATCTGAACATAAACCTCCATCGTCTATTCCGCGGACTGAAAAAATTCCGGTTTCATTAAATTGTGAAAAATCATCAGTTGAATTGCAATTAATTGTTCCGGAATCAACCTGTTGCCCCAAATTGTTTCTGAACGTCAGGTTAATTTTTTCAGAGCCCTGCAAAGGAGATGAACAATCAGCTGTAACTGTAACAGGATTGCCCGAAATTGTATCCAGTGCATTTAATTCAATGCATTTTTCTGTTGGTGCCGGAGGTTCTTCCGGAGGCGGTTCTTCAGGCGGAGGCTCTTCAGGAGGTTCTTCAGGTGGTTCTGTTACAATTATAATAATAAAAAAATCTTTGGTTGAAGTTGAATCTGTTGCTGTTAAAATTGCCTGATAGTTTGTAGGAAAAGTTGTTGCAGTGTAAGTATGCAACACAGTGTCAGAGCATGTGTTTGCTGGAAAAGAACAATTTGAAAAATCGTACGGAGCAGAATTGTCTCCAAAATCAAGTGAACAGCTTCGCAGATCAGAATTTATTAATTCTTCACAGGTTGCATTAAAAGTTACATCCAGAGGGGACGGACCTGTTGCCGGATTTGAAGACATAGTTGCAGTTAATTCGTTTTGAGGGGGCGGAGGAGGAGGTTCCTCATTGCATTTTGAATTGTTTTCCCAAGGGTCCCAGTTTTGTTTAATGTTTGTTGAATCAAAATTGTTTCCTGTTATGCTGTCTAAAAAAGTTTGAGGCAGGTCTTTGCCTGTGCTGTACAAATCATGGTTTGAAGCCGGGTTGTCACTGCACAAAACATTGTTTGTTATTTCACCTGCCTGCAGTTCAGAATTTCTATTATAAATTCTGACAGCCCTTAAACTGCTTAAAATTGTTGAACCTTTCAGAACACTTTTTTGGTTTCTGTTAAAATAAATGCCTGTATTTGAACCTGTTCCGCTTGATTCATTTTCAGGATTAATCTGAACATTTTCAATTTCAGTTGTGCTCCCGCGAATAGAGTAAACACCTATTCCTGAATTGTCAATTGTGGAATTTTTTAATAATGCCCCTGTTTGTTCTCTGAAATAAATTCCGATGCTTGAAACAAAGCCGTTTGAATGCTGCAAAGGATTAATTTTAATGTTGTCAAGTGTGACAATTTTTGTCCTGTTGGCATAAATTCCTCTTGTTCTGGCATTGGAAACAGTTGAGTTTTTTATCAAAGCGTTGTCAGCACGCCTGTCAAGTGTTATTCCGTTGGAAAAAGAATAATTTGAAGAATGTGATGATTTAATGTTACAGTTGTCAACCGTAATGTCAGAATTAATAATCCAGATACCAATGCTTTTTTTTGAAGCTTCAATAAAAGTGTTGTCAGCACAGTTAAAATTTAAGCCCTGAATGTCCAGCCTTACACCATAAGTTGAACTGCAAGTAATTGTTTCATTTAAAGTGGCTGTATTTGTTCCAGAATCATATGAAATCATTGGTTCATATCTGGTCGGATTTAAAGTAAAAGCGGAATCAAGAACAAAACTGCATTGCCCTGAGTAAGCCAAAACTGTCTGGGAAAAAGAAAGTAAAAATATTAATAACAGAATTTTTTTCATTGCTATTATAATTAATTCAATGTTTAAATAGCTTTTTGATTCTGTTTAAACCTTATTTTTCCTCAAATTCCAATTCAATTATTTTTCTTATTGCTTTGGCTTTTTTGGGGCCCATTTTTTCAACTTCCTGTATTTCTTTTTCTGAAGCTGTGAAAAGTTTTTCAATCGAGCCAAAATGTTTTAAGAGGTTTTTCGCTGTCTGAGGGCCGGTCATAGGCAAAGATTCAACAATAAATTGCTGCAGTTGTTCTTCACTTAAACCGGAACGCCCCACTCTTAAACGAATATCTTTGTCTTTTCCGATTTGCTCTCTTTTTGCGGTAACAAAAATATATTGGGCTGTTTCTTCAGCATCTTTTGTATACAAAACTGGCACGCGATAATTTAAGGCAATAGAAGTTAATGCGCCGATAATTGCATTGGGATGAATGTTTCTTAAAGAAAACAATTCGTTGTGATCCCCTTCCAAAATCAGTAAAGGCTGTTCATAGTTTGTGCTTAAACTTATTAACTGGTTGAATAAGCGGCCGTCCAGCATGCTTGTTAAAAAATCTTCAACGGTTTTTCTTTCAATAGCAATTGAATCTGTTAAAACAAAATCACCAACTTCAAGCTGTTTTACATGAATTTCTGCTCCTTTTTCTTTTAAAAATTTTATAACCTTTGAAGATTGTTCTCTTGTATCCGCGTAAATTAAAATCTGGTTTTTAATGTCTGAGCGGAATTTGTGCAAAGTGGTTTGCTTTTGTTTCAACAAGCCTGATTTTTTTATTTCATCCAGATTGCTTAACATTTTTTTCTCCTTTGTTTTTGCAGCCCAGTAAAAACCCTCATCCCTTGTATTTTTAGCCATTAAAATTATTGCTTTTCCCTGGTTTAATCTTCCTGTTCTTCCCCTGCGCTGAATGTGCCTTATTTCGCTCGGAACAGGCTCATAAAAAATAACCAAATCGCATGAAGGAATGTCTAATCCTTCTTCTGCAACAGATGTTGCCACCAGAACATTAAACTTGCCTGATTCAAAGTCTTTAATTGCCTGAACCTGTTCTTTTTGAGTCATGCCTTTTACAGATTCTTTTGCTGCCTGCCCTACAAATTCTGATGGTTTTACAGGATTAATTTTGGACAATTCTTTTACAAGTTCCTTAACGGACGCCCTGTAATGGTTAAAAACCAGAACTCTTGAATCCGGGTTTTGTAAAAACTGTTCTTTTAAAATTTGTTTTAAAGCATCAAGTTTGGGGTGTTTTTTGTTTTCCTTGAATAATTTTTTTAAAATTTGAATTGCTTTTTTAATATTTTCATCAGCCAGAATTGATTTGTCTGCCTTTGAACTTGCTTTTTTTTCAATTTTTGAAAAATAGTCATAAAGTGATGAAATTCCCTGTGTTTCAAGCAATGTTAAGGCATGTGACAGTTTCATTAACACCGCTGTTTTTGAAGCTGCAGTGTAAAGGGATGCTGCATTTTTGTTTGAAGAAATTTTTTTTCTTATCTGAATCTGCAAAGCCATTAATCTTTTTTTTGTAAAATAATTAAAATTTGTTGTGGGAACTATGCCGATATTTTTAAGCATGTTAATGTTTGTCTGCATTGATTTTTTTAACAAACTTGAAATTTGCAAAAAATCCGGAGGCAAGTCAACTTTGTGCCATTCCAGATTAATTTTGTTAACATATGGTGACACGTCATCATCTTCGGATGTTTTAACTTCAATGTTGTTAATGAACAGGTTTTTGCAGATGTCCTGAATTTTTTCCTGAGTGTATCCGGGTGAAGCTGTTAATGCCAGAATTATTCCGTTGCTTTGCCTTGCAAACTGTTTTGCAATAAAAACATAAGCATAATCTTTTACGCCGCGATGAGCTTCGTCAAAAATGCATAAAGAAATATTGTCAAGTTTTATTCTGCCTGTTATCAGGTCATTTTCAATGCATTGGGGTGTTGCACAAATAATTTTTGTTTCAAGATATTGTTTTTTTCTTTCATCCGGAGGAATTGAGCCTGTGAAAACCTTAACATCATCTGGTTCAAGCTTTAATTTTGATATTAAAGTGTTGGAATGCTGAACAGCCAAAGGCCTTGTTGGCGCCATTAAAAGAATTTTTTTATCAGGATTATTGTGAAGAATATGCGCTGACAATAACGCAGCTAAAACCGTTTTGCCTAAAGCTGTCGGAGTTACAACAAGAGTTGAACCTTGTTCCAAAATTTTTGCAACGGTTACTTCCTGGTAAACTCTTGATTCGATCTGTTCTTCTTTAACCATCGGATGTTTAACAAAAGGCATTATATGAAAAAATAAGCGGAAAATATTTAATTACCCTTTTTTAATGAAAAAAAAGTGTTTTTTGGGTTTTATTTTATAAAAAAAGAGTTTTTTGAGCTTATTTTTTAAAAAAAAAGCAAATCTTTTTATATAAACCTGTTTTAATATCATTACGAGGTTTTTATAATGGGTGAATTGCCTTTGGCTGCGGTTGACAGAATTATAAGGAAGGCCGGCGGCGGAAGAGTAAGTGAAGAAGCTGTAAAAATTTTAGCTGAAATTCTAGAAGAAGAGGGAATAAAAATTGCCCAGCAGGCTAAGACTTTTGCAAACCATGCCAACAGAAAAACAATAACAGAATCTGACATAAGGCTTTCAAGAAAAAGCGCATAATAAATTTGTGTTTTTGAAAAAAAATTAAGCTTTTTTTTGCTCTTTTTTTATCTTTTTCTTGCTTTTTTCGTAATATTTTTTTATTTTTTTGGCAACAAGTTCTGCTACATCCTTTTTTGGCAGGTCATCCGTATCCAAAATCAGGTCAAATACTGTAAAATCCTCACCGTATTCAATTCCGTAAAGATTCTGGTAAACTTTTCCGTCAATTTCATACCTATGCTGCATGTTTCCACGAGTTTCTTCAACATCATTGGTTTGCAGGTTTTTTATTTTTGTTTTTTTATCCCTGCTTGTTATTCTCTGGGCTCTCACAGTTTCACTTGCATCAAGCCATATGCAAAAAATCTGAATGCCTTTCTCTTTCAAAGGTTTTGAAAGCCATGGCAGTGTCCTTGAATCAAAAATAACATTTTCTTTTGTTTTTAAAATTTCCAAAAGTTTTTTATCAAGCGCAATATCATATTTTGCATCTTTTAATCTTTTTTGCAAAAAATCTGAAGCTTCATCTGAATCCCAAAAACCTTCACTGCTTTTGGTTTTACCAGAATCAACATTTTTTACTCCTTTTTCTTTGCTTAATTCTTTTAAAATATGTGAAGCGTGAACAACGGTTAAGCCGAATCTTTTGGCTAAATCCTGTGCCAAAAAACTTTTACCTGCTCCCGGAGGGCCTGAAATTATAATACGCATATTACACAGCCTCTTTTTAAAGCTTTTACAGGAAAACAATTAATAAGACTTCGCACAGGTTTTTTCCTTTGAATTTTGAACAAAAATTTGAAAACGTTGTAAAAAAAACAAACCAATATTTTGAAAAAAATGGTTACAAAAAAGCGGTTATAGGTGTTTCAGGGGGAATTGATTCCGCTTTGACTTTGCTTGTAACAAAAAATGCTTTGGGAAGTGAAAATGTTACCGCCCTTTTAATGCCCAATACAAAAATAAGTTCAAAAGAGGGCGTTAAGCATGCAGCTGAATGGTGTGAAAAGCTTAATGTTAAATTTGTTGAATATGCAATTGATGATTTTGTAAAAACTTTTCAAAAAGTGGATTGGGATTTGTCAGATTATGCTGAAATGAATATTAATGCAAGAAGCCGGATGATTTTACTTTATTCTTATGCAAATTCAAACAATGCGCTTGTTGTGGGCACAGGAAACAAAACAGAGTTAATGATTGGATATTTTACAAAATATGGTGATGGGGGAGTTGATTTGCTTCCTATCGGAGACCTGTATAAAACAGAGGTTAAAGAAATTGCAAAACTAAAAAAAGTTCCTGTTGAAATAATTGAAAAAGAGCCAACAGCAGAATTGTATCACGGGCAGCTTGACGAAGATGAGATAGGCGGCAAGTATGAAGAAATTGACAAAATTTTGCAGGCATATGAAAAAAATGTTAAAGCAGAGGAAATTAAAAAAAAGTTTAACCCTGAATTTGTGGAAAAAATTTTAAAAATGGTTGAAAGCAACAGGCATAAAACAAAAATGCCTTTTGTTGTGAAATAGGTGTTGAAATGATTATAGGAATTTTAGGAGGCTCTTTTAACCCTGTTCATTTGGGGCATTTGATTGCAGCTGAAGAAGTTTTAAAAAAAACAGATTGTGAAAAAATATGGCTCATGCCCTGCTATATCCATGCTTTAAAGCCAAAAGAACTTGCAGCTCCGATTGAATACAGAATGAAACTGTTAAAATTTGTTGAAAAAAATTTTGAAAATATTGAAGTGTCAGATTTTGAAATCAAAAAAAATCAAGGTGTTTCAGAAAAAACTTATACAATTGACACAGTAAAAGCATTAAAACAGATTTATCCTCAGCACACTTTTAAATGGATTATAGGCTCAAAGCTTTTGGATGAGCTTGACAAATGGAAAAACATTGAGGAACTTGTCAAACAAATTCAGTTTATTGTTGTTCCTATGTCAGGCGACAAAAAAGAAAAATTGTTAAAACACAAATGGGTTAAAAAAAACAATGCTGTTGTTATTGATGCATCAATTGTTACAAACATTTCGTCAAGTGAAGTGAGAAAACGTTCAAAAGAAAAACAGGGAATCGAAGTTTTGGTTCCTGAAAAAGTGCGTGAATATATTGAATCAAAAAAATTATACGAATAGTTTTAACCAAAAAGTCTGGTTTTACACAAAACAAATTCCAAAAGGAAAAATTTCAACATATAAGGAGATAGCAAAAGCATGCGGTTCTGAAAAAAAAGCAAGAGCTGTGGGAAATGCCTTAAACAAAAGCCCGGGAATGCCTGAAGTGCCATGCCACCGGGTTGTAAAAACTTCAGGGAAAACAGGCGGATTTGCATTTGGAACCAAAAAAAAGCAAAAAATGTTAAAAGAAGAAGGATTAAATTTTGAAAAAGGCAGAATAACAGAATTTGAAAAACATGTTATTACAGCAACAAAACTTGTTTAAAAAACAAAGTCAGAAAAACTAATAATTTATCATTTAAAAATTTGTTTTTCTAACTCTTTATTTATAAATAGTTAAAAAGGGAAGTTTATACAGAGTAAATATCATCCCCGATTTTTCTCTACATAGAAGGCAAAAAGGCAAAGGAGGCTTCAAGTGAAGCCTCTCTAATTTTTATCACCATTTTAATTTGTCACCTATTTTTACACCTGAAGCTTTTTTTTCAGGCAATTCAATAAAATATTTTGCAGCTTTTTTGGGAGAATAGGATAAGGTAAAAGGCTTTAGCGTTTTTTTATCCACAACTTTTTTTTCAGAATTTAAAAACAAAACGTCTAGGGGAAAAAAAACAAAAAGCATGTGCACTGTTGTCAAAATTCTGCTTTCTGTAAAAAAAGTAAAAATTAATGCAAAATCGTGCCTTTTCGGATAAAACATTAAGCCAAGTGCTTTTGAAAAAAGTGTTTCTGCAATTTTGGTTTTGCCAATAATTTTCTTTTTTTGCGTTACATTGTAAAGCAAAAAATCAGCTCTTTTTCTTTTTAACAGGCTTTTCAGATAAAATTTCCAGCGGAGGGACAACTATTTCTTCAAGCACTTTTTGTGTTTTCTGGGGCGATGAAAAATTAGATTTTTCAGATGAAAAGCCTTGTTTCATTTTGTTAATTTCCTTCATGTCTTTTTCAAGACTTTGAACAAGCTCTTTAATTTTTTTTTTCTGATATTCTTTCATCTGAACCCCTGAAAAAATCAATATATTAACCCTTGGGAAGTATATAAGCATTTATGGTTTTAAAGCATGAGAAAAAGCTTTTTAATCATTTTCAGCTTTAAATCAGCTTTGATTATAAAACAGGCTTGTGATAATTGATGGCTCTTAATTCAATTGCTTTTATTCCGGATGGAAATCGGAGATATTCACAGCGTGCCGGAATAACACTGGCACAATCTTACAATCTTGGAACACAAAAAGCAAGGGAAGTAATGGAGTGGTTAATTGACTATAAAAAAATAAAAACAGGCACTTTTTACACATTGTCTTTAAAAAATCTTAAAAGAAAACAGGTTGAATTAAAATTTTTGTTTAAAATTTTTGAAAAAGAACTCGAAAAAGCAAAAACTGATTCTTTTATTCACAATAATGAAGTTAAATTAAAATTTTTCGGAAATTTGGAATTGTTGCCTGAAAAAATTGTCAAAAAAATGAATGAAATTGAATCTCTGACTGAAAATTATAAAAACAAAACAGTTAATCTGGCTGTTGGGTATGATGGCCAGAATGAAATTGTTGAAGCTGCAAAAAAACTTGCACTTGATTTTGAAAACAAAAAAATTGATTTGAACAAAATAAATGAAAATACTTTTACAGAATATCTTTTCAGTTCCACAGCACCGGATTTGATTTTGCGCACATCGGGAACAAACCGGTTGTCAGGTTTTATGACTTACCAGTCTTCTTATTCAGAATTATATTTTTTGCCAAAATATTGGCCTGAATTTACAAGAAAAGATTTGGACAAAGCAATAACAGATTACAATCAAATAAAACGCAAATTCGGGAAATAACCCAAAAAAAACTGTTTTTTTAGCTCCGTAGTGTAGTGGCCAAGCATACAAGGCTCTGAACCTTGTGACGGGAGTTCGAATCTCCCCGGAGCTATTTAAAAAAAAAATCAGCGTAAAATTTTCAAAGCCATTGGAACAAGGCTCCACATTTTTGGTTTTTTTAAAATTTTTCCTATAAATCTTGAAGGCTTGTCCATGTCCCCAAATTCTTCCAAAAATTGTTCTATTCCCGCATTTTGAGCCTGAACAAAAAGTTTGTTTAAAGCTTTTTCGGAAAGGCTTTGATAATATGAATAAATTTTCCAATGCATCATTAATTCTTTGTTAATTTTATTCATGTTCAAAGCATATTTGTCAAGAGAAGTTTTTGACTTAATGTTATTCAAAATAGTGTCAGCTAAAACATTTGAAGACTGCAATCCCAGCATTAAGCCTCCGCCGCTTGTGGCTTTTGTCTGAAAACCTGCATCTCCAACCAAAAACATGTTATTTTCCATAATTGTTTTCAAAGGAGGACCGCATGGAATTAATGCCGAATCCTTTGAAACTGTTTTAATGCCAAGTTTTTTTTCTTCAACAAATTTTTTAAAAGCCTCAGCAGGATTCATTGAACCCAGAGTAACAGCAAGCCCGACCTCAGCTGTTGACTCATTTTTTGGAATAATCCAGCCAAAATAGCCCGGAGCAAATTTTCCGAAATGCACTTCAACCATGTCTTTTTCAAAATAACCCTCAACATGTTCCTGATAAGCATGAACAAACAGGTTTTTATCAATGTTAATGCCCATCAGATCACGGATTTTTGACTGAACTCCGTCTGCACCAACAACATATTGTGCTTTTTTTATTTCTCCGCGTTTTTTTTTCTGAAAAAACACGGTATTATTTTTAACATTAATCAGTTTTGAACGTAAATGAATTTTGGCTCCTGCTTTTTTTGCTTTTTCATAAAACATTTTGTCAAACAATGCCCTGTCAACAAGGTTTGCAACTGTTTTTTTTCTTCTAACCTCAATTACTTTGTTTTCAGGGGAATAAATTCTTGCACCTTTTATTTCATTTAACAAAATGTCTGAAACATTCAGGTTTAATTCTTCACAGCCTGATGCTGAAATTAAGCCTGAACAATGAACCGGTTTTCCTATTTGCGGATGTTCTTCCAGAACATCTGCCTGCCAGCCCTCTGACGCTATCCGGGCTGCAAGATTTAAGCCAATAGGGCCTCCTCCCACAATAAGAGTATTATTCATGTTATTTTTTTATTAATGAAAAGTAATAAAAATTAGTGCAAACTCATGTTGTAAAGCGGTTTAAATGACAATTTTTGATGTTCTGCCAGGTTATGCTTTGGGGCTGATTTTTTTAACGGTTCCCGGATATTTTTTAACACTGGCTTTTTTTACTGAAAACAATAAAAGCAAACTGGAAAGATTTATTTTATCTGTATTGCTTTCAATAACATTTCTGCCTTTGCTTTTATTAATTGAAAATCAGGTAATTGGAATTGCAATAAATTTAACAAGCGTTCTGGCAACAACCCTGATTATAATTTTGTTTGGTTTGGGTTTTTATTTAAAAAAAAGAAAAACAGTAAAAAATTTTGTTAAAATTAATCCTTTTGAATAAAAAAATCAGTCACGGTATGACCATTTGTTGTCATTACCTGAACCTTTTCCTTTTCTTAGTTCATGAACTTTATCCAGAAAACTTTCCAGAGGATTTCCTTTCAACATTCCGCCTGAATTTCTTGTAAAATAAAACACTAATGCTGCCAGTATTAATAAAATTATTACCGCAATAACTCCCCAGAAAAATAGTGCCTGGTCAAAAAATTGCTGCACGGCAAAATCTTCATCATCAAAAGAAGCATCCTCTGAAAAAATCAGAGGAGGGGACAAATAAGCTGTTTTAGCTGTTTGCAGAAGATTTCCCGCTGAAAAACTGTCCAGATCTGAGGTTAATGAATACATTATTGTTTTTTCTTCCCCTGTTTCAAATGCTTCAGTGAATTCAACAACAGGGTCATCCATAATCACATCAAAATTGTTCGGTGAAAACAAATCATTTGTTTTTCTTATAATTTCTTTTGGAACAATTTCAACAATTTTTAAGTTTCTGAACAAACCCTCATTTTTGATCGTAATTCTGACAGCAAGTTTGTAAAAAATTTGCCCGTTTTCTTCAACTTTAAACAAAACAAATTCTCTTTCAACATTGTTTCCTTTTGTTAAAGTTTCAGTTTCATCAATCAAATCTGATGACAATAACACTTTTTCAAGCATGTTTTTCAAATCAGATTCATCAAATTCAAATTTTGCTGAATCATGTTCTGAAACATTGAATTTTTTGGTTAAATCTTTATACAGGTTTTCAGATTTGTTCCAGTTTTCATTAAAAAATTCATCATTTGCATTTTCTTTAAGTTCAATAAAATCTTCAGGAAGAGGAATACCCAAATCGTTAAACATTTCTTCAGTTAAATCAACTTTGTTTTTTTCACGGGTTGCAGCTTTTTGTTCAGGAGAAGCATTTTCAACAACCACGTTTAAAGTGGTTTTAACAGTGTTTCCGGCTAAATCAAAAGCTGTGGCAGTTAATTCATAGTCTCCGTCAGCAACAGTTGTAGTATCCCAGTCATATGAAAACTCATCATCATCGGATTCTGTTACATCAAACTGTTTTGTTAAATCACCGTATGAAAATCTTACAAAATCAATTCCAAGCCCGTCATCAATTGCTTTTGCTTTTAAAGAAACATTTCCTTTTAACACTGAATTATTTAAAGGAGCAAGAAACTCAGACTCCGGAACTACAGTGTCAACATTAACTCTTTCAGATTCCAGAAATGTTTCACCATCATCTGTTACTGCCTCAAACCTGATTGTTGAAGCACCATCTTCGCCTGCTGAAAAAGAAAAGGGAACCAGAAAATCTGAACCAGACAAATCCGATTCAATTAATTCATAAGAAGATTCACCTGCTTTCCTGACAAAAACATTTCCATCTTCAATTTCACCGTTTACAATTGTTATTTTAATGTTAAACAAATTGGTTGTGGCATATTTTGGAGCTTCAACTGAAATTTTTATTCCTTCAACAGCATCCGCTGAAACCTCCTCACTTTCATCAGACAATAATCCGTCCCCGTTTTTTGCCTTAACAACGTAATAATACTTTTCCCCTTCATCCAAATCTGAAGATTTTCTTGTAAAACTTGTTCCCGAAACTTCTGCAATTTCATCATCTAAAGTAAAACCTGAATCTTTTCCTTCAAAAACAAGATAAGATGAGATGCCTGACTCGTCATCAGTTGAAGCATCCCATTCAATTTTAAAATCACCATCAGATTCAACTGTTATGGTTAAATCGGTCGGCTTTGAAGGAGGGCTTGTGTCAGTATCAGACTGGGGAGTGCAAGAATTTGATTCATCACTTGCAGTGCTTGAATTGCTGCTTTTATCAACAGATTTTATTCTGTAAGTATAAGCTGTTCCGTTTGACACACCGGTATCTTCCCAGGAACAATCAGAACCGGAACATTCCGAACCTGTTGCACTGACAACTTTAACACTTGAAAAATCTCCTGTTGTTTTTCTTTCAACATTATACTCTTTTAAATCAGATTCAGAGCTTTTAGCCCAGGAGACTGTGTTTTTTGCATCAGATTTAGTGCATGAAGGAGTTGCAGGCTTGGCCGGGGATAATTCATCAGTGTAAGTAAAAGTCTGGGAATCACTTGCCTCATTTAAAGAACCGTCTTTTGCTGAAACAAACAAAGTATATTCTGTTCCTGAAGTATTAACAAGTGATTCTGTGTAAGTGCAGGTATAATTTTTTTCACCTGAAGTGCTCGGAGTACAGTCTGTTGGAAAAGAAAAATCAGTGCTTTCAACAGCATCAATTTTAACAGTAACAGAGCCAATGCTTGTTGTAGTGTCATTTAAATCAAATTTAAGATTGGCATGAGGGTCTGCAGTTAAAGCTGAACCGGAGGGTGATAAAATTGAAACGGTTGGCACAGTTTGGTCAACATTAAAACTTGGACTGGATGAATCCGCATCAAAATTCAGGTCAGTTGAAGCAGAATTAATGTCAATAAAATAAGCATCATCACTTAAAGCACGGTAACCCCATGTGTAAGAACAGTCAAAATTGTTTCCAGTTTTGGTGCAGGAAAGATTTGCATCTGTTGGTGAAGCAAGATTTTGGTCTGAGGAAGTAATGTCATTTTCAAAAGCTGATGCTGTTGTAGAATAAGAAATTTTTGAAAAAACATTCTGCGTTCCCTGGCTGTCAGTAACATTAAACTTTATTTCAAACGTATGAGTTGAACCCAGATCTTCCCCTTCCGGTGCAGTTACACTTGTTGTAATTGTTGCATTAACGCCGGAAATGATTAAAAAAAAAGCAAGAAACACCAGCAATGCTTTGCTAACTCTAACTTTCCCCATTTTCCCCCTCAGTATTGCAAAAAGCAAAAAAGTTATTACAATTTTAAAGGAAAATCTTTTTAAAGCCAATTAAAACTAATCTGTGAATAAAGGGTTAAAAAATGCAATTGACGGATTTTTTGTGGATAATTTTTTTAACATTGCTGCCGGGATTGGAACTAAGGTTAAGCATTCCCGCCGGAATTTTAACAAACACAATTGATTTGCCTTTCCTTGGAACATTCAGTGGAATGGGTTTGCCGATTGAAGCTGTTTTTTTTACAGCTGTTTTGACAAACATGATTTTGGGACCTGTTGTTTTTTTTATGCTTGAACATTTTTTAAATTTCTTTTTGCAATTCAAATGGTTAAAAAAGTTTTATGACATGGAAGTGAAAGCTGCCCAGAAAAAAGTTTTTCCGTTAGTTGAAAAATATGGTATAATAGGAATAGCTTTTTTTGTGGCAATTCCTTTACCCGGTTCAGGTTCTTATACGGGAGCATTAGCTGCACATTTACTGGGAATGGGTGAAAAAAAATTTGCAATTGCAAACGCAATCGGGGTAACAATAGCGGGAATACTGGTAACAGCAATAACAATCGGCTTTGTTGTTTTAAGTTAAAATCCCTGCCATTCTTTCTGAGCTTTTAACAATTTTTCTTCAGTATCAATCGGAAACCATTGGCCTGGAAATTCAATTCCAAAAAGCCTGCCTTGTTTTGCCACTCGGGGAAAAACATCTTTTTCAATGCTTATTTTGGTGTCTGGCTGCATTAAATTGAAAATTTCAGGCTCTAAAATGCTTGCACCCGCATTAACCAGGTTTGAAGGGGCGTTTTCACGGGAAGGTTTTTCAAAAAATTCCAAAATCTGATTATTTTCAATTTTAACAGCTCCAAAATTTTCAACATCTTCAACATGTTTCAAAGCCAGTGTACCCAACGCATTGTTTTCTTTGTGAACTTTTGAAACCAGAGAATAATCAATATTTTTTGCTTCATCCCCGTTGCAAAAAATAAAAGTTTCATTAAAAAATTTTTCAGCATTTTTTAATGCTCCGCCAGTTCCCAAAGGCTCTGGTTCAACGTCATATAAAAATTTTAAACCCGGATTATTTGATTCTAAAAAATTTTGAACAACATCAGAAAAATGTCCCAATCCAAAAACAATTTCTTTAACTCCGAATTTTTGCAAATTTAAAATATTCCATTCAATAACAGTTTTTTGATTTAATTCCATCAAAAGCTTTGGCTTTTTTTCAGATAGTTTTCCCAAACGGGTTCCAAATCCTCCGGCCAAAACAAATGCTTTTTTTATTTTTAAATTCATAAAAACCTAACAGCCAAATTCATTGTCAATCGGGCATGCGCTTGAATCAGATTTTGTTTTTAATTCGCCTGGTTCTGGTCCTGAAACAATGTAATCCAAAACATTTGTTTTAGCCCATTCATGTTCATGATTCCAGCCATTCCAGTCATAACGCCATTCATTCCAGCCAATTCCAAGTTCTTTAACAAAAATATCATTATCTGCCAGCATTTTGCCTATTTTTCTGCCGGTCATGCATGGAATGCTGTAACAATAAACAATTACTTCCTTGTCTTCAGGCAATTCCGCAAATGATGAAATAATTCTTTCTTTGTCACCGTAAGCGGATGTGTCAGGATCTTTGTAGGCGGGAATGTTTATTGAGCCAACAATATGGGAATTCTCATATTCTTCCTGGCTCCTCAAATCAACCAAAATAAAATTGTCCTGACCTTTGTCCATTGCTTTTCTTAAACCATGCGGGCTGATTAATGTTGCTGTTTCAGTTGAATAAAAATCCCAAATCAAATCATCGTTTGATTTGCTTTTTGAATCTGAGTCTGTGAGAAAAAAGGAGGAGGTTAATGCTCCTGCTAATGCGCCTGCAATTATTGCAATTATTAAAAAATTAATTTGTTCTTGTTTCATAAACAAAATTATTTACAAAAGTGTTTATTAAATTTTGTTTTAAAAAAAAAGAAAAGTGGATTAGCCTTTTGTAGCCATCCACAGAACATAAATTCCTGACAGTCCAACTAAAACGTAAACCAGTGTTACAAGCATTGGAATTGTTCCAAAAATCATTGTAACCAGATTTAAGTCAGCCAAGCCAACCAAAGCCCAGTTAATTGAACCAATGAAAACCAGAATTAATGCAATCCAGTCCAAAGCACTTTTTTCCATTCATTCCCCTCCTGAAAGTTATAATTCTGTTTAAACTCATTGATTTGAAATTTATAAACATTTCCCATGCATAATAAAAGCATGGTTAAAAAAAATCATTTGATTGCAGGACTTGTAATTTTAGCTGCTGTTGCTGTTGGCTTTGTTTTAATGGCTCCTCAGGCAGAAGGCAAATATGATGAATTTGCACAATGCTTAACAGAAAATGGTGCAACATTTTACGGTGCTTTCTGGTGTCCTCATTGTAAAGACCAAAAAGAAATGTTCGGAGTTTCATTTCAGCATGTTAATTATGTTGAATGTTCAACGCCTGACGGGCAAAGCCAGTTGCCTGTTTGTGTGAATGCAGGAATTCAGGCTTATCCAACATGGGCTTTTAATGACGGATCAAGGCAGACAGGAGCATTATCTTTACAGGTTTTGGCTGAAAAAACAGGCTGTAATCTGAATTAATTCAAATTTGTTCAGAATAAGCCAAATTTGGTTAAAATGAAATATTAAAGTTTGTACCAATAAACTATATATTAACCTGAAACAAAATTTTATAATAAAACTTGTTTTAAAGTGAAAAAAATGAATATTGCGGTTGTGGGCACAGGCTATGTTGGACTGGTTGCAGGAACTTGTTTTGCAGACCTAGGAAACAATGTTGTTTGCATTGATAATAATAACGAAAAAATTGACTTATTAAACAAGGGAGGCGTGCCAATATACGAACCCGGTTTGAAAGGTTTAATTGAAAAAAATGTTAAAGCCGGCCGGTTAAAATTTTCAACCGATTTGAAAAAAAGTATTCAAAAATCAAAAGTTGTTTTTATAGCGGTAGGAACTCCGTCCAAAAAAGACGGCTCTGCTGATTTAAAATATGTTGAAATGGTTGCAGAAGAAATTGGAAAAGCAATGAATGATGAAAAAATAATTGTAAACAAAAGCACTGTTCCTGTAGGAACCGGAAATCTCGTTGAAAACATTGTAAAAAAGCATTACAGTGAAAAATTTCATGTTGTAAGCAATCCTGAATTTTTAAGGGAAGGAAACGCCATTAAAGATTTTTTGGAACCTGACCGTGTTGTTATAGGCAATGCGGATAAAAAAGCAGCTGAAACAATGGAACAATTATACAAACCTTTAAACTGTGAAATTTTGTTTACAGATGTTAAAAGCGCTGAACTGATTAAATATGCAAGCAACACTTTTCTTGCTACAAAAATTTCATTCATTAATGAAGTTGCAAATTTTTGTGACAAAGTAGGTGCGGATGTTTCAATGGTTGCAAAAGGAATGGGTTTGGATGAAAGAATTGGTGAGCATTTTTTAAACGCAGGAGCAGGTTATGGAGGGAGTTGTTTTCCAAAAGATGTTAAAGAATTAATAAGTGTTGGAAAAAGACAAAATTATAATTTTAAAATTGCAGAAGCTGTTGAAAATGTTAACATGGAACAAAAAAAAGTTTTAATAAAAAAAGCAAAAAAAATGCTTGGAAGCTTAAAAGGAAAAACAATTGGCTTGCTCGGGCTTGCCTTTAAGCCAAACACAGATGATATGAGGGAAGCTCCTGCACTTGTCATAATAAAAGAATTAATTGAACAAGGTGCAAAAGTAAAAGCATTTGACCCGATTGCAATGAAAAACACTGAAAAACTTGTAAAAAAAATTGAGTTTGCCGAAAATGCTTATGATGCAATTAAAGATTGTGATGCTTTAATGCTTGTAACAGAATGGAACGATTTTAAAGAAATTGATTTTAAACGTGTTAAAACATTGTTAAAACAGCCAATTATAATTGACGGCAGAAATATTTACAGCAGGGAAAAACTTGAAAAAATGGGTTTTAAATATACCGGAATCGGAAAATAAGCATTAATTTTAAAATTGTTTAATTAACCAAATTGATTGGTGTACAGGTTGGACAGAAATTTAGCACTGGAATTTGTAAGAATAACAGAAGCAGCTGCAATTGCTTCAGCAAGATGGACCGGCCGAGGAAACAAGCACAAGGCAGATGATGCTGCGGTAAAAATAATGAGAAAAGCTTTCAACAATCTTGACATTAATGGAAAAATTGTTATCGGGGAGGGAGAAAGAGATAATGCTCCCATGTTATACATCGGAGAAAAAGTTGGCACGAAAAAAGGCTTGCATTTGGATATTGCGGTTGACCCGCTTGAATGCACTAATTCTGTTGCGTTCGGAAAACCAAATGCAATGAGTGTTTTGGCTGCATCACCAAAAGGAAAAATGTTGCATGCGCCTGACACATACATGGATAAAATTGCAGTCGGCCCAGAATCAAAAGGAAAAATTAACCTTGACTGGGATGTTTCAAAAAATATTGAAAAAGTTGCAAAAGCCAAAAATCTTGAAGTTGAAGATGTTAATGTTATTTTGTTAAACAGGTCAAGGCATGAAAAATTAATAAAAGAAATAAGAAATGTTGGTGCCAGAATTACGATTATTGATGACGGAGATGTGTCAGGAGCAATTGCATCATGCCTGCCTGAATCAGATGTTGATATTTTGCTTGGAATAGGGGCTGCACCTGAAGGAGTTTTGGCTGCATCCGCAATTAAATGCCTGGGCGGGGAAATACAAGGCAGGTTAAAATTTAGGAATGAGGATGAAAAAGAAAGAGCCAAAAAAATGGGAATAAAAAAACTGAATAAAAAACTTTCAATTGACAACATGGTTAAAGGCAAGATTTCAATTTTTGCAGCAACAGGTGTTAGTTCAGGTCCTTTATTAAAAGGAGTTGATTTTACAAGCTTTGGAGCTCAAACTCATTCAATTGTTTTGAGGAGCAAGACAGGTGAGCAAAGGTTCATAAAAACAAACCATCATTTTACTGGTAAGGTTCCAAAAATTTAGGTGAAAAAAAAAATGGAAAATGTTGAAAAAATAAAAGAATATTTGAAAAAAGGAAGAGAACAAAAATTTTCGCTGGATTTGCCTCAGATTAATGAACAAAAAAAATCACATTTGGAAAGATTAATGTTAGAACATGGCTTAAAAAAAGAAAAATTGTTGTTATTGCCTGTAGACCAGGGCCTGGAACATGGGGCTGTGGATTTTTTTACAAATCCTCCGAGCATTGACCCTGAATTTCAGTTAAAACTGGCACAGGAAGGAGATTATTCAGGAATTGTTTTTCAGATTGGTCTGGCTAAAAAATACTGGGCAAAAAGTGATTACAAAAAAGATGTTCCACTGGTTTTAAAATTAAACGGGAAAACCGATATTCCGGCTGCAGATAAAGCTTTAAGCCCGTTAAATGCAACTGTTAAGGAAGCAAAATTAATGGGTGCAGATGCGGTAGGCTTTACATTATATGTCGGAACACCAAGACAATGGGAAGATTTTTACACTTTAATGAAAGTAAGGCAGGATTGTGAAACACACGGATTACCCTTAATTGTCTGGGCTTATCCGCGCGGAAAATATGTTGAAGAAAAAGGCGGTGCGGGAAGCTTATGCATGGTTGCTTATGCTGCACGCGTTGCAAACGAGTTAGGTGCTGATATTGCAAAAATTAATGCTCCAAAAAAAGGAAATTATGACCCCAACGGAAAATATGCTGCTTACACAGAACTGGAAAAAAATTTAACAGAACAGGAAATGCTTCAATGGGCTGTTGCTGCTGCCGGAAATACAGGCGTATTGATTAGTGGCGGAAGCAAATTAAGCGATGAAGATGTTTTGAACAAAGCAAAACTTGCTTTTGACGCCGGAGTTGACGGTTTAATTTTCGGAAGAAACATGTGGCAAAGGCCTTACGAAGAAGCATTGGAAATGACAAAACAAGTGAAAGAAATTTTATCAAAATAAAAATATAACCGTGTTTTTAAATGAAAACAATTATTCCGGCTGCAGGCTATGCAACAAGATTATATCCTTTAACAAAAAACAAACCAAAAGCATTAATTGAAATTGGCGGAAAACCAATGCTTAACAGGGTTTTGGACCGAGTTAAGGAATTGCCTGTTAATGAGGTTATTATTATAAGCAATTCAAAATTTTATCATAATTTTAAAGCATGGGCTGAACAACAGGAATATGATTTTAAAATAAAAATTTTGGATGACGGAACAGATTCGGAAGAAAACAGGTTAGGGGCAATCGGTGATAAATATTTTGCAATTAAAACAGAAAAAATTAAAGGAGAATTACTGGACATTTCCGCTGACAATTTGTTTGAATTTTCTTTAAAAAAAATGTATGAATATTTTAAACAAAAAAATTCAACAATTGTTGGAGTTTATGATGTGAAAAAAATGGAAACAGCAAAAAAACTTGGAATAATTGAAATGAATGAAAAAAACATAGTCACAGGATTCTGGGAAAAACCTGAAAACCCGAAAAGCACTCTGGCTTCAACAGCTGTTTATATGTATCCTGAAAAAGATGTTAAGCTTTTTAAAACCTATTTGAATCAAAATAATAAACCTGACAATCCGGGTTACTTTATTGAATGGCTGCATAAAAAAACTGATGTGTATGGTTATTCTTGTGAAGGGAAATGGTTTGATATAGGCTCATTTGAACAGTTAAAAGAAGCAGGAGAATATTTGGGTGAAAAAAAATGAAAACAGTTTTAGTTGCAGGAGGCGCGGGTTTTATAGGCTCACACTTGTGCGAATTTTTGCTTGAAAAAGAACACAAAGTTTTATGCCTGGACAATTTTGTTACAGGTTCAAAAGAAAACATAAAACATTTAAATGAAAATGAAAACTTTGAATTAATTGAACAGGATTTAACAAACTCACTGGAATTAAAACAAAAAATTGATCAGATTTACCATTTGGCTTCCCCGGCTTCCCCTGTTGATTACCAGGAAATGCCTCTGGAAACAATGCTTGCAAATTCTTTTGGCACAAAAAATTTACTGGATTATGCTAAAAAAAATCAAACCAAGTTTGTGTTTGCATCAACATCAGAAGTGTACGGTGACCCGAAAGAACATCCTCAAAAAGAAACATACTGGGGCAATGTTAATCCTGTAGGATTAAGAGCATGTTATGATGAAAGCAAAAGATTTGCAGAAGCACTTATAATGGTTTACAGAAGAAAATTCAGAACAGATGCAATGATTGCAAGAATTTTCAACACTTATGGCCCGAGAATGAGAACAAATGATGGAAGAATTGTGCCAAATTTTGCAACACAGGCATTAAAAAACAAGGATATAACGGTTTATGGTGACGGTTCTCAAACTAGGTCTTTTTGCTATGTTTCCGACCTGGTTCAAGGATTATATTCTTTAATGCATTCCGGAGTTCATTCACCTGTAAATTTGGGCAATCCCGAAGAATTAAGCATTCTGGATTTTGCCAAAAAAATAAAAGAATTAACAAAATCAGAGTCAAACATTGTGTTCAAAGATTTGCCTGAAGATGACCCTTTGAAAAGAAAACCGGATATAAGCAAAGCAAAAGAAAAACTGGAATGGGAACCAAAAATAAGCATTGAAGACGGGTTGCCAAAAACAATTGAATGGTTTAAAACACAGGTTACTGATTCTTAAACCAGTCAGCAAATTTTTTTATTCCCTGCTCAACTGAAATTTTAGGCTGCCAGCCTAAAAGTTTTTTGGCTTTGGACACATCGGCAAAAGTAATCGGAACATCCGCTTTAGGCAAAGGCTTTTGTTCCTTTAAAGCTTTTTTTTCAAATTCTTTTTCAATTAATTCAATAATTTTTGAAACAGTCACCGGATTATTGTTGCCCAGATTAATTATTTCAAAAGAAAAATTTTTTTCAGATGCTTTTATAATGCCGTTAACAATATCATCAATGTAAGTAAAATCTCTTTTAACAGAATTATCACCGTATACTGAAATTTTTTCACCGGAATTTATTTTCCGGGCAAACTTGTAAACAGCCATGTCAGGCCTTCCCCTCGGACCATAAACAGTGAAAAAACGCAGGCATGTTATTGGCAAAGAAAAATTTTTTGAATAATAATAGCATAATTGTTCACCTGCTTTTTTTGAAACCGCGTAAGGCGAAATCTGATTATCAGTTGAATCTTTTTCAGAAAAAGGAGTTTTTTGATTTAAACCATAAACACTTGAAGAAGAGGCAAAAACAAACTGTTTTATTTTGTGTTTAACGCTTTTTTCCAAAAGATTTGCGGTTCCTGAAATATTTACATCAATATACAATAAGGGCTGTTCAATGGACGGTCTTACACCTGCACGTGCAGCCAGATGAATGATTTTTTCAAAAGAATTTTCTGAAAAAATTTTTTCCAGCAATTTTTCGTCCCTGATATCCCCTTCAATTAAGGTAAAATTTTTTTTACCTGTCAAAGATGAAATGTTTTTTCTTTTAACGTTAGGATCATAATAATTATTAAAATTGTCAAGGCAGAACACGTTTACATTTTGTTTAACAAGTTTTTCACACAAATGCGAACCGATAAAGCCTGCACCGCCTGTTACCAAAACATTCATTTTAACCGCCTAAAATATAAATAGCATAAAAAATTATTTTAAGCTTCTCTTTTCTTTTTTTAATGGTTTTGGGTCAAACGTCAAAAACGCTTGAAAACTTTAAGAACACTTTTGTAAAAAAATATATTAAATGAATAAAAAAAAATTTGTTTCATGTGTTATTCCTGTTTACAACAATTACATGCATGTTGAAAAATGCTTAAACTCGGTTTTAAAACAGTCAAAAAAATTTGATGAAATAATTGTTGCAGATGACGGCTCAACAGATGGAACAAAAGAACTTGTAAAAAAATACCCGGTAAAACTGCTTGAATTAAAACATTTTGGAAGGAGTCATGCAAGAAACCAGGGCTGGAAAAAATCAAAAGGAAACATTGTTTTTTTCGGGGAAATTGACGCAGTTTATTCCCGGAATTTTTTAAAAGAATGTTTAAAAAAACTGGAAAAAGAAAATATTGGTTCTGTTATCGGAAAACAGTTAGTGTTAAATGAAAATGATTCGGTCTGGACAAAATGCAAACAGTTTGAAAGAAAAGCAGCTTTTCAGAATTATAGGCCTTTCAGCGGCTGGTTGTATAAAAGAAAAGTTTTGGAAAAAACAAAAGGTTTTGATGAAAAACTTGACTTTGGTGAAGATGTAGATTTATCCAAAAGAATGCAAAAATTTAAATGGCACGTTGCTTACGCTGACAAAGCAGTATGGAAACATTTTGAACCGCCTCAGCTGTCAAATGTTTTAAAGCGTGCATGGAATTTTGGTTTTAACATGAATTCTTTTTACAAAAAACATGGTTATCCTAAAGCAATTTTTTTGGATTTAATTTTTTTCACAACAATTTTGCTTGGTTTTGCAAATGTTTTTTTCTGGATTTTAACTGACTTGTTTTTATTGGGAAAACTTTTTATTAACAGGAACATTTTCAAAAATGCAAATATTAAAATGTGGCCCGCACTGATTGTTTTTATTTTAAGCCAGTCAATTGTTTTCAAGTTTTCAAGGCTTCTGGGAATCATGTTAAAAGGTGGAAAATAGTACCAAAAAAGCTATTATAAACGTTTTTTAGAATATTTCAGGTTTGTGTTAAAATGAAGCAAGTTTTCGTTAAAAGAGGACAAATAACAGTTGAAGATGTGCCGGTTCCCCAGTGTTCGGATAATTTTATTCTTGTTCAAAATAAAAATTCTTTAATAAGTTCAGGAACAGAATTAAGCGTTGTTAAATCTTCAAAGGAAAAAATTTCAAAAAAAGCAAAAACAAAAACTCTTGCATCAATATTAAAAAAAGCACAAAAAGTTGGCCCTGCTTATACTTTGAAAGAAATACAAGGGAGGGTTGAACAGCTTGGAAATCTCGGATACAGTTCATCCGGAATTGTTGTGCAAACCGGAAAAAATGTTAAAGAATTTTCGGTTGGGGATAAAGTTGCATGCGGGGGTGCTGGTTTTGCAACACATTCAGAATTTGCGTGCGTGCCAAAAAATCTTGCTGTAAAAATTCCTAAAAATGTTTCATTTGAAGAAGCTGCTTTTGCAACCGTAGGCTCAATTGCAATGCACGGAGTAAGGCGTTCACAAACACAAATCGGGGAAACTGTTGCAGTTATAGGTTTGGGATTGCTGGGACAATTAACTGTGCAAATACTTAAAGCTTCAGGAATAAATGTAATCGGAATTGATTTGGATAAAAACCGTGTAAGGCTATCTGAAAAATTTGGAGCAAAAGGATTTGAAGTAAAAAAAGGAATTGAAGAAAAAATTAACAAGCTGACAAAAATGGGATGTGATTCCGTTATAATTTCAGCTTCAGGAAAAACAAATTCTCCCATAAATTTGGCCGGAAAAATTGCAAGAAAAAAAGCAAAAATCATAGTTTTAGGGCATGTAGGGCTGGATATTGACCGGGGCATTTCATATGCAAAAGAACTTGACATTATAAGTTCAAGAGCTTATGGCCCTGGAAGATATGACCAGGAATATGAACTGAAAGGAACAGATTATCCTGTTTCTTATGTAAGATGGACTGCCCAGAGAAACATGGAGTCTTTTTTACAGCTTGTTGCTGATAAAAAAATAAATGTAAAAAGTCTGACAAGCAATATTTTTTCATTAAAAGATGTTGAAAAAGCTTACAAAAATCTGACTGATAAAAATTCGTTATCCGTTTTGTTTAAATATAGTGAAAAAAAACTGGAAAAAAAAGATTTTACTGTTAAAATAAGTGAAAGAAAAAAAACAAAAAGCGGAAAAATTAATATTGGTTTGATCGGGCCGGGGCATTTTTTTAAAGTGATTCATTCTTCCAACATTTTTAATATTAAAAATTTTTCAGTTGAAAGTGTTGCGGATGTTGACGGAAAAAATTCAAAAGAAATAGCAAAACAGTTTAATGCAAGAACAGCCACAACCGATTATAAAAATGTGTTAGAAAACAAAAATGTTGATTTGGTTTTTATTGCAACTCGCCCTGATATGCATACTGAAATAGCAGTTGAAGCTTTAAAAAAAGGAAAACATGTTTTTGTTGAAAAACCTGTTTCTTTAAATGAAAAAGAGTTTCACAAATTTGTTAAAGAAAAAAACAGGCATTCTGAACTTGTATGCATGATCGGGCAGAATAAAAGATATGCTCCTTTTTCAAGAAAAATAAAACAATTTTTTGGCTCTGATGACAAACCATGGATGATTGACTATAAGCTGAATATTCTGCCACAGGACACAAAACACTGGGTTTATGACTCCGAAATAGGCGGAGGCAGGGTTTTAAGCGAAATGATTCATCATTACGATTTATTTAGTTATTTTACAGAATCAAAGCCTGTTCAAATTGAAGCTTTTGGTGCGGGAATGCTTGAAGAAAAGGCAACAGATGATAATGTTGTTACAGTATTAAAATATGAAAACGGTTCAGTTGCAACATTAAGATGCACAAATCTGGGAGCAGAATCAATTGTAAAAGAAAGAATGGAAGCATCAAAGCAGGGAAAAACCGTGCAGATGCATGACTACAAAATATTACAATTATACGACGGGTTTTACAGAAAAGAAATAAGGCTTGCAAACCAGGATAAAGGGCATTACCAGGAACTGATTGATTTGAAAAATGCATTGCTTGGAAAAATTAGTATTGAACAAAATCTTGAAGATGCATTACAGGCAACAGAAACCGCATTCAAGGTAAGAAAGCAGATAAGAAAATTATTTTAATAAAAAATTGAAAACTTTTCTTGTGAAACCGACTGAATTTGATTTATAATCTTTAAAAATCTGAGAATAAATTAAAGCCAGTTTTAAAATTATTTTTTTAAAAAAATTGTTGGAGGAAAATACTGCATTTTTTTTAAATACAAAATTTTCTTTTCCTGAAATTATTATTTTGCTTTTAGTTTCTTTAAAAAAAGCATCTTCGCATTCAAATTCAAAATTTTTAATCTGCAAAGGTTTTATTTTTTCTCTTTTTTTTAACAGCGAAACCAAAAGCCTTAACGCTTTGTCATTCCATCCTACAACTCCTATAATATCACGCCAGAAAGGTTTGCCGGAATAATCGGTTGCCTGGTTTTTTTTGTTCATTCCAAAAGAAGTCGGAAAAGAGCCGTTCGGGTTTTGTTTTGATAAAAACCATTTTATTTTTTCTGAAACACTTTTTTTTCCAAAGTTTTGCAGTTCAATTATAGCCCTTATAATATCTGCTGAACCTGCAATAAAAACAGGGTATTTGAACAAAAGCCATTCATTTTTTTGCTTCATTAAGCCAAAATAAAAGCCGTTTTTAGGGGAAAACATTTTTTCTATAAATTTTCCTGCTTTTAAAGCCGAGTTTAAAAATTTTTTTTGATTTGTTTTTTTATACATCTGAATTAAAGCGGGAATGCATCTGGCAGTGTAAAAAGTTATAATTCTTTTCCGGGAATCTGACTGAAAAATTCCTCCATTTTTATGCTGTTGTGCTATTATAAATTCTGAGGATTTTTTGGCGTAATAAAAATATTTTTCTTCTTTTAAAAAATCGTCAACCAGTAAAAGAAGTTCAACAATTGTTGCATTTTTGTTTGGAACATGCAGTTTTTTGTCAAAACGATATTGAAAAAAAGCTTCTTTTTTTGAATCCCATAAAATTTTTAAATGAAAATTTTCAATATTTTTTTTAACAGCATTTAAATATTTTTCAAAATTTTGACCCATGGAATCCAGTTTTTTTACAAGATGCATTAAGCCGATGCATGCAGCTGTTTCATGAGGAGTTGAACCGTCAAAAATTGACGGATTTGATTCAAAATTTGAATTAAAAAAAGTTCCAAAACTGTTCTGGTTTTCAACAAGTTCATCTCCAAGCATTACCGCTTTTTCCAAAAATTCTTTTTGTCCTGTTTTTTCAAACAATGAAATGAATGAAATTATTAATCCTTCATAAGCCCAGTCAAGAGAAGGGCCAATGTAATTCAGGGAATCTTTCCAGTAATGTGTCACAGGCCCTGAAAAGCCTTTTTTTTGATGCATTGAATCAAGCCAGCCAAGATTTAATTCAATTGCTTTTTTTATATTCATTTTAATCCTTTGTTAAAATTTTTCTTCTTAAAACAAAAAAAGTAATTCTGTAAAAATAGTGAATGAAAAAATGCCAGACTTTTAACGGAATAATTTTCAAAAAAATTCTTCCAACAGAACTGTCTTTTAAATTATGCAAAAATTCCCAAACACTTTCAATTCTGCTCATAATCCAGCCCGGATCAGAGTTTTTGACTTTCCAGCCGTTATACAGTTCCAAACCGGGTTTAACGCGGTCCATTTTATATTTTGTCACAAAATGTCCTTTTTTTGATTTTCTTTCAAGTCTTTGAAATGTTCTGAATTTTCTATCCAGAAAAGAATCAATCTGGCATTCAATTAAATCATTTAAAGGAATTTTTTTAAATTCAATAAGATTTTTTGCAGCATCCAAAACTTTTTTGCCACGCGTTGTCCGGGTGATAAGCATTGCAGGCAATTCGTTTCCATCCCTGTATTTTGAAAGCCACATGTCTCCAACAGAAATATCGGCATATTCTCCTGTTAAATCGGTACAATATTTGCAGCCTTTCATCATAAAAAAATGCCTTAAAAAATTGTAATATTCTTTGTCAAAATATTTTTCCTCACCATTTTTTAACTTGACAAAAAAACCGCCTGTCTGAGATGCACCGGGAATATTTGTAACACGAAAATTTATTTCGCTGACATTTTCTTTTTTAACATTTAATTTGTCAAACATAAACTGAGTCATGTCAAAATGGTTGTTGTTGGCACAAAATAATGCAATAACCAGCCCTATTTTTTTTCTGAGCTTTTTTGAAAAATCGTTATCCATTTTTAAAATTTTTTTCAAACCCTGAACCTGGCATGGCAATAAAACAACTGCAAATTTTCCCTTTTTTTTAACCAGTTCTCTGAAAACAGGATTCATAGGCACAATAATATATTTTGATTGTGCTGCCTTGATTATTTCTTTTTTTGTTTTAACAATTTTAACAACAGGTTCCCAGGGTTTTTCTTCATTGTAATCAACAACGGTTGTACCGTCAATTAAACCTTTTTCAATTGAATTGATTAAAATAGTTGAAACAACACCTCCGCCGGAAGCAACTTTTAACACATCTTTATTTTTTGTCTTTCCCACAAAAATATCCGAATATTTGCCCACAAAAGGATGAAATTTTTGAGCATCAACAGATTTTTTATTAAAATCATCGTCAAAAAAAATTCTCGGGCAGGCAGCGGTAACCTCAACATGATTACATTTTTTTTTAGGATTCTGGGGCTTTTCGTCAATCATTTCCAAATCGTCATCAGGGCATGCCGCCACACAGCTACCACAATCCATGCACAAATCGTTTTCTATAACCAATTCGCTTAATTTCTGATAACTCATTTAAATACCCAAGCAAGTATAATTCTGAGGCTTTTTTTTAACAACATTCCAGCAATCAATAACCTGTTTAAAGCCTGAAAAATCGATTTTTTCAAAATCGGGGTTATTGTTTAAAACCAAAGCAAGGTCAACATCTGTATTATTTGAATCAGTTTTTATTGCGCCAATTTTTTCAATGTCTTTTTGCGAAACAAGAGAATCAAAAGCATAAACCGTTGCACCTTTTTGTTTTAATTCTGAAATAATGGGAATGGCAGGGCTGTTTTTGATATCATCATTCTGAGGTTTTCCTTTAAACGCAACTCCGAATACAAGAATTTTTTTGTTTTTTAAACTGCCAAGTTTTTCTTCAGCCATGTTTACAATAAAATCATTCATTTTGCTGTTTGTTTCAAGAACAATATCAACAAGTTTCGGATTAAAACCTGTTTTTTCAACACAATATTTTAACATTTTGGTGTCTTTTCCCAGACAAGGGCCGCCCGCGGGACCGGGCAAAAAAATATTGTTGCGTTCATAGCCTTCATTTGCAACGCTTATAACTTTTCGTGCGTCCAAGCCAAGAGAATTGCACCAGAAAAAAATCTGGTTGCCTATTGCAATGTTAGTGTAACGGTATGCATTGTCAAGAATTTTAACAAATTCAGCTGTTTCCAGGTCAACTGTTGCAATTTTTCCCCCTATTTTTTTAAAAAATTCTTTTGCTTTTTTTTCACTTTGCTCGTCTTTTGAACCTATTATTTTTGTAATTTTTTCAATTTCTTCAAGTGCTTTTCCTTCAACCATTCTTTCAGGAACAAAAGCAAAATAAAAATCTTTTCCGCATTTCTTGTTCCATTTTTTTTCAAGCTGTTCCAAAAATTTTCTGGAAGTTCCTACAGGAACAGTTGACTTAATTATAAACAATTGCTCCGGCTTGAAATGTTTTTCGAGTTGTGAAAAAACTTTTTCAAGAGAAGTCAGGTCAGGTTCAGCTTTTTCAACAGGTGTCCAGACTGTTATTAAAAAAATATCAGAATCAGCTGTCTGGGCATAATCCGTTGTGGGCTGAAAAGTCTTTTGTTCAATTGTTTTTTTTAACAATTTTTCAAGGTTTGGTTCAAAAAAAGGAGCTTTGCCTGTGGAAATCTTTTGAACCAGTTTTTCATTTATGTCCAGGCCGGTTACCTGAAAACCTTTGTGAGCCAAAAACACGGCAAAAGGCAATCCTACCCTGCCCAAACCTATTACAGATATTTTCAAAAAAAAATTCCTCCTTACACCATTCCGCAACAAAGCTTTTTTTACTTATTGGATCAATCCTCAGAATTTGGCTTTTTTAAGGCAAATTTATACGCTTTTACAAGTTCCATTGCCTGTTGTTTTCTGTTAAATTTTTGTTCAACAGCTTTTCTTGCATTTTTAGCAAATTTTTTCATTAAATTCTTATTTTTTTTAAAATGGTTTATTGCTTTGGCAATTTGTTCAGGTTTATCGGAATAAATCATTTTGCCGCAGTTATATTTTTTTAAAACTTTATCCAAGTCACCATTTTCACAGCCTGTGCATAAAATTGGTTTTCCGGCTGCCATGTAATTGAAAACTTTGGAAGGCATTAAATATTTGTTAACTGTTATTGGCTTCAGGCCTGAAAACAATAAATCAGCTGAAAGCCATGTTGAATAAAGTTTTTTGTTTGAAACAATGCCTTTCATTAAAACTTTTTTTTCAAGATTTTTTTTCTTTAAAAGTTTTTTAAAATACTGAACTTCTTTTTGGGGACCGGAACCTGTAATTATCAGCTGTGCGTCAACAAACTGCATTGCTTTAATTAAACTGTCAACAACTCTTGACTTGTATAAAGCGCCTGAGTAAACAATTGTAAATTTTTTTTCTTTTTTTGTTTTAACATTTTTAAAATCATCCAAATCAGCTGCATTCCAGACTGTAAAAAATTTTTTTCTGTTTAAACCGGGGTGCAGTAAAATTGTTTCGTCAATTATTGCAGGATTTGTTACAACAATCGCATCAGCTGCAAACACAAGTTTTTTTTCAAGCAAGTTTTTAATTTTTCCCAGACCTTTTTTTGGATTAATTCTTGCAAAACTGTAAATGTTTTTGTCTAATTCAACGCTTCTCATCCACGGGTCACGAATTCCCATAACAAAAGGTTTTTTTGTTATTTTTTTAAGCAAAAAAGCTGTTAAAGCAGAACCGATTGTTGGTGAGGAACCGTGAATTAAATCAATTTTGTTTTTTTTGTTCAGCACAGGCGAGTTAAACAAAAAAAAAGGAACATAGCCTGCTCCCGGAAAAATGAATGAAAGCATTTTGCCTGTTGTTCTGGTAATGTGACAGTTTTTTGGAATTGGAAAATCTTTCAAATCTTTTTCGGATTGTTTTTTTGTAACAAGAAAAACTTCATGTCCCAGTTTTGTTAAATATTTGCAGAAAGAATAGGCGCGGATTGAGCCTCCCACAATTTGAGGTGGAAATGCGTTAAAAATAATCTGAACTTTTATAAAAAAACACCTTAAAACAGTTTAAAACTCAAATAAATGCTTTTTTGAATATAAATAGCTTTTTGGTGCAATAACAAAAAAACGCTAAAAGAACACTTAAAAAAGGTGTCTTTGAAAAATAGTGTATTGTGAAAAAAATGGCTAAAAATGTGTTAGTAATTTTGCTTGATTCTTTAAGGCAGAATCATATGGGTTGTTATGGTTACCATAAAAAAACAACTCCTTTTATTGATAAAATTGCCTCACAGGGAACATTGTTTGAAACAGCGATAACACAGGGAAACTGGACTGCTCCGGCACATATGGCTTTGTTTACCGGTTTAAACGCTTTTATGCATACTGCGGATAAAAAAAATTTTTATCTTTTACCAAAATATAAAACCTGGGCTGAAATGATGAAAAACGCAGGATACAAAACAGGTGCTTTTACTGGCGGAGTAATAATGGCTAAAGATTTCGGATGGGAGCGAGGATTTGATGTTTACAATGATGAGGGAAGAAATCTTGACATTAAAACAGAACAGTTTTTGGAATGGGTTAAACAGCATAAAAATGAAAAATGGTTTGCTTTTGTTCACTGTTTTGATATTCATTATCCTTTTGATCCGCCTGAAAAATATTTGTCAAAAAAAACTTTAAAAAACAGGTACAGAAAAACAGCTGCAACGGACATTCCGAAATTAAAGGAATTTGCAAGCAAGGGAATGTTTTCAAAGGAGGATATTGAAGCATTAAAAGATTTATATGATGCGGGAATAAAAGATGCTGATGAAAAATTAAAAATTTTATTTGAAGAATTAAAAAAAATGAATCTGCTTGACAACACAATTGTCATAATCACATCAGATAATGGTGAAATATTATTTGACAGGAAAGAAGAAAGCAAGCAGTTGGGACACGGGTTATGGTATATGTTTGATGAGGTTGTAAAAGTTCCTATAATAATAAGATGCCCTGGTTTGATTCCGGCCGGGAAAAAAATAAAGCCGTTGGTGAGGCATATTGATTTGCTGCCCACTGTTTTAAGTTTAACAGAAATAAAAGAAAAAACAAAATTTCACGGAAAAAATTTAATGCCGATGATTCGAGGAGAAAAAGAATTTGACTTGGTTGGCATAACAGAATTTCAGCAGCATTTTAAGTTAATGCGTTCTGTGAGAACAAATGAATGGAAGTATATTAAAAAATATTTTGAAGCAAAAAAAGTTTTTTCGTTAAAGTTTATAAAAAACATTTTTGGGTATGTTAAACAGTTTTTTAATTTGTCAAAGGAAAAAAAATTAACAAAAACTGTAACACAAGATGTAAAACTTTTTAATTTAAAACAAGATCCGGGTGAATTAAAAAATCTTGCAGCTGAAAAACCTGAAAAAGTTGCAGAATTTGAAAAAATGATTAATGATTTGATTAAAAATAACAAGCTGCCTGATAAAGAAATACAAGTTGAAATTACTGATAAAACAAAAGAACAGATGAAAGGAATGGGTTATCTTTAAGAAAAAGCCTGTTTAAAGTTGTACCCAAAAATTGTTAAACCAAAAAACAAAGAATTTATACAAAAACATAAAAAAAAGGCGTTAAAATGGGAAAAGTAATGGTTATCGGGCTGGATGCCTGGACTTTTGATGTTGTAAAACCTGCAATAAAAAAAGGCTTGTTGCCAAATATGGAAAAATTTTTCAAAAAAGGGGTAAAATGTGAACTGGAATCATGCATTCCGCCAATAACAAGTGCTGCTTGGACAACTTTTCAAACAGGATGCAATCCGGGAAAACACGGAATTTTTGATTTTTCAAGAAAAGACGGTGAAAAAAAAGTAAACTCAACTTACATAAAGTCAATCACATTACAGGAAATATTGAGTCAGGAAGAAAAAAAAGTGGGAATAATGAATGTTCCCCTGACATACCCGCCTGCAAAGGTTAACGGTTTTGTTGTAACAGGCCTTTTGACTCCCAGCAAAAAAGCAGAATTTTATCCCAAAAATTTAATTCAGGATTTTGAAAAAGAATTGGGAGAATATAAAATCAAATGTTCCCAGTTTAAAAAAGGAAAAGAAGAAGAATTTTTTAAAGAAGCGGTTAATGTTGAAAAAACACGTTTGGATTATGCAACAAAATTAATTGAAAAACACAAACCGGATTTCTTTTTTGTAATGGTTCACTCAACAGATCCTTTTCAGCATAATTTCTGGAAACATTATGATGAAAAACATCCAAATCATACAAAAGAGGATGATGAATTTAAAAATTTTATACCAAATTTTTATTCAAAAATAGATGAACTTATGGGAAATTTTATAAAAAAACATGAAAACGAATTTGACCATGTTATTATTTTATCAGACCATGGTTTCGGAGCAAATTACAGGTTAATGTATTTAAACAACTGGTTAATAGAAAAAGGATATTTAAAAATGAAAAACCAGGCAAAACTTGCAATGAGAAAAAAAGGATTTACAATTGAAAATGTTATAAAAATTTTAAAATTTTTCAAAATTGATTTTTTAATAAAAAAAGTTCCGGCACAGGCAAGAGAAAAAATAAAACAGCAAAGTTTTTTGTCATTTGAAAATGTTGACTGGAAAAACACACAGGCATATTTTATGAGGCACATGGGACAACTTTTTTTAAACAAAGAAGGGCCGGTAAATGAAAACAATTACAGCGAGATAAGAAAAAAATTAAAAAAAGAGCTTTTAAGCTTAAAAGACCCCAAAACCGGTGAAAAGCTGATTAAAACGGTTTTTGAAAAAGAACAAGTTTATTCCGGAAAAAGCCTTGAAGATGCTCCCGATTTGTATGTGGTTCCAGCAAACGAAAGTGACATGATTTCATCCGCTTTTGAAACAACAAACAAAATTGTAACAGAATCCGTTACAACTTCAGGAGATCATAGGCAGGTCGGAATTTTTACAATGCACGGACCAAAAATAAAAAAAGAAATTGAACTTGAAAGAAAAAAACTTGTGGACATCGCTCCCACAATTTTGTTTTTAATGAATTTAAAAATTGAAAAAAACATGGACGGACAGATTATTTCAGAAGCATTTGAAGATGAGTTTAAAAAACAAAAAATTGAAACAAAAGACTACAAATTAAAAGAAAAAAAAGAAATTGATTTATCACAAAAACAACAGGAAGCTCTTCAGAACAGGTTAAAAGGCTTGGGTTATCTGGGGTAAAAAAATGAGCGGAAAAACAATCGGGGAATTTATAAAAAACTTTTTTTATTTATACGGTTCAAAAATAGTTTTAACATTATCCGGAATTGTTTTTGTTTACCTGATAGCAAACGCTTTAGGGC
Source organism: archaeon (assembly GCA_028279805.1). GTDB lineage: Archaea > Iainarchaeota > Iainarchaeia > Iainarchaeales > JANQMZ01 > JANQMZ01. The sequence goes on along the minus strand of JANQMZ010000007.1, from coordinate 88,318 downwards.
CAAGCGATTACGGATTAGTTTTATATTTTATTGCATTTGTTACAGGATTATTGCCATTAATTGGGTTGCCTGTTTTTTTTGACATAATAGAATTTTACACACCAAAAGCAAAATCGAAAAAATTTTTAAACCAAATATTAAAATATGAAATGATTCTGGCAATTCTTCTTTTTGTTGTATTATTTGTTTTTGCTGAAAACATTTTAACTTTTATAGGAAAAGAAGGACTGGATTTGTTCAGAACTGCGGCAGTTTTGGTTATATTAACCCCGCTTTACCAGAGTTATCGTGCTTTTTTAAGCGGTTTAAAAAAATTCGGAAAAATACTGAAAGCGTTGTCATTTGAAAATATTTTAAATCTTGGAATAGCATACCTTCTTGTTATCCAGTTTCAGGTGGGAATGGCCGGAGTAATATATGCAAATATTTTTTCAATAACAGGATTTATTCTGCTAACATTTTTTTACTCTAAAGAAAAACAAAAAGGGCAAAAAATTTCAATGGAGCAGGTTAAAAAATTCGGTTCATGGCTGATACCAACAAATTTATTTAAAGCATTAAACAGGCAGTTAAGGCTTGTTTATTTGGGAATGTTTGTAGGAAATTTTGCAATAGGGCTTTATTATTTAACAGAAAAGCTTTTCACACATGCAATCGGCGGAACAAGAGAATCTCTTTCAAATGTTTTAATTCCATATATTTCTGAAAGAGACACTGAAAAACAATCAATGGCAAACTTTGTTTCCCTAAGCATAAAATTTTCAACAATTTATACAATAGGAGTAGGAATTTTTCTGGTTATAATAGGACACACTCTTCTTACAGTTTTGTTTCCGCAGTTTACTGATGCTGCAAGCATTTTTCCCTTATTCATATTGTTTCATTTGTCAAAACTTGACACGTTTATGACAACCATGTTTAAATCTTTTAAAATGACTGATGTGATTTCAAAAGGATTCGGAATAACGCTTGGAACAACAGCTTTTACAGGAATAATTTTAGTGCCAATGCTCGGGTTAAACGGTTACATTATAACACAAACACTCGCAGCTTCAGCAAGATTTGCATTTTTCCTGCATAAAGCAAATAAAATAGATGCGCCGGTCCAAATAATTCCAAGATTAAAAGACATAATATTTTTTTATGACAATGCAAAAAAACTTGTTATTAGGAAGATAAAATGATAAAAAAAGTGTTCACAGGATTTGTGTCATTTCTGGCAATATTTTCACTGATAGCATTATGGCTGGGATATCTGGGAATGATTTATTCTTATACTACTGTTGCAAATATTTTGATTTCAGGAATAATCACAGGATTTATATTAAAAAAAACAAAAAAAGAAACAATTACACCAAAAACACAAACAATTTTTGCATTAATAATAGGAGTATTTGTTCTGCTTTTTTTGTATGTTATTTTTCCAAATTTTATTTTTCCGGTAACCGCTTCAGATTTAATGAACCATTCTAAACACACAAGATTAACATCTGCAAATCACAATATTGTAACAGAAGAAAATGGTTTTTTATCAGCAGAAGAAAGTTTTCCTTTTAATCTGGATCACAGTTATCCTCAGAATTATTATGCAACAACATCCTCAATTCATTCAATAATCGGAAACGCTTACATGATTAATACTATTTTGCCAATTCTTTTGCTCATTTTTACAACAATAGGAGTTTTTTTGTTTGCAAAAAAATTTTACAATGAAAAAACAGCAATAATCAGTTCATTCATTTTTGCGTTTACAATTACAAGCCTATGGGTTTTACTTGCAGGGCATTTACCACAGGTTTTCACAATGCTTTTTTTAATAAGCGGTTTTTATTTTTATTCAACAAAAGAAAAAAAACCATACTTTTTATCACTAATAGGATTAACAGCTTACCCTCACGCTTTTCTGATTTTCACAATTTTTTTAGCATTCAATTTTTTAAAACAAAAAAATTTCAAAATTTTTATACTGCCATTTTTAGCTCTTTTAAGCGTTATTCCGCAGGTTTTCGGATTAGCAATTCATTATGCAACTTATATAGCGGAAGGAGGATTAATAAGAGGAGGCATTTTTACGCCAAACCCTTTTTCACTTGCCGTTTTTCTTCTTGCAATCCCCGGAATAATTTACATTTTTAAAAACAAAAAACAGGAAAACAATTCAAAATTATTATTATTTTTCGGAGCATTTGCCTTGATGATTTTCTCAGTGTTCGCACGATTCTTTTTAAACATGTTTACAAACAATTTTCCAGTTCAGATTCATCAGCTTTACATGTCCGTAAAATATTTTTACCTCGCAATTGTTCCCCTTTCAATAATCGCTGCAATTGGTTTTACACAAATTTCTGAAAAAATAAACACAATGAAAAAACCGGTTAAAACAATTGCAACATTGCTTGTTTTCGGATTGTTATTCTGGCATTTTATTTACTTTACAGGTTATACGCCTGTAATAAAAAATCAGCCAACTTTTCCGGTTGGCTTTTATTCAATTGGCGAAAAAATAAATTCATTACCGGGAGAATTTGTTTTAGGAATAGATGAATGCTTTACAAAACTTCCAAAATATGACTATCAACCCTTTCCATACAATTCTTTTTTTGACGTACCTGATTCTGGAGAAAACAGGAGCAGATTAATACAGTTTCCAAAAATTTTTCAGTTCTCATGGGCTGCTAATTTCAAATATGAAAACGGGCAGAGAAAAATATTTGACAATAAAGGCAAAGAAGTGTTAAAATATTCACAAAAAGATGCTGACTATTTTCTAACAAATTGTTCTGAGTTAAATGAACAGATTTTGTTTCAAGAAAACGGAATAAAAGTTTACAAAATGTCCAATTAAAAAATATCCAAATTTTTTGCCTGCAAGCCTTTAGGCTTTTTAATTTTTAAAATTTTATAAAACGTCGGAGCCACGTTTAAAATATTTTTTTCACCAATAAAACCCCTTTTTTTGATATTTGGGCCATGAATTACAAAAATGCCTTTGGGAGCATGTCCGGCCATTGTTTTTCCCACAACTGTTTCCATTGAATATAATGACCTGTTTCCCACTTCATCATTGGAACCATAAATAAGATTGTCAAAATAAACAATCAAATCAGGAGCTTCAGAATCAAATTTTTTATACACTTGTTCAGGTTTGAAAAACTTTGTATTAAGTTTTTGGCCCTTTATTCCCCTTATTTTTGACAGTTTTTCTTCAAGTTCTCTGCGTATTTTATTAAAATCTTTTTTTAAAACAACTCCCTCGTTATCCCTTCCTTTCAGATTAATATAAATTCTTGCCTGATAACTTCCTATACTGTAAGCTTTTGTTTTTGAAAAATCTATTCCTGAAAGTTTTATTTTAACCGGGCCTTTTTTTGCTTTCTGAGCAAAATCTTTTTTTAAAACAAGATAACCTTTTTTTATTAACCAGTCATTTACATTTATTTTTGCATCCATTCGGTCCATTCCATGGTCAGATGCAACAACCAGAACAGTGTCTTTTGGCAAAATTTTTCTTATTTTTCCAAGGTTTTTATCAACAAATTTGAAATAATCCCTTAAAGCATTTTTATAACGGGAGCCTTTTTTGAATAAAACATGTTTCTGGTCAAAATAATGCCAAAATAAATGATTAAGCCTGTCAGTGCCGATGATTACCGACATAAAAAAATCCCAGTCTTTTTTTAACACAAGTTTTTTTATTAATTTGAAATTCATTTCAGTCATCTGATAAACTTTTTCCAAAAGTTTTTTCGGATTCATGCTTTTATAGGACAAAAATTCCCCAACATCAAACATGTAATTTTTTGAAATTTTTTTAATTTCTTTTTTAAAAGATTTTGGATAAACTGATTCAAATTCAAGTCCGGGAGTCAAAAAACCTGAAACCATTCTGCCATTAATTTTGCGCACAGGATAAGTCAAAGGAACATGTATTACGTTGCATTTTTTGCCCTTTTTTGACAAAACATCCCAGATTAACGGTTTTTTAACATGAGTTGAATTGACAAAAATTTTATCATCCAGGCTTTTTTTACCCCGCTTGGTATAAGCATATACTCCAAGCTGTCCCGCATCATAACCGGAACAAAAAGAATTCCATGCAATAATTGTTGACGGAGGAATTGTTGAATCGGTTGTGCAATAAGAGCCTTGCTGCATTAATTCTGAAATGTTAGGCAAATGTTTTCTCCATTTTTTAAAAACAAGTTCCGGTGCCGCACCATCCAAACCCAAAACAAAAATTCTTGCCATAAAAAACACCTTAATAAGCTTCAGAAAAATAAGCCTGAAATTTTGCCGGCTTGCTGCAATAAATACATTTTTGTTTTTTGTTTTTGAATTCTTTTTTAACAATTCTTAAAGAACCAGATGTTTTATTTTTAATATTTTTAGCACAACTTTTTGTAGCGCACCAGTTTGCCAGAGCAAGTCCTTTGTTGTTTGACAAAATATTTTCAAATTTTTCCTTATCTTTAACATTAAAAGTGTGTTTTTTTAAAAAATCTGAAGCTTTTGAAAACAATCTTTTCTGCATTAAAGTAAGCTGTCCTTTTGCAAAAAAAGCAAAATTATTTTTTGAAACAATTTCTTCAGAAAGCTTGTCACGAATTAAAACTTTTAATTTTCCTTTTTTTAAGGAAACAATTAAGGGAACTCCGTTTAAAACAGCATCATCAATTTTTTCCTTTACTGATAAATTTTTTCGTGCATCAAATTTTGCCCTTATTCCTTTTGTAATCAAAGACTGAATTAAATTTTGAGGAGGTTTTTGCACAAAAACAATCTGCCTGTCTGCAACTTTGGGAGGCAGAACAAAACCTTTGTCATCACCATGAAACATTAACATTGCTCCAATCAGGCGGGTGGTGCAGCCGTTTGAAGCCTGAAAAGCCTGCTCTTTTCTGCCTTTTTTGTCCTTAAAACTGACTTTTTGGGGTTTTGAAAAATTTTTGCCTAAATAATGAGATGTTGCCATTTGAATTGCCTTCCCGTCAGGCATTAAAGATTCCAGTGCAAGCGTGTAAACAGCTCCGGGAAATTTTCTATGCCCCGGTTTTAGGCCCTTAATTGTAGGCAAAGCCAGGTAACCTTGAATCAGATCATCATAAACGTTTAACAATTTTTTAACAAACCACTCTGTTTCTTTTTGGTTTGAATGAACAGAATGGCTTTCCTGCCATAAAAATTCGTTTCCTCTGATTAAGGGAACATTGTCTTTTCTTGTTTCCCAGCGGACAACTGAACAAAACTGGTTTACAAGCAAAGGCAGATCATGATGTGATTCAATCCAGTTTGAAAAAGAATCATACATTATTGCTTCTGATGTGGGCCGAACAACTAATGGAATTGTTTTATTTTTTGACTTGGGAGTTTTTACATGGGTTAACTCGCTTTCAAAAACCCTGAAATGATGTTTTTGTTTTTTGAAAAGGTTTAAAGGAATGAACATGGGAAAGTAAACATTTTCAAAACCAAGAAAAGACAATTCTTCATTCAAATGTTCTTTTATTATTTCCCATATTTTGTAGGAGTTTTGCATGTACACATTTAATCCGGGCGTCAAAGTCAAATCAATAAAATTTGATTTTTTTATTGTGTCCAGATACCATTCAAAAACATTTTTTTCTTTTGCCATGTTTTTACCTAATGTTTTACTTTTATGAATTCTTCTCCTTTTCTTGTCAGATAAGAATCAAAGTAGCCAATGGCCAGCCTGTAATAATCATCTTTTTTTCCGTTTAAAGATTCAACTTTTTCAAGCAATCCTCGTGCCTGAATTGTTTCACCATTAAAAGCCTGTAACATAAAATCTCTTGCATATGTCACAACCAGGTCAACTTTTTGGTTCGGGCCGTCAATAACTTTTGAATTTTTTAATTCATAATAACCGGGCCTTACAGCTGCATGGAAATTGTTTTCCACAACACCTTCAATTGTAGCCAGGCCAAGAGGCGTGCATTTTTCTTCCCCCCATTTGACATATTGTTCTCCGGGTTCTTCAACTCCAAAAATGGAAAACACTGTTTTGTCAAATAAGCCGTCAGCTGTCTTTCTTTGGGCCTGCCAGATGAATTCTTTTTCATTAAAATTTAAGCCTGCATTGTAAGTGGCATAATATTTTTTCCATTCATCCAGATTTCTCCATCTTAAAAGCTCGTGTTTTGCATCTTTCATGTATTCCATTATGTCCCAGTAATTTTGTTTTCCGTAAATTATCATGTCAATGTCCGAACGCCCGTAAGTATAAGTTCCCAGTAAAGTGGAATTGGTTACACCCATATCATCATACGACAAACCGGAATCATGTAACAGGTTTAAAAATTTCTGGGTTAAGGACAAATATTCATCCATTTCATCTTCACCCATGTTAACAATTTTTTTAACACCAGCTCGCCCGTCCGGAGCATCCTTTATCCGGTTTTTTGGAATAACAAAAAACCAGGTGTTATACAAATCGGATTCATAATAATATTCAGGATATGTTTCTTTAAATTTTGAAACATAGTCTTTTAACCCTTCATCACTGATCCAGTAATCAAACCGGTTAACTTCTTCTCCAAGCAAAGGCCTTAAAGGCAATTCCTCGGATTTGATTTTTGTTGTGGGAATATATTTTGGTTTTGCAATAACATATCCCTCCGGGTGTTCGTTTGCATAACTTTTCACCTGCAAACCGTCTTTTGAAACAATTATTGTTGACTCATAAAAATGCATTTTTTATCAACCTCCTAAATATAGCCAAATGCTTTTAATCTCCTTTCAACAATGTCATTAGCTTTTTCTTTATTGTTTTTCTTTTTTGTTTTTGAATTTTTTTTATTTTTGTTTTTTAAATTTTTTTTAACCATTTGTTCACCTCAAAAGCAAAGATTTTCCCACCATTTCATTTTCTTTTTTCAGATTAAAAAAATCCAGTGAAGAAACTGCAATGTCAAAAACACTTGCATTTGAAACATTAATCTGCTGGTTAGAGAAAATAATTCCGAAATTGTCAGAAAAATCAAACGGGCCCACATGGTCAGCAGACCATTTGCTTAAATTATCATGAACAATTTCTTTTGACGAAACTTTGCCCAAAGTTGAATCCGAGCCTGAACGGAAACCGTCAGCATACAAGGGAACCAGGTCAGGTGATTCTTCAAGTGAGCCTCCGGAAAAAGCTTCTTCTCTTTTTAACACATTTTTCAAAACAAGTTCGTTTTGAAAAGAAAAACCTGTTAAATCTTCAATTATTTGCTCCCGCATTAAATCATAGTCTTTTTGTTCCACAACACCATAAAGCTCTCTGCCCTGCAAATTGATGTAAATCGCCCCAAAACCCAAAGCATATGCCTTTGTTTTGGACCAGTCAATATCATTCAAAGATTCTGATTTTTTTTCATCCTTTAAATGCAGATAACCTTTTTCCATTAAAATTTTGTTCAATTCAACATTTTTTCTGTAACTGCAAAAACCATGGTCTGAAACAACAAAAACCAGGTCATCCTGGGTAAAATTTTTTAACAATTCACCTATTTTTTGGTCAGTAAAAGCATAAACTTCATCAATAGTATTTTCATATTGTTTGCTTTCATCATGCAAAGGATGTTTTTTGTCAATCGCTCTCCAGAACAAATGCTGGACACGGTCAACAGGCATATAGTCAGCCATGAAAAAATTCCAGGGCTTGTTTTTTAACAAATAATCAGAAACCTGAATTCTTTTATCAAAAGTATATTTCATGTCCTCAATCCATGTTTCTTCATCAATTATTTTTTGCTTTAAGCCATAAACATCAGATTCAAAACTTAATGCTTTAAACATTCCGGCATTTTCAATCAATTCTTTTCCTAGTTCCTTGGGCTGAACAACCGGAATAAAATTTTGCTTTGGCGAATACATTACAGGAGACAAATATAATCTTATTTCAGAATTACTAAATTTTAATAATTTGAATCTGAAAAAAGATTCAATTTTTTTGTCATCCTGTTCAAAAAAAGTTTCAATCCATTCACTCCATTCATTTTGTTTTAAAATTATTTCATTAACATTTTCAATTTTTATTGAAATTTTATTTTCAAGAATTTCAATTTCAAATTCTTTGCTTAAATCTTTTGATGCAAAAATTTTTGAAACTGTTTTGTTATCTGAAAAGTTTAATTTATAAAAATCTTCTTTTTCTTCAAAATCAGATTCATTTGAATAAATTGCAGGGACGCCCTGCGCTCCTCTTAAGTCAGGAATTCCCATTCCTGCAACAATAAAACCGTTAAAATTTTTAGCCGGAAAAGCCATCGGAACAAACAAACTGATTCCTTTTTTTTCATTTTCTCCTAAAATTTCCCAAACAGGTTTTCCTTTTCTTAAATTTACATATTCTGTTCCTTTTGGAGTGAATCTTTCATCATTCATTCCAAATTTTAACTGCATAGATTTTGGGTCTCTGATAAGATAATCATAAACGCCGTGTTTGCCGATATCAAGGCCTGTCATAATGCTTGACCAGGCAATAGGAGTCTGGGAAGCATGAATTGTCTGTAAATGGCCATATGTTCCGGAATCTTTCAAATTGCTCAGATTAGGCAAAAGCCCTTTTTTCATCAGTCTTTCAATTGTTTCAGGCTTGGCTCCGTCAATACCGATAACCGCAACTTTTTGAGACATTTAAACACCTGTTTTAATCCGATTCACCAAGATATGGAAAAGAAATAATGGCATTATTGCTTTTTTTAGCGCCAGCCAGAGCCTGTCTTAAAACATATTTAATCCACTCAGAAGGTGAAGAAAAGCCGGTATTTTCAATTTCTTTCTTTATTTCATTATAAAGATGTTTTGGGATTGAAATCGTTACTTTTTCTTTTGACATAAAAAAAAACCTTTAAGCTTGTAATTACAAGGCAATTACAGTAGAAATAGCCTGCTTTTTTATATAAAAAGATTTTGGTGCAAAAAGCCTGTGTTCAGACTGCAAACGCACGCCGGTGGCAGTGCTTGCTCGCCTGTGCTCGCAAAAAATGTCGTTCGGGCTGCAAACGTGGATTCTGAACAGTATTTGCGTTCTTGAAAGCACAGGTTTTTGCATTATTTTTTGGCTGTTTTTAATATGTCAAATGCAAGTTCTAATGCTTTTAAGGAATCGGTTGCAGTTACAGGATTTTTGCCTTTTTTAACAAAATCTGCCATTGCAAGAATTTCATTCCTTAAAGGTTCCTGTTTTTTTACATTAATTTTTTTTACAGGGCCTGCAATAACTCCTTTAATCATTTCAGAATAAGTTTTGTCAATAACAGGATAATTGTTTTTATAAAAAGTCAATTCCTGTGTAATATAATCAGCTTTAAGCATTCCTTTATGGCCGGTAACATTAATTTCTCTCATTTTTGTAGGAGTGACCCAGTCAATATTCAAAGATGCAATCATTCCGTTTTTAAATTTTATTAAAGCACGCATAATATCCTCATCAGTTGAATGAAACCATGTGTGAGTTTCAGCTTTAATTTTTTTAACTTTTGAATTTGTTAACTGTAAAATAATATCCAGATCATGAACAGCCAAATCAATTGTTACGCCAACATCAGTAATGGTTTTAGGAAAAGGGCTTCTCCTGTTAATGTCAATTGCATAAACATCATCCAAAACTTTTTTCTGCAATTGTTTTTTTAATTCAATAATTGCAGGATTAAATCTTTCAATATGCCCGATCATTAACTTTGTTTTGTATTTTTTCGCTTTTGAAATAATTGTTTTGGCTTCTTTTAAATTTAAAGCAAGAGGTTTTTCCAGAAGCACGGGAATTTTTTGTTTTAAAAAAGGCAGAACAACATCTTTATGTTTAAAAGTGGGAACCGCAACCGAAACCAGGTCAATATTTTCATTTTGAATCATTTTTTCAAAATCTAAAAAATATTCAGCCTTATATTGCGCGGCAATTTTTTTCGCATTTTTGTTTTTATCACATACGGCAACAAGCTTTGTTTCTTTTAAATCGGAGTAAACACGGGCATGGTTTTTTCCCATGTTTCCAACGCCAACAACAGCTGCATTTAAAACCATTTGAAAAACACTTAACCTAAAATTTTTGAAACAACCGAAATAATTGTATCCAAATCTTTTTGTGAAAGCATCGGATGAACCGGCAAACTTATTACTTCGTTGCAGATTTTTTCAGTTACGGGAAGTTCAATATTTTCAAAACCAAAATTTTTGTAAACGCTTTGTTTGTATAAAGGAACAGGATAAAAAACAGAATTGCCTATCTGATTTTCATTAAGTTTTTCTGAAAAACTGTTCCTTGACATTTTTGCCTCATTTGTTATTCTCACAGTATACTGGTGAAAAACATGTGTTCTGTTTGAAGCTGTTTCAGGAACAATCAGGCCGGGAATGTCTTTCAGGCCTTTTGAAAGATATTCAGCATTTTTCTGCCTTTTTTCATTAAAATTCTCAAGCTTTTTTAACTGTTCCAATCCTATTGCAGCTGCAATATTAGTCATTCTGAAATTGTATCCCAAAATTTCGTTATAATATTTTTTTCTTGAACCATGCTCTCTTAACAGTCTGGACAAATCATTAATTTTATCAGAATCGGTTGTAATGATTCCGCCTTCAGATGTTGTCATGTTTTTTGTTGGATAAAAACTAAAACAGCCAGTGTCAAAAGAACCTGTTTTTTTGCCATCAAATTCTGAGCCATGAGACTGGCACGCATCTTCAATAACTGTAAGGTTATGTTTTTCAGCAATCTGCATTATTTTTTTCATTTCCGCAGGCTGCCCGAACAAGTGAACAGGCATAATAGCCTTTGTTTTGTTTGAAATTTTTTCTTCAATTAAATCCGCATTAATGTTAAACGTGTTTTCATCAATATCCGCAAAAACGGGTTTCGCATTGCAATAAACAATTGAATTTGATGAAGCAATAAAACTGAAAGGAGTTGTAATAACTTCGTCATTTTTTTTTATTCCGGTTGCAAGAAGAGCAACATGTAACGCGGTTGTTCCGGATGATGTTGCAATTGCATGTTTTGTTCCTATAAAATCTGCAAAATTTTTTTCAAATTCCTGAACTTGTTTTCCCTGTGCCAAAATATTTGAATTTAAAACATTTTTTATAGCATTTTCTTCTTCTGAACCCAAGGAAGGGTTTGCAATAGGAATCATTTTTTCACCTTTTCAAAAATTTTTTTTGGAATTGAAACGGTTTCATTTGATTTTGAAGATTTTAAAACAACAGTATCAGAATTTTGTGATTCAACAATGTCAAGTTTTTCACCATTTTTTGAAACAAATCCTTTGATTTTGCAGGGATTTCCGAATGCAAGTGCATGTGCAGGAATACTTTTTGTAACAACCGAGCCGGCGCCAATCATTGCATATTCTCCGATTGTTATTCCGCCGATAATTGTTGAATTTGCCCCGATTGAAGCTCCTTTTTTTATTATGGTTTTTTTTGTTCTTTTTTTCTCATCCCAGATAAAAGCCCTGGGATTTAAATCATTTGTAAAAGTTGTTCCCGGGCCGATGAAAACATTGTCTTCAATTTGGGCGTCATAAACCGAAACATTGTTCTGAATTTTTACGTTGTCCCCGATTTTAACATTTAAGTCGATGTAAACATTTTTTGCCAGAACACAGTTTTTTCCGATTGAAACATTTTCACGCACCTGTGAATTGTGCCAGATTTTGGTGTTTTCACCAACAACAGATTTGTCTGAAATCTCGGCTGTCGGATGAATGAAAGTATTAGACATTAAATTATTGCAAAACAATTGTTTTTATACTAATTGGAACAAAATGCAAAATATCTGCGTTAAAAGGTTATTTTAGCATTGTACCAACCTTTTTATTAAAAAAGACAAGCACAATTATAGTCTGAATTTCTCTTATTTGAAAACAATATTTAGCTGATTTTATGGACAAATATGACAAATTAGTTGAAAGTTATTCCATTCAAAATAAACAGTCAACTGATTATGTAAAACTTTTATCAGAATATATCTGCCCGCATATTAAAACACCTGCAAAAATTCTTGACAACGGATGCGGTGCAGGAATATGTATGTACATGTTTACAAAAAAATTTGGAAAAAAAGCAACAGTTGAAGGAATAGACATAAACAAAAAAATGATAAAAGAAGCAAAAAAATTTTTTAAACAGGCAAAAGTTGGAAACGCGTTAAAACTGAATTTTAAAAACAAAACATTTGATTATGTGTTCATGTCAAGCCTGCTTGTTGAAATAAGAGGGCAGGAAGGAAAAGCATTAAAAGAAGCAAAAAGAGTTTTAAAACCAGAAGGAAAATTAATAATTTTAACAACAAACCATGACAGCTTGCTTCAGGCTTTAAGAAATTTAGGATTAAAAATATTAGGAAAATATGTGGAATACCCAAAACAATATACAATGAAAGAAATGAAAACAATTGTTGAAAACAGTGATTTCAAAATTTTGAATTCTTTTTACACAGATTATACTATGGGTTTTTTTTCAGGACTCGGAACAAAACTTTCAATTCCTTTTCTGGGAAAACTTTCAATAATTGACAAAATTTTTACAAAAATTCCGATAATAAACTTATTAGGAAGAAAAATGATAATAATTGCAGAATAAAAGGCTGGAAAAAAATGTTAAAAAAAATAATCGCAGGAATTGTGGCAATGCTGCCATTTAACTCGTTAAAAAAAACAATTTATAGTTTGTTAGGGGCAAAAATAGGAAAATTTACGGTTATTTATCCAAACACTGTTTTTGGACTGGGATTCAAAAAAATGACAATAGGAAAAAATGTTGAAATAAAATATAACAGTGTTTTTGACTGCAAACATTTGGAAATCGGTTCCGATTCAATAATTGAAAACAATGCAAACATGCGGGGAAACAGATTAAAAATAGGAAAAAATGTTTACATTGCACCAAACTGTTTAATCGAATGCAATGATTCTGTTACGATTGATGACGGATGTGACATAGGGCCAAATGTTACAATTTCAACAAGTGACAGCAGCAAAGCAAATGTAACAGGTTATGGTAAAATAAAAGAAGAACCGGTTTACATTGAAAAAAACGTTTACATAGGAAGCAATGCTGTAATACTGCCGGGCATTTCAATAGGAGAAAAAAGTGTCATAGGCGCGGGAGCAGTTGTAACAAAAAATGTTCCTGCAAAAAGTGTAATGGCGGGTGTTCCTGCAAAAAAAATAAAAAATGCGGATATAAAATTTAACCAAAAAGAATTGGAACAAAATGCGATTGAAGCCCTGCAGGAATTTACAGAAGAAAAAAAAATAAAATTTACTCCTTTTGAAACAAGCGGAAAAATTGTTTTATTAAAAGAATTAAACCGGGAAAACATTAACCTGATATCAGCGTCAGTTGTAGTATGCGGCAAAAAAACAGTTGATGCAGGAAAAAATTTTTTAATTTTAGAACTTGAAAATTTTAAAAGAACAGGCAGAAGAACAAAATTTTCAAACCAGGTTGAACGCGCTTTAAAAGAGAGAAAAATAAGGTTTTACTGATGCCGCAGATTAATATAATAAATTATCCGGTTCTCGGGCTGAAAGATTTCTTAAAATCTTTTAATTCAAAAAAACAAAAAATTTATTCAAACCAAAACCAGATAATAAAAACAGGAAGCGCTTCCCATGCAATAAATATTGCGTTAGAAAAAAGTATTGAAAACGGTTATAAAAAAATTTTTGCACCGGGATACAATTGTGAAGTTGTTTTTTTAAAATTAAACCGGTTTAAAAAAAAAATTAACATAAAATATTATGATGTTAAAAAAGATTTAACACCTGAAAATAATGTTTTTAACAAACTTGATTCTGAAAGCATTTTTTACCTGGTTAACTGGAACATTTCGCCAAAAAAACTTGAAAAAATAAGAAATAAGTGCAAGTCAAAAGGTTCAATAATAATTGAAGATAATGCTTTGTGTTTTCCTAAAGAAAAGCAAAAAGAAATAGGAGATTTTGTAATTTATTCAATCAGAAAATTTTTTCCGGTAATAGCGGGAGGAATTCTTGCAATAAAAAACAAAAAATTTGTTCTTTCAAAAAAAGAAATAAAAAAAAGAAAAAAAATGAACATTATTTTAACTGCATTTGAAGAATTATTATTCTTTTTTGAAAACATTTTATCAAGTGCTTTTATTAACAGTTTTTTATACAATATTTTTTATGCGCCTATTGATTTGGCTCACAGGGCAAAACAGTTTGTGATAAAATTTAATGATACCGGAACATTTCAGGTTCCTTTTGACAATAGTCTTTGCAATTACTGGCTTGAAAAAAAAGAACAAATTTTAAGAAAAAGAATTGAAAACTATGAAAAATATCAAAAAGCGTTTAAAGGCCGGAAATACTTAAAACATGATTTAAAACATACAAATCCGTTCGGTTTTGTGTTGTTTACAGAAAAAAACAATAAAAAAATAGCTAAAAAACTGTCAAAAAAAGGATATAAGGCAGGAATAATGTGGGAATTGCCTCAAAAATTTAAAACAATGAAAAATGCCTGGAAAATTTCACAGCAACATATTGTTCTGCCAATACACCACCAGTTATCACAAAAACAAATGGAAAAAATAATCAGAATAGTGAGGGAATTCAAATGATTAAAGTGGAGTTAATGAAAGAAACAGATTCCAAAGAATGGAATGATTTTACAGATTCAAATGATTATGGTTGGGCTATGCACAGAACAGAATGGGAAAAATTAATGCCGTTCTTCGGATTAAAACCAATGTACTTAACAGCAAAAGAAAATGAAAAAATTGTGGGAATAATTCCCCTTGTTCATTTCAAAAACAGGTTTGTAAATTTTTTAGATAGTCCCGGAATAGGCAACGCAGGATTATGTGTTAAGCAAAAAAACAAGGAAAAAATAATTAAAGCAATTCTTGAAAAAATTGATGAAATTGCAAAAAAAACAAACGCACATTTTTTTGTAAACAGGGCAAATATTAATTCCCCGAAACTTGTCGGAAAAAAAGCAGATTACTGGCTGGAAGAGCATGGCTTTCAAAAAAGTCCTGAACATACTTTTTTACTGGATTTAGAAAAACCACTGGAAAAAATTCAGAAGGAAATGAACAGAAAATGCAGAAAATCAATAAAAATTTCTGAAAAAAACAATTTAAAATTTGAAAAAGGAACCGAAAAAGATATTGAAACATATTACAAGTTGCATGAAAAAATGTGTAAAAGAACGGGGCTGGGAGTTGAAGATTTTGATTATCAAAAACAATTATTTGATTTAAGTAAAAAAAAACTGGCAAATTTTTTCATAATAAAACATCAAAACAAAATAATTGGAGGAAGCATACAGATAGCTTACAAAAAAGTTATTCATTACTGGAACACCGTTTATGATCCAGATTTTTTACATTTAAAAACAAATGATTTTTTGATATGGAATTTAATAAAATTTGGAAAAGAAAACAAATTCAAATGGCTGGATTTGGGCGGAGTAAGAATAAAGCCAATCGGTTTTACTGACAAAAAATCACTGGGAATGTTCAGATTCAAAAAAACATTCGGAGGAGAATTATACGAAATACCAAGAGAAATAAAGGTTTACAAGCCTTTGAGGAAGGCTTTTGCTTTCTGGTTAATCAGATTATACAACGATTTTCCGGTTAAAATTGCAGGAAAAGATAAAATTTCATTATTTGGATTATTATGAGTTGAAATTTATGAAACAATTTTCAGATATTAAAATTACAGAAAAAATGTTAAAACAAATAAATTTTTCCAAAACAAAAAAAATCGGAATAGTTTACTCAGACAAGCCATCAAAAAAAGAAATATTAACAGTTTTTGGGTTGCAATTATTAATATTTGATTCTGCAAAACTATCTGCTCAGCTGATTAAAGAAAAAAATTTAAACAAACATAAAAATATTGATGTTTTTTTTGCGGTTAATTTTTCAGAAAACACTTTAAAAATTTTAGAACAAAACACCAAAGCAAAAATATGCATTCTTTTAAGTTCCCTGATTGAAAAAAAACAATTAAAACAAATGAAAATTGAAACAAAAAAACGTGATTTAAAAAAAACCAAAATTTATCCTGAAAAAAATGCAAAAATTGTGCCAAAAAACTTATATGTTGACATTCCAAAAGCGTTCAAATTTGGCAGGGGTAAAAAAATTTTAAAATTTGAAAACGGTTCTGGTTTTTTTACAAAAAAAACAAAAAATATTTATTACATTAACGGAAACATTGCATTTGAATATGTTAAAAATATTTATTTGCATAATTTTGCCGAAGCAGATGCATCAAATATTTCAAACATTCAGCTATTAATGAAATTTGTTTTACACACATTGGGGCATTATAAACCAAAGGAAAAAAAACCAGTTTCTTTGTTTACAATAGACTGCGAATGCCAGAGCTTTTATTTTAACAACAAAAAAAGAGAATGTACTGACATTACAGGTGCAAAAAACAGGAATGACATGCTTTTTGAAAATGCAATAAAAAAAACTGTTAAAAGATTAAATAAAGAAAAAGTAAAAGGCCTGTTTATGGTAAGCGGAGATGAAATAAAAAAAGGAAAAGATTACGCCGGATTTGAAAAAATAAACATTGAAAAAAATAAAAACAGTTTAAAATTTTCAGAAAAACACAGCCTTTGCTCCCATTTGTCAAACCATCAAAAATGGTCTTATGGTGGTTACAGCGGAGAAGTTTCAAAACCGTTAACACTTTCAAAAGATTTGATTTCACTAATTAGCAAAAGATTTTTTCTTTATTTAAAATCAGTTCTTTTGTTCAATTACCCTGAAAAAGTTAAAGCATTTGAAGAAAAAAAACACAAAATGTCCCAAGAGTTTATCAAAAAAACCATTGCAGAATGGTTTAATTTAACAAAAGGATTAAAACAGTCAGCTATTGTAAGATATCCTTCACTTACACGAACCGAAAAAGTTTTACAGCATGTTGAAAAACATTTCAAAATTGATTCATCAGATTTAATTGATGAAGAAAAAATTACAATTCCCCGGCCTTACAGTCTTTTAAAAATTGAAAACAATGAATTAAAACTGTCAAAAACCGTTGAAGTTCCATGCATATGGATTGACCGGTTTTTACGTTCAAACCCTGATTCAGATTATTCCAAAAAAATTTTTAAAACCATTAAAACAATGTTTGAAAATCCTGAATCAGTTATATGTTTTTTAACCCATTTAAAACTAACCGGCGGAGACAAAACACATGTTCATGTAAATATTTTAACAAACAGCCCTTTTATCAGTGTTTCAGAGCCAATGAACACAAAAGCTCAAAAAATGCTTTTACAAGCAATTAATAAAAAAAGCAAAAATCTTAACGGAGAAGAACTAATTAAACATTTGGGATGATAAAATGAAAAAAAGATATGTTGTGTTGTATTTTATCGGAATACTTTTCTTTTTGTTATTTCTTTTAACTCAGCAAATTGATTTGAATTTTTTGTTTCAGGTTGAAAATTACTGGTTAATAATTGCGGGATTTTCTTTAGTATTTGTTGTTTATGGTTTAAGTGCGTTCAGGACAAAATATCTTTTACATCTTTTGAATGAGAAAGTTGAATGGAAATTTTTATACAAACTCGAATATATTACAAAATTTGTTTACAATTTTGTTCCAAGCCAGTTCACAGCTCCGATAAAAGCTTTGATTTTAAGCGGTAAAACAAAAATTGCCAGAACAAAATCAATTTCAATCACAAGCTTTGAATATGCAATAGACATCGGAACAGTTTTGCTTTTATCAGCTGTCGGTGTTTATTTTTTATTTGCAGGATTGCCATATTTAACCATTGACAAATTTTTAATTTTTGCAGGAATTTTTATAATAGGATTATTGATTTTCTTTTTAATTCCGCTAAAAGTTTTTTATTATTTTATTGAATTTGGAAATAAAAATTCAAACAAAATTTTTTCAAAATATTTTACAATGTTTTTCAGAACACTCTTAACAATAAGAGAAGTGTGGACCGAGCTTTTGTTCAACAAGCACGCTTATTTTTTAATACCGGTAATTCTGGTTATCTGGGGGCTGTCCGTTTTATCATACTGGCTTATTTTTCAGGGATTCGGAATATACGTGCCATTCGGCTACATTCTTGTAATAATGGCTTCCTCCTCGCTTTTGGGAACAGTTTCACAAATACCCTCAGGTCTGGGTGTGAGAGATGCCACAATGATTCTAATGTATTCATACATTAATGTGTCCACAGAAATAAGCTTGTCAGTTGTTTTACTGGACAGAATAGTTATACTGTTTTTTCTGGCAATAGGATACTATTTTTTCATAAAAGAAGGAAAAACTTATATTGAAAACGCGGAAAACAAAACAATGAATTAATTTTTTGATGACACTGTTACAAGTGTTTTATCTGAACAAAGAATGTCAACACATTTTTTTGATTCAGAAATATTTAACTCATTTTCAGCATTTATAACAAGATTTTTATTCTTCCAGATTCTTAAAAACATTTTATTTTTAGGAACCGTTTTAAAACTAAAAAGATTAGAGTTTGATTTTTTGTTATGCAAAATTTTAGAATTTCTTCTCTCATTAAAAAATTCAAAACATTCAGACATGGTTACCGGCAAAGCATTTAATTCAAATGATTTTTTTATTAACTCAATGTAAAGTTTTTCCCAGGAACTGTACTGCGGATTAAAAAAAACATTATGCCAGTCTAAAACAAGCTGCCCTCCAAATTTTTGAAAAAAAGTCATAAAATTAAAACAATGTTTTTTTGCTTTTTGAAAAGACAAATTCATTGCATTCGATTTGAACAGAGAACCATCCTGAACATTTAAAGGAAACTCCATTAATTTTTCACAATTTAAAGGAACAAAAGGTTGGGTTGTAAGGCAGGGAAACCCTGTTTTTTTGTTCAAACCCAGAGAAGAATCATACAAATAGCCGGCTTTTTCAAAATTTTTTAAAAAATCTGTGCTTTCAAAATCAAGATGATGCACCCGGTTTCCTTTTACAGGTGCAAATTTTTCAACAATTTTTTTTTCATTCACAGCATGCTTCAAACTGTTCTGCCCCGAAACTGAATGGCAGGCAATTTCATTATTGTTTTTTTTAACAAAATTGATATGATTTTCTGCATTTTTTAAATCATAAGAAATTCCTTTTTGCTTAAAAGGAGCAAAAAAATAAGTTGAAGATAAATTAAAATTTTTTTCAATATTGTTAATTTTTTCAAAATTATTAATGTCTTTCCAGATTCCTCCTTTAAAAAGAGCAAAAAATCCCAAAGTTTTATCATGCAAACTTTTATGGTTTGCAAGAAAAGATTTTATTTTTTCAAAAAAAGTTCTGTTGTCAAGATTTTTATCAGCACTTCTTTCAAAATGCATTCCATGCAAAGACAAATGGTCAATATCATGAGAAAGAACAACAAAAAAAGTTTTGCCAAAAGAAACAGGAGGAATTTCAGCCAAAACAGTGTTTTTAGCACAAAATTCTTTAATTAAAAAAAGTTCTTCTTCAATTAAAGGTTTGGTGTAATCTACTGCGTTAAAATTAAGCCCTTTTTGACACAAATCAACCAAATCTGTTTCAAGAATAGGAATATCAGAATTAAAATTTAAATTTTTTTTAACCAAAACCAGTGCTTTAAAATTTTGATTTTTTGGAATTTTATCAGCAATAACAACATCATATTTTTTATTCTCAGAATAATCCGACGCAGCTATTTTCAACAATTGTTTTATTTCCCTCGAAACAGGATTTTTTTGAAGATAAAAAGAAATCATTACCAATACCCTGTCAAAATTTAACAATAAACTGTTTAAAAGTTCAAAGATTTTTCTTATACCACGCAACAGTTTTTTTTAAACCCTGTTCAATGCCGGTTTCAGGCTTAAAATCAATAAGTTTTTTTGCAAGGCTTATATCAGCCAGATGCCTCATCACATCTCCCGGACGGGCTGGCTTTTTAACAGGTGTTTTTTTATAACCGGTTTCTTTTGCAAGAATTGAAACCAGTTTATTAACAGATGTTTCCTCTCCCGAGCCAAGATTTATAATATGGCCATTTGTTTTTTCATTTTTGCAAACACTTATTGCACCCTGGGCAGTATCAGTTACATAAATAAAATCTCTTGTCTGAGTTCCATCCCCAAAAATATGAACAGGCTGGTTTTCAAACATTTTTTTAATCATTAAAGGAATAATTCCGGCAAACTTTCCGGCATTCTGTCTCGGACCATAATTGTTAAAAGGCCTGACAACCGAAATATTCAAATCAAAAGTTCTGTGATAAGACAAAGCAATATGATCCGATGCCGCTTTGCTTGCAGCATAAGGAGTTTCAGGATTTAAAGGATGAGATTCAGACATCGGAACATTTAAAGCAGAACCATAAGCTTCAGATGAAGAAAAATGAACAAGTTTTTCAAAAAAATTTTCACGCATTGCTTCACAAATATTTGTGGTTATGGAAATATTTTGTTCCATGCACCATTTAGGATTTTCAAGAGAAACAAGCAAAGGAATTACAGCCAGATTAAAAACAATATCAACATTGTTTTTTTTAAAAAAATTTTTAACATCAGTTTCATGCGAAACATCAAGCTTTTTAATTTCAAGGCCGGGCATTTCATTAAAAGAATTTTTTAAATTATTCGGAGAGCCTAAAAAAAAATTTGAAAGCACAGTTATTTTTTCAGGTTTTTCTCTAACAAGAGAATCAACCAGATGAGAGCCAATAAAACCGGCTCCACCGGTAACAACAACTGATTTGTTTTTAATATGCATAACAAAAAAAATTGCACCAAAAGAGTTTTTAATGTATTATAAACAATTAATCAAAGGGTAAAACAATGAGAATACTGATGACCGGTCAACTGGAAATACCTGCAAAAATAGGCATTGGGCTTAGAATGTGGGAGTTTTGCAAAAATCTTAAAAAATCGGGACATGAAATAACAATATTATGCTCCAAAAGAGGAAAACAAAAAAGTTTTGAAAAAATTGACGGAATAAAAGTTTACAGAGTCCCTGAATTCAGAAAACCTACAAGATGGCTTGCAATATTAATGGTTCCATGGCTTTTTTTTAACACAATAAAATTATGCTGGAAAGAAAAAATAGACATCGTGCACGGACAAGCAGATGTGGGAACATTTTCAGCTTTACTGTCAAAACCTTTTATCGGAAAAAGAAAAATTTTATACGGAATGGACGGATTAACACTTGAAGAGTTTACCATTTCCGGACTGGCTCCGAAAAATTCAATAAGAGAAAAGCTTGTAAAATTTGTAGTAAAACAAAACATGCAAAAAACAGATGCAGTTATAGTTGTATCAGAATACCAGGGACAAGTTGTTAAAAAAATTGCACCAAAGCAGACAACTTTTGCCGTTCCCAATGCTGCAAACTTAAAAATTTTTAACACAAAAACAAAACAAAAAAAACTTGAAAAGCCCGCGGTTTTACATGTAGGATATCTGGAAGGATGGGCAAAAGGTGACTTTATATTGGAAAGCGCAAAAATTGTTGCAAAAAGTTTGCCAAATGTAAAATTTTATTTTTTGGGAAAAGGGCCAAAACTTGCAGAAATAAAACAAATGACAAAAAAAGAAAAACTTGAAAAAAATGTAAAATTTTTGGGATTTGTTCCATATAAAGAAGTGCCAAAATATATCAAAGGAGCGGATGTCTGCCTTGTAATGCTTCCCAAAGGAGACGCCGGAGACATTGCGTTGCCTTTAAAAGTTTTTGAATACATGGCAATGGAAAAACCAATCATTGGTTCAGATACAAAAGAATTGAAAAAATTTTTTCAAAAATATAAAACAGGAATTGCTTCACAGCCAGCACCTGAAAAATATGCACAGGCAGTAAAAAAACTTTTATTAAACAAAAAATTAAGGGAAAAAATGGGAAAAAATGGGAAAAAAGCGGTTAAAACAGAGTTTAACTGGGTTTTTCTTTCAAAAAAACTTGAAGCTTTTTATCAAAAACTGTTATTATGAAAGAATAATTTTCATAATTTTTTGGCTTGCTTTTCCGTCACCATAAGGAGATTTTAATTTTTTTATTTTTTTCAAAATTTTTGAATAATTTTTCAAAACTTTTTTATAATCACGGACAATGTTTTTTTCTTTCCAGCCTGAAAGAAAACCATAAACGCCGATTATTTCAGGCATTTCAGTATTTTCACGCAGAACAAGAACAGGTTTTTTATAAACAGTTACTTCCTGCTGAATTCCCCCGGAATCTGTTAAAATTATTTTAGAATTAATGCAGAGTTTTAAAAAATCCAGATAACCAACAGGGTTGACAAGTTTAATGTTTTCAGCATTTGAAAGTTTTTTCCACAAACCAAATTTTTTAAGCATTTTTTTTGCACGGGGATGAACAGGGTAAACAATTTTATCCTCAAGTTTGGTTAAAGCTGAAACAATACTGGAAAGTCTTTTTTTGTTATCCGTGTTTTCATGCCTGTGCAAAGTTACAAGAGAAAAATTGTTTTTATTTAAAGCAAATTTTTTTAAAATTTTGGAATTTTTTGAGAGTTTGATAGAACGTTTTGTCGCATCAACAACAGTGTTGCCTGTTAAAAAAACAGATTTTTTTAAAGCTTCACTTTTTTTAAGATTTTTAACAGCTTCTTTTGAAGGAGCAAAACAATAATCTGAAATTTGGTCCATTAAAATTCTGTTCATTTCTTCCTGCATGTTTCTGTCAAAAGACCTGTAACCGGATTCAACATGTGCAAACTTAAAACCAAGTTTTTTTGAAGCAATAGCTGCAGCAAGGCCTGAATTGGTGTCACCGGCAGCAATAACCATGTCCGGTTTTTTGTTTAACAAAAATTTTTCAAAACGTGTTAAAATTTTTCCAACCTGTGAAGCCTGTTCTGAAGAACCAACTTTTAAGCTGTGAGTTGTTTTTGGAAGTTTTAATTCTTTTAAAAAAATATCACTCATTGAAGAAGAATAATGCTGGTCAGTGTGAACCAAAAAAAGCTTTGTTTTCCTGTTTTTATGGAAAAGATGAATCAACTGGCTTAATTTTATTATTTCAGGCCTTGTGCCAAAAACAACCGCTATCTTTTTCATAAAAGCACCAAAAAACTAAAAATAACTTAATTGCACAACTATTTAAAATCTGATTTTAGAAAAGTATAGCTGTTTTGGTGCAAAAATGAAAATATTAATGGTTTCAGCAAATTATCCTCCAAAAATAGGGGGTCCCGCGTCAAGCGTGCCTGAATTAAGCAAAAAACTTTCAGAAAAAGGGCATCAGGTTCAAATTGTAACAGTAAAATTTCCCGGTTTTAAAAAGAAAACAAAAGAACAAGGTTTTGCTGTTTTCAGAGCATGGCAGCCCTCCCAGAATGCTGAAAAAAGTTCAACTTTTTCAAATATTTTGTCAGCATTATCAATGTCCTTGCTTGTAGCTCAAAGAATAAAAAAATTTAAACCGGATTTAATACATGCACATGATTTAAATTTAAGTGCTCTTGCATCAATACTCGGAAAAAAAATAGCATTTTCAAACATTCCGATTTTGTCAAAATACACAGGTGACTTATCATTAGAATATTTAATGAACTATGGTAAAATGCCTTATGAAAAAATAAAAAACAAATATTCTGCAAATAAAAAAATGCCTTTAAAAATAAAATTTTTTGACAAAATACAAAACTGGCTTGAAAAACATTCAACAAAAATTGCATGCCCAAGTGAATTCCAGCAAAACCAGTTACTAAAAAAAAGAATTAAAAAAATAAAAACAATTGTTTTAAGGAACGCTGTTGATTTGCAACTCTTTAATTACAAAAAGTTTTCACAGACAAAAAAATATATTTTATTTTCAGGAAGGCTTGTTAAATGGAAAGGAATAAGCCATTTAATTAAAGCAATGAAGGAGTTAGTGAAAGAAAATCCGGAATTAAGGTTAAAGATTATTGGCACCGGGCCTGAAAAAGAAAAAATTGTGAAACAAATTGCAGTTTTTGGGCTGGAAAAAAATGTGGAATTGTTAGGAAAAGTGAAAAGAAGCAAAATGCCTGAAATAATTTCGAAAAGTTCAATGGTTATAATGCCCTCATTATACGACCCATTCCCTCATTTAATGCTTGAAACACTGGCAATGAAAAAACCGTTGCTGGCATCAAAAACAGGGGGAATTCCTGAAGTTGTAAAACATAAAAAAACAGGATTATTATTTGAACCAAATTCAGATGAAAGCATTGTTAAAAGTATTAAAATGTTAAAAAACCAAAAACTTGAACAAAAAATAGTAAAACAGGGTTTAAAACACGTTCAGCAAAATTATTCATGGAATTTTTTAACCCAAAAATTTGAACAGGCTTACAAGGAAACTTTAAATGCTTAAAAAATTGTTTTCACTGATAGAAATTTTTATTTATGTTAGTAATATTTCAAAAGCAAAAAAAAAGAAAATAATCAGAAAAATTTTCCCCTGATAATTGCTTTAAAAAAAAGCCACATGTGACTGAAAAACTGCAAATTTGATTGTCCTTCCCTTAACTCCGGAATAACACGAACCTCCCTGTATTCCAAACCGCTTGTTATTGCTCTCGAAGTTAATTCAGCTTCAAAATCAAGCCCTTTTGCCCTAATTTCTGGAATTTTTTTTAAAACATTTTTTCTAAAAGCACGCATTCCAGTTGTAACATCCGTAATTTTTCTCTGAAACAAAACACTTGCAAACAAAGCTCCAAGCTTGTTTGCAGCAACACGAATCCAAGACAAATCTTTTGGCCACATTTTTCTAAAACGGGTTCCGACAACCAAATCAGCATTTTCCAATTCTTTAACCAGGTCAGGAATTTTTTCAGGAGGATAAGTTGCATCACCGTCAATCGTAACAATAACATCATTTTTAGCAGCATTAAAACCTGTTTTAAGAGCAGATGTTTTTCCCAAATTTTTTGAATGTTTTAAAACACGCACGCCAAGCTTTTTAGCTGTTTCAAACGTTTTGTCCTGAGAACCATCATCAACAACAATGATTTCATCACCCCTGTTTAAAACTTTTTTACACCGTTTAACAACATCAGGCAAACCTTTTTCCTCATTAAATGAAGGAATAATAATTGATTTTTTCATGTATAACCCTAAACACGAACTGTTTAAATTTGATTACTTTCTCTTTTTAGAATGGAAACAGTGAACAAATGCCCTTTTTGCAGTTCAAAGGAAAAAAAACATTTTATTACCGCAAAAGATATTTTATACGGAAATAAAGGAAATTTTTCATACAACAAATGCCAAAACTGTGAATTGGTTTATTTAAATCCGCGCCCGAGTGAAAAAGAAATAGGAAAATATTATCCAAAAACTTATGAAAAACACAAAATTGAACAAAAAAAAACATTTTACAGGATACTTGTTGACATTTTTTTAAAACTTCAGCTAAATTTAAGAATTCCTTTCAAAAAAAACGGAAAATTTTTGGAAATAGGTGCAGGCCAGGGATATTTGCTTGAAAATGCAGAAAAAATAGGCTGGAATGTGACAGGAATTGAAATAAACAAAAAAGCAGCTGAAAAAATTTCAAAAAAACTGGGAATAAAAATTTTCACAAAAGATTTACTGGAATGCAAATTTAAAAAAAACTCTTTTGATGTGGTGGCAATAATTCACACACTTGAACACATGCATCATCCTTTCAAAGAATTAAAAGAAATTCACAAAATTTTAAAACCGGGAGGCATGATCTGGATTGAAGTGCCAAACATTGATTCTTTTGAATTTAAACTTTTTAAAAAAAAATGGTATGCTTTACAGCCGCCTGTTCATTTAACGCACTTTAACAAAAAAACAATAAGCAAAACATTAAACAAAGCAGGGTTTAAAATTAAAAAAATAAGATTTGATTCAACACCATGGTTTTTTTTAAGAAATTTCACAGATTTAGACAAACACAAATGGCTTTACATAATAACAATGCCTTTTATTTATCCAATAAGCCTGCTTTTGGCCTTAACAGGAAAAGCAACAGCCATGAAAATTTACGCAGAAAAAAAATAAAGCATTTAAAAGCTGTTTAAAATGCCTTTTGTAACATTTAACCAGTTGTCTTTTTCCAGAATTTCTTTTCTGTTAAACTTACCTATTTTTTTTGCAGAGGAAACATTTTTAATTAAAAAAGAAATTTTTTGAGCGATTTTATCCGGATTATTGTTTTTAACCGTAAAACCGTTAACATTGTTTTGAACCAATTTTGTCAAATTGCCCATCTGGGTTGCAATGACCGGTTTTCCGCAAGCCTTGTATTCATGAACTTTTATAGGAGAATAAAAATAATCAAACTTTTTAAACAAAGCATATTCAGGGTCAAACAAAGCAAGGCAAATATCGGATGCATTAACAAATTGCGGCATTTTTTTATACGGAATTTTGCCCAAAAATAACACATTGTTCTGAAGATTTTTGTCAAAAACCAGTTGCCTTGTTTTTAAAAATTCAGGACCAGAACCAATTAACAAAAATTTTGCTTTCGGAAAAACTTTAACAATTTTTTCAGCAGACAAAACAATTTTTTTAAGAGCATGCCATTCCCTGAAAGAACCTGAATACAAAACAGTCTGCCCTTTATGCAAATTAAGTTTTTTTCTGATATTTGAATATCTTAAAGCCGGTGAAAAAGTTTCAGGGTTTGCACCATAACCTATTAGCTTAACTTTTTCTTTCGAAAGATTTTTAGCCAGAGACAAATGGGTTACTGTGATAATGTTAGCCTTTTTGGCGGTAAAATGAAACCAGTTTTTTAACGATTTAAACAAAAAAGAATTTGGTTTAAATTTTTTTGAGATTCGCGCACCTGCAATTACAGGTTCATTTAATTCCAAAATGGTTTTTTTTCCGAAAAGATTTCCAAAAAAAACTCCAATGCCTCCAAAAATTCTGGCACGCTCCCAGATAACATCAATTTTTTTAAAAAACAAGCAATATTTGACAAAAACAGTTGACAAAAAAACCATGAAAAAAATTTTAAAAAAACCGGAATTGGGAACAGGAAAACGGTAAAAAGTGATTTTTTCTTTTTGCTCAAAAAAAGGCTGTTTTCCTGAATTAGAGCAAAAAACAATTACTTCATGGCCAAGTTTTTTAAGAGAGTTAATTGTTTCCAGTGCATGAGAAGAACCGCCATGAGTGCCGGGAATTGACAAATCCAACGCAGAATAAAAAATTTTCATTTCAAAAACAACTTTTCAAAAACTTATTTGACTCTGTTACGCCAGTATTCAAGAGTGTCTTTCAAAGTTTGCTTGAAATCAATTTTTGGTTTCCAGCCTGTTTTTTCCCTGAACTTTGCTGAATCTCCAACCAAAACCTGAACATCGGATGGCCTCATTTTTGCAGGGTCTTTTTCAGTTTTAATGTCAGCTGAAGATAAATCCAAAAGCATGTTAAGCAATTCTTTCATAGGATACGCTGTACCGGAACAAATATTGTAAGCTTCCCCGGCATCACATTTTTGTGTTGCAAGGTAATAAGCTTCAACAACATCCCTAACATCCAAAAAATCTCTTTTTGTTTCCAGGTTTCCCACTTTTATTAAAGGTTTTCTTTTACCAGCTTCAATTTCAGCAATTTGTTTAGACCAGTCACTTACAACAAAAACTTCACCACGCCTCGGGCCTGTGTGATTAAACGCTCTTGTTCTCACAACCTTTAAACCATAACTTTTGAAATACTGATAGCCAAGCAAATCCATTGAAACTTTGCTGACACCATAAGGGCTTAAAGGCCTTAAAGGTTGTTCTTCAGTTATGGGTAATTCAGTTTCCTTAACAAAACCGTATTCTTCACTGCTGCATGCAATCTGCAAAACAGATTCAGGTGAAAATTTTCTTACAGCTTCAAAAAGATTAACAGAGCCTAAAACATTTGTATTCATTGTTTCAACAGGAGAGTTCCATGAAGCCGGAACAAAAGACTGCGCAGCCAGATGAAAAACAAGTTCAGGTTTTGTTTCCTTAACAACAGATTCAACACGATGAGAATCAGTAATATCACATTCAACCAATTCAATCTTATTTTTAATCTGGGCAATATTTTCAATAGAAGTGTTAAAATCCCTGTTTAAGCCTATAACATTTCCAAGCTTATTATTCAAAACATATTCAGCCAAATGAGAACCGACAAAACCGTTTATTCCTGTTATAAGAATATTTTTAGACATAAAATCACGCATATAACAAATGTTAAAGAATTATGCTATTAAAGCAATTTAAAGCTATTTATCTGAGAATTGTACCAAATTATTGTAAATTTTTGAAAGATTCCGGGCATAAGAGTTTATTGAAAATTTTAAAACAGAAGATTTGGCACTTTTTGAAACTTTTTCAAAATTTTTTCTTTTCAGCAATTTTGCCAAAAATTTTCCGGTTTCAATAGGATTAAAAAAATTTACAATAAAACCGTTTTTATTGTTCTGAACAAAAACCTTAAAATTTTGAATAGGGCTTAAAACAGGAACACATGACGCAGCCATTGCCTCAATAACTGCAACGCCAAAACCCTCATATTCTGAGGAAGAAATAAAAAACTGTGAATCTGAAAAAAGTTTTAAAAGTTTTTCGTCTGAAACACGTTCCAAAAAGTTAACATTTTTTTCAAGTTTTAATTGTTTTACTTTTTGTTTAAGTTCCGGTAAAATAAAATCAAAATCTTTTCCAACAATAAAAAGTTTAAAATTTTTTTCAAATTGTGACAACTGATGCATTGAATCTAACAGCAAATCAATTCTTTTATTTTTGCTTAAACGCCCGACAAAAACAAACTGGCTTTTTGCTTTTTTCTTTCCAAGTTTTAAAAATTTTTCAACATTTACTCCGTTAAAAAAAAGCTTAATTTTATTTTTTGGAACAATTTTTGAAAAAATATTAAAATCATTATCACTGTCAGCCAAAATTAAATCAGCTTTTTTTAACAAAAATTTCTGAAAAAAGTTAAAATAAATTTTTTTAAGAAAAGAAATATTTTTAGTATGAAAAAATCCGCCATGAGTGTTTACAACAACAGGTTTTTTGTGCAAAAATTTTGTGAAAATAAAAAAATCTGAAAAAAAACCTATTCCGTGAACATGAATAACATCAAATTTTTTAAACCTGTTCGGAGAAAAAACCGAAAAAGGATAGTAGGGAAACCGTATAACCGGAACTCTTTCAATTTCAATTCCGTGAATTTTTTCGGTTGAAGGGAAAATTTTTTTGGAGTCATGGCAGCCGTTAAAAGCCAAAGCGCTTGTGTTCACTCCAATTTTTTTAAGAGCAATACATGAATCAAGTGAAACTCTTTCAATGCCGCCTACACACGGCCAAAAACCGTTTGAAACATGCAAAACTTTCATATTAAAACCGCCTTTGAGAAGAAATAAAACCTGTTAAAAGCCCGGTTAAAAAAACAAAATTTCTCGCCAGAATCAGCAGGGGTGATAAAAATCCGACCGCAAAATCTTTTGAAATAGCAAAAAAAACAAAGGGAAGCATGCTTAAAACAAGCAAAATTAACGCCAAATAGCCAAAAAAAGATGCAATAGGGGCAAAAAATGACAAAAAAGTGAACAAAATAAAGGCTAAAATGGCAAAAAGCTGTATTTTAAGAGTTTGAGGTGTGTAAGAATCACGAACCATTTTATCAGAATGCTTTTTGTATAACAAAATGCGCCAGTAAGCATGTGTAAATTTTTTCTTCAAATAATGAAAAAATGAAACAGGATGCTGATGAAAAACAATTGCATCTGAATTGAATACAAGTTGGTGTCCTTTTTTGTTTAATTTGTAAGACAATTCGGGATCCTCACCGGAAGCCTGTTTAAAATCCGAGCTGAAGCCATGCTCTTTTAAAAAAATTTTTTTACGATAAGCAGCTGAGTAAGAACCAATCCAGTCAGTTGATTTTATTCTTTTAAGCCTTTCATAACGTGATTCAATTTCAATCTGAATAAATCTTGCCATAAATTCTTTTTGTTTTGTTTTGTAAGCACCTTGCACACCTGCAACATTTGGATTTTGAAAAGGTTTTAACATTTCTTTTAACCAGTATTCTGAAGCAACACAATCAGAATCAACAAAAACAATAATTTTTCCGGAAGCTTTTTGAGCTCCAAAATTTCTGGCAACAGCCGGACCTGAATTTTTTTGCTTTAAAATTTTTATTTTTTTAAAATTTTTAACAACATTTAAAGAATTATCAGTTGAACCGTCATCCACAACAATTATTTCAAATTTTCCTGAAAAATTTTGATTCTGCAAAGAAGTCAAACAGGATGCAATTGTTTTTTCAGCATTAAAAACAGGGACAATTATGCTTGCATCCACAAATCACACCTTAAAATAAAAAAAATTAAAAAAAAATTAATTAGTTCTGACACTTTCAGAGCCAAGCAACAAATATTTGAAAAAACTTTTGCTTGATTTTAACAAACGCGGAAACTCTTTGGGATGCGTAATGCCCTGCCAGATTTTTCTCAGAACATATTTTGGACGCATATAAAACTCCCATCTGCCCCGGTCACACAATTCAACAAGCTCTTTATCAGTCAGGCCGGGTCTTGAAATAATTGTATTATGGTTGCCCTCTTTGTCAAGCCAGTCACCATAACTTTCTGCTTTAATCAGCCCCTCTTTTTTAAAATAATCATAAGCTTCAGTGCCCGGATAAACCATTATGGGAAAAAATTGAGCCGTATCCGGTTCTAATTCTTTTGCAAACTCAATTGTTGTTCTGATTGTCTGCTTTGTTTCACCCTTGTTTCCAAGCATAAAACAGCCGTGCACCAAAACATCTGCCTTTTTAGTGTCTTTCATAAACTGCCTTATAATCTGCAATTGGGTGCCTTTTTTAACATTGTTTAAAATTTCCTGTTCCCCGGATTCAAAACCAACACAAAGCAATCTGCATCCCGCCCTTTTCATGTTTTTCAAAGTATCCAGATCAACATCAGCACGGGCATTGCAGGTCCACGTAACTTTATCCTGCAAACCTCTTTCAACAATCAAATCACAAATTTTGTTAATGCGTTCCCTGTTAGCTGTAAACGTGTCATCTTCAATCATAATATCCTTAACATCCAGGTTTTCAAAAATCCATTCAAATTCGTCAACAACATTTTCAGGGCTTCTTACACGGTATTCATGTCCGCCCATTGTCTGAGGATAAACACAAAAAGTGCATCTGAAAGGACAACCACGACCGGTAATAATTGTAACCTCAGGATACAAAACTGACGGGTAAAAATAATTTTTAATATTCAAATGTCTTGAATAAACTTCTGAAACAAAAGGCATTTTATCAAGTTCTTCACCTGAAGCTGGTTCTCTTTTAGGACTTATTTCAAATTCTTCTTCTCCTTTTGAATTTGTTGTTCTGTAAACCAATCCGGCAACATCTGCAACAGGTTTTCCGTCACGCAAAGCAAAAGATAAATCGCGGATAGTGTGTTCATGTTCGCTTAAAGCAACAGCATCAACATTTTTTGAAGATTTTAACACTTCAAAAGGAACCGCGGTCGGATGAGTTCCTACAAAAACAATAAAAGCATCGGGAAGAATTTTTTTAATTTCATTTGCAACATGCAAATCGTTTGCAATACTTGCAGTTGTTGAATCCATTACAATCAAATCAGGATTGTAATCCTTAATAATGTGCAAAGATTCTTCCAGGCCACGTGATTCAGCCGGAGCATCAAACAATTTAACAGGAACATTGTTTTGTTCCAAAACTCCTGTAGTATAACCAATCCAAATGGGGTAATATACACAGCCACCTTTTGAAACAGCAGGACTCCTTGAAGACCTTGAAAATTTCGGATGAAAAGGCGGGTTTAAAGTCATTACCTTAAAATCTTTTACAACCATGTTTGAAACCCAAAAATGCTCTTTAATAACAATGTTTTACGGTTTTTATACTTTATTGGTACAAATTCAAAGCTTTTTTGAAACGGCAAAAACATGTATTCCTAAAAAAATTGAAAGAGGAGTTTTATCAACCAGGAAACCAAGCGGTTTCCACCTTAAAAAAGGCAAAAAAAGGTTAAAAAAACTCTGGCCCTTTTTTCCGCCGACAGCAGCCTTAAACCATTCCGCATCAAATTCAACCCAGACTTTTGGCTTAAAATTGGCTTTTTTTAAACTATTTGCCAAAGAAAAAAAAGTTTTTTCATTAACATGAATCTGTTCATTCAAGCCTCGTTTCATTCCCAAAAGTTTTGCAACAAAATACAAAGGTTTTGCAACAAACGCATTAGGGGCTGTGGTAATAACAAGCAAGCCGTTTTTTTTCAAAACACGATTTAATTCTGACAATAACTGGTGTTCAAGTTCTTTTGGAATATGTTCAATTACCTCCAAAAAAACAATTTTGTCAAAAGAATTATTTTTAAAAGGCAGGCTGATTGCGTCCGCCTGAACAAGATTTTTTAAACCAAGTTTTTTTCCGAATTTTAAAGCATTAAAAGAAAAATCAATTCCAAAAGCTTTAGCTCCTTTTTGTTTGCATGCAAAAACCATTTCCCCCCTGCCACAACCCACGTCCAAAATTTTTTCATTCTTTTTAGGATTTAAAAGAAGCAAGCTTTCAATTAATTCTTTGGGAAGTTTTTCAGCTTTAAATTTTTCAAACTCTTTTGAACCACGGTTAATTTTTGAAAAATATTCCTCGGTATAATATTTTCTAAGTTCTTTTGTTGACTGCATTTTCACACCAAAAGTTTTCCATATTTAATACTGCCATAAAGCCTTACAAACTTTATTGCAACAGCATAAAAAATTCCTCCCAAAATTATTATAATAAAATGCAACGGAGATTTATTTTCAATCAGTTTTACTCCCTGCGGGCTTGAAAGGCTTAATTTTGGAGAACGTTTCCACCATAAACCTGTTGCAACTTCAAAATCTTTTACCGGATTCCTTATAAAACCAAGTTTTACATCAAAAAAATTTTTGCCTCTTACTGGATGTTTTTTAAAAATTAAAGGATCAACATGGTGCATCCACAATCTTTTAAAACCGTATTTGATTTTTTGCAAAAAATTTTCAGGCTGTTTGTGAAAATGGTCAAAAGGAGCTTTAACCATTTCAACTTTATAGCCGAGATCCAAAATTTTAAACACAGAGTCAGTGTCTTCACGGTAATTAAAAGGAAAGGATTCATCAAACAAGCCAATTTTTTGAAGCAATGTTCCTCTATAAGCTGTGGATGTGCCTCCAAAATAATTAAACGAGGAGGTAATGCCGATGTTTTTATTTTTTTCAAAAGGCTTTAGCAGCTGGGAAAGCCATTTTTTCTGAGGAATGCAATCATCATCCATTATAACAATAAAACGGCCTTTAGACTGTTCAATAGCACGGTTTCTGGCAAAAGCGGGGCCGCGGCTTTTTGAAAAATTTAAAGCCTTTATTTTGGATGTTTTGGAAGAAATGTCTTCAAGAAAAGATTTTGTTGAATCAGTTGAACCGTCATTTGCAACAATTATTTCAAAAGAATCAAAATCAAGGGAAAGCATTGCATTCAAACTTCTGGCTAAAATATTTGAACGGTTTTTTGTTGCAATAATAATGCTTGCTTTCATTTTAAACAAAACCAGTTAAAAAAGACCTTTTTCTTCAAGTTTTTTATTAGCTTCATCAAACTTGTCATCAGCTTGAACAGTTTTAGACCATGAAACAATTTCTTCAAGCTGTTGTTCAAAAGAAATTTTTGGCTCAAAGTTCAGCTTTTTTTTAATTTTGGAAATGTCAGCAAAACAATGCCTCACATCTCCTTTTCTAAAACGCCCGGTTATTTTTGGCTTGACATTTGAATCATAAATTTGAATCAGATTTTCAGCAATGCTTTTAATTGTCAAAGGATTCTGCATTCCAACATTAAACACTTGATTGTTTGCTTTTGAAGAATTCATTGCAAGAATGTTTGCCTGAACAACATCTTTAACAGAAATAAAATCACGGGTTTGCAAACCGTCCTCCGTTACAACAGGAGAATTATTATTTTTAATTCTGGACATAAAAATTGCCACAACACCGGTATAAGGATTGCTTAAAGACTGCCTTGTTCCGAACACATTAAAATATCTTAAAGCAGTTGTAGGAATTCCATAAGTTTTTCCCAGCAATAAACTCATTTTTTCCTGTTCTTTTTTTGTTAAAGCATAAACAGAATTACAATCCTGGTTTTTTGTTTCAGGGGTTGGCACAGGTTTTAAAATGCCACCGTCTTTATCCTTTAATTCCCATTCGCCTTTAGCCATCTGGTTTTCAGGCCTTAAATCAGGCTGAACAAATTCATCTGACTCATTTTGATATAATCCCTCGCCATAAGAACTCATTGAAGAAGCTATTACAAATTTTTTAACAGAATGTTCTTTGTTAATTAAATAATCCCACAAAACAGCTGTACCTCTTTCATTTACATCAACATAGTCTTCAACTTGATACATGCTTTGCCCTACACCAACAGCAGCAGCCTGATGAAAAACAATTTCTATATCCTCAAAAGCTTTGGCAACATCTTCCCTGTTTCTTACATCACCTTTAATGAAAGACGCTTTCTGATTCAGATAATCAGGCTTTCCTGTTGGATGAACTTGTTCTGACAAATTATCCAAAACTGTTACTTCATGTCCCTGTTCAATTAGTTCATCTACAATAAAAGAGCCAATAAAACCGGCTCCACCCGTTACAAGAATATTTTTAGACATGCAAATAATCAGCAAAAAAGGCTTTTTAAGCCTTATTTTCACGATTTTAATACCAAAAATTTTAAATTCAGGGCAATCAGCAAAATTAAAGTGAAAAAAATGAAAATACTGTTTATTACTCATACCTATTCACTTGAAGGCGGAGGAGGCGGAGAAGTTTTTGTTTCAAATTTGTTAAAAGAATTAAGCAAAAAACATGAAATAATTGTTTTTACAACAGAGCAAAAAAATTTTAAAGAAGAAAAAAAACTTGGAATAAAAAAATACAAAGCAAAAGTTTTAGGCCATCATGCTTTTCACAAATGGGAATACATGTTACAGGCAGAAAAAGCTGTGGAAATTGCAAAAAAACACAAAGTTGATTTGGTTCATGCACAAAATGATGCTTTTCCCGGCATAATCGGAGAAAAAGTTTCAAAAACTTTGAAAATTCCTTTAATTGTAGCAGTTGAATATTTAAGCGATGTGAATGTCAGCTTAAACATGAAACTTGTTTACTGGTTTAATAAAACTTTTTTGCCAAAAATAAAGTTTGACAAAATTGTTTCATGGTCTGAATTTGTTTCAAAACAATTTTTACAAAAATGGGGCATTCCAAAAAACAAAATTGTTCAAATTCCGGGTGCAATTGATTCAAAAATGTACAATCCAAAAGTTTCAGGAAAAAGATTTACACAAATTTTTGGACAAAATCTGATTGTGTCAGCAAAACCATTGCATTCAACAAACACAAAAGGAATCAGTTACACGGTTAAAGCAATGAAGCATGTTGTAAAAAAATATCCTGACTGGAAATTTGTAATTTTCGGAGCTGGACCCGGGAAAAACTCACTGGAAAAGCTTGTTGAAGATTTAAACTTGCAAAAAAATGTTTTATTTGCGGGAAAAATTCAAAACAAGCAGGTTCCTGAAGCTTATTCTGCTGCCAGAATTGTTGTTCATTCTTTTGCTTTTAAGGCTACAACAAGCATTGCATTATTGGAGAGCATGTCTTCAGGAAAAGCAATTGTTGCAACCGATTTTGGGGAAATAAAAAACACGCTTCAGGATTCAGGTGTTCTTGTCAAACCAAAAAATCCGAAAAGCATTGCGCGTGGCATAATTAAATTAATTGAAAATTCTGATTTGAGAAAAAGTTTGGAAAAAAAATCAAGAAAGCGTGTTGAAAAAAATTATTCAATCAAAGCAATTGCAAAAGAATTTGACTCATTGTATAAAGAACTAAAAAAATGATTATTTCAGGCTTTTAATGTAAGAATTGACTGCTTTTATGAGTTTTTGCTTTTCGCTGGAAAACTTTGGCTTGAAAGAAAGAGATTTTTTTAACGTTTTTTCAAGTGAAGAAATATTTGCCACATACAACGCTTTTCCTCTTTTTTGCAGAGCTTTAGCCAAATCAAGCTGATGGTCATTCGTATGTTCATTAAATTTTTTTAAACGAGGAACAATAATCAAAGATTTTTTTAATTCAAGAGCACGAATAATTGTTCCGGCTCCGCCATGGGAAATTATTACATCTGCTTTTGCAAATTTTTTATTATACTCTGAATCTGATAAAAACTTTTTTGAAGAAAAATTTTCTGGCTTGAATTTTGTGTAACCTGTTTGGACAAAAAATTTAATTTTATTTTTGGAAGCAATTGAATCAATTTGTTTTATTAAACGGGAAAAATCCTGTGGGTGAGTTCCGATTGTAACAAAAACATTTTTCATTAAAAAACGCCTCCGACAAATTCTGCTTTTGGAAAAAATTTTTTATTCTGAGGCCATTGAACAAAAAATTTGTCAGCAAAAGGATACATTATTCTAGCACTCAAAGACGGTTCTTTAATGCGGGCAAAAGATTCAATGAAAATGATTTTTGCTCCGAAAAACTTTGCTATTAAACAAAAAGGAATTGCGGTGTCAGCACCGGTGCTGATAACAAGATTTGGTTTTGTTTTAAAGTAAAGGTTTAATGCCTGGAAAAAGTTTATTAACAATTTTACCGGGTTTCTTCTTGGAACGGTTAAAAAAAAAGTTTTGTTATTTTTAGCCAAAGCCTGTGAATCCATTCGTTTGTCTGTTATAAAAAAATGGTCAGTGTTTTGCCATGATTTTTTTAACTGCAATAATTCTGTTAAATGCCCGCCGGCAGAACAAACTAATGCTATTTTCAACAAAAACGCCTCAGATTAATATTAACTGGAAATGTGAAAGCAATGCAACTGTTACTGAAATTATTAACTGCAAAAAAAGAATTCTTTTAACAACTTGAGGCTCGGTGAATTTGCCTCTGCGCATAATCCAATGAGTCAAAGAGCCTCCGCGGGGATCAGGCTTTAAAATGCCGTTTTTTTGAGGAATTCCAAAGCATTCGGATTTGAATCTGTGCCTTGCTTTAAATCCAAGTTCAATAAAATATAATAACATTAAAAGAACAGCAATTTTTTCAATATCTCCAACAATTGAAATTGTTGCAATTCCCGCGCCAACCATTAAAGTTAAGGAATCTCCGCCAAAAACTTTTGCAGGAAACCAGTTGTAAAACAAAAAAGCAATTAAGGCTGCAAGCAATGAAATTGAAAGAATTGCAGCTTCAATTTTGCCGTTAATTATTGAAATTAAAAACAATGTTCCAATTATTAAAATGCCCAGGCCTGCTTCCAAACCGTTAAAGCCGGCAAGCATGTTTGTTGCATTGCTTGCACCGGTAATGCCAATCGGAACAAAAAACAATGAATAAATTAATCCGAATGAAACAACTCCGATGAAAGGAATAACAAATTCGCTGGGAAGAAAACCGATTACTGGCAAAAAAATAGGAGGATTTGAAATTTTTATAGCCATTAAAGGCAATGCGGCAAAAGCCGGAACCAATGCATGCTGCCATTGTGCAATTCCTTTTTTCCAGCCCATTAAATCATCAACAATTCCAACAGCACCAACAATTGCAACAGTAAAAGAACCGGCTAAAAGAATTGTTAAATCAAAAAAAATAATGTTGGTGTAGGAAAATAATGCAATTGCCGCAATTATGCCTGTTAAAAATCCGAAAAAAACTGTAAAGCCTCCGAATTCGGGAATTTTTCTTTTATCAAATTTGTTCATGTCCTTTGAAACAAAACCGTTGCCTCTTTCCTTAATTCTTGCAATAAAAGGGGGCAGAATAAAAAAAGTTGTAGTAAAGGATGTGGACAAAATTAAAAATTCAGGCTGTTGAATAAAAAAATAAATAACAAAAACCAGAATGTATGATAAAAACATTTTGAAAAGAGTGCGCATTTAAAAAAACACCTTTTATTGGTAAAATTCTTCTTTTACTTTGAAAACTTTAATGTCATCCTTAAAATAAACCTGTTCAAAATATTGGGATAAGCTTGGGTCATTAAACCAGATTCTTACAAGCATTGACTTGTTTGATTCCGGGCCTACAACGGCAATGGATGAATTGTTTTCCTCCCTGTAATAAAATACAGGAAGCCTGCCTCCTGCAATCAAGCTTGTAGGATTTTGTGCAATTGTTGTCGGAAGATTTTCCATCTGATCGTGTGTTAAAAAATTGCCGCGGCAGTTAAAACCATTTACACTTTCGCCGCATGGAAGATAAGCAGCCAAATATCCCTGCATTTTCTGAGGCAAGCCGGGAACAGAGCTTAAATTCAAAGTATCATAAGCATACAAAAACATGGAAGGGGAAGTAATGGAAATATTGTCACCATTTACAATAGCAGAAGTTTGTGACTGCATAAGCGTTGAATCAAACAACAAATAATCAGGTTTGTATTTTTTTAAAATTTTAAAAGCTTCAGTTTCATTTGTTTCAATTGTAAAACGGGCAAAATCTGAATCGCCTTGAAAATCATAATTCCTGTTATCCAGAGAAGCTTTTCTTTCACCAATAAAAGTAAGCCAATGCCCTTTGTCCCACCAGTTAAAAAAAGTTGCATCTTCAGGTGTTTCATTTTTCATCCATTCAAAAACATTTTTCCAGTTTTGCTGAGTTTCAATCGTAGGAGGCCTTTTTGTAACAAAATAAGAACCAGCTGCAACACCGCCAATCAAAAGAAAAGCAAAAAATATTGCTATAAATTTTACTTCCAAAGTGTTTGAACGTTTTTTCCATAAAACAAAAAACTGGTTTAAAATTACTCCGGCTGAAGCGGCCACAGGCAAGCCAAACAAATAAGTAAATTTAAGTTTGTAAAAAGCACCAATTAAACTTAAAGCAATCCAGAAAAAAATTATAACACTTAAATGCTCTTTTTTGTTTCTAAAAACATGAAACGGAATTATTATCAAAGCAAGCAACGGGAAAAGCAAAAGCATATTATATTTATAGCCAAAAGTTGTTCCTCCAAAACTTTCTTCCCCGATTGTTGCACCTAAAACGGTTCCCGATTCAAATTGTGATGAAAAAAGCCCTCCAAAATCGAATAAAATCATTAAAATTACGCCAAACGCAGCGTAAAGCAAAATCATTGAAATCAGGTTTAAAGATTTTCTGCGTTTTTCAACTGAATCCTTGGCTGAACCAAAAAACAAAATAAAAGCAAAAAATCCAAAAATGATTAAGCCAAACAATAACAAAAACAATGATGCTCCGCCTTCCAACGGAAGATTGCCGATTGTCACATTAAAAATTCTGCTAATCCATTCAAAGCCCCAGCTGAAAAAAGTCATAAAAGTAAAAACCAGAAAAGAAATTGCAAACAATCCGACAAACGGTTTTAATTTTTCTGCTCCTTGTTTTGCATAAATGTTAATTGAACCAAAAAAGAAATATAATATCCATATTATTGGCACAATTACAAAAAATTCCCAAGTCCAAGACATTATTCCAAAAAATATTCCAGCAAGCAATGCATTTATCAAAGATTCTTTGCTGAAATCAAGTTTTTTCATTGCTCTAAAGAAAAAAGTAAAACCAATAATAAGCCACAAAAAACCCAAAGAGTCTTCCTCAAAAAAACCAGCCATTGTTCTGTAAACAAAACTTGGAACAACAGCTGAAAATAAAGCCATTCCGTAACCGGCATGCTTTCCATAAAGTTCTTTTCCGAAAAAATACATTGCAATGGCTGTCAAAGAACCAAACAATGCCGGCAAAATTTTAACAAACTGAATCCATAACTCTTTACTGTAAGGAGCGTTTAATGTGAAAACTTTGTAAAGCGCGGCTGAAAAATACCAAAAAAACAATCCGGTTGTGGGAACAGGAGAACCTCCAACATAATAGTAAGCCAAAGGGTCAAACTGAGGCAAAAAACCCTGTTCTAATAAAAGCGCAACCATTCTTGCGTGATAATAAGAATCAAAACCAAAAAACAAGTCAAATTTTAAGTTATGGCCCCGGATAATAAAAGCAATTATAAAAATGATTAAAAGCAAAAAAATTGTATGCCTTTTTTCCCAAATTTTTGACAAAAAAGCATTATTTGAAGACATTTAAACAACCTGTAAATCTTAGAAAATAATGATAAAAGGAATTAAAACACTTGCTTATGCTTTTAACCCTTAAAATTAAATTATACTTAAAATAAAAAGACATTTTTGGTTCAAGAATAGAATAAAAAAATTTTGTTTTAAAGCTGCTAATTTATAGGTTTCACTGCAAGCGCAATTGCCTGCAACATAAAAAAAAGAGATTAGCAGCTTTCAGGAGGCTGCAGGTAAAAACCCACTGCCAGCCTAAACCCTACAGAGCTTAACTTCCGGGTTCGAAATGAGACCGGGTGTTTCCTCTGCGGTATGGCCGCTAATCAGTATAATTGGGATTGTTAAAGCTTAAAAAAGTTGTTTTTTTAAAAAAAATTAAACTTTTTCTCTAAGATTTTCTTCTAAAATGCTTAAAGCGGTTGGCCCCAATTTTACAGTATTTCTAAGCCTTGTCATTAAACCTTCAAAAGGCAGTGAATAAATTACACCTTTTTCTGTTTCACGTTCCCTGTTCCATTCCTCTCTGGCAGCTTCTTCACCAAGTCTTTCAAAATGTTTAAGTCTTTTGTTTGCAAACTCAATATCAGATTCAAGCAAACGAATTGCAAGCCTCATGGCACGCCTGCTTACATTGCCAAAATCATTTGAAGACAAAGCGTTTTTAATTTCAGCAAGTTCAGCCCTATGCGTTTCAATAACATCAGTTTTTCTTTCACCCGGCTTAACTTCTTCCAAAAACCTGGAATGTTCTCTCTGCAAATGTTTACTTGTTTCTTCAAAAATTCTTTTCAGTTCTTTACTAACAGGCCTATGCATTTTACCACATCAAAAATCATTCAACCAAAAGATTGTCGCCTGATGATTTTTTTTGCTTTGTGATATTTTTAACAAGTTTTGCCGCTTTGTTTAAGCCTTTTTTCAAAAGTTCTTCTCTTTTTGCACCGGCACAAATAACTTTACCGTTTTTAAACAACAACAAAGTTATTTTCGGGTCATGAATTCTTAAAATTGCTCCCGGAAACTGTTCAGGTTCATATTCAACATTGTCAAGATTTAAAGCAACATGAAACAAGTCAAGAGTTGTTTTCAGGTTGGCTGTTGCAACCAGGTTAACAACAGTATAATTAACTTTTCTCTGAACCTTAATGTCTTTCTGAATTTCATTAATAAGTTTTGAAGCTTTTCTGATAGCCTGCGCAACTTGTTCTTCATTGCTTGCACCAGAACAAATAACTTTACCGTTTTTGAACAAAAGCATTGAAACTTTTGGTTCACGCAGTTTTAGTATTGCACCGGGAAACTGTTCCGGTTCATATTCAATGTTGGGAATTGACATAGCCAATTCATACAAATCAAGAGTGCCCGACAAGCTTGCAGAAGCAACAAGATTAACAATTTCATACTTCATAAAAAAAAACCTCACAAATTAATTTATTCCCTTTAATTTGTTATTTATTTATAAATAGGATTTATAGTTTAAAAAGCTTTAAAAAGATATTTAAAGCACTTAAAACGATGAAAAAAATCATTTAAAAAGGATTTAATCAGGTTTTTGCTTTTTTTAACGTTTTAACTTCAATTTAAATAGTTTTCTTTGAGTAATTGGTTATATTCAGACTAATTTAATCAATGATTTTCAAAGTTTAAAGGTGATTTAATGGCAAACAAAAAAGCTGTTGGAAAAAGAGCTAAAACAAGAAGCAAATTTTCAAGAAAAGGCTCAAAAACAACTGTAAACAAGCACGTTATTCAGATTCCCGGAAATTCAAAAGTTCAGATTAAAACTGATGGTTCATACAACAAAAGTTTGCCGAATTCAAGACATCATGGAAAAACCGGCACAGTTTTAGGTGAAAAAGAAAACCCAACAAGGCAGGGAACACATTACAAGATTATAATTTCAGACAGGGGAAAAAGCAAAGAAGTTTTAATTCACCCTGTTCATTTAAAAGTTTTAGAACAAAAAAAGGTGAAAAAATGATTGGAGAAAAAATTTTAGAAAAAAAAGTTGTAACATTAGTTGAAGTTAAGGATTTGTTAAAAGAAAACAAAAAAATGAAAGACTTAAATTATGAGCAGGAAGCAGCTTACAATTATGCTAAAACCTTTTCAAAACTGACAAGAACAAAAGCTGACAAATTATTAAAAGATTTAAAAGCAATTGACGGAGTCAGTGAAGAGTTTGCTGTGAAAATTGTTGACATAATGCCAATGGAAAAAGAAATTTTAAAAATTTTAATTCCAAAAGAAAGCGAGTTTAAAGAAGACACTCTTGACACAATACTGGAAACGGTTAAAAAATACGGCGGCAAAGACATAAGTGACAGGGCAAAAGATTCTGCTGCAGCGGCAAAAAAAACAGCCAAAAAATTAAAACAAAAAGCAAAAGAAGAGGAAGAAAAAAGAAAAAAGGAAGCTGAAGAAAAAGCAAAACAAGAAGCAGAAGAAAACGCTTCCGATAAAAAATAGTCCGCTTTAAGCGGTGGTGATTTAAATGCCCGCAGAAGAATATGCCATAGTTTTAGATTATCTTCCAAAAGGAAAAGGTTCAAGTTTTAAAAGCGAGCCAATAGCACAGGTTATTGGAACAGAATTTTTTACATTACTGGAGATTGTTCCAAAAGGAGAATTAAAAGCTTTTGAAAAAGTTTATGTAGGAAAAGATGAAAGAGACAAAGTTGAGTTTATAAAAAGAAGAATTGGTTACAAAGATTTGACATCAACATCCGTTGCAGAAATTAAAAACACTATAAAAAAACTGGTAAAAGAAAATGAAAAAAAATATGTTGAATTTTACAATAATGCCGGCCCGATAACTATCAGAAGACATAAGCTTGAATTATTGCCAAGCCTGGGAAAAAAGCACACTGAAAACCTTTTAGAGGAAAGAGACCATAAAAAGTTTGAATCATTTGACGATATTGAAAAAAGAGTTGATTTAATGCCTGATCCGGGGCTTGTAATAGTTAAACGAATTTTAAGAGAACTGGAAGAAGAAGGATTAAAGCACTACTTGTTTGTACGGCCTCCTGCACAGGAAAAACCTCATTTTAGGGGAAAACATTAAAATGAGCTTATTTCAGGAACTCCAAAATTTTCTTGTAAAATACAGAGTAAGCCCGTTAAAAAAACTGGGACAGCATTTTATCATAAATGAAAAAATTCTGGACAAAATGATTGAAAAAGCTGATTTGAAAAAAAATGATGTTGTTTTTGAAATTGGTGCAGGAACAGGTTTTTTAACAAAAAAACTTGCAAAAAAAGCAAAAGTTAAGGCTTTGGAAGTTGATTTCAAACTGGTTAAACTGTTAAACAATGAAATCAAGTCAAAAAATGTTGAAATAATTGAAGGAAGTTTTTTGAAAACGCCTTTGCCAAAATTTAACAAAGTTGTTTCCTTGCCTCCGTACAATTTAAGCAAGGAAATAATGTTAAAATTGTTAGAACATGGTTTTGATTCCGGGATTTTGGTTTTTCAAATTGATTTTGCGGAAAAGTTGAACGCAATTCCGGGACTAAAAAGTTATACCGCGTTAAGCGTTTTGACCCAGTATTATTGTGATATTGAAATATTAGAAATTGTTTCACCTAACAATTTTTATCCAAAGCCTAACACGGATTCTGCAATAATTGTTTTGCAAAAAAAAGAAAAAAAAACAAAAGCAAAAAATGAAAAAAGATTTAAAAAATTTTTAGAACAAATTTTTCGCTATAAAAACAAAAATATCGGAAATTCGATTCAAAAAAGTTTAAAATTTTTTAAAAACAAGCCGGATGAAAAAAAAATTAAAAAGGCAATACAGAGTTTAGGTTTGGAAACAAAAAAAACAATGCAACTGGAAGTAAACGAATTTGTTGAACTGTTTAACAAAATTTACAATTAACATGACAAAATCTTTTTGAAATATAAAAAAAAGGAAAAGAGAGTTTTTAACTCTCTTTATGGTTACCGTGAATATTGTTATGTCTGAATTACTATGTCCACAGTAGTATCCGTTCCTGATGTTAAAGCTCTTCCAAGCTTTGCCCTTCCAGGAGTATTATCCGTTCTCGCTTTTCCATCATTGTCATTCGTTGAAACAACAATGTCTCCGACATCAATGGAACCGCTAGCATTCACTGTAGCTCGACCAGTTGTTTGCACGTAAATTGTTTGCAGGTTTAGTCCACCAAGGCGGACAACCCCTAAAACACGTCTCGTATCAGGATTATTTGCCGCAAACTTGACACTGTTGGCATTTCCAGAATCAATTACCACAACATCTCCTTTGCTCACAGTCGAACCCGTTCTGTTCGTAACAGCCACTGTTGTAAACACTTCATTCGTATTCGCAGTAATGTTCACATCCCCGGTGTTAGCATTAACATCAATGCCATAACCGCCAAAGATTTTTGTCACACCACCAGAACTAGAATCAGCCCAGGACAAGTTACCGGAACCATCTGTGGATAAAACCTGGTCTGATGCTCC
Organism: archaeon; assembly: GCA_028279805.1. Classification (GTDB taxonomy): domain Archaea; phylum Iainarchaeota; class Iainarchaeia; order Iainarchaeales; family JANQMZ01; genus JANQMZ01. The sequence goes on along the minus strand of JANQMZ010000007.1, from coordinate 43,750 downwards.
ATCAGAATCCGGCAACACCCAAATTTGATTTGATGTTAAAGCTGGTGCTTCAAAGCCAACATAATTTGCTGCTTCATAAAACCTCAGCTCTTTATTGTTTCCTTCCAGACTGAAATTTCCTGAAGTTGTTAGTGTTTCTGATGTAATGTCAATTGAATTGTCTCCAAAAGCCATTGAAGTATCTGTTCCAGCTGAAGCATCAAAAGTCCAAGTAAACAAAGAACCATTGCCCCAAGTAGTTGTCAGAACTTCAGTAGCGTCAAAGATTAATGTCAGAACATCTCCGGCAATGCTTGAATCAACTCCAGTTCCACCGGTTACTGTTAAAGTGTCTGCATTATTGTCTGCTGAAACATTACCATCATCAGAAACAAATGTTAGCCAAATATTCTGATCACTGGAAGATGATGAACTGCCACCGGAAATCAATTCAAAAGTTATTAATTGATCTGATTCCGATTCATACAGTAATTTTGCTTCATCTGCTGACAAATCAGTATTCAAGATTTTAATTTCGTCAATTATTCCGTCCATTGGTTCAATAGTCTGTTCCTGTGACCCTATAGATGACGTGTGAGTGGAATTAGCCATACTGATATTAACAGCGTTGCTGTCGTCTCTCTGAACACCATCAACATATATTTTAACAGTATTGCTTGCATCATCCCAGGTTCCTATAAGATGATACCAAACACCTGTTGAAATCGGAAACGTGTTCAAATCCGTTTCAGCTCTAGCAACTGATCCTCCTCCATCGTAAATATTTGCACTGAATCTGCCCGGGGTTGCTCCAAAAACCAATAACCAGTTTCTTTTGCCTGTTTGCTCTGCACCAGAACCCCAGTTTCCAACAATGGTTTGACCAGAAACAAGAGATTCATGCTTTACCCAAGCCATGAATGTGATATCGGAATTACCAAAAGACCATTTAGGAACATCAATATAATCCACAACACCATACTCAAAGTCAGCTGCGTCTCCTATTTTTCCTGCAGCCTGATAAGCTGTTAATTGCTGAGCAGTTGAATTTCTGTCATTACTAGTTGAATCAAACAATGTTCCGGAAGCTTCACCTAAATGGTAAACTTGTTGATAACTGCTTGTATATGTTCCGCTTTCATTCTGATTATCAACCGCAGTTGGATTGTTATAATACATGAAAATATTCATGTCACTGCTGGAACTAAAAGTATCGGTTACTTTTACCCATGCAATCATTTCATCACCAACAGAATCAAATTTTTCAAAATGATAAACCAATTCAGTTAAATCATCTGCAGCAATAAAACGAACATCTCTTCCGTCGCTTAGAACATTATTCCAAAAATCCGTATCTGTTGAATCAATTTTAACCATTATGGGCTGGTCACTAGTTACATCATTAGAAAGACTGGATGTTGATAGTGTTAGTCTCTGTTTGTTGCTCCAGTCCGAATCCCACCATGCTGAGACACTTGTCGTTAAAAAAATTAGAAAAAATACTGTTAGTATTTTTTTTGTTACATTATCCATATTTTTACCCTCCTCCCTGCAATAACAAATATGAATGTTATTAGAATTTTTACCAAAATTTTAATATACTTTTAGCCTGGCTTTGAAAAATAAAAAGATTTGAATCTTATCTGAATTATTAAAGCAAAAAAAAAGTAAAATTTAAAAATTAAAATTATTTTTTTTAAACAAATCTTTCAATTATTGTTTTTTCCAATTGAATTGAGGATGCTTTGGCAGCTTTTTTTGCTGAATCAAATTTTCTTTCATTTGAAGCAAAAATTTGAAACAACAAATCACCTTTTTTTATGTTGTCTCCCTCTTCAACATGCAATAAAACGCCGGCTTTTTTGTCAGCCGGAGCTCCTGCAACACGGGCAATCTGAGTTAATAACGGGCCGTTAATGTTGCTTATTTCTCCCTCACTTTCAGATTTGACTTCAAAAACAAATTTTCCCAGTTCAACATCTTCAGATTTGAAAATTTTGCCACCCTGTGCCTTGATTATTTCCTTCATTTTATCCAAAGCCTTTCCTGATTGCAAGATTTCTTTTGCTTTTTCAAAACCCTGTCCTTTCTTGCATTTTCCGGCTAATTCAAGCAAAACACCTGATAATTCACAGCTTTTTTGGGCCAAATTGTCAAAAAATTTGTTTTCCAAAACCTCTAAAACGTATTTTGCTTCCAATGCAGGGCCGAATGCTTTTCCTGTTGGTTTTGTGCCGTCAGTTAAAACGGATTCAACTTTTACACCTATTTTTTTGCCAACCTGAACAAAAAGTTTTGCCATTTCCTCAGCCGCTTCTTTATCAGAAACTTTTAAGCCGGGGCCTATTGGCAAATCCACAACAACAAACTGTGAACCAACTGAATGCTTTTTAGCCATAACACTTGCAATAACCTGTCCCTGCGGATCCAGCGACAAAGGATGTTCTATTTTGATAATTTTATCATCAACCGGAGCCAAATCTAACGCTCCACCCCAAGCAATAACTCCTCCGACTTTTTGGGTTATTTTTTTAATCTGATTAAAATTTAAAGAAACATTTGCCAACACTTCCATTGCATCGGCTGTACCGGCAGCAGAAGTAATGCTTCTGGAAGATGTTTTGGGAATAAACAAGCCGGCTGCAGCAACAATCGGAACAACAATCATTGTAACCCTGCCATTAATTCCTCCAATTGAATGCTTGTCAACAATTGGTGACAAATCCATTGAAATTTTCTGGCCGTTTCGTGACAAAGCACGGGTCATTGCAACAGTTTCATCCAGGTTAAAACCGTTAACATAAACAGCTGAAACAAAAGCAGATGCTTCAATACTGCTTAACCTGTTTTCATCCAAATCTTTAACAATTTCATTAATTTCTTCAGCAGTTAAAACCTGGTTGTTTAACTTTTTTTTAATAAATTCAACACTTTTTGGAAGTTCTACAGCACAAACTTCAACCAAATCATTTTCTTTCAAATCCAGTCTTTTAATTACCTCTGAAAAAACACCTATTTCATTTTCCTTAATAAAATCATGATTTTCAGAATGAGTAATATCAGCAACTGCAACAACGCTTAACTTTTTTTTATTATTGGTAATTCGCACCCGGTCGTTGGCAAAAATTCCAAGTTCTTTTGCATCAACATCATTTAAAACGACAACCAGAGCACCGGTATGAATGTGAAAAGGCTTAACTTTGAGCACATGGCAATATCTGTCCGGCACAATTAATTCTTCAGGCATTCATAGGTTTGTGAAAAAACACCTTATTAAATTTGATGCCAAAAAAGCAAAAGAGAGATTTAAAAAAATAATTAAAGATTAAGAATGCATGGTTTCAGAAAAAGAATTAACAAAACAGGTGCAAAAAAGAGAAAAAGAAACAGTGAATTTGTTAAAAAAACTGATTCAAGCCAAAACAGTTAATCCGCCTGGAAACGAATACAAAGCGGCTAAAATAGTGGAAAAAGAGCTGAAAAAAAGCAAAATAAAATACAAAAAATATGAAAAAATGAAAGGCAGAACCAATTTGGTTGCAGAAATAGGAAAAGGAAAAGCCGAATTGCTGATAGCCTGCCATCTGGATACCGTTCCGGCCGGAGATGGCTGGAAAACAAATCCTTTCAAAGGTGTTGTAAAAAAAGGAAAAGTTTTTGGACGGGGAGCCCAGGACAATAAAGGAGCTGTAGCTTCAACAATAATACTGGGAAAAATTTTGAAAAAATTTGAAAAAGAATTCCATTCAAAATTGTTACTGGTTTTTGCAGCAGATGAAGAATTAGGTTCAAAATATGGAACAACTTTTTTAATGAAAGAAAAAAAAATTTTTGCAACAAACGCAATTATCCCTGATATTGCTGACAATCTGAAAACAATTGCAATAGGAGAAAAAGGAGGAGTATTTTTCAAAATAACAAGTTATGGAAAACAGGTTCATGGTTCAAGGCCATGGCTGGGAGAAAATGCAATTGAAAACATGATGCTTTTTTTAAAAAAATTAAAACAGTTAAAAATTCCTTACAAAAAACACAAACATTTTACAAAACCAACAATTAATATTGGAGCAATAAAAGGAGGCTCGGCCCCAAACATGGTTCCAAGTGTTTGTGAAGCAAAAGTTGACATGAGATTTGTTCCGAGACAAAATGTTGACAAAGCAATTAAAAAAATAAAACAATTGGCAAAAAAAACACAAGGAAAATTTAAAATAGAAATAATGGTAAAATTAAAGCCGCATGTTGTGGACGAAAAAAGTGAACTGGTAAAAGTTCTGAAAAAAAATATAAAAAAAGTAACCGGAAAAAACCCAAAACTCAGAGGACTGGAAGGCGGAACGGTTGCAAAAGACATGGTTCCCAAAATTAATGCAATTGATGTAGGTATCGGGGATGATGTTGCACATCAGCCAAACGAATATATTCAGATTAGCCAGTTAAAAAAATTTGAAAAAACAATGGCATTGGTTGCAAAAGAAATGCTTATAGATTAATTTCCTTGTTTAATTCTTTTAACGCTTTAACGGCTTCTCCTGCAAAATCATCAGAATCAGTTTTTTGATAAGCATAATTTATTCCGGAAGAAGAATTAATCAAATGAATTGACACATCATCATAAATGGATTTCAGTTTTTTGGAAACATCTGAAGCTGAGCCTCCCTGTGCTCCGACACCCGGAATAAGCAGAGGAACAGGATTTTTGGAATTTTGGGCAAAAAACCGGCCAATCTGGGCTAATTCTTCAATGGATGTGGCACCCACAACCGCCCCAACATTGCCTGAAGCATTCTGAGCCCATTCAGCTATTTTTTGAGAAATTTGAAGAAATAAAGGCAAATTTTCGGTTTTTAAGGATTGAAAGTCTGCCGCGCCCGGATTTGAAGTTCGGTTCAGAAGATAAATTCCAAACCCTTTTTCAGCCTGTTTTACAAAAGGCTGAACTGAATCAGTGCCCATGAAAGGCGATAAAGTTGTTGCATCAGCTGTCCAGAATTCAAAAATTTCTTTGGCATAAGCTTCTGCAGTTGAACCGATGTCTCCGCGTTTTGCATCCAAAATTACCGGAAGAGAAAAATTCTGGCACATTTTAATAACAGTCTGCAAAGCATTTAAACCCGGAAAACCGTATTGTGCAAAAAAAGCATAATTTGGTTTAACCGCGCTAGGCAAAACATTTTCAGATTCAAAAGCATTAAAAATTTCAGAATAAAACTTTTCAATTTTTTTCTGAACAGAAGATTCAGTTAAAGGAATTTTTTCAAGCACAGGGTCTATGCCAACGCAAACAATTGAATTGTTTTTCTGAGAAGAAGTTTTTAATTTTTCAACAAACACTAAAATCACTTACCCAAATAATCAGTGACTTTGTCAAATTCTTCTTTTGAAATTTTATTATTTTTTTTTAATGAATTCAAAATTTCAGTAATGGTTAAAACAGAATGAAATTTGTAGCCACGGGCTTCAACTGTTTCTTTTCCACCCTGTTCCCTGTCAACCAGAACAACAATATCCTTGACTCTTAAATTAGCATCTTCCAAAGGTTTAATAGCTTCAAACTTGCTGGCACCGGTTGTAATTAAATCATCATAAACAAGAACAGTTTCAGCGGTTTTATGAATTCCTTCAATCTGCCTTTTGGTTCCGTAACCTTTTTGTTCTTTTCTGGGATAAACCAAAGGAAATCCGGATTTTAAGCTTACAGCTGTTGCAATGGGAATGGCAGCATAAGGAATGCCTGCAATTCTGTGAAAAGTTAATTTTTTTGAAATTTTAATCAAAGCATTGGCAATTTCTTTCAGTTTTTCGGGAAAAGAAACCAAAATTCTCAAATCAATATAAAAAGGACTTTGAGAACCGTCCTTTAAAGTAAAATTGCCAAATTTTATTGCACCAATTTCATGCAAAGACAAAGCGATTTTTTCCTTATCATCCAATCCAACCAACTCCTAAAATAAAACCTCTTGTGCAGGGACATTGCTTACAACATTATTGTTGTTAAACTTTATAATCCCATTTACGACAGTTAAAACAGGTTTTCCTTTAAGTTTCCAGCCTTCAAAAGGAGTCCAGCCTGCTTTTGAATGCATTTTATCAGATTTGACAATCCATTCTTTTTTCAAATCAATGATGGTCAGATCAGCATCAAAACCTTCCTTAATCAAACCCTTATTGTGCAATCCGAAAATTTTGACAATATTTTTACTCATCGCATTTACAACTGTTTTCAATTCAATCAAATTTTTGTTAACAGCATCCAGCATTAAAGGTAACATTGTTTCGACTCCGGGAATTCCTGCAGGAGCATTCCAGTAATCTTTTTCTTTTTCTTCCAGAGTGTGAGGAGCATGGTCAGAAGCAATAATATTAATGTGTTCATTTTTCAAAGAGTTTAACAAAAACAATCTGTCTTTTTCAGATTTTAAAGCAGGATTAATTTTGCACAAATTTCCAAGCTTTTTATAATTTTTTTCAGATAAAAACAGATGATGAGGGGAAACCTCACAGGAAATTAAACTGTTTTTGTTTTTTTGCAGAAAATTTACACCTGATTCAGAAGACATGTGGCAAAAATGCATTTTGTTTGAACCATGCAACTGTAAAGATTTTTTAACAGCTTCAAGTTCAGCTTCAGAGTTTCTTATAAAAGAATGAAGTTCCGGATTTTGAGTTTTTTGTTTTGCTTTTTCAATATTTGCATCAATAATGTTTTGATTTTCAGCATGCAATGCCAGCAAAATGTTTTGATTTGAAGCAAATGAAAAAATTTTTTCAAAATATTTGGAATCAACATTTATTTTGCCGGTTGATTCTCCCATGTAAAGTTTTAATCCGGCAATATTCTGGGCTTTTTTGATTTCATCAAAATTTTTATTATTAACCGCAAAAAATAAGCCAAAATTTGTTAAAGATTTTTTTAAAACGGTTTTTTTCTTTTCATTCAAATTTTTAACAGTTACAACAGGAGGCTTGTTGTTGGGCATGTCAAAAACTGTTGTAATGCCTCCGGCTACAGCGGCTTTGCTTCCTGAAACCCAGTCCTCTTTAAATTCTTCCCCGGGAGTCCTGAAATGAACATGGGGATCAATTAAGCCCGGCAGAATAATTTTGCCCGAACAGTCAATTTTTTCACCTGATTTAATGTTTTTTTTAATGTGAACAATTTTACCCGATTCAGTGCTTAAATCAGCTTTAATAAGCTTGTTTTGGACAAAAATCTGGGCATTTTTAAAAGTAAGCATTCAAACACTTTTTTTTTGTTTTAATAAAAGGGTTAAAAGAGCTTCCCGGACGGGAACACCGCATGCCGCCTGTTCAAAATAATAAGAATGTTTTGATTTGTCCAGAGAAACAGGAATTTCATTTGTTCTTGGCAAAGGATGCATTATTATAAGATTTTTTTTAACATTTTTCAAAGAATTTGAATTTAAAACATAAGCTTTTTCAAATTTTTTAAAATTTTTAAAACGTTCTCTTTGTAAACGGGTCAAATAAATTATGTCAAGTTCCGGCAAAATTTTATTAAAAGAATCAAGCTGGGAAACATTTGATTTTTCTTTTACTTTTTTGAAAACAGCTGAAGACAATTTTAATTCTTCTGGTGAAATGAAGAAAAAATTGTTGTTTGAAAATTTTGAAAACGCCAAAGCAAGGGAATTAACTGCACGTGAATGTTTCAAATCACCTACAAATGCAATATTTAAATTTGACAATTTGTTAAATTTTTTTTTCACAGCATACAAATCGGTTAAAGCCTGGGTAGGATGTTTAAGAGTTCCGGAACCGGCATTAATAACAGGAACATCTGAAACAGCTGAAGCTTGTAAAGGCAAATCATTTGATGAACGCATTACAATCAAGTCACAATAATTTGAAACAACTTTTATTGTGTCTTCAATTGTTTCACCTTTGCTTATGGAAGATGTGTTTGGTTCAGCAACAGTTAAAACTTTTGCACCCAGACTATAAGCAGCTGATTCAAAGCTCAGCCTTGTCCTGGTGCTCGGCTCAAAAAAAAGATTGGCAATGATTTTATTTTCAGCAATAAAATTTTTGGATTTTCTTGACATTGATTCAAGTGTTTGAGTTAAAGATAAAATGTTTTCAATGTCTTTTTTTGACAAATCTTCAACATTTACAAAATGTTTGTGAAAAAATTTTGGAATTTTTAAAACAGCAGACATTAAATCCCTAAAATCAAAAAAAAGCGGAAAATGATTTTAAAGCTTTCTAATTCAGGTCAGGTTGCCTTATATCCGATTTTGATGAAATTTCACCGCGCAGGTTTTTGGATAAAAGTTTTTTTGCTTCATTTGGCTTAAAATTGCCCAAAAGCCATGCGAGCTTTAACAAGGCTGTTTCTGAAAGCATGTTTTCACAGCTTAAAACACCCGCGTCTGCCAGAATTCTGCCAGCAGAATAAACATTCATGTCAACCCTGCCAAAAATTGTCTGAGTGGACATTGCAACAATGCAGCCTGATTTGACCAGGCTTTTAATGCTTGTGAGAATTTTTTCATTTTCTTTTGAATCAAGAACAGGCAAATGCCCCAAACCGGTTCCTTCAAAAATCAGTCCTTTAAATTTGTTTTTTTTAAAAAAATCAATTTGTTCTGCAGACAGGTTAGGATAAGATTTTAACAATGCAACTTTTTCTTCAAGTTTTGGCCTGAAAACCAGTTTGTCAGAGAGTGTCGGAAAACTTTTTTTAGAAATTTTATTTTTGTTAAAATCAATTGAAGCCAAAGGCAAAGCATTAACAGGCTTAAAAGCATCTCTTCTTGAAGAATGCAATTTTCGTGAATTTGTAGCTGGCAAAATGTTGCACAAGTCATCATTCATTGAAGAATGCATGCATAATGCCACGCCTGTAAAATTTGTTTCAGTTATAAATTTTGCAGCTGATAAAAGATTTAAATTTGAATCACTTGAGCCACGATCACTTGAACGCTGTGCTCCTACAAAAATTATTGGCACAGGCAAATTTTCAAACATAAAAGACAATGCAGCGGCAGAATAATGCATTGTGTCAGTGCCATGTGTTACAATAATGCCTTTAACTCCTTTGTCAATTTCTTTTTTAATTTCCTGTGCTATTTTTGAAAAAATTTTAAAACTAATATTTTCAGATAAAATGTTTCCGAAAAAAATGCAGTTAAGGTTTGCAATTTTGTTTAAATCAGGAAACATTTCAAACAAATCTTCAGGAGTAAAACTTGGAATTACTGCACCGGTTTTGTAATCAACCCTGCTTGCAATTGTTCCGCCTGTGTGAATAATGGATAATGCCGGCAGATTCGGATTTGATTTGATTTGTTGCTGTTTTTGTTTTGTTTTTTCCTGTGATTTGATTTTTTTAATATTTGAAATATTTTCAGTTTTCAGTCCTACATTGTATCCTGAGGCTAATTTTAAAACCAAAGTGTCAGAATCCTGTGCGGGAAAAATTGTTCCCTCAATCAGCTGTTTATTCCAGTTTAGCTGAACAAAATCGCCTGTTTTTAGGTTGTTTTTTTTTAAAAAAGAATCAATCAAAGCCATTCAGCAAAAATATGGGCATAATTGTTTAAAATTCTGCTCTTTTGCAGGAAAAAGCATTTAAGGGCAATGTTGTAAAAAATGGTAAATGCGTACAGCGGCATTGTTTTCAGGCGGAAAAGACTCTCTTTTTTCAATTTACAGGGCAATGAAGCAAGGGCATGAAATTGTAACGCTGATTACCATAATGCCAAAAAGGCATGATTCTTACATGTATCATGTGCCAAATGTTCACCTGACAGAGTATGGAGCGCAGGCAATGGATTTGCCTTTAATTGAAAAAGAATCAAGCGGAAAAAAAGAAAAAGAATTAGAGGATTTAAAAGAAATTTTAAAAGATGTAAAAAAAGAGTTAAAGATAGAGGGAGTTATTTCAGGTGCAAATGCTTCAAGGTATCAAAGTGAAAGAATTGCAAAAATTTGTGACGATTTGAAAATGAAAAGCATTACTCCGATGTGGCAGGAAGATGAAGAAACATTGATTAAGGAAATGATTGATTTGGGATTTAAAATAATAATTGTCGGAGTTGGTGCAGGGGGTTTGGATGAAAACTGGCTTGGAAAAATGCTGGATGAAAAAGCACTGGAAGAATTAAAAAAATTAAAAGAAAAATTCGGAATTTCCTTGGTCGGAGAAGGAGGAGAATTTGAAACATTTGTAATTGATTCACCTTTGTTTAAGAAAAAAATAAAAATAATTGAAACTGAAAAAAAATGGCAGGGTTCATGGGGCGAATTAAAAATAAAAAAAGCAGAACTGGTTAAAAAAAATTAAGAGCAAAAAGAATCAGTTTGGGAAACAATTTCAAAAACTTTTTCATTATCACCATGCTGTGAAGAAACATTTACACCTTTTTTGTTCCAGGCATTAATGCAGTCACTTGTTAACAGGCAACCGGAACAATCATAGGAAATAAAGCATTGTTCATTTTCAATTCTTGAAAATTTTTTGGAATTTTCAACAGCTTCACATTCATTTCCCGAAAAAACACCGGTAACATCAAATTCTGCAGACCCCATTTCAAAATTTGTCAGATCATTTCTTTCAACAACAGTAATCTGGGCAAGATAAGAGCCGGCAGAACCCACTTTTAAGGCTAAATCGCGTGAATGTGACTGGTTTGGCTCCAAAGCAATTACAGTGTTTTCTGTTTGGGGAAATAAAGTTGTTTTGCTTTCACTGAAAAGATTTTTTTTTGCAAAACCCTCATCAAAACTTAGTGAAAAAATTTTTGAAACAATATCAACAACAAGAATTCTTTCCTTGCCGGAATTTGAAACGGTTATTGTTCCGTTTAAAGTTTGAGAAGATGAAAGGTTTAATGTTTCAGGAAAAAACATTTCAAAATCAAGTTGTGCCGGTTCTTTTCCTATAAAAACTTTGCAAATAGCTAACTCTTCAAACCTGCATCTTGAAAAAACCGGTAACCTTTTTTCACTTTTAACAGAAAAAGTTCTTTCATTCCATTCAACCTGCTTTGAACATTCCTGCGTATTGTCTTTTGGACAGCAAACAGTTAAATCGTTGCATTCAAAAATAACAGATCTTGATTCCGAATCAAAAATTTCGGCTTTTGTTACAAACTCTGAAGGAAAAAGCAGTTCTTTTTCTGAAAATTTTCCTGTTTTTATTTCCGCAAAATCAAGCAATTCTTTTATTTCATCATTCGGGTCTGAACAAAACAAAAAACATTGTCCGAAAATAAAAACTGAAATTACTGCAATCAAAGCCAAAGCAGTTATGCCATAAACCAGTAATTTGAAAGGAGTTTCCATTATCTCATCTCCGCCCTGAAAAACCATTGCAATAATTTTGTAAGGACTTCAGAAACAAAATAAACAGCCAATGCAACAAAAATTAATTCAAGCCATCGGCCTGAACGGAAAAAAATTTTGGTAAAATCAACACTCCAGATTTTTAACTGAATCAGCCACCAGGCAGTAAAAGAAAAAACTATTAAAAAAATGATTATTTTCAAAGTTGTGCTTGAAATGCTTTTAATGCTCATTTTAACCAACAAATTAAACGCTTTTCTGTTTGTTAAACATTTCCACTATTTCCTCGCTTGTAGTGGCATCTTCAGGAAGCCTGTCAGGTCTTTCCTGAATTAACCGCGGAAACCTTAAAGCTAAACCGGAGCCAATCAGGTTTTTTGCAGACATGTGCGTGGGACTTTTTGTTATTTCATCAAAAGCAATTTCAATAACAAATTCAGGTGAAACCCAGTAATCCGGTTTTAATTCGGATAAAATGCGGGGATGCTTTTTGTCAAGTGTTTTTTTGGAAAGTTTTTTGAAAAATTCGGCTAATTGCTCTTCTGAAAAACCTGTGCCGATTTTTGCAATGCTTTCAAACAAATCATTTTCTTTGTTATAGGATGCAACAAGCAATCCGCCCAAGCCAAATTTGGATCTTGCCCCTTTTCCTGAAAAAAAACCGATTATAACAAGGTCAACAGTGTCAAAAGACTCGTTTTTATATGATTTTTTTAATTTAATCCATGAAAATTTTCTGGCGCCAACAACATATTCTGCATTCAAATCTTTTGCAATTATTCCTTCCAATCCTAATTCCAAAGATTCTGTAAAAAAGGATTCAATTTCTTCAGGTTTATCGGTTTCAATTCCTTTTGTTAAAGAAACAGTTTCATTTTTTTTGATTGAATCTGAAAGAATTTTTCTTCTTTCCTTAAAATTTAAATTCATTAAATTTTTTCCGTTTAAAAAAAGAATATCAAAAGCAAAAAATTTTAACGGCAATTTTTTAACCATTTCATCAATGTCATATTTTCTTTTACGCTGAATTGTAACCTGAAAAGGCAAAAATTTTCCGGTTGAATCAATAGCCAGAGCTTCCCCTTCAAAAATGGCTTTTTTTGCTTTAAAATGTTGTTTAACAGCTTTAACCAAATCAGGAAACATTGAAGTCATGTTTTCCTGTTTTCTTGAAAAAATTTTAACATCATCGTTATCAACATGAACCTGTAACCTGAAACCGTCATATTTCCATTCAATAAAACATTTTCCTATCTTTTCAACAATTTCTTTCGGAGTAGTCAAACGCTCAGCAAGTGTAGGGCGGATTGGAATTCCGGGAGTAATTGAAATTTTTTGCAAAGCTTTAAGGCCATGCTGTTTTAATTCAGATGCAATAAAACCCAGGTCAGGATGAACGTTGTAAACAGTTTCAATTTTTTCCCTGAGTTTCATGCGCATTTGTCTTGAAATATCTTCCTCTTTTTTAAACTTTTTTTTAAAATTTTCTTCAAGCGTTTTTTCTTTTAAACGGAATTGTTTTAAATAATTTAAAGATAATGCGTCCATCAAAGTCGGATCACCAATTCCCAGACGCAAAGTTTGCAGAGGCATTCTCACAATATAACGGGCTTCAAGTTTTTGCGCTGAATTGATTAATTCAGCTAACAGTTTTTTTTTCAATTCCTGTGAACCGGTTCCTGAAACTTTTGCAAGTTTTAAAAAATTTGAAAAAACTTTTTCAACGGTTAAATTTTCAACAAACAAAGATTTTTGCTTTTTTTTGGAAACAAGTTCTTCTGTAACCAAACCCAAATCACCTTTTTTTGAATATTCTGTGTTAATGTCTTTTTCGCTAAAACCTGAAATTTTTGACAAAGACTGAATTACAAGTTTTTCACCCAAGCCAAAATCCAATTCCTGAAAAGCAGGTCCGAGATTGCCCTGAAACAAGTAAACAATCTGGGAAATTTCATCAGAAGATGCTTTTTCAAAAATTTGGGAAATAATTGAAGTCATTTCCAGCCTTGAAGAAGCATTCTCCACAGAATTAAACGTCTGGGCCAAGTGTTTGAAAAGCATTATACTTTAATTGTCAGAATTATTAAAAACACTTTTTGCCAAAAAAAAGAGAGTTTAAAAAGAAATTTAAACAAATTTTAGTACTGAATGGGGCTATGGTGTAGTCAGGTCTAGCATTTGAGCTTTGGGAGCTTAGGACCCGAGTTCGAATCTCGGTAGCCCCACTCGCCTGGCCGCGATTATGGGCCCATAATTGCTGTCTAAAGATAGCACATGAATTAAAAGCAAGAGAATGTATTGGTAATAATATGGCTAAAAAAGAGGAAATGCAGGGATTGACTGTTAAAAAAGAAAAAGATTTTTCCGAATGGTATTCACAAATAATACAAAAAGCCGAATTGGCGGAACATTCAAGCGTTTCAGGATGCATTGTTTTAAGGCCTAATGCTTTTCAGGTATGGGAGCAGATAAAACAAATTTTTGATAAAAAAATAAAAAAAACAGGGCACAAAAATGCTTATTTTCCCATGTTAATTCCTGAAAAATTATTGGAAAAAGAAAAAGAACATATTCAGGGTTTTAGTCCGGAAGTTGCATGGGTAACACAAACAGGTGAAACAAAACTGAATGAAAGACTGGCATTAAGGCCCACATCAGAATCAATAATGTATGAAAGTTTTTCAAAATGGATCAGGTCACACAGAGATTTGCCATTATTACTGAATCAATGGTGCAACATTGTAAGATGGGAATTCAAACACCCAAAACCTTTTCTGAGAACACGTGAGTTTTTATGGCAGGAAGGACACACTGTTCATGAAACAAAAAAAGAAGCATGGAATGAAACTTTGAATATTTTAAAAGAATATGAAGATTTGATGAAAAATTATCTGGCTTTGCCCATAATAAGCGGAATGAAAACAAATGCTGAAAAATTTGCAGGAGCGGATACAACAACAGCAGTTGAAACGTTAATGCCTGACGGAAAGGCATTGCAGTTAGGAACATCACATTTTTTGGGCCAGAATTTTTCAAAAGCGTTTGAAATAAAATTTTTAAATGAAAAAAGTGAGGAAAAATTTGCATGGCAGACAAGCTGGGGCATCAGCACAAGATTAATTGGCGCGGTTATAATGATGCACGGAGATGACAAGGGATTGGTGCTGCCTCCAAAGATTGCTTTTAACAAAATTGTAATTGTTCCCATTATTTTTGAAGATTCAAAGACAAAAATTGTAAAAAAAGCAAAAGAGCTTGAAAAAAAACTGAAAAAATTTAATCCCCTGCTGGACGACAGGGAAGAATATTCAGCAGGATGGAAATTTAATGAATGGGAGTTAAAAGGAATCCCGGTTAGAATAGAAATAGGGCCGAAAGACATGGAAAAAGAGGCTGTAATGGTTGTAAGGCGTGATACTGGTGAAAAAAAGCAGGTTAAAATAAAAGAACTGGAAAAAACTCTTGACAGGGAATTGGAGCAGATGCAAAAAGAACTGTATAAAAAAGCACACAAATTCTTGGACAAAAATGTTGCTGAAGCTGCAAATTCTTCGGATTTCCAGAAAGCAATTAAAAACGGAAAAATGGTGCATTGTTTTTTCTGCGAAGATGAAAAATGTGAAAAAAAAATCAAGGAAGAAACAGGTGCGACAAACAGGGTTATTCCTTTTAACCAGAAAGAATCACAGGGAAAATGCGGTTATTGTGAAAGTAAAGCTGAAAGAAAAAGTTTTTTTGCAAAAAGTTATTAGCCAACATAACTCGGAGTTTCAGTATCCAGATCTAATTCCAATTCTTCAACTGTTTGACCGGTTTGATCCAGCTGGTAAAGTGAAACAAATTCAAAACCCATTGACTGGTAAAGATTTTTTGCGGTTTCATTATTCTGGTCAACCAAAATTTTGATTCTTACCATTTTTTTTTCTTTTAAAAATTCAATTGTTTTTTGCAAAAGTTCTTTTCCCAGTTTTTGTCCTTTATGTGCAGAATCAATTATTAAAGCATTAATTCTTGACACTCCGTCTTCAATTAAAACAATTTCAACAAATCCTGTAATTTCTTCTTTTTTTAACAATACAAAAAGAAAATATGATTCCGAATCTATTTTGTTGTTAATATCCTGTTCTGTAAACTGCAGGTTTGGAAATTCTTTTTCAATCAATGATAAAATTTTTGCAGTGTGCTTTTTTTCAGCTGGTTTGAATTCCACTTTTAACCCCTCTTAAATATTTTCTTATTTCCAGATTGGATATGGCGCAACCCTTGTATTTTAAAGCATACAAAGCAGCTTCAAGTGTTTGTTTTGAATTTCCGTCCATTAAATTTTTTTCATCAAAAGCCCATGCTGCCAATTCACTTGAACGCACAATAAAATGTTCAGGCAAAAAATCATGAAGTTCTTTTAAAGCTTCATTATTTATTTCAATTTTCCTATGCTGTCTTCTTTGAAGCATTTTTCTCAATTCCTCAGGTTCCTCCAAAAGCATTCTTGTAATCCTTTCATCTATTACCAGAATTTTAGAGTTAAGCTCCTTTAAAAGAACTATTGAATCTAACTCCCCTCTGTGCAAAATTGTGACATTTTTTCCGGCATGATTAAACACAGAATTAGCTATTCTTTCAAGCTCTAAAGAGTGTTCAGTGCAAATTTTATCAGGCTGGTGCACGGAAATCCAGCCGTTGCCAATTGCATTTTTTATTCTAACAGCATTTAACTCAAATCTTTTAATATGCATGGGCTTTTCAACAGATTCGTCAAAAACACTTTTTGAAATAATAAAATCAACATTTGAATTTTTTTTCAATCTTTCCAGAATTTTTAACAAACAGGTTTCAGATAAAGAAATCAAAGAACTTGAATCAATTATTATTTGTTTCACTCATTTACCACCTGCTTTAAATTATAAAGCCTTTTTTTTATTCCCGAAAAATCAATTTCATCTTCATGCTGCCTTGTTTTTCCGATATAATTCTGCAAATGAATTTTATCAGCGCCTGTTAAAAAAGCAGCCTGTGATAAAGACATTCCGAAATAATAAGCTGTTGAAGCATATTTCATTTTAGCTTTGTCAAAAACGCTTTGCATAAAACGACCTGTTTCAAAATCAACTTTTCTTAATTCATCAGAAACAGAATTTAAAGATTTTTTAAAACTTTTCTCATCTTTTTTTTTCAAAAAAACAACTGACTTTTCAATTGAATTAATTAAAGATTTTTTAGCTTCAGACCAGGAATCAGATGAAACAATATAATCTTTTGACAAGAGTTTGCTTAACGAATAAGCAATTAAAGGAATTTTAACCAGAATTTTGTCATTATAAAGGACAGACGGCTTAATTGTTTCATTGGCCAATTGTTTTAATTTAAAATCATCATCTTTCTGAAAAAATTCTTTAACCAAAAGCATTTTCTCCAAAAGCAAATTATAGTTTTTCATTTTCAGCCATCACAACCTTCGCTTGCGCTGAAGGCGCAAATACTGGCGAAGCCAGTATGTTCTTGCTCGGAACACCGAGCATGGGGACACCGGGATTTGAACCCGGACTAGCAGGTTTCTCCAAACTTTCATTGTTCTAAAAGAACTGTTTCAACCTACTATTCTTCATTGTTCCAGTGGAACTCAGCACTCCAAAAACATGCATTAAAGCTTTCTGGAGCCTACTGGGCTGCCTGGTTACCCCATGTCCCCATTGGAATTAAAATAATGGTTTTCAGCATTTTTAAAATGCTTGTTTTATTCCGATTAAGCTTTATTCAAATCATTTTCTTCCGATAAAGGAACCTCTATTACAACAGCATTTTCCCCGATAAAAGGAGAATTGGCGCAGGATAAGTCTGCCTGTGACAAATCGTAATCGGGATGAATTTCAGCAAGCTGGTATAAAAAGTCGGATGTTCCCTCAGGATAAGTGTAAAAAGTTTCAACTTCTACAAGTTTTCCGTTTTCATAATCAAAAAAGGCTGTGCCTTCTCTTGGAACATTATTAACTGTTCCGGAAAAAGTTATTTTATACACATTAAAAGTTTTTTCTGCAACAGTTATTGATGTTTTGTCGCCTAAAACATATTTGACTTCATTAAAAACCCATTCATCTCCGATGTTTAAAAATTTTTGAGGAATGAAAAGGTTTGTAACGATTTTGCCGTTTCCAACATTAATTGTTCCGTCTTCAAAAAAAGCAATTGTTTTTTTCTTGTCAGCTTCTCTTGTTTTGTTGCACAAATTAATAAGTTTTTTATCAGTAAACTGTTCAGCGTCTAAAAGAAAAGAATCAGCAATAAATGCATTGTTTTGTTTTTCTTTTATTAAGAAAAGAGTTTGTTGAATCCGTGTATTCGGAATGTCATTAGTATCCGGAAAAGGTGTTTCATCAATTACAACATTTACAATAAACGCTTCCCCTTCATTAAACTTATAAGTTAAGCCTTTTCCGGTAGGATTTTCAGTAACGGGTGTGGAAGTGCATCCTGCCAAAAAAATTGTTAAAAGCAAAAATGCAGTTAATGGTTTCAAAAAGATTCACCTTAAGCTTTAATTGAAAGTGAAAAAATTAAAAAAGCTTTTCAGTGAAATTTGAGCCTGAAAAGAGCACCGCAAAGGTTTTATTTTAGAAAAGTTTATAGTATTCAAATGAGCAAAATGCGTTATTTTACCATAATAATACTTTTAATGCTGTTTTTTGCAGGTGTTTATGGCTATGACCCGACTGTTTTTGTAAGCGGAGAAGCAGGCTTAATTGTTGACGGAGAACAAATAAAAAACTTTAAAGAATTAAAACACGGAGAACAAAATTTTTATGTTGTCCCGGTTTATTCAGGCGAAGAAACAATAGGATTTATTTCACTTGAAAAAGAACAGGAAAACCTGGTTAACAAAAAAGTAACAAACAATGCGCTTTTTAAAACAAGCGATTTTATAATAGAATATTCAGAAACAAAAAAACAAATAAATGACGATCCGGCATTGGTATGGTTTGTTTCTGAATCCTTAAGAGCAAAAAATATTGCAAACTTTTTAGAATCTGAAAAAAATCATTTAACATTAATAGACAACGAGTTAAGTGATGCTGCGGTAGCTTCACTTGTTATTACAATGAAAAACCAGTTAACAGATTTAAGCTTAAAGGCCATTGAATTAAGTTCAAAAATGGAAACAGCTACAGAAATGGAAACAAATTTTTTAAATTTGCCAGAAACAGGCCAGGAAACAGATTTGAAAAATGCGTTAGACGATGTTTTTGACACATTAAAAGAATTGGATGAAATGTCACTGGTGTACAATGCAAATGTTGACACATTAAAAGGATTAATTTCAACAGCAGATGTTGAACTGGATACAAAAAGATCTTTGCTTGACCTGGCTGACCCGCCGGCAGATTATTCAATAATAGGAACATGGGCAACAAATGTTGACAAATTACAATTATTGATTGAAAACACTTTTAACATGGTTATCTCAAGAGCTTCAAACTGGGCAGACCTGTTTGAAAACAGGTTAGACAGGCAAAAAGCTTTCATTGAATTATTTGAACCTGATTCAAAACTGAAAACAGAAGCAGGGCAAAGTTATGCAGTTTTGGAAAACGCTGCAGGAATAATGCTATCAGAGGAAAACGCTCCACTGTGGAAAAACCAGGCGGATTTAAAATTACTGGAAAGCAACTGGGAAAAAGCCCAAAATTTTTACAGCAAAGGAGATTACCAGGAATCAATCAATTTTGCAAAAAGGGCAAAAAACAATGTTATAAGCATAAAAAAAGAAGGATTTGTTGACGGGTCCCCAGGACCGGAGCCAAATTATAATTTGCTGTTTAACGGAATAATTGCAATACTGGCAATAGGGGCAATTGTCTTTATTATAAAAAACAAAGACAAAATACTAGGTTCAAAAGAAGAGGAAAAAGTAGAATTTTAAATCAGGAATAAATTTCCACGATATCCCTGTGTTTTAACTCATAATCCTTTGAAACTCTTTGCCCTGCAAATTTTCCCGACCCCCATATTTTGGCAAACTTAAAATCAGCAAAATCCTTATGCAGCAACTGAGCCATATGGTCAACCGTTGAACCCTTTTTTAATGCAATCGGCTCAACAGCTTTTTCTTCCCCCGGTTTTTTGGTCCAGATTAAAATTTTGTTCAAAATATAAAACATTTTTTGCTTTAAATCTTTAACCGTTTCCTCATCAGAATCAGAGACAATTGTTAAAGGCAAAAATTTTGAAACTTTTTTTACTTCATCAGGTTTAGGAGACAAATTTTTTTGAATTATTAAACCAAAAGCTTTTTTGTAAGTCAACCTGTTGTCAAGAACCTCTTCAAGTTTTTCCTTAGTCGTTGGCTCTTCCAGAACAACAGAAGCATTATGAAATCCCTCACTTTTAAGCAATTCTTTGAATTTTTCAAAAGACATTTTTAAAAATTTTTTACCGGCAATTGTAATTCCCTTAAATCTGCTTTTATTAACCTTAATTTTTGGCTTGGATTTATTAATCTGAATAAAAGAATTTTCAAATTCTTTTTTCAAAACATTCCACTCTTTTAAAACATTTTCAGCAGAAAAAAGAAAAACAACTGCATCAGCATTGCGCGCGATGCTTAACAGTTCAGTTCCTGAAGCTTTTCCGGCTGAAGCGCCTTTAACAATTCCGGGAAGCTCAACAAGCTGAATTTTTGCACCTTCAAAATCAGCCATTCCAACAACAGGCTTTTTGGTAGTAAAAGGATAATCTGCAACCTGAACAGATTTGTTTGTCAAAGCATTCAAAATAGTGCTTTTTCCCACATTGGGAAATGAAACAAGGACAATTTGCCCCATGCCATCTTTTTTAACAGCAAGACTTTTGGAACCGGAAGTTTTTTTTCTCTGAACAGCCTGCTTGGCCATTTGTTCCTTAACTGCCTTAATTTTTCTTGAAATGTCAGCACGAACATGTTCACCGCCTTTATGGCCGGGAGCATTTTTCCTCATTTCCCTCAAAGCAGCCAGTTTTTCATCCAAAGTTCTGGCATTATTGTACTTTTCACGTGATTTTGCAAACTCGTAAGAAACATTTGCAGGCATAAAAACAAAATACAAAAAAAGGATTAAAAAGGCTTAGAAAAATGCTTTGAAAACAATTAATTCTTCCATAAACAAGTTTTGCCTGTTAACAATTTCAAAATTAAGCCCTTTTTCTGTTAAAATGCTGGAAGTTTTTTCAACATCATTTAAAGAGCTTTGTAAAAAAAAGGTTTTTCCATTTTCCTTCAGGTGCAGGGAAAACTTGTCCAAGAATTTGTGTAAAACTTCCTGCCCTTTTATTCCTCCGTCCAGATCTTTGTATTTTTTTTCTTTTTCACTGGGAACATAAGGAGGATTAAAAACAATTAAATCAAACTTCATATCTTTTTTAATGTTTGAAAACAAATCAGAGTTTTCGGCAAAAACCTGGTTTTTTATTCCCGCGATTTTTGCATTATGCAGAGTATTGTCCAGAGCTTTTTGCAGAATATCGACCGCAAAAACCGTTGCACCCTGCAAAGCCATAGTAATTGTCTGAATTCCCGAACCGCATCCTATGTCCAAGGCAACATCCTGAGGATTAATTTCAATTGATTCGGATAAAAGATATGAGTCTTCACTGGGAGGATAAACTCCTTCAAAAACATCAAATTCCTGTTCTCCTAAAAAAAATTTCATAACAAAAAAGGATTGCAAAACTTATTAATGAGTTTCCATTAAAATTTCATAATGTTAATAGATTCACACTGCCATCTGGACGAGTTTTCGGATATTAAAGAAATAATCAAAAAAGCAAAAGAAAACAGAGTTGAAAAAATTTTATCAAATTCTGTTGATTTAAAATCGGCAAAAAAACACTTAAAATTAAAACAAATTGAACAGGTTGAAATAGCATTAGGGCTGCATCCCAGCAACTCTGTTTTCGGAATGAAAAAAGAGGAAATTGAAAAAACATTAAATTTTGTTGAAGAAAAAATTGACAAAGCGTCAGCTGTCGGGGAAATAGGGCTTGACTACAAGCACGGCAACACAAATGACAAAAGGAAAACACAAAAAAAAGTGCTTAAAAGGCAGCTTTTAACCGCATTAGAATATGACAAGCCTGTTGTCATACATTCAAGACGTTCCCATCATGACTGCTTTAAAGCACTGAAAGAATATTCTCCAAAAAAAGTTTTAATGCACTGGTTTTATGATGAAAAATTCTTGAACAAAATTGTTAACAGGAATTATTTTGTTTCAGTAGGGCCAAGCGTTTTTACAGATAAACATGTTCAGAATTTTGCCAAAAAAATTCCGCTGAAAAACCTGCTGCTTGAAACAGATGCACCTGTAAAATTTAACGGGGAAAAAGCGGAGCCAAGCTGGATTAAAAAAGTTGCAGAAAAAGTTTCAGAATTAAGAGGAATAGAATTAAAAGAATTGGAAAAAAATTGTGAAAAAAATTTTGAACAATTTTTAAAGTGATTAAAATGGTTTCAGGTACAATGACAATTGATTGCCCTCAATGCGGAAAAAAAGCAAAATTTGTGGAAACAGATCACGAGGTTGAAAATTTTGGCACAGTAATAATAACAACATTGTCATGTGAACACTGCAGTTTCAGGTTTTCAGATGTTTTATCAGTAACAAAAGGAAAAAATGCAAAAAAATTTAAGGCAGAAATTCAAAAACCGGAAGATTTGAAAACAAAAATCATAAAATCTTCAACAGCCAAAATAAAAATTCCCGAACTGGGGTTGGAAGTTTCCCCGGGGCCAAGGTCAGACGGTTACATTTCAAACATTGAAGGACTGCTGGAAAGATTTCAGCAGGCAATTGAAATTATTTCAAAAACAGATAAAAAAAAAGCAACACAAATTCTTGGACAAATTAAAAAAGCACGCGCCGGACAAAAAAAATTCACCGTTCTGCTTGAAGACCCTTCAGGAAATTCTGCACTGGTCGGAGATAAAAATTTTAAAATAGATTAAGAGTTTTTCCATGTTTTTCTTTTTCTTTTATCAGAACTTTTTTCTCTCGCATATTTTGCAATAATGCTTGCCGCTCCTACAACAGGTTCAAAATCATCCGCTTTAACTTTAAAATGAGCCTTTTTATTGACATTTTTTATAGGGCTACCATCTACGATAATCCGGGCTTTTTTGGCTTTTTTTTCAAAAAAATCAATAATTTTGTTAATAAGACTGGCCTGAATCTGATTCAGGTTTATTCCCTGTTCCCGTAATGCATCAATTTCATAGGATAATGCCTTGAAATGCTTTACTGCAATTGAATTTTTTTTAACAAGTGAATATTTTTGTTTCAAATTTGCTGTTTTTTTACTGTCCCTTAATTCTCTGAGCGAATTGGTATAACCCAAAACTCCTGCTACAACCAATGGCCCGAAATTTTCTCCTCTGCCTGTTTCATCAATTCCCAGAACCAGTTTGTCTTTCAGTTTTATTTTTTTTAAAATCAGATTTTTAATATCTTCACTTTTGTTTCCCTGAATTAAAAGTTTTCCGCTTTTATACAAAACAAGACTGCATGAACCGATTATCCATCGTTGCTCTTCATATTTTGATGAAACAGGTTTTGCAGGATATTCTTTTAATGCTTTTTTAATTTGATTAAATTCTTTTGGCTGAAAATTAAGAACAACATTCAAAAAATCACCTGTAAGAAGAAATTATTTCACTTACAAGTTTTGCGGCAAATGTTGAAGTTTTTTCATTTACATCATTGTCCGGAAGAACTTCAACAATATCAAAACCGATTGGCTTTAAAGAAGCAAGTTTTTTGCATAACAAGGTTAACTCGTTTGAAGTTATCCCTCCTGGAACAGGATCGGATACGCCGGGTGCAAAAGCCGGATCCAAAACGTCAACATCAATGCTTAAATAAAATTTTTTTGTAATCTTTTTTTTAATCTGGTTAAAAATTTTTTTAACACCGCTTTCCACAAAATCAACAGAATAAAAAGTTTTCATTTTGGATTTTTTAATGTTTTCAAGTTCAAAACTGTTTGCTCCTCTTACTCCGACCAGAACACTTTTGTTTAGTTTCACATTTTTTAATTCCTGTACATCGGTTAAAACGGAGGCATAATAATTCATTTCACTTTCCATAAAATCAGGATGGGAATCAATGTAAACAAGGCTGATGTTTTTTGTTGTTTCATCAAAACCTTTTAATGCTTCAGTTGTAACGGAATGGTCTCCGCCTAAAATAACTGGAATTTTTTTATCAGAACTGATTGTTTGAACAGCTTCAGCCAGAACACTTTTTTTAACATTTCCATCATCAAAAACAAGCTTGTTTAAAGCACTTGACTGCGGATTATACCTAAAATTTGTACCGTCATGCAATTCGCCTGTAAGCCATTCTCTTGAAGCTTTTCTTATGGCTTCAGGTGCTTTTGAAGTTCCCTCCCAGCTTGAACCTTCTTCTGAAGCACAGCCTAAAACAATAAAATCAGCTTCTTCCGGATACTGAGTGTTATGCCAGGCTATTCTCATTTCAAATGCCTCCTTTTTTTTCTGTTTTTTAACCAGCTTTCAGCAGCTTTACCCATATCGCTTGGTTTTGTAAGTTCGCCTCTTGCTTCCAATGTTCCCTCACGAGCCTTGGAATCTTTGGCTGCATAAGGAGACTGGCCATAACCTGTCATATACCATTGAAACATTTCTTCATTAGAAACATTAACACCAGTTCTTTTAACCGCTCTGCGAATGGCATCAACCGAGGCAATATTTCTTTTCCAAGAATATCCGGCTATCACAGGATTTTCAAACAAATAATCAATAATTGTTTTTTTGTTCAAGCCCAAAAGTTTAGCAAAACGCTTAATTTGTCTTAACACCCGGACATGATCTCGTCTTGCAAATCTTGGAGCTTTAAAAACAGCTTTTACAACTTTTTCCCTGGACACGCCATAAATATCAGAAATGTCCTTCAAAACAAGGGAATGATTAAAACCGGCAAAAGGCGGAAAAGAAAAAACAGCTTTAACAGCCACCTCCTTGCTAACACCATAAATATTTTGAATGTCATCCAAAACACGGAAATGGTCAAGACCAGCAAATGGTGGAGCGTAAAAAACAGCCTTGACAACAGCTCCTTTGGAAACACCATAAACATCCTGAGCTTCTTTCAGAACACGGGAATGATTGTACTCAGCAAATTGGGGAAAAGAAAAAACGGCCTTAACACTTTGATTTCTGGAAACACCATAAATTCGCTCAATATTCTCCAAGTTGGATTCAAGGGTTGATTTGGATGCTCTCCTAAGCCTCCGCTGAAAATAGGATTTTTGGGATAAAGCGACAGCGTTTTTTTCAGAAAAACCAAGTTCAACCAATTCTTCAATTGTAACCATGTAACAAATTAATGAATTTAATCATAAAAAAAGATTTGCATTAAAAAAATTCAAACGCCTTTTTTTGCCATAAATTCAGCTAATTCAACCAGCCTACAGCTATAACCCCATTCGTTGTCATACCACAATAATACTTTTATCAAATTGCCTATTGCATAAGTCTGTTTTGAATCAAAAACGCTTGAAAAAGAATCATGCACAATATCCGAACTGACAAGCTCTTCCTCAGAATATTTTAAAATTTTTTTTAATTCTTTTTCTGCAGCCTGTTTTATGGCATTGTTAATTTTTTCAATTGTAACATCTTTTTTTAACACAACAGTAAAATCCGTAACAGACCCTGTCGGAATTGGAACACGAACAGATATTCCGTCCAGTTTTCCTTCCAGATGAGGAAAAACTTTTGTAACAGCTTTAGCCGCACCGGTTGTTGTCGGCACAATGTTCACAGCAGCCGCTCTCGCTCTTCTCAAATCTTTATGAGGGCCGTCCAAAAGATTTTGCCCGCCGGTATAAGCATGAACTGTTGTCATAAAACCTTTTTCAATTCCAAAATTTTCATCCAAAACTTTTACAACCGGAGCCAAAGAATTTGTTGTACACGAACAATTACTAATAATTTCATGTTCATCGGGATTATATTCTTCATGATTTATTCCCATTACAACCATTTTAATATTATCGCCTTTCGGAGGCGCTGACAAAATAACTTTTTTTGCTCCCGCATTCAAATGTTTTGAAGCCAAATCCTTTGTCCTGAAAACTCCTGTTGACTCAATTACAATGTCAACACCCAAATCTTTCCACGGAAGATTTTCAGGCTCTTTTTCAGACAAGCTTAAAATTTTTTTACGATTAACAATAATATTTTTTTCATCAAAACTTATATCAGCATCAAGCTTGCCTTGAACAGAATCGTATTTTAACAAATGAGCCAAAGTTTTATTATCAGTTAAATCGTTTACAGCTACAACATCAACATTTTTGTTTTCAAGAGAAGCTCTGAAAAAAAGCCTTCCAATTCTTCCAAAACCGTTTATTGCAACTTTAACCATTTTTTTCCCCAAAAAATCATTAAAATACTGAAAAGAAATGTTTTAAATGCTTGTCAAAGAGGTCTCCATATTCTGAAAAGTTTTTCAAGCCTTTCAACAAGTTTAACATATGTTGTTTTTGGTTTTTCATCAAGATTCTGAGTTATTTTATTTAAAGTTTCCTGAAGCCATTTTTTGTTTTCATCCGAATCCTGCGAATCAGGAATATAGTCAAGCATGTTTGCATAAAGCTTGTCAAAAAACATTGGCTGCATTAAAACAGCTTTAAAACGCTTTAAAGCCTTTATTTCATCTTGGTTTAATTCTCTTTCTTTTTCTTCAACAAAAAAATCTGAAAATTTTGCCATAATAAAAACACTCATTGAAAAAAATTTAAAACCTTACATTGAAGCAATGCTTTTCTTTTCTTTTTTTAAATATTGAATTAAATCAGAAATTGAAACCATTTTCAGATTATGCTTTTTCTTAAATTCAACCAAATCCGGAACGCGGGCCATTTTGCCATTATCTTTAATGATTTCACAAACAACACCAATTTCCTTTAAGCCTGCCAGCCGGCAGAATTCAATTGTTGCCTCAGTATGCCCCTGCCTTTCAAAAACATTTTTTTTGGAAATAATGGGGAAAACATGCCCCGGTTGCACAAAATCTTTTTCCGTTGCACCATTTGCAAGCTGCTGAATTGTAAAAGCCCTTTCAAAAGCTGAAATTCCTGTTGATGTTTCAACTGCATCAACCGAAACCGAAAAATTTGTTGTTCTCATTTGCTCATTTTTTGAAGCAATTTTTTTCAATCCAAGTTTTTTTGCTTTGTTTTGGGTAATGGGAACACATACCAATCCTTTTCCATGTGAAATCATAAAATTAACATGTTCAGGCGTACATTTTTCCCCGGCAACAATTAAGTCCCCTTCATTTTCCCGGTCAGGAGAATCAACCAAAATTAGCATTTTTCCATTTTTAAAATCCTGAATTGCTTCTTCAATAGAATCAAAACTCATTTCAACTCACTTAACCCTCGCAGATTCTGAATAACAGAATTTACCGCATTTTCAGCACTATCTCCCGCTCTTACTTTAGCCTGCCCTAAATTCATTCCCGGTCCAGATATTCCAAAACCGATTGGTTTCTCTGTTTCAACAGAAATGTCCAAAATTTTTGAAGCAATGGCTTGTGCAATAATTTCATCATGTTTTGTTTCACCTTTAACAATGGCACCAAGAACAACAACAGCATCAACATCTTTTCTCTGAATCAGTTTTTGAACAGGCAAAACCATGTCAAAACTTCCTTTAACTTTAAAAACATTTGAAACAGTTGCACCCCATTCTTTTATTTTTGCTTCAGCCGCATTCAGCATATCCTCAGCAATGTCATAATAAAATTCTGAAACAACAATTGCAATTCTTTCACTCATGCTTCAATCTCTCCAGCATTTTCATAACCCTGCCTTACACCCTGACCGGCATTTTGTGACAATTCTTCTTTTCCTTTAACCAAAGCAATTGCATTCAAAGCATGGTCAAAAGCTCTGTTCCAGGCAATCTTTTTTTGTTTTTCCAGCTCATTTGTCTCAGTTTCATGAAAAAAAGCAGTTAAAATATGTTTTTTTGCCTCAATCTGAACACTCATTAAGCCCAGGTTAGCTTCATGGGCACATTGTTCATCAATTTTTTCAGCACCGCACCAGCCCAAAGCAACAACCGCATCACAGTTAAAATCCTCAAAAAGCCTTTTGCAGGCAACAGGCAAATCCTTAAAACCGGGAACCGTATAACGTTCCACTTGAATTTCCAATCCTTTGGATTTTTTTTCCTGTTCAACTGCTTTCAACGCAGCTTCAGCCATATTAACACGGGCAAACATAGTGTCAGCAATACCGATTTTCAAAACAAGCCACCTTTAACAAAAAAATAGCCAGCAGATACTTAAAAATGTTTTGATACTCACAAACAAGTAGCTATTTTGTTGTGAATTCTTCTTTTAGCATTGCATACATTAATTCATCAAACCATTTTTTGTCTTTATATCTTGTTTTTTTTAACCTGCCTTCAAATTTGAATCCCGCTTTTTTTAACAGGTTTGCAGATTTTTTGTTGGGATGTAAAACTCCTGCAAAAATTCTTTTCAGTTTCAGTTTTTTGAAACCAAATTCTAAAATCAAATTCAAGGCTTCAAAAGCTATGCCTTTTCTCCAGAATTTTTTTCCAATCCAGTAACCGATTTCCGCGTTTTTATCCTGCCAGTTAACATTCATCAAACTCATAATTCCGATAATATCAGAATTTTCTTTTAGCTGAATTCCAAGCTCGTATGCTGTTTTTTTTCTTAAATTTTTCCGTGTTTCTTTAATAAACTCTTTTGAATGTTTTTTGGTATTGGGATAAGAAATTCTTAAAGTATATCTTGCAATTGCTCTGTCGTTAACATTTTTATGAATGGACAAATAATCAGACTCTTTTAATGTTCTGAGAATTATTTTTTCCCCCGTTAATTTAACCATAAAATAAAAAAATAATAAACGTGTTTAAAATATTATAGAAAAAATCAGGTTCTTCTGCTGATTGCTGCGTCAATTTCAACTAGGTTATAACCGGCGGCTTTCAAAATTTCCCTGAACCTGTTTCTTTTTTCCCGAATATTAACATTTACTGACAAAATTAGTTCATGAGCAGGCACGCCTAGTTCTCTTGCTTCTTTAGCAGCAAGCACTGCTTTTCTCCTATTTGCAAGCAGAGGAGCAGAAGAAAAACTGGTAAAAGCATTTGAAAAACGTTCTTTTCGGGACGAAATATTATTTTGCCTGACAATTCTTGCTCCGCCAGCACCGTTCGTATGACTTCTTCTTTTACCTGGAACTACCATAATGAGATAATAAGCGCATCAGTGATTAAAAAATATTTTGGATTTAAAAAAGCTCAGAGTTAGGTTGTATCATCAAACCTTTTTGCAAGCAAAAAGCTTTACCAAAAAAGTCAGTCGGTGTTAACCTCATCATTGCTGTTATAAATGGGTATTTAAGAATTTATAAACTGTGTCCTGTTTTTTTATTTTTTAAGTTTTTTCTCCGTGCTTAAAAAATACATCAGACATGCTGTTCCCAAAACTCCG
The DNA here is from genome assembly GCA_028279805.1 of archaeon. Classification (GTDB taxonomy): domain Archaea; phylum Iainarchaeota; class Iainarchaeia; order Iainarchaeales; family JANQMZ01; genus JANQMZ01. The sequence continues at coordinate 14,933 of JANQMZ010000007.1, read as the reverse complement.
GCAACAGCCAAAACAATTAGCCAGGATGCCACCCATGTGTAAATCCAGTCATTGAATGACCATTCCGCAAAAGGCAGATTCCAGAAACCATAAAACCATACAATGCCAAGCCATAACAAACTGGCAAAAAAAGACATGGTTCCATTATCCGAACTGCGGCTTTTAGAATCTTCATACTCTTTGCGTTCTCCGGCTGGAAGTTTTTTGTACCATTTAAAATATATTATCAAAGCAATTGGAGCTACCCAGCTTGCCACAAAAACAATTTCCCAAAAAATCAAATGCAAAATGAATGTTACAAGAAAATCTACTGTCCATTGCCCAAGCATTGTTGGCACCAAGCCGGCTGATTGCAAATTAGCTGCAACCTGCAGAAACACAAAAATCGCAGCAGCAATAGCGGTTATAATTCCGGCAATCATTAACAATGACATTTTCAAATGTCTTTTCAGAAACTTTTTCCAAGCCTCCTTATTATGCTTTTTACCGGATGCCATAAACACTCAAAACTCCTTTAATTATTTTAATAGCATAATATGAAAACACTATGTTTTAAGTTTTATTGTTAAAGTTTTCTGCTGTCATACGCCCAATGCAATAAAGCCTGTCTTTGTTTGGGTCTGCAGTCAAAATCTTTCTTTTTACAGTTTTTTTTAATTTGGGCAACGTGCCTTTTCATTGCTTTCCATCTTTTAATTTGCCTTGAGTCATCTTTGCATCTTCTGCCCATATAATAGCGGCAATACCATTGAAACCAGCCGCGAGGATCTTCACGATAAATCCAGCCTTTTTTTCTCCAGACAGATAAAGGCTGGGAAGCACTAACTTTAAAATAATTCAGTTCAGGGTTTTTTTTATCAGAAAATTTTACTTTAACAAACCAGTCTTTTGGAAATTCTCTTTTTGAATCAGTTAAATAGACTCCGCCAAAAACACCCAGTCTAAGCATTTGCTTGGGTGTCAAATCAGGTTTAAATTCAGAGTCAAATTTTTTGCCAGTGGGCTCAGTTAAAAAATAAGTGTATTTTTTCTGCAGTTTATTACTGGCAACAACTTTTTTCTTTTTCATTCTAAATCTTTAAAATTTGAAATATAAATATGTTACTATGAAAAAACTTTTTTTCTGACAAGAGAAAAAATCGACTGATTAAATAGTCAAAGCATCTGTTAATTCTTTGCAGTAAGGCAGGTTATGTAAAAAAATTTCTTCAATGTTTAAGCCGATTGGAACGGAAATGTTGTTGTCGTTAACAAAAGCATTAACATCTTCCCATGCACTTTTGACAGCGTTAAGGGATTTTTGAGCCATTAAAGCATTGTCAGCCAGCAAATCTTTTTCAGTTTTTTCAGGAATTTCAACACCAAGCCATTTTAAAAATTCAACATCATATTTTGTTGAAACCGGGCAAAATCCTAAAAAAATTTTAGCCGGTTTTATTTTTTCTTTTTTGCAAAGAGAATCATATTCTGACAAAACTTTTTTTATTTTTTCAGATTCAAACAAAACCTGTGTTGTAAAAAAATCAGCTCCTGATTTTGTTTTTTCAAAAACTTTTAAAGCTTCATTCTGCCTTAAAGGAATTAAAATATTTCCAACTAAAACTTTTGGAATTTTTTTGGCAATCTGGTTTGCTTTTAAAACACTTGGCCCGGGATAAGAATGAACATCAGTGTTGGGGCCTACAAAAACAAATTCTTTTATTTTATATTCTGAAATGGTTTCATCAAGCCATTCTTTGAATCCTTTTTCACCGTTTAAATGAGCTACAACTTTGTTAACAATTGATTTTATCCGGGTTTTTTCAAAAAGTTTGTGTGCAAATTTTCTGGGATTCATGTTTCTGTAATTTGGCTGCCCTTCCCAGTTTTCATCAACAATTTCGGGAATGTTTAAAAAATCAATATTTTTTATTTCCAGAATCTGTTCAGCAAGAGAATTTAACACTTTTTCTTTGTGCTTGTCTGAAGACATTCTGCTGGGTGAAACAATTTCAAACAAAATTTTTGATTTAAACATTTTAATCATTCAACTGTTTTTCTGGCTAATTCGGCTCCTTTAACCATGTTAACAAGTTTTGGAAAAGCAATGCTCCATGTTCTTGTCCTCAAACCACAATCAGGGTTTACATGAACTCTGCTTGAATCACCCAAAGCTTTTGCAACATGCAGTAACCTGTCACGAATCAATTCAGGACTTTCAATCAGATCAGAATGAATGTCTATTACGCCTGCACCAATATTTACATTCATGCTGTGCTCATTAAACAAGTTAATAATATCATAAGCTTTAGGGTTAACACTTTTAGCGCCAAATTCTTTTCCTGCAGCATGATTTGTACATTCAATCAAATAAGAATCGGCTTTGCATTCAGCAAGTTCAGGAAACAATGCCGGATAATTGCTGTAACACAAATGCACAGCTTTTTCAACTTTGTTTGGAATGCCTTTAAAAGCTTCATTAACTGATTCTACAAAAATATCTGATTCCTGTTCATTTGTTGAAGCTGCAGGTTCATCAATCTGCACAATTGTTGCTCCCGCTTTAACCCATTTTTTAACAACAGGGTTTAAAACATTTTTAGCAAAATCCAAAGCAGCATCCATTCTTCCTTTTTTTAATGCTTTTAAAGAATTTTCTCCTTTTTTTTCATGCAATTTTCTGTAAAATTCAACATAAGACCAGTCAGTCATAGTATACGGGCCAGTTAAACATGGTTTTACAATTTTATCCGAATATTTCTGAACAAATTCTAATTCTCTTTCAAACCAGTCAACAGCATTTTTTTTAATTAAAACTTTATTTTCAATAATTCCTTTTCTGAAATAATTGGCATCAAAAGAATTTACAAAACCAGCACTTGTAATTCCCGATGTATTTTTTGCAAAAACATCATACATTTCTGTTCTTGGCTGTTCTCCGTTATAAATTCTGTCCAAACCGGCTTTTTCAAACATTTTTATTACATAAATTGTTGCAATGTCAATAACGCGTTGTTTTTCTTCAGGCGTTTTTTCAGTTTTTTCCAGCAAACCTTTGAGTTCTTTTCTTTCTTCAACTTCAAAAGTTTCACCCCATTTTAAGGCTGAATCAATCCATTCTTTTTTTGCAGCAACATTAAGCTTTTGCCTCCAAATAGGCCTCTGAATGCTGCCAATTTCCTGTGTTAAAAACATTTTTTCCATAATATTTTACTCCTTAAAATCTGAAAGAATTTTTATTTTTTTCAAACCCTGTTCAAAAGGAACATCAAAAAGCCTGTCATTAGGGCCGATAAAATAGTCTTTGGCGGAAGCTTTTTGTTTAAAATTTTGAACAATTTTATTAATTTGTTCCAGGCTTTCAACTCCTATTCTTGACCCATCAGTTAAACCAAGAAAAACATTTTTTTTTGTTTTAATTTTTTCAAAATCTGAAAAAATACAGTCAATTCCCACAAAATCAAAATCTGTTTCTTCAATTAAGGGAAAAAAATTTGAAGCGTCTGTTAACGGAAAATTTATTCCTTTTAAAATTTCTTTAATGTTTGAAGCAAATTCTTCAAAAAACATTTCTTTTTTCAGTTCTTTTTTTGAAAAATCAAATCCTATAGAGGGCTCTGAAAAAAATATTGCACCATAACCTTTTTGTTTTAAATCTGAAATGTTTTGGTTTATTGCTTTTGCATAATCTAAAATTAGTTCTTTTTCATTTTCATAAAAAGAATTCTGAACAAGTTTTGAAAAAGAATAAGGCCCTAATAAAAACAAAATTCCGTTATTGTTTTCAATTTTTGGCAAATTTTGTGATAATTCTTTTCCGTTTGATGAAATTTTTTCAACAATTGTTGGTTTTCTGTAAAAAGTGTTTGTCCTGAACCACCTGGTTACAGGTCCCACCGAATCTTCTTTTTCAGATTTTCCTTTTGCAAACCCCTTAAAATTTGAAGCAATAGGCCTTAACAGGTCAAGCCAGTTTAACTGGCCTCCTGAAACAAATGCAAAATTTTTTTGAGCCTGAATTATCTGATTTGAATCTTTTTCAACAGCTTTTTCAAAATCTGTTTTTTTTGCATGCCCGTCCCTTAAAAGCCTGTGAATTTTAATTGTTTCAGGGGATCTTGACAATGTTCCTGATAAAATTGCTCCTTTAAAATTCATCAAAAAAACACCAAACTAAAATTAATTAAATTGTATTTAAAGGGTTTTTGATACGTTTTTCGATAGTTTTAAATAGGTTCTGAGGGAAAAAATAGTTTCATTATTTGAATTTGGTGAACGCTTATGGCTGAATGTACTGAATGCGGAGCTTCTTTGACTCTGGAAAATGTTGAAGAAAACGAATTAGTTCAATGCAATGAATGCGGTGCAGAGTTAGAGGTAACAAGCGTTAAACCTTTAAAAGTTAAAAAAGCCCCTGAGGAACAGGAAGACTGGGGCGAATAATTAGCTTTTAAAAAAATCAAAATTTTTCCCCGGTTTTCCTTATGAGTTTAGGTTTTATTTACGCTGTCGTCAGACCAGAAGAAAAAATGCTTCTGGAAGAATTTGCAAAAAAAAATGTAAAAATTGAAAAAATAAATGTTCGCGAAGACATTTTTGATTTGCAGGATTCAAAATTTGATTTTAATACAGCGTTGGAACGATGCTTAAGCCATGCACGAGCATTATACGTTTTAAAAATTTTAGAAGATTCGGGAATAAACTGCATTAATTCTTACAATGTTGCGCATACGTGCGGTTCAAAATTTTTAACAAGCCAGGCTTTAATTAAAAACAATGTGCCAACACCAAAAGTCAAAATGGCTTTTGAAGACGAATCAGCATTAAAAGCCATAGAGGACATGGGTTATCCCTGCGTTTTAAAACCGGACACGGGTTCGTGGGGCAGGTTAATGTCAAAAATTAATGACAGGGATGCAGCTGAAGCAGTATTAGAACATAAAACAAAATTAGGCAGCTACTATCATTCAATTATTTACATTCAGGAATACATTGAAAAACCTGAAAGGGACATCAGGACATTTGTTGTAGGAGATGAAGTCATATGCGGAATTTACAGGAATTCAAAACACTGGATTACAAACACTGCAAGAGGGGCAAAAACTGAAAATTGTCCGATAACCGATGAAATAAAAGAATTATCATTAAAAGCATCTGAGGCTGTGGGCGGAGGAGTTTTAGCTGTAGACCTGTTTGAATCCGGCAAAGGGTTAATGGTTAACGAAGTTAATTATACAATGGAATTCAGAAACAGCATTGTGGCTACCGGCGTTAATATTCCTGAAAAAATTGTTGAATATGCAATTGCACAGGCAAAAAGGTGAATGTTGTGGAAAAAATAAAAGTTTCAATTGTTGGTGCTTCCGGTTATGCCGGAGGAGAACTATTAAGATTATTATTGAATCATCCAAATGTTGAAATTAATCAGTTAACCTGCCAGCAAAACCAGGGCAAAAGAGTTTCAATGATTCACCCGAATTTAAGAAAAAGATTTGAAGGAGTATTTGTTGACAAATCAGAATTAAGTGAAACAGATTTTTTGTTTTTGGCAACACCACACGGAATAATGAACAAAGAATTGCCCCAATATCAAAAATTGGCGAAAAAAATTGTTGATTTGAGTGCTGACTACAGGTTAAACAATGCTGATGATTACAAAAAATGGTATAAATTTGAACATGCCAATCCAGAATTGTTAAAAGAATCAGTTTACGGAATTCCCGAATTACACAGGGAAGAAATCAAAAAAGCTTCTTTGGTTGCCGGACCGGGCTGTGGTGCAACTACAATGATTTTTTCATTATGGCCTTTACGAGAATTCACTGAAAAAGCAATAATTGACTTAAAGGTTGGTTCAAGTGCTTCAGGAGCTGCTTTTTCAATGGCATCCCATCATCCTGAAAGAACAAATGCTGTTCGTCCATACAGCCCTTTTTTACACAGGCATTCGGCTGAAGCAGAACAGGAAACAGGAATAAAAGTTGATGTTACTGCGCATGCAATTCAAATGGTGCGGGGAATTCTTGGAACAACGCATCTGACTTTAAAAGAAAAATTATCGGAAAAAGATGTGTGGCAAAAATTCAGGGAAGCTTATTCAGATGAACAATTTGTAAGAATTGTTAAGGACAGGGAAGGAGTTTACAGACTGCCTGAACCAAAAATTGTTGCAGGAACAAATTTTGTTGATATTGGTTTTACAATTGATCCCCGTTCCGGCAGAGTAATTGTTTTTACAGCAATTGACAATTTGTGCAGGGGAAGTGCAGGGCAGGGAATTCAAAGCATGAATTTAATGATGGGATTTGAAGAATCATTGGGCTTAAATGATTTGGGTTTGCATCCTGTTTAACGGTGAAAAAAATGTTGGTTGTTAAGATTGGAGGCAGCAAAGGAATAAATCTTGACAATATTGTTAAAGAACTTATCCATTTAAATGAAAAAATTGTTCTGGTTCACGGAGCATCAGATGAATTAAACGAATTGCAGCAAAAATTAGGAATTCCTTTAGAAACCTATAACTTGGAATCAGGTTTTGAAAGCAGAAAAACTGATGAAAAAGTTTTAGAATTATTTGAAATGGCTTACTGCGGCAAAATGAATAAAAAAATTGTTGAAATGTTACAGGCAAAAGGAATTAATGCTGTTGGTTTGTCAGGAATTGACGGGAGAATTTTTGAAGCAAAAAGAAATTCCGCAATAAGAATAAAAGAAAATGAAAAAATTAAACTGGTTAAAAATGATTTAAGCGGCAGAACAGAAAAAGTTAATGCTCAACTGATTAAATTGTTGCTTGACAACAATTTTGTTCCTGTTCTGACTCCTCCGGCAATCAGCTTTGACAATAAAGCTGTAAATGTTGACGGAGATTTTTCTGCAGCGGTATTGGCTGTTGAATTAAAAGCGGATGCATTGCTTTTGTTGTCAAATGTTTCAGGTTTGCTGGAAAACATTGATAATGAAAATTCTTTGATTAAAAAAATTTCTTCTAAAAACATTGATTCTGCTTTGGATTCAGCAAAAGGAAGAATGAAAAAAAAGGTTTTGGCTGCAAAAAATGCTTTTGAAAAAGGCGTTCAAAAAGTGGTAATAGGTTCAGCAAATATTGAAAATCCAATTAAAAGCGCTTTAAACGGGCAGGGGACAGTGTTTTTGAATGAATGATATTCAGACTGAAGATTTTTATGACCCGGGCATTATAAAAAAAAGGCCTGTTTCGATAGTCAAAGGAAAAGGTGCTTTGCTTTGGGATTCCGAGGGCAAAAAATACCTGGATTTCGGGGCAAGTTATGGAACTGCAAATGTAGGGCATTGCAATGACAATGTTGTAAAAGCAATTGAATCACAGGCACCGGAATTAATTCATGTTTATTCAAATTTTTATAATTCTGTAAGAGCAAAACTGATGAAAAAGCTTGCCTCATTATTTTCAGAAAAATTAAACAAAGTTTATTTATGCAATTCCGGTGCGGAATCAGTTGAAGCTGCTTTAAAATTTGCAAGAGCTGCAACAGGTAAAAAAAAAATTATTGCATGCATGCGCGCGTTTCACGGAAGAACTTTTGGTTCTGTAAGCGCAACACACAATCCTGATTACAGAGAAGCTTTCAAGCCGTTGGTGCCTGAATTTACCCATGTGCCTTTTAACAATATTGAAAAACTAAAGGAAACCATTAATGATGATACAGCTGCTTTTATTGTTGAGCCTATTCAGGGCGAAGCAGGTTTTATTTTGCCTGATGAAAATTATTTAAAAAATGTTCAAAAAATATGCAGGGAAAAAAACATTTTGTTAATTGTTGATGAAATTCAAACCGGTTTTGGAAGAACGGGAAAAATGTTCGGATTTGAACATTATGGAATTGAACCGGACATTGTTTGTGTTTCAAAATCTTTAGGCGGAGGTTATCCTATAGGGGCAACCATCACAACTGAAAAAATCACAGGCAAAGTTCCAAAAAAAAGCCATTCTTCAACTTTCGGAGGAAACCCTTTAGGTTCTGCAGCAGCACTGGCCGCAGTAGAATTTATGCTGGAAAAAAACCTTCCGGAACAGGCTCAAAAAAAAGGAGAATATTTTTTAAAAAAATTAAAACAAATAAATTCTTCAAAAATAAGGCAGGTAAGAGGCAAAGGTTTAATGGTTGCGGTTGAATTAAAAGAGAGAGCAGGCCCTTACATAAGTGCGTTAATGGAAAAAGGAATTCTTGTCATTCCGTCGGGAAAAACGGTGATAAGATTTTTGCCTCCGTTGATTATAACAGAAAAACAGATAGATGAAGCTGTTGAAAAGCTTGAAAAAGTGTTAAAATGAATCTTTTAAAAAAAATGGTGCAAATTTATTCTCCGTCATATGAAGAGCAAAAACTTGCAAAATTTTTAGTTAAAGAGCTAAAAAAACGTGGTTTTAAGGCATATCTGGATAAAGTAGGGAACGCAGTTGGAATCAAAGGCAAAGGAAAACCTGAAATAGTGTTAGAAGCACATATGGACACTGTTCCCGGAAAATTGCCTGTTAAAATGAAAAAAGGGGTTTTATGGGGCAGGGGCGTTGTTGATACAAAAGGGACGCTGGCTGCAATGATTGAAGCCGCTACAATTTCTGAAACTGATAAAACGGTTGCTGTTGTCGGAACCGTTGAAGAAGAATGTCCCACAAGCAAAGGAGCATGGTTTTTGTCAAAATCTTTTAAACCAAATTATTGCATTGTTGGAGAGCCAAGCGGATGGAATTCAGTTACTGTCGGATATAAAGGCGTGTTAAATTTTTCTTATTCTTTGAAAAGAAAAAGAGAACATTTTTCTTCAGGAAATTCAGCTGCAAATGATTTGATTCAGTTTGTTAATGATTTAAAAAAAGAAATTCCTGATTCGGGAAACGGTTTTAGTGAAACAGGTTTTGAGTTAAGAAAAATAGAAGCGGATGACCAAAAAGCGGAAGCAAAAATTGTTTTACGTGTTCCGTTAGGGTTTAATTTTAAAAAAATGAAAAAAATTATTAAACAAAAAGCGGGAAAAGCAAAAATTATTTTTTTACAGGAACTTGAAGCAATAAAAGTTGAAAAAAACAATCTGTTAGTAAGATCTTTTTTGAAATCAATTAGAAAAGAAAAAGGAAAGCCAGGTTTTAAAATAAAAACCGGAACGAGTGATATGAATATTCTGGCAAAAAAATGGCCATGCCCAATAGTAACTTATGGCTGCGGAGATTCAAAACTTGACCATACGGATAAAGAACATTTAAGCAAAAAAGAATTTGAAAAAACTGTCAGAATTTTAAAAAATGTAATTGAATCCTTATAAGTCCCAGATTACCAGGTTATCATTTGAAACAGCAACAGAAAAATACATTGAATAATAACCGGGTTTTTCTTCTCCGTCAACCAATGTAGTTATTTCACCGTTGTTTAATGTTAGTTCTATTTGTTTTCCGTCTGCCTCAAGTGAAGCTTGTTTTTGTGTTTTTAGTTTTTCAAAGGGAAACAATGCAACAGCATTTTCCAAAGGAATTGCAAAAACAATTTCTTTTGCAGGCAAACTGTTATCAAAATCGCTTATCGGAAAATAAATGGAAGCATTTCTTTCATAAGACCCGTAAGGATAAAATTCATAGTTTCTAAAATGCCCGGTTTCATCCGATAAAACAAGCCCGTCTGAATGATTTTGAGAAAACTGTTCAAAAGTGATTAAACTTGAAGGAAACAGCTTTAACTGTGTTCCTGTAAAATCTCCTACAATTGCTTTTCCTGATGCCTGTGACCATAATGATTCTGTTTTATCATCATACATTACCAGGTTTGATTCATGCAATAATCCTGAAACGCCAAATTCTAATTCCTGATTGTTAACAGTTCTTTCAAAAACTATGCCTGAACCGCATAATGGGCAAAATGTTACTGCAACTGGAATACCGTCAACAGTATCATCAACAATTTCATGCCATACTAAAATGTTGTAAGGATAAAACTTTACAGGATTTTTTCCGACAACCAATCCAAGCGTATCAAGTTTAACAGAATCAGGTTTTTCTGACAAAGGCAAAAATTTTGGTTTTCTTACTGCAGGAATTCCGTCTTTACCCGGACCTCCTGACAAAAGCTGGTTAAGCGGAATGTCTTTGATTGCAGTATTTGTTTTTAATCCAAGATGGGCAAAACCCAGTTCCTGTTCATGAATTTTAATATCCAGATCAGAATTTTCTTCTTTTAAATCGGGGGGAGGGGATTCAGAAGAGGAATCCCCTGAAAATGAATCCACAGAATCCGGGGGAAGATCTGATTCACGGGGTTCTTGGCTGACCGGAGGGGGAAAAAAGACTAAAGCAATTATGGCTAAAGCAACAATTCCTCCGATTATCCAGGCACCACTCATGTTAAAAAGTTGGTTTTTTCATTGTTAAATGTTTTTCCATATTTATTCCAACTATTTGTCTTGCCACAAACCAACAATATTTGCTTCAGTGTCCTCAAAATAAGCAGTAAAACCCATATCTCCTACTGTTTGTTTTTCCATTAAAATTTTGCCGCCATTTTCAGGAATTGTTTTCAGGTAATCATCAATTGATGAAACTTTGATTGTGATTAAAACATTTTTGTTGATTTCATTTTTTTCTGTCATTCCGCCGTTAATTGCTCCTGGTTTTTTAATCATCTGATTTTCATCCGTTTCAGCTGTTGTAATCAGATTATAATTCATTTCAGGAACATTGTTTATCTGCCAGCCAAAAGTTTTTTCATAAAATTCTTTTGCACGTTCAATTTTTTCAAACGGAATTTCAAAATGTACAACCGGATCCATTAAATCACCTCCTCTTTATTTTAAAATTTTTCCAGTTTCCAAATACCAAAGGTATAAGTCTAATTCAGCCATATTCATGTCAGTTTTTTTGCCAATTTCTTTCAACAATGATTCAATTTCAAAATATTTTGCTTTATTCATTGTTTTGGGCTTTTCAATCAAATTATGTTTTGCCAAGACATCAACAATGTGAAAATCAATTATTGCCAAATCCTTAAAACCAATGTTTCGTAAAAAATGGCTTGCTTCCTTATAACTAAAACCTTTTACATTTGCAACAAACCATTCTCTTAACTCAGCATCAGTTTTGCCATTTGACAGAATTTGAGGCAGAACGGGTTTGTGTTTGCGTGATTCAACAATAAATTTGGCTCTAATATTGGGAAATCTGTAACCTAATTCTTTGAGTTTTTTGGCTAATTGTTTTTCTGTTAAGGATTCAAAGCCTTTTCCTATTTCGTTCTGAATTTTAATGCTTCTTTCAGCATCAAAATTTGCTGTTGTAATGCAGAAACATAATTCGGAAAATACTTTGTCATCATTTTTTCCGAATTCTTCAAATTCTTTTAATCTGGAACTAATTGTTTTTTTAATTTCCGGATTGTTTTTGACAGTTTGAATTTCTTGCAATAATTGTTTCATAAAAATTATTTGTTTGCATTTTCAAAATTTTCATTAACCTGGTTCCAGTTAATTACATTAAAAAATGCTTCAACATAGTCCGGCCTTTTGTTCTGGTATTTTAAATAATAAGAATGTTCCCATACATCCAATCCAAGCAAAGGTGTTTTGCCCTGGCTTAAAGGACTGTCCTGATTGTGAGTGTGCATTATTTCAAGTTTTCCGGCATTTGAAACAAGCCAGGCCCAGCCGCTTCCGAACAAAGTGTTTGCTGCATTTGAAAAGCTTTCCTTGAATTTGTCAAAAGAACCGAAAGAAGAATTAATTGCATCAGCAATGTTTCCTTCCAATGAAGTGTCTTTTTTTAAAATTTTCCAAAACAAGGAATGGTTTGCATGCCCTCCCCCATGGTTTCTGACAGCACCACGAATTTCTTCCGGAATGCTGTTTAAATCTGAAATTAATTCTTCAGCTGTTTTTTCTTTTAAGTCATCATGTCCTTCCAACGCTGCATTTAATTTGTTAATGTAAGCCTGATGATGTTTTGAATGATGAATTTCCATTGTTTGTGCATCAATAAAAGGTTCTAATGCATCATAACCATATGATAATGGTTCTAATTTATGTTCCATAATATCAACTCCTTTCAATAAATTAGAATTAGCCAAAAACTTAAAAAGTAATGCATGACAATTTTGTCATTTGTTTTCATATTTTTCAAGTTCGTGTTTTAAGGATTTAACTTCAGTTGTTAATTTTTTAATTTCTTTAGTTTCAGGGTTTTTTGAAAGCATTCCCTTCATTTCCAGAATATCAATCTGCATTGATTTAATTTCACGCTCGGCTTTTCTGTTAATATAATGGTCTCTTTCCATTTGCACCCGATCACGCTCAGCTGCACGATTCTGGCTCATTAAAATAATTGGTGCCTGAATTGCCGCTAACAATGAAAGCATTAAATTCAGCAAAATAAAAGGATAGGGGTCAAACTCTCCGAACAACAGATAAGTTGTGTTTAAACCCATCCAGACAAAAATAACAATAAAAAAAACAAAAATAAAAGCCCAGCTGCCACCGGCAGCAGCAATAGCATCAGCTGCTTTCTGTCCAAAAGTACGCTTTTGTCTTCCGGAACGATGTTTTTGATTTTGCATGAAAAGAAAGGGAAATTGATATATTTAAGCATTATTATTGATTTTTAAGTGCTCGATTTTAATGCATTTATTTTGAACAAATTTTAAACCATTTGATTCAGCCAAAGCTTTTGCTTCCTGATTTTCAATACCTAATTGGAGCCAGACAACTTTTGCTTTTTTTTCAATTGCCTGTTTTGTAAATTCAACTGCTTCCTCACTTGGCCGAAAAACATCAACAATGTCAATTTTGAAAGGAATATCCGACAAAGAAGGATAACATTTTTGATTCAAAATTTCTTGTGCAGTCGGATTAACAGGAATTGTCTTAAAACCGTTTTCCAGCAAATAGCGAAAAACTTTGTGGGAATCTTTTTCAAGATTTTTTGATGCGCCTATTACAGCAATTACAGGATTTGAATTTAATAATTCTGCAATTTCTTTTTCATTCAAATTTATTCACTTAACACTTTGTTAATTTTATCAGGAATTGGTGCTTTTTTAAAATTTTTATCAATAAAAACATAAACAATTTCAGCTTTATTCAAAAGTTTTTCAGTTTTTTTATTTTTAACTTCAAACCCTAATTTAAAACTTGAATTTCTTTTTTCCAATAATTTTGTTTCTATCTCCAGCAAATCATCAAAATGCGCAGGAGCAAAATAGTCCGCATTTAAATTCCGTACAAGATGATGAACATTGTTTTTTGCCAAGTCACCCATTTCAAGTCCCAATGAACGAAAAAACTCGTTTCTTGCAATTTCAAAAAACCTGTAATAAGTTCCATAATATACAACGCCTTGCGCATCAGTATCCCCGTATGGAACCCTGTAATCCATTTTGTGTGAAATCATTTTATCAATAAAAAAGCATTAATCATTTAACTTTGTTGTTTTCTTGTAATTCACATATTTGTTATACAAAGCATTGACGCTTTTTTCAGTAATATGCCCTTTATGCCCCCTGAATCCACCGCCAAATGTTTTTGGAATATGCATTAATTCATGAATAATTGTTTTAATTTTTTCTTCAGGGCTTTCTTTCAAAAATTGTTTTTCAATTAATTCAATTGTATAAAAAGAATATTTTTGATTCATTCCCAGCATCATTGCTTTTCCAATTGAATGAATTCTTGCAATAGTATGCCTGCTCTTTGAACCCTGGCTTACAATAACAGAAATTCTGTCAGCTTTAACATGAGAAAAACCTAAAGCCAATGCAATTTCCCTTGCTTTTTCGGTCCAGCGTTCAGAATAATAATATTTCATAAAATGAAAATGTTTTCAGAATAAAAAAAGTTATTGTTTGTGCGCAAAACCGGTTATTTTGGCAACATTTTCAAATTTTAACATTTTCATTTCTTCAATCAATTCTTTTTCAAGTTTTTCAAAAACATTGTTTCCACGAGTATAAACTGCTGTGCCAACGCCAAGCAATGTAGCTCCCGCCATTAGCATTTCAACTGCATCTTTTCCATAAGTTATTCCGCCTGTGCCAATAATCGGAATTTTGACTTTTTCAAAAATTTGATGAACACATCGAACAGCAACAGGTCTTAAAGCAGGTCCTGTTACTCCTCCATATTTGTTTGACAAAACAGGTTTGGCTGTTTTTGTATTAATAATCATTCCCGGGCCAAGAGAATTAACAGCGGTTAAAGCATCAGCTCCGGCTTTTTCACAGGCTTTTGCAATTTCAAGAATGTCAGGAGCATTCGGGGATAATTTTGCAGAAAAAGGAATTGAAATTTCTTTTTTAACGGCTTTAACAAGTTTTTCTGCTCGTGAAGCAGACATGGCAAAAGGCACACCCATTGATTCTTTAACATGGGGGCAGGACATGTCCAATTCAATCAAATCAGCTTTTGTTTCCTCCATTTTTAAAGCAGCTTCAACAAATTCCTTAACATTTATTCCCACAACGCTTGCAATTACAGGAATTTTAACAGATTTTTTTAAAAAAGAAACATGTTCAAAACTTTTTTCAAGAGGAGGGCAGGGCAAACCAACAGCATTAATTAAACCCGCGTCAAACCTTGAAATAATTGCAGGAGGGTTTTGTATTCTTTCCTTGGGAGAAACACTTTTTATTGTAATTCCGCCCGCACCAGCTTTTTCAAAAATTACAAGTTTGTCATTTCCTGAGCCGGGAACACCTGAAGCCAAAACAAAAGGATTTTTGAATTTTTTTCCTAAAAAATCAACACTTAGATCCATCAACCAACACAATAAAACAAAACAAACAACGTTTTAAAAAAAGATTTTTTTAAAAAAAAATAAAAAAAAAGAGGATTAAAGTTAATTAATCCTTTAATTTACTGTGAATGTTCCGATCATTCCCACGCCTCTGTGAGGCCTGCAGTATAATTCAAATTCTCCACTTTCAGAAGCAACAAACTCCTCT
>JANQMZ010000014.1 GCA_028279805.1 archaeon | reverse complement strand
ATATTATTTACTGGGCGTAGCAATAGTGCGCTGGCGTTTGTTAACAATCTGCGCACACACAATGTGCGCAAAATTTGTTGTTTTTCGGTTTTTCCAATTTTTTTATTATTTTATTAAGCAAACAACTTGATCGTCAAATAGAAATAGTTTAGTGATTCCACACCCACGCCCGCGCCGGATGAGTTGTCCGCTCAAAAAAAAGAAAAAAGTTGCTGTTCCGGATTGGCGATTCCGAAGATGTTTTGGTAGGTTTTTGGTGATCGATGTTGCTTATTATTTTGCTTAAAAAAATCAGCAGATCATTAGCTATCGTAAACAAAAAAAAATTTTAAGTTAGGCTGTTTTTTTATAAAAAATTATATTATTAGGCTAAAGGTCAAGCCTACTAACGACTTCGACCGGTGTACCTATTTTGGTCTGTTTCTTACGCTGTAGTAGAATGACACTCGTGCTGGTCCGGATTTAGAAATTAGGTGAATGTAGCTTTCCTACCAGCTACCTAACTTTTTATAACGTTGACCAGTCCGCGTGTCATCTTCATTTGAAATCTGAATTTCTACTCTATACCTACTTATAAATCATGTTCTGTCGTCACATAGATACCTACCAACCTGAATATTTTTTTAAATTTATCGATAACACTTCGTTGTTGAGCTGATGCAGCTTAACATCACTTTGGATGCTTCTTTTTGCGTCTTATTGTCACGATTGATTTGACAAGCGACAGGCGTTCGAACGTAAAATTTGCGTAGTTTCTGCTACCGTAGTAGACAGATTTTCATCTTTCTTTCGTAATGTGCGTTTTTCACTTCGAGACCCAAAACTGCACAGTTTTTTTGTTTGGCCTCAACAGCATTTATGGTAAAAGTCCATTTTCTTTCGAAATAAGCTTATTTCGAGTAATTTTTCTGCAAAATATCATTCTGAACAATGTGTTCTGTCTAACTGTGAAGAGTTTTTTTACGTTAGAAGCATATTGTTTGTCTCTATTGCATTTTTTAACTTTTGCATTTTTTTCTTGAAAATTATTAGGTTGTCATGGAAAGCCCCATCACTTTTTGGCAATCATCTTTTTCTGATGAAAGTGTCTTTTCTAATACTATAAGTAT
>JANQMZ010000003.1 GCA_028279805.1 archaeon | reverse complement strand
TATTGGATCATTAATTTTGACCGTTTTTTGTGTGAAATCCCTGTGAAATCCTATTTTTTGTGTGAAAGTGCCATCGGACCAGGATTAGAAAAATTTTTTTTATCTTGTTGGATAGGCCTAAGGATGGGTGATTTTCAGTTAAAAGGATTTTTGTCCAAATTGCTTCTGTGGTGAGCAGGAGCAAATTTTGTCCCCAAAACCTGGCCTTTTTAGGGGGGTCCAAAAAATCGAAAAATGGCATTTTATGGGAAAACCGTGAGACATTGGTCAATTTTCTCACCGGATTTGGTCTTCCCATGCAATTTTGGATCTAAAAGACATATCACAAGTCAATAATTTCGAAAAATAAAAAAATTTTTCATTTAGAGACCGTTTTTGCGCCAAAACTTGGGGGGTCATGTTCGGGGCCAGATTTCAGGGGCAAAATGAGGCTTTTTCAAAAAACTAACTTTATAGCCGAATTCGCCATGGTCGAAAATACCCGACTATGTAGTTTTTTCAAAATCTAAAAATTTGACCTTTCACACCCTCTATAGTGCTAAGGTCGAGTATTAAAAAAATTGACTCTTAAACATCTTCACAAAATGTCAATAGAAAAATAATTTAAAAAATCGAATCGAACCTCTTTTGTTAGCATTTTCATTTTTCCTCCGTTCGATTTCTGAAAGTTCATCTTCTTCTTCTGTGCTCGTCGCTGCATGATTTGCATTCGAGTCGAATAAATCTGCCTCGTTCAATGTTCTCAGACCCAAAAGCAGCGAATCGGCGCTCTTGGTTTGCAAATCGTCAGTTTCGCCACTCGAATTAATGCCCTCCCGGTCGACCACGGTTTCTTCCGCCCCTACTGTAACACTTTCGGACCGAACCTGTCTCCTGTCCTAACAAATCTCTGCCGTTTAAATCGTGAGCTGCATCATCTGCGTCTCGATAGTCGGCGACTTCGATGAAACAATATCCATTTTTGATTACAACTTCTGTAATTCGACCATAACCTCGAAAAAGTGCTCCACATCTCTTTCATTGGCTCTGTACGGCAACTAAAAACAAACACGAAAAAATTTCAAATTCATTCATTGAACTGAATCCTAAATTTTTATCTTCACCTTAAAATCAAGTTTTCTCTGCAACGACCTGCCGTAAAACGTGAACACCAACTCAGCTAAAACAAAATTATTTTACGCTATAACGCTAGCCAAATTTCAGACCAATTACTAAAACACTCACCAATATAAGGGTATCGTAAGTCTCGT
>JANQMZ010000001.1 GCA_028279805.1 archaeon | reverse complement strand
TGGGCACCGATATGTTGAACTCTTGGACTATAACCTGAAAATTTTGTGTTGCTTCACCATATTGGCAAGATAAATTTTTAGTTTTTGTTTATTTACCTGTCTCATGATGCCTCTCCACTGTCCTGACAGATTGTCACCAAACATGCTATGGTTAACTGCCACAAGTTGACACTTGATGGAGAGGAAATTGCAAAGTTCATTCAAAAGTTCAACAGAAAGACCTGGGCTATCGCATTCATATTCTGTATTTTCCCAACATTCCATTACATATGGGGCAAATGTAAACATGCCAGCTTTTAGGGTTTCATTACTTTCTTGTAAGAACTTCAAAAGCTTTGCAGAATAGATATTCAGCATTATTTTTAATTCACAGAAAACTGGTATTTATTTTGTGAAAGCTTTGAAATTTAATTCCATAGTTGTTTTCTCACTGTGGTAGGCAGTTTAAGTAGTAGCCTTGGTGTTTCTGCGCAAGCTCCACCACTTTTTTCATACTTAAGGAGCACAAAAACATCATCAACGCTCCCCGCGAAAAGAGCTACAAAACCTATACACTCTGTATCCGCTGCTACGTATAGTTTTCCAATATGGCGTCGTTAAATATTTCTCGTTGGGGTGTTTCAACAAATTTTGGTACGATGTTCGGAATTGCGGTTGGGGGTAGACTTTTTTCTTGAGTAGGTCCCATAGGATAGGGTCAAAACACATAAAATTTGACTAAAACTTTAAGAAAACTTTTTAATTATTATTATAAAAATATTTTAAGTTAAATTTTATGTGTTTTGTTTATTTTATTATTAGTTTTTTGGGTCTTTGTCAAATTTTGGTTTTTTTGGGGAAAGAAAAGTGACCAAAATTTGACAAAGATTTTTTAGCCTAATGTTTTTCTTTTTTTAGTTTCTTTTTGGAATCGTTCGAAGAATGATCCGAAGAATCGATTTTAATTCGGAAACGACGAAGAGTTGAACAAGCTTCTCCATGGAGTGATCATCACCGCGCGGAGGATGGGGGTGTGGTTTTTTGGGGTAAGTTAAATGGATGTCGAGATTTGATTTTTGGTTGATTTTTAGAACGGTTTGTTTATGAAAGGGGTCCTGAAGAGTTATTTTTATTTTTTGGGGTTTAAAAGAATTTTGGGGTTTGGGATTTCATTTTTTGGAGGGTATGTCGTCTCGAATCTTTATTCTCGTATTTCACTTTGTCGTAGTTAATTGTGCGCCTTCTATTAGTTCTAAAATTTTATTTTTAAATGTTGTTTTTGATGTTTTTATTCTTTTTTGCTTTAGTTGTTGCTGATTTTCCGAAGTTTTTCCGAAGATTCGAGTCTGAAGATCCGAAATTCGAAGATCCGAAGCTCGTGGGTCCTTGGGTCTGAAATTGGGGGTTTCAGTGGAAGGGTTAGCAGTGTCGGGATCGCTCGGAGGCTAGATTAGGCTAAGTTTTATTTTCATTTATTTTTTAAGCAATTTTTAATATGTTTAAAGTTGGTAGCGTATTTTTTGGTAAGCGTGAATATTTTTTAAGGTCTGGTTCAAAAAAAGCAAAAAAGCAACAAAAAAAGGATGGTAATTTTAATTTTGCATTATGCATGTACTTGATGTACATTATGCATTATGCATGTACTGAATAAAATGCGAATTATGTGAATTAAAAAAAGCTAGAGGAAGTATGTACGCTCGAACACGCGTGCATCTGTGCGTGTTGAGCTGTATTTTAGTCATCGGAAGGACGAGGAGGGTGCGAGGAGTGTATCGAGGAGTTGGATCGTGGTGCGTGGTAGGGCTTTCCATCGGCGGGACCACCCAAACCAACGGCCGGCCCTACCCCGCCATTCCAGTGGTGAGAAACCCGTTCGTAGACTGTGCGTGATCGTAGGGACACAAGGACATAGTAACCCCCTAAAATGGCAGTCACTGCTTGGGATAATGACTAAAAAACAGTTCAACACGCGTAGATTCACGCGTGTTTGAGCCTATCTGCTTTTTCTAGGGTGTTTTATTTGCTGTGCATCTATCGTACCTGTTTACATTTATGTATGGTTGTCGTGAAAAAAGGCTCAGTGGAATTTTTTTGTTGGGCGAGAGACTTTTATATCCGGGCGAGGGGGGGGTAGGGGGTGCTACTTTAACTGTTTGCCCCCTGATTTTCTATCACCACTCTTTTTCCTTTTTCTTTGAGTTTATTTTGTTGTTTGAGATAGAATGCTCATGTTTTTGTTAAAATTTTGACTCTTTTTGACATTTTTTGTACGTTTTTTGGTTGATGACATTATTTATGGACAGAAAATTTTAAACCTTTTTACGGAGTCTATTTTTTGATTATTGCTTAGGTTTTTTAACTTTCTTTGCTCTTTTTTTAAAATTTTTAAAAAATGCTAATTTTGAATAGTCTAAACCCCAAATGTTTTTTTATGTAGTTTTAAATGGGATGAACGTGCGCGCGTATACTTTTTGAAACATTTTGAAACTTTTTTTGCAGTATCTTTTTGTGAAAAAATTTCGGGTCCAGAGGCAAAAATAAAGAGCTGCAGATAATCTTTCCGTGCGATCTGGGTGTGGGAAAATTGGTCTAATTTACCGGAGATTCTTAAAAACCTGATTATTTTTGAGAGGGTCATTAATTATTTTAGTTTTTTGTTCTAAGTCGAGCTTTTTTTTACAAAAATTGGGCAACAACACCCAAGTCGAAAACCTGTAAAACCGAAGCTGAATTTATCTTATCAGAGGAATTCGGCTTCGGTTCGGCAGGTTTTTCGGCTTGGGTTTTATTGCCAAAATCTTGCAAAAATGTTGGGGTCATTTGACGTTTTTTTGGGACACACATGTATTGGTTAGGAGGAAAATTGGACCAATAGGAATTCGAGGTCGGAATTTTTGGTTGGTCTATATATATAGGTAGGGTAGATATTTTTATTTTTTGTCATTCTTTCCATAGAAATTTTTCTTTCCATTTTGAAAAACTTTTTTTATATTTTTCTGTTTTCAAAAAAATTTAACAGTAATTTTTCTCAAAAAAATCTCTATTTTTGCTTCATCGGAATTATGCCGTACCTGAATGGATTTTATGCGTACTCCGGGACCTACAGATATGTTTTTCTTTCGGATAAAACCAAGATTCCAAAAATTCGAAGGAAATTGTACAGGCAGTGGAAGGTATCAGTGTGTTTCCAAAAAACTTTTTTTTGGGGGGTCTTTGTTGTTCTTAGTTTCTTTGAAATGTTTTTTGGGGTTTATTCTTTTTAAAATGGTATTTTTTCTTAGAGTCTTTCACCAGAGAAAAGATTGAGGTGGAATTTTCGGGCTGCTGCTATTAGAACCAGCGGCAGTCCGGAATACCTCACCTGGAAAAAAGCCATGCTTCGTTTGAAAAAACACCCCTTGGATATTGAT
Organism: archaeon; assembly: GCA_028279805.1. Lineage (GTDB taxonomy): Archaea > Iainarchaeota > Iainarchaeia > Iainarchaeales > JANQMZ01 > JANQMZ01. The sequence continues at coordinate 2,583 of JANQMZ010000001.1, read as the reverse complement.
GCGATGAGAGCGAAAAGGGCCGCGCTCGATTACTTCGCGGTGTGTCATATTGAATTTATCGACGATCTTTATTGGTAATTAATCTCCTTCACTTTTCATATTCTCCGGATATTTTTTAAAATTTTTTAGAATTTGAAAAACATTGCGATTTTCGAAAATGTTGATTTCTTTTGAGGGTTAGGTAACAATATGAACGTTTATTGGCCGTCTTATGCGTATTCAGTTTGAGAATAATGTTTGGAGTGACCCCTCTTTTCCTCCAGAAAATTTTTTAGACAAAAAATGGTCTTTTTTCGTATAAAAATGCCCCTTTTCCTGGAAAAATGCTCTTTTTCACCAGAAATATGCACTTTTTGATAGAAAAAGGAGTTTTTTCATGTATTTTTGGGTATTTCATGCTGAATTTTCCTTATTTTTAACATTTTTAGAGTTCTCAGGATCTGTGTGGGGTCACTGTCCATTTTCTTTATTATCTCATTAATTTTCAAAAATCTTGTGGGGGGTCACTTGTTGGGGTCACGACGCACACCTCTGGGTGGTTTTTTCCCCATCTTTTAATCTTATTCATGTCCATGTTTGCTAGCTAGTTAAAATATAATGTGTGCAGTTAATTTGACAACTTTATTCTTATATTGGATTTGGATAAGACTGATGATTTTCGTCTCTTCTCATTATTTAAAATGTTACGGTTTGTAGAATAGGATTTTTGTTTTTGTGCGTTCTGTGCGTGGTTATGAGATACCGCGCTTCATTTAACACAGACATTGTCTAGGATGTCTTTATGCGCACGTTGATGAAAAATAATTTTTGGTGTTATTGATTTTCACGTGGGTGGGAACACCCACACAAACTGGTTTTAGATAAGTGAGTCATAAGTTGTGGTCGGAGAGAAGTGATTTTTTCCTTAACCATAGAGAAAGTGATAAATTTGGCTGTTTGCCAAAGAAACGTAGTAACTTTTTGGTAGTTAAAGTAAAAGTTAACTTTCTTTTTGGTTGTCACCTGACGAAATTTTTCTGAAACCTGTTTGTGTAGGCGGTGGAAGGTATAAAATGGTGAAAAAGGGAGTTAAAATTCATTGCTCCCATTTGAAGTTTAAGCTGATAGTGTAGTACAGTATTATGGGTTAAAATGGGGGGTGAAATTGTGTCCATTTAAAGAGTAAAGTGTGGGGCGAACGGTAGTTTTCATTTTCTATAAACAGTATTTATGCAGATTTTTTTATATGTTTTATTTTCTGCGATGCTTCGCCGGGATATCGAGGATCGGATCTTCGGGCTCGAATTTCTTTGGGGATCAAGCGCGGTGGGTGTCTGGTGTCGACCGTGGGGGGAATCAAGCGCAGTCGGTGTTTGGTGTCGAGAGAAGCAACGCTGTTGCAGTTCGGTCTGTTTGGATGGGGTGTTGGGGAGATGGACAAGCCGTTTTACTTTGAAGATACGGCATGATTTCGATGGGAGATTCTCTGTTTTTTCGGTGGGGGTTTTGGTACTGATGCGTAAGTTGGCAAAAAGTTTTGTCGGGCTCTGCTACGTATATAGATGTTTTATTTTTTCTCCCCCCCCCCCCCTCCCCTTTCCATTTCCTCTATTTTAATATTTTGGTTTTTTTACTCAAATTATTAGTTACTAATTAAACAATAGAAGAATTTGAGTTACTGGTACTGTTTAATAAAGGATCAAAATAATGTTCGCTCCATGTTGCCGAAGCATTTCTCTGGCTGGACGGGGCCTGGCTAACCTAAAAAAATAGCGTAAGCTTTTTTTAAAAAATTTTCAAATATTTTAAAAATTAAAAATTTATATATATATACAGAATTCATTTCAAAACGTGATTCTCCTAACATCGCAATCCGTTGCATAGCTTCTAGAACTTTTTTGCATAGATAAGCGCAGCAAGCGCCGCACGAAAGCAAGCATGATGAAATGGCACCGATTATGATCCAAAGTAAATTTCTCTCCACAAACCCTCTAAATTTTTTAAAATTCTTAAAAATTTTATTAAGATTTTTTAAAAATTTTTGAAACTCACATTTTTCTTTCATTAGCTGCCTGAATTTTTATTAAAAAAACTGTGGAGGTGGTTGAAACAGCGCTTCTGGATGAAAATTTGATGGATGGCTGAAAAAAGATTTTTTAAAAAAATATTTGAAATTTTTAAAAAAAGCTTACAGTATGGCAAGCTTTTAATTCGCAGTATTTCGTATCGCCGATACTTATGAAATTTGTACAGCTTTCCGGTTTAATAATTCTGGTTCTATATTCACTTCCTAACCCACAAGAAGCGCTGCACCCCGACCAGGGACCCCATTCGAAAACCTCGCACACTAAAAAGCAGTACTGTAATACAGTAACAGAATCGATAGGTAGGCGGGTAACAGGTGATTTTTTTACGTTAATTACTGTATTACAGTACTATATATGCAAGCAAAACAAGCAGAAAGAAAAAATTAAGTATGAATTTTTGGGGGAAACTTACGGGGTCGTCGCGTAGTTTTTTGACGTTCTTTTTTTGGTCGAGGGGTTCTTCTAGCTGGTCCGGGGGTCATTGGTCGGACAGTTCTTCGCGGTGGTGGGGAAGTCG
>JANQMZ010000013.1 GCA_028279805.1 archaeon | reverse complement strand
TTTTGAAAACCTTTTGGATATATTCTAACTCCCCCTGCAACCTGTGCACCACTTTCCATAACAAACGCTGCAATTTTATTATCATTAGAAATCGTGTTTTCAATTTTACCTAAACAATAATTTTGATAATCTTGAAATGTAAAACCTTTTGGCATCCTATATGATATTGGAACTGGTAATTGTGTTACTGAAAATAATTGTTTTTTAAATTTACCAAAAAATTGAGGCACATATCCTACAGACATTGCTCCGAAAGTATCGCCATGATATCCGTTTTCAAGTGTAATAATTTTTGATTTTTGTTTTTCTCCTAAATTAAGCCAATATTGTAAAGCAATCTTTAATGCAATTTCCATTGCCGATGATCCATTATCTGAAAAAAATACCTTATGCATTTTGGGTGAAATTTCTACAAGTTGCTTTGCTAATTTTTCTGCAGGAGGGTTTGTAAGGTTAAACATTGATGAGTGTTGAAGTTTTTTACTTTGTTTGATAATTGCTTTAATTAATTGCGGGTTTGAATGCCCCCAAACATTACTCCACATTGATGCTACAGCATCAAGCATTTTATTTTCCTGGGAATCAAAAAGCCACATTCCTTTTGCATGTGAAATTTTATCAAAAGTTTGCCACTCTTTCATTTGGGTATTTGGATGCCAAACAGAACTTTTTTCTTTCAAGTGTTTTTTTAGATTATTTCATCTTAATAATTAAACGATGACGGATAAATCCATAATAATCCAAAGGAAAAATCAGTGAAATCCATTTTTGTAACTGGGACAGATACTGATGTAGGAAAAACCTATGTTACAGCAGGTTTGGCAGTTTCCCTAAGAAAGATGGGCCTTGATGTGGGTATTATGAAGCCTTTTGCGGCCGGCACTGCCCAAAAAAAGGGGTATAATTCTGAAGATGTAGAAATTTTGGCTCGGGCTGCTCAAGTAAACGATCCTGAAAAATTAATGAACCCCCAATTTTTTAAAATGCCTGCAGCACCATACACTGCTTCAAAAAATTTGAAAGTAAAGGTCAGACTTGATTCGGTAATGTCTAATTTT
>JANQMZ010000012.1 GCA_028279805.1 archaeon | reverse complement strand
AACCAAATTATAGAGGAAAAACTGAAACGCGACGAAATCAAGAATTCTTTGAATTTGGTTCTGGAAAGTGCCATTAGGTCACTTAAAGAAAATTTTTTTGTGCTTCGTTGGAGAAGTCTAAGGCTGTAGGTGTTCACCAGTTAAAGGGAATCTTTGCGGAAATTCTTCTGTGGTGTGCAGGAGCAAATTTTGTCCCCGAAAACTGGCCTTTTTGGGTGGTCCAAAAAATCGAAAAACGGCATTTTTTGGGAAAACCATGAGACATTGGTCAATTTTCTCACCGGATTCTGGTTTCCCATGCAATTTTGGATCTAAAAGACATATCACAAGTTAAAAATTTCGAAAAATAAAAAAAATTTTCATTTAGAGACCGTATTTGGCCAAAAATTCGGGGGGTCATGTTCGGGGCCAGATTTGGGGGGCAAAATGACGTTTTTTTAAAAAAATAAGCTCATAGCCGAATTCCAAGAGATTGAAAATACCCTCCTATATAGTTTTTTTGAAAATCTAAATTTCGACCTTTCACACCTTTGGTCGACTATTAGAAAAATTGAGTCTTAAAAATTAAATTAGCCTACTACCTTCGCTTAGGTAAAAATAAAAAGATAAGATGCCTGCTTTCTATTTTAGTAGGCCTATCGTTACCTTTTTCATCGCTTTTCCGTGCGCATGCGTCACTTCAAGTCAAGTCACCGTCTTCATTCAACGACATTTTTATCTTTCTCTGCTGAATTATAATACAGCACCGTACCGGAAATGATTTTTGATGTCATCCAAATCCTTGAGACAGCCATCAAGTTCAGCATCCATAAACTTCGTCTCTTCCTTACCATCGATACCAAAAAGTTGGTCATCATTGCCCAGATTCCCTGTTCAAATTCTCGTTTCTCGCCATCTTCTTTTGTTTCTTCACTCGGATCCTCCAGATCTTCAAAGAAAAAATTGGTAATACACCAATAACAATTAAAATTAATTGCACAACTTTGATTATTTTCATAAAATTAACCAACGAGTATCATCCTTTCACAACTAAAAGACCAAATTCAAAGAAAACGACAAGAATTTTTTATAATTTTCAATGAAAAAATAAAAAAACGCGATGAATTTGTTGCTTCAATTCCCTAAAGAGCGGCAGGCGCACAAAGTGGGACCCGAGGGAATACGGTAGTACAACTTTCCTCTATATTCACAGCACGCACAGGCAGCGCAAATGCTGAAGCAAGCAGCCGGTTGAGACATGCAAATTTTCACTAAAAAAACTGCAAACACACA
>JANQMZ010000011.1 GCA_028279805.1 archaeon | reverse complement strand
GATTTTCTATCCCATTCTGAAACAAAATTAGATTTTGAAAATGGAGTTACCGTGTTTGTTGGGCAAAATGGGGCAGGAAAATCTAGCATCATTGATGCTTTAACCTTTGCTTTATTTGGGCAACACACTAGAAAGTCAAATAAAGGATTGATAAAACGCGGCGCTACTCAAGGATTTTCAAAAGTAGAGTTTTGTATTAATGACAAAAACTATCAGGCTGTTAGAAAAATTGACAGTAAAGGCGTTTTATCAGCAAAACTGTCAGAAAAAAGTGATGATAAAACGATTGAAATTGCTGCAGGAGAGAGAAAACAATTTGGAGAATCAATGACCAATGAGATAGAAAAAATTATTGGTTTGGATTTTGAAAAATTAAAAATTGCCTCAATTGTTCAACAAGGGGAACTTAATTCAATAATTAAAGCCAAACCTAAAGAATTCAAAGAATTACTTAATGCAGTTATTGGAATTGATAAGTTAGATGTTGCTTCAAATTCAATGAAAGAAGCAATAAAAGAATTTAGAGAAAAAATTAAAGAAAAAACAGGCTATGACGATACCCATATTGACATTTTATTAGATGACAAGAAAAAACAACAAAATGAACTAAAAGAAGCCAAACCTCAAGAAGCAAATCTAAGAGAGCAGAATGAAAAGTTGAAAAATGAATTAGGAATTTTACGTACAAAATTTGAACAAGATTCCCCAAAAATTGAAAAGATAAAGCAATTAAAATTAAGAAAACAAGAACTTTTGGACTATGCAAAAGATGCAATAAAAGGAATTCAAAAAGAAATTTCTGAGAATGAGCGTAAAATTCATGATTGTGAGGGATGTTTTCAACATCTTGATTTAAAAAATGACTTGGAATCAAAAATCGAAAAAGTTGATTTGGCAGTAAATGGAACACAAAAAAAAATTCAAGAGCTAACCAATCAAGTTGCTTCTTTAAAGGAAAAACAAATCCTTGCAAAAAAACTTCAGTTAAAAGATAATAAATGTCCTGTTTGTGATTCAGAAGTTGAAAAGTTAAACCCACTGTTCCAAGAAGAGCATTTAAAAAATGAACTTGCCTTAATTCAAAAACAAATCGATGAGAACAAAAAAGAACTAGAAATGTACCACGAGAAAAAGTCAGAATTTTTACAAAAAATACAAAAAGTTCGAGATTCAGAGGCAGTATTAAAGGCTCATTCCATCCACGATGAAGAAGAATTACAAAAAATTAAAGAAAATATTGAACAAAAAAAATCTAGTATTCAAAATATTCCCTCTTTTTCAAATAGTAACCTGTTAGAAATTTCGCAAATTGATTCACACTCAAAACTTGTTTTTGAAAATATTTGTCAATTAGAAAATGAAACCAAGGGATTTGACGAAGAAGAATTTATTAAACTTAGAATGTCTATAAATGAAAAACAAAATAATCTTTCCATTGTTGATCAACAATTAGGTGCCATTAAAGAAAAAATTTCAAAGAATGAGGAACAAGTAAAAAAATTAACTGAAGTTATTTCTGAATTAAAAACCGTTAAAGAATACATGGTTCAGTTAGATTCAATTCATTCCAATGTTTTCAGTAGAGATGGCTCTGTGGCAACCAGCTTAAGATCATGGGCACTAAATACCATTTCAATAAAGGCTTCTGAATATCTCACATTACTAAATACAAAAATTCAAAGAATGCAATTAACTGAAAAAGCTAGAGATATCAACATTAGTTGTTATTCGAAAAAAGAAGTTCTGGATTTAGAATCTTTAAGCGGAGGAGAACA
>JANQMZ010000005.1 GCA_028279805.1 archaeon | reverse complement strand
GATTATACATATAATATTGAGATTTTTTCTAACTTGAAATAATAGATTTCGTAAAATTGCGTTTGTTTTATTGTATATTTGTGTGTAGGAATACGAATTTCACTTCCATTGAAACATAAGAATTATAATGATTATTTTTATTAGATGTCCGTGCGTCGTTTTCTTATCAGGCGTCGTGTCCTGTTTTTATTGCCGTCTATTAGTTCCGTACTTGACGCTTCCCGCTTGTTGCGCTCGTTGCGTTTTTTTTTCAAAGGTAGTTAATAAAATGTGACCCAAGAAAAATGTGACCCAAGTGAAAACATGTCAGGATATAGAATTTATTTGCGCGGTACGCGGCATTGCCGCACCGTTTCCGCCCCGTGCGGCCGTAACTGCGGTTATTTTGACGGTTTTCTAGCGGTAAAAAAAAAATTTTTTTATTTTTTTTATTTTTTCAAATGTTTAACGTGTGCGCGGCTTACCTAAATTGAAATGCTCGCGAATTTAGGCAAGCATGGCGAAAAGCACGGCGAAGGCAAAACAGAGATCAATGACATTTACAGAAAGTCCAACATAATTTTTTATTTTTCCTAGTGTAAAACGTGTGCGGGCTGCCCCTTATCTTTTTATTTTTTGTCTTCTTTTCTTTTTTTAATATCGTACTATTGAAAGCGAAAGGTTTCATTATAATGCTGATTGATAGAAAGCGGAAGACTTTTTATTTTATCTTGTTCATTTTTAAATGGTTTTTTCATAAACGTTTTTTGTTAGGTATATCTGCCAAAAAACCCAAACATTTTTTTTTAGAATACATTGTTATTTAAGTTAGACACGCTTAGTTTATTCCTAACATTTTGCTGTTTCGCTTTACTGTGCCTGTTTTAAAAAAATTGTTTGTACAGTGAGAAATTTAAAATTAAAAAGTCGTAGCTATTATTTAACTATGGTTAGTGTACTAGGCTTAGGCTTAGGCTTAGGCTTAGGCTTAGGCTTAGGTCAAACATTATTGGTTCCTGGAATTAAGGATTTTACAAGCATTCTGTTCATTCTTGTGATGTTGAATTATACATAGTATGTGTGACTTACTTCTTTCACTTTACCTTTCTAATTTCAGTTTTACGTTAACGAAGGAGATATTAAAAACAAAAGAAGAATGTCATTTACAAATTTGTCTAATTCGTCAACTTCAACCCCCAAACCACAAAGAAGAATAGAAGCAGGAAATACGAAAAAGAAAAAGGGATCACTTCAACAGAGGTA
>JANQMZ010000006.1 GCA_028279805.1 archaeon | reverse complement strand
CGCCCAAATGCAACACGATCTCCACAGTCACAACAAAATAATTCAGTCTAGCCAGGGGCACAGGAACAATTATCCAACTCGCCGAAGGCTTCTGCAATTATTTTTTCGCTCACAACAAGAGCAAACAAGTCCCAGCTCAACCAGTTTTCTTCTTTGCGCGACCACAGATTTTATCAGCAGCCAAACAACTTGACAGCTGGCCTACTCTTCTGAAAACTTTCGCCACAACTTCAGGCACAGTTTTATTCACTTTTTAGGCCAGTTTTCTTCTTTGATTTATTTTAGGTCGCTCTGTAAGCATATCAAGTTAGCGGAACACAGGGGGTGGGAAAGGGGCGGAGCCAAAAGTGCGTTAGTAGTTAAGCACTGAAAAAATCGTAGTTTTTTGGCCAGTGCTCTGCGAATTTTTAACCAAATAAAAAAGTCCCTACATGATGTTATAGCTTGAACATTTTTCTTTCACATAAACAAAACTCACTTAAGTCAAAAATCAAAATTTTGTTTGTCAAAATGCGATTTTCTAAAGCAAACTCAATCATTTTTACTATGGCAAAGGGCCCAGGAGGTGTGAGTTGGAAAGCTTTCAAGTTAAATATCTCCCCAACGAACAAACAGATTTTGAAAGTCCCTTCAGGATGTTATTGGCCAGGCTTTGGAGAATGGGTGTACCAAGTTTCAGCAGCCCCAATGAAAATTAAGGTTTGTCATTTTGCAGAAAACCAAAAAATTTCAAGGTTTGGCAATAGAACAAAAATTGATTTTCTTCCTACTAACTGAGCATTTCTAACAACATGTTGTTTAGTGAGAGCCGATGACTTTAAAACAAAACTTTTCCTCGGTTAAAGCTGAGAATTGCTAAAGGTTTTTATGTTGCAACAATGCAAAAGTCTGAAATCAGCAAAACTGATAATTTTTAAAAAAGTTGCACAAGTACATACTATGCATTTTTATGAAACCTAAACTGTTTATTTTTATGCAGTAGCAATAACAATGTTCACATAGACTTGTAAATAACCAAAATTACAAAATTTGCTTTCCTTTTAATCTTAACATTAAACCTGCTGAAATCCAAAAAATAAGAACCTTAGTTTTT